>NZ_JBSXMZ010000049.1:0-5588 GCF_054073265.1 Kribbella sp. CWNU-51
CTCGCAACAAGGACTTACCGAAATGGCACCCTTCCGTACCACCACTGAAACTAGCCGCCCGGTACCCGCCACCAAAACCCCCCAACCAACCAACCAACTGGCCCAGCTGCACAGGTCTGTCAACGCCTAGCCCAGCAGTCGCCCGTGCCTCGACCGCATTTGCTCGGCGCACTCCGGGCACCGGGAGTCATGAACCAGCGTCTTGCTCTCGTCACCGGAGTCACGGGCTACATCGGTGGCCGCCTCGTGCCGGAACTGCTCGAGGCCGGCTTCCGGGTCCGCGCGATGGCACGGAACCCGGACCGGCTCCGAGATCGGGCCTGGTACGACGAAGTCGACGTCGTCGAAGCGGATGCCGCGGACGCACGCCAACTGCGGGGAGCGATGGACGGCGTTGACATCGCCTATTACCTGATCCACTCCCTCGGTACCGGCCGGCGGTTCGCGGCGCGCGACCGGCACAATGCGTTGACGTTCGGGACGGCCGCCAGGGAGGCCGGCGTCACCCGCATCGTCTACCTCGGTGGCCTCTACCCCGAAGGCGAGGAACTCTCGCCGCATCTGGCATCCCGGCGCGAGGTCGGCGAGATCCTGCTGGCATCCGGCGTGCCGGTCACCGTGCTGCGCGCGGCCGTGATTCTCGGCTCCGGCTCGGCGTCGTTCGAGATGCTGCGGCACCTGACCGACCGCCTGCCGGTGATGGTCACCCCACGCTGGCTCAGCACACGGATCCAGCCGATCGCCGTACGCGACGTCCTGCGCTATCTGGTCGGCAGCGCGTCGATGCCGGCCGACGTGAGCCGCGGATTCGACGTCGGCGGTCCTGATGTCCTCACCTATCGCGACATGATGCAGCGCTACGCGAAGGTTGCCCACCTCAACCAACGGCGCATCGTCCTGCTGCCGCTGCTCACGCCGTCGCTGTCGAGTCACTGGATCGGTCTGGTCACCCCGGTGCCGAGCAGCATCGCCAGACCGCTGGTCGACAGCCTGGTCCACGAGGTCGTCTGCAAGGAGCACGACATCGCGAAGTACGTGCCCGATCCGGAATCCGGACTGATCGGTTTCGATCGGGCGGTGGAACTCGCGCTCAAGCGGGTCCGCGAGCTGGACGTGACAACCACCTGGGCGTCCGCGTCAATGCCCGGCGCACCGAGCGATCCGCTGCCGAGTGACCCGGACTGGTCCGGCGGTTCCTTGTACGTCGACGAGCGCGAAAGCGTCGTACGTGCGAGCCGCGACCAGCTGTGGAGGGTGATCGAGGGCATCGGCGGGGGAAACGGCTGGTACTCCTGGCGCCTCGGCTGGTGGGCCCGGGGCCTGCTGGACCGGTTGTTCGGTGGTCCAGGTCTGCGCCGCGGCCGGCGCAATCCACGTGACCTGTCCGTGGGCGATCCGCTCGACTGGTGGCGCGTCGAAGAGATCGAAGATCACAAGCTCCTCCGGCTCCGCGCCGAGATGCGGCTCCCCGGCCTGGCCTGGCTCGAACTCGTGGTCGACCACGACGACGCGGGCAACACCGTCTTCCGCCAACGGGCGCTGTTCCATCCACACGGGTTGCCCGGGCACCTGTACTGGTGGGCGATCAAGCCGTTCCACGGCCTCGTCTTCGGCGGTATGCAACGCAACATCGCCTCCGCCGCGACGGACGCGCTCTGATGGATCTGAGCTCTTTGGTGCAGAAGTCGATGAATCTGGCTCGTGTCCCGCGCCGGCGTTGCGCTCGGCCCCTATTCTCGCGGAAGTTGCTCGTTGGGATCTTCGTCGGGGTCGGGCTCCGGAATCGGCTGCTCCAGCGGGCTGTCGTCTCCCGGCCGGGTGACGACATCGGGATTGTCCGGATCGCCTCCCGGCACCACCGGCGGAACAGGGGGAACAGGAGTGGTGCTCATCGCAGTACCTCCTCATACGGTGATCCAGTTGCCCGCCGGTACCCTCCGGCCCGCGCACCCAATCGTCACAGTCACGCGGACGGTGGGTTGCCGGCAATGTGACCGCGTTGGCCGCGCCAAGACAGGCTACCCATGCATCGATAGGACGCCTCGCACCGTGCGGGAAAGCAGCAGCAAATAGGCACCGAGGCCGCTCCATTCCGCGGCGCCGCGTCAGCCCACAGCCGCATGCTGTGCGCCCGCGCCTTAGAAGTCCTCAGGCGCTAGTCCCAGAATGACACCGCAAGCTCCGCGACGCGCACAAAGACCTGATCGACACTCGCGGGTGCCTCGCCAGAACTGAGTACGTTGCGCGCTGCGGGGCACCTGGCGTACAGGGACGGCGCTGAGGTCGAGGTCATGCCGTCCCAGGTCCCCGGTGTTGAGACGACAGCACCAGGGACCGACCACTACTCAAGGCGTCAATCCTTGAAGGCGTCCTTCACCTTTTCGCCGGCCTGCTTGAGGTTCGCCTTGGTCTGGTCTGCCTCACCTTCAGCTTGCAGGTCGCGATCGTCCGTCGCGTCGCCGGCCTTCTCCTTCACCTTGCCCTTGGCCTCTTCGGCCGTGTTCTTGAGTTTGTCGTCCGTACCCATTGGTCTCTCCTCTTCTGGTTTCGACGTACAGGCCCCCAGAGTGCCCCTCGCCACGCCAGCCCATGCACGCCCTACGGATCCTGCTCAATCCCGTGTCGACCGGGTCGGCACCAGTGAGGACAACTGCACCAGGCCTGAGGCACCGATCGCAGCTCGGTCGGCCGCTAAGGTTTGGGTTTCTTCGGCTTCAACGGGCCACGCGTCTCGTGTTTCGCCGGACCGTGCGGGCCGGCATGCGTCTGTTGCTGTGGCGATGATGTCTTCGGTGAGAGTGACGATGATGTCCCCGGTTTGGCAGGACTGGGTTGGGGCGCCACGTAGGGCTTGGACGTCGTTGTGCGGGTAACCGTTCGGACGGCCGTTGGAGCGGGTGTCTTCGTCGTACTCGGGGCGGGCGGTGCGGTGCGTTCGGCTTCCGACGGGTTGAGGTCAGAGTCGGTCGGGAGCTGTGCATCTGTCGCTCCAGAGAGGACGCCAACGGTTGCAGACACCGCGAGAGCGGCGGCCGCGGCGACCCCGATGAACACCGACCTCGGGGCTTTCCGACGTACGGGCAGAACCACGGTTGTCGCCATGTCGGTTTCGGGGCCTATGACGGTGGACGGCCAGACGCCGGTCGCGATCTCACCTGCGGTCGGTCGTTGGCCGGGGTCTTTCGTGAGCATCCAGAGAGTCAGCGCCTCGAGCTCACTGGGCAATTCCGCCCGAAGCTCCGTCGGTGGTGTCGGTTTGCGCTGAACGTGCTGAAACATGACCGACGCAGGACTCTCGGAGACGAATGGCGGACGACCGGTGAGCAGCTGGTACAGCACACAGCCGAGGGCGTAGACATCGGACGCCGGCTCCGCGGGCTTTCCCAACACACGCTCCGGCGAGAGAAAGTGGCTCGTGCCGACAATGTGGCCAGCCGAGGTCATCGTCGTTGTGGCGTCGTCGAGGAACCGAACGATGCCGAAGTCGGCGACCTTCACAAATCCGTCGCTGGTCAACAGAAGGTTGTCGGGCTTGATGTCCCGGTGGACGATGCCCTCAGCGTGCGCGGCTGCCAACCCGGCGGCAGCCTGCCTGACCATATGCTCAGCCCGGTCCGACGGAAGCGGACCGAGCCGCCTGAGCTCCTCGCCCACCGTTCGGCCTAGAACAAGTTCCATTGCAAGGTAATAGGCCGCGCCATACTGACCGAAGTCATAGGCTGCCACGACGTGTGGATGGCGTAGCCGGGCGCTGGCTCGCGCTTCGCGTACGAAGCGCTCCCTTGCGGCAAGCGTCTCAGGGATGGGCAGCATGACCTTGACAGCCACCTCGCGGCCCAGAACCACATCAGTCGCCCGGTACACCTCTCCCATCCCGCCGCGCCCGAGGACGCCGACAACCCTGTACCGGGCCGCGATCAGTTCCCCAACTCGCCTCACCGCTGTTCGGTACCCTCAGGCAAACGAAGAGAACGTCCGAGTCACCTGGCTGCCGCGGCCCAAACGTCGGATCGCTGATGCACCGAAATTATGTTGATGTCGGCCAGGTCGGTCGCAGAGTCGGTGGCTTACTGCGTACTCAGATCGCCTAGGCAGAACCGCGGTGTCTTGCTTGATTGCGCGGGTGGTGGGTACCGGGCTCGCACCATGCTCGAGACACCGGGTGCCGGTCTCGGGCTGGCGCACGCGTGTCACGGGTTCCCTGCTGGGCGAACTGCCCACTGGTACGAAAGGCGAACCGCCATGTCGATGAATGCATTCGACCCGTGGAACTACCGAACGACGGCCGGCTACACCGAGGGCACCGACCTGACCGGGTACAAGATCGCCGCCGTTGACGGCGATATCGGCAAGGTCGACGAAGCCACTGGCCAGACCGGCACCTCCGGCTTGGTGGTCGACACCGGACCGTGGATCTTCGGGCGCAAGGTGCTGCTGCCTGCCGGTGTGGTCGAGCGGGTCGACCATGACGACGAGAAGGTCTATGTCGACCGGACCAAGGATCAGATCAAGGACGCCCCCGAGTACGACCCAGACGCCGGGGTCAACGACGATTACCGGACCCGCCTCGGCGGCTACTACGACGACACCTACCGCTCCGGCATGTAGCCACCCCTGACCCGAGCGTTCGGCGGCTGGCGCGCCGCAGATACGGTCCGCGCCACCACCGGCCCGCGGCCGCCGAACGCACGGACCGCCCCCGATCACCCCGCAGCAGTTGTCCGGAGCAACGGTCATAGACAGCGAGCGATCGTTTCGCGGCGGGCACGCTCTCAGACGACCAGAAACCTCGGTGCTGCTTCGCATACAAGTCATGTCGTCAGCCACAGGCATTCGACATCACTTGCGCTCCCGCTCAGTCACACGGTGTGCCCGGCCGCCGCAACCGCAGCGGGCCAGCGAGACCGTGCCAACGAGTGATCGGCGTCTTATGGGGAACCGGACGGGCAGGTGGTTGAAACACCCGCGGGGTCCATCAGCTGCCAAGGTCGCGCGCGTTGAAGGACCAGCGCGCGACCGCCCCAATTGTCTCCGAGGCGCCACTCCATCGGTAGTCGAGGTCCCGGCTGGGGTGACGCTTCGCTGTGGGGCGAAGAGACGTCGGGCTCGCGTCGCATTCTCAGCCTCGCCCGATGAGGAGGTCCCGTGACCGGCGCTGCTCCCGCAGTTGATCGAGGCCGCACGGAGTGAACCGGGCAACATCTCGTTCGTCGCCTACCGTCAGTTGGATGACGATCGCTCTTACGTACTGCTGGAGCGCTACACGTCGCCGGAGGCATTCGCGGCGCATCGGGAGACCGACCACTTCAAGGAGCTCGTGCTCGGGCAGATCGTTCCATGGCTCGACGACCGGGTCCTCGAGCTATAGCCCATCTAGGAGGGCTGAGGTGTAGTCGCGGGTACCGGGACCTCACCGCACCATCTCTGAGGAGTTCCATGCCCCCGAAGCCCAAAGCTTCCCGTGCACCTCGCCGATCCAGCGCAGCGCCGGCCGCACCCGCACAGCAGCCCGAGGAGCACCCGGTTGAAGCGGCCGAGGGCCGGCTGCAGACCAGTTCGCTGCTCACCACCGCACAAGGCGTCCGACT
>NZ_JBSXMZ010000005.1:0-40721 GCF_054073265.1 Kribbella sp. CWNU-51
ACTGAAGCCGACGTGCGCGGCCCGGGCCTGCATCGCCGGAACGGCTCGGATCTTGCTTGCGCCCAGCGCCGCAAAGGCGACAGCGATGAGCGCGGCCAAGGAAACAAGGAGTGGGGTAGTCATGGCTGGATCTCCGGCTTCCGGGGATTGGTGAATGCGTCGACAACAGCCTTGCCTGCTGCTTGGTCGACCGCGTCCCGGTCCAGATCCGGCTTCTCGAACTCCAGCCAGGCGAGGTCGTGCACCTTGACCGCCGACGGGTCCTGGGCGCCGGCCCGCATCGTGTCGGGCACCGGGTCGGGGGTCTTCAGGTCATTAGTCATTGCAAACTTCCTTTGGGTGATGCCGCCCGGGCAGGTCGTCAACCATTCCTGCCCGGCGCGGCGCGAGGGCTGTAAGGAGGACTGGGGCTTCGTGGCCACCGGTCCGATTGGGGGATTACGAGTTGTCTGCGGCTTTGGCGAGCTTGTCGGCGTAGGCGCGGGCGTGGATGGAATCGAGGATGACCAGCTGCGCGTTGTCGACCGCCCAGTCGGCGAAGTCGAGGGCTTCGGCCGCGTCAGCTTCTGCCCAGTCGGCGTCGTCGGCGGCGACCTTGGCGTCCATGTGGCGGGTCCGCTTGTCCATGTTTGCCTTGACGTCGCTCATCTTGGCCGCGGCGTCGGCCTGTACCTGCGCCCACTTCGCCCGAGCGCTGTCGGCGGCCTGCGAGGTCTCCTGCCGTGCGTTCTGGGCTGACTGGTCCAGGTTGGACTGGGCCTGGTCGATCCGCTCCTTGAGTTGTGCTTCGGACTCGGTCGCGGCCGTCTGCACCGCCGACTTGGCTGTCGCAACCCGCTTCTGCAGATCATCCAGTCGCGTGGAGAAGTTCGTGTGCTGCGTCATGAGCTACCACCTTCGTTAGATTCGGGCCCAATGAGAGCCTCTTGTAATGTTTCTGCAGTCCTGACGATATCGTCAGTAGTGCAATCCGGTCAAGCTGCCATGGCGAAGACATGACGAAATCCTCAGTTAGCTGGTCGTCCGCGATCGGCACTCTGGTCGAGCGGACCATCCGTTCGTGCTGCTGTTGCCTGCTGGCTGCATGGACGGCTACAACCGCGGCGGACCAACCGTCGCCCGTGTCCTCGGTCCCCGAGCCATGGACCGCCGGTGAATTGGTCGTCGCCTCACTCGGGGAGATCGTGCATGCCCGCTCCGGCGACAAGGGCGGCGACGCGAATCTCGGCTTGTGGGTATGCGATTGTGAGGCTCAAGTCGACCCTCACTATCGACGAGCTCCGCCGGGCTTCTCCCGGAAACGCGTGAGTTGGCGATCTCGCGCTACGAACTGCCTAATCTGGGTGCGGTGAACGTCGTCATCCGGGGACTCCTCGGGGCCGGCGCCACCTCGGCTTGCGGATGGACGCGCAGGCAAGGCGCTCGGTGAATGACTGCGCTCACGCAGCACCGAGGTGTCGCGTCCGTTGGTGAAGACGTAGCTCGATGCGCTTACGTCGACGGCCAGGAGGTGTTGCGATCCTGTGTTCGCCGAGCGAACGGACCTCGGGAGAGCGGGCAGCGAGCCTCAGCGGCTCGATGAGACGCCATCGGCTCTCTGGGAGGTAAGGAACTGCGAGACGAGCGGGCCGAGCTCGTCGGCGGCGGTGAGCAGCCCGAGGTGGCCGTCGTCGAAGACGTGCAGCGTGGCGTGGGGTAGCAACGTCCGCATGATCCGCGCGTTCACCAGCGGGATCAACGGGTCGTCGTTCCCGGCGAGGACGAGGGTGGGCTGCCGGATGAGCGGCAGAGCGGGGAGGCTCGACCAGCCGATCCCGGCGAGGAGCTGGAGGGAGTATCCGGTCCTGGACCCGAGGCGCTCCTCCTGATACACCACGTGCCTGACCTCGTCGGGCCGCCGGCGCATCCGGCCGCCGTACAGCACCGGTGCGATGGCCTTGGCGTACGCCGGGTCGCGGTAGCGCCTCGGGGTGAGCATCTTGCTGAGCACGCTGAGGCGGGCCGGGACCATCAGCATGCCGGTCCCGGTGCTGACCAGCACCAGCCGTCGGCAGCGACGCGGGTACTGGAGCGCCAGCTGTTGGGCCAGGCCGCCGCCCCAGGAGATGCCGAGGACGTCGAACCGGTCGTAGCCGAGCCGGTCGACCAGCGTCGCGACGAGCCATGCCAGCATCGCGAAGTTGTACGGCACCTTCGGCATCGGGGAACCACCCACGCCCGGTACGTCGAACCGGACGACCTCGATCCGCGGGTCGACGGCGTCGACGAACGGCTGGAGCAGGTCGAGGCTGGCCCCGATGCCGTTGCAGAGCACCAGCGGCGGCCCGGGCGCCGTGCCCGGCCGGACCGTAACCCGGATGTCGTGGCCGAGGGCACGGACCCGGAGGAACCTGGTCACTTGTCGAAGACGTAGGTGCCGGGCGCCTCCGCGAGCACGCCTAGGCGGTGCGAGCCGAGCGCTTTGGGCGCCGGACGCTGCGCGCCGCAGCGTTCGTCGAGCCACCGACCGAGGTCGGTCCACCAGGTGTCGTGGTGGACGTCGGAGCCCTCGAGCCAGACTTTGGCGTCGGACGTCAGGTCGTCGTTGGTGTGGAAGGACGCCTTGGGGTTGCCCGGCGGATTGACCAGGGCAGCGATGTGACCACTGGTGGACAGCACGAATCGGGTCGTGCCGCCGAAGAGCTGGGCGCTGCGGTAACAGTTCTCCCACGGGGTGATGTGGTCGGCGATGCCGGCCACCACGTAGGTGTCAACCGTGATCGCGCCGAGGTCGATCGGCACGCCGAGGACGGTGAGGGCCCCGGGCCGGGTCAGCGAGTTCTCCATCGCCAGGTCGATGAAGTCGGCGTGCAGTGCGGCGGTCATCCGGGTGGTGTCGGAGTTCCAGAACAGGATGTCGAACGCCGGCGGTCGCTTGCCGAGCAGGTAGTTGTTGACCCAGTAGTTCCACACCAGGTCGCCGGGCCGGAGCCACGCGAACACCTCGGCCAGCGCCCGGCCGTCGAGGTATCCCTTGCGCGCCGACTTCGCCTTTGCCAGACCCCCCAGCCCCTCGTCGACGAGGGCCGACACCGTCCCGGCATCGTGGTTGTCGATGACCGTCACCGCCAGGCAGAGCCCGGCCAGCCGGTCCTGCCGGCCGATACCGGCGAGGTAGGCCGCTGCCATGCTCGCGAGGATGCCGCCGGAGCACACTCCACCGAGCACCGTCTGCGCGCTGCCCGTCAACTCCTCAACGGCGTCGAGGGCGTCCAGGACGGCACGAACATAGGTGTCGAAGTTCCAGGAGGCGTGCCGCGAGTCCGGGTTACGCCAGGAGACGACGAACATCTGCCTGCCCTGCCGGACGCCGAACTCCACGAGGCTGCGCTCCGGGGCGAGGTCGAGCGCGTAGAACTTGTTGATGGTGGGCGGGATCACCAGCGCCGGCACCTCGGAGACCTCGTCGGTCTGCGGCGCGTACTGGATCAGCTCCAGCACCTCGTTGCGAAAGACGACCCCGCCTGGCGTCGCGGCGATGTTGTCGCCCAGGAGGAAGCCGCTGCCGTCGACCATCTCCGGCACGCGGGGGGCCGAGGCCAGGTCGGTCACCAGCTGTTTGCCCCCGCGCACCAGGCTCAGCCCGGCGGTGTCTATGACTGCCTTGGCCGAGGCCGGGTTGACCAGTGGGACGTTGCTGGGAGCGGTCGCCTGGATGACGTTCTCGAGGAAGAACCGCACGCGCCTGCGATCGCGTGGGTCGAGGTCGGCGTCGATGACCAGCTGCTCGACGGTCTGTCCGCCGGCCAGGTAGAGCTGGACCAGCCGCTTCAGCAACGGGTTCTCGGTCCAGGCGACATCGGTGAACCGGCGGTCTCCGCGGTGCGTCGCCAGCGTCGAGGTGCCGGTGAGGATCCGCCCGGCCTCGGCACCCAGCCCGCCCAGCCGCCGCGCGGTGATGGCCGGCTTGCGCGCGAGAGAGACCGCCCACTTCGCCGTCGACATGTCGGGGACGAAGCGGCGCACCGGGCCGAGGGCGGCGTCGACCAAAAGCACGTCGAGGGGAGCAGCGCTCTCGGCGAGCCTGGAGGTGGTGGCGGTGTTCATCGAAGGATCTCCTCGTGGTCACAGGTGGCGACGTTTGCAGGTCGTGGTGCCCGGTTAGGCAGCCAATTGACTGAAGGATACCTCGAAAGTGACGATTTCGTCAGCATGGGGTCGTTCGGCGTAGCGGGAGAGGTGCTGGCGACGTCGCGGGAGACAGGCAGGCACGCGGCCAGGCCGAGGAGGCGCGCAGCAGCCAGGCGCCGCCCGAGCCGACGCCACCGCGGAAGGCCTGGCGCACCGAGGGTCCGGAGGGGACCCGGGCGCGCCGCGGTGGCGGCTGCCCGGCGTGCGCTGGTAGCTGGTCGACCCCGGGCCGCGGGGCGACGCGAAGCGTCAGGCCGCCGAGCCGTCGCCTCGAACGGCGCCGATCTCCGGCAGCGGCAGCGAGCAGATCCGCTGCGCCTGCCGCCGCGGTACGCCGAACATGCGCAGCAGGTCCGCGGTCAACCGGTCGGTGGTCTCCTCGACGTCGCGGTCGGGCTGGTCGTGCAGCAGTTGGCCGAGGGCGATCAGGGCGCCGGCAGCCATCGTGACCGCGACGTCGAGGTCCTCGACGTCGAAGCGGCCGGCTTCCACGGCGGCCGCGATGTCGCGCCGGGCGCGCGGTGCCAGGCCGTTGTCGGCGCTGAGCAGCCGGAGCACGTTGTTGAGGAGGACCCGGCTGAGCTCCGGCTCCCGGCGTTGGAGCCGTCCGGTGAGCCGGAAACTACAGGCGAACACCTCCGCGGGGTCCTCGATGTCGGCGGTCAGGTCGTCGAGTAGCTGACCGTAGCCGTCCATCACCGCCTCGACCGCTGCCTCGAACAGCTGCTCCTTGGTCTCGAAGTGGTTGTAGAAGGAGCCCATCCCGACGTCAGCGGCCTGGGTGATCTCCAGGATCGGCACGTGCGTCCTGCCCTCGGCGATGAGCGTCTGCGCAGCCCGGATCAGAGCCGCTCGGGTCCGGGCCTTGCGACGGTCCAGCCGGTTGGCCTGCTGCGTCGGTGCGTTGCTCATGATCTCCTCGGCGTCTCCATCGGCGGGTGGCGTGCACCCATCCTAGCGTGGTGCTGTCAGAAATGACGATTTCCTCAGATGCTCTTGACTGAACATATGCTCGTGAGTGACGATATCGTCAGTAACTCACCGAGGAGCAGCAGATGACCAGTCACCGCGGGACACACAACGACCTGCACAGCGAGCAGGGCGCGCTACGCGCCGAGCATCCGGGGCGCGCGAGGAACCCCGTCATCAAGGTCCTCGACCTGGCCTGGCTCCAGTTCGTCAAGCCCGACCTGGTCGCCTCGGAGCGCTTCGCGCACGCGTTCGGGTTCACCACGGTGATCCGGACGGCGGACGAGCTGCTGTTGCGCGGGACCGACTCCGGCGATCCGTGTGTGGTCGTCCGGCGCGGACCCTGCTCGAGGTACCTCGGTGCGGCCTTCCGGGCGGCGGACTCCACCGATTTGGTGCGGCTCGCCGACGCCACCGGGACGACGGTCGAGAAGCTGCCGGAGCACCTGGGCGGGTTCACTGTGGACCTGAGCGACCCGAGTGGGGTCATGGTCCGGGTTGTCGCCGGCACCCACGAGCTCGCAACCCTGCCGCCCCAGCCGACGCAGGTGTTCAACTCCGGGCACGATGTGCGGCGCGCCAACGCTACGCAGCGCCCGCCGCGTGAGCCCGCGAAGGTCCAGCGGCTGGGCCACGTCGTGCTGCAGACCACCAAGTACGTCGAGACCCTGAACTGGTATCTGGAGCACCTCGGTCTCATCGTCAGCGACTTCAAGTACTACGAGGGGCAACGCGAACGCGGGCCAACCATGAGCTTCATCCGCTGCGACCGAGGCATGACTCCCACCGACCACCACACCCTGGCGATGATGCTCGGTCCCAGCAACCGGTACGTGCACTCGGCCTACCAGGTCGGAGACCTCGACGCGATGGCCGCCGGCGGAGAGTACCTCCGCGACCTCGGCTTCCACCGCTCCTGGGGGATCGGCAGGCACATCGAGGGTAGCCAGATCTTCGACTACTGGCGCGACCCGGACGGGCTCCTGGTCGAGCACTTCGCGGACGGCGACCTGTTCGACTCCAGCCTGGAGCCCGGCTGGTCACCGATGACGGTGTCCGGGCTGGCCCAGTGGGGACCGCCGGCCACCAAGGACTTCCTGGGTCTCACCCCAGGACGAGACGCGTTGCACGAGCTGGTGTCGATGGCTCGTTCGCTGCGTGACGACAACGAGTTCGACCTGACCCGCCTGCGCGGCCTCCTGAAAGTGACGAGTACATGAGCATCACGATCCTTCGCACGCCCGAAGCCTGGTGGGTGCACACTCCCGGCGGCGCCGCACGCATCGACACCGACGCCACGACCACCGGCGGCCTGCTCGCCGAGCGCGAGCAGATCGAGGCGGCCCGGGGCAGCAGGACAACCGTCGACCCGGCCACCCTCGAGCTGGTGTCCCCGGTGACGGCGCCCTGCCGGGTGGTGGCGCAGATGACGAACTTCGCCAGCCATGTGAAGGATTCAGGGCTCGACCCGGTCACCATCCCGCTGACGTTCTTCCGCAAAACGTCGGGCTCGCTCAGCGGCCCGTTCGACGACATCATCCGCCCCGAGCACGTGCGCTGCCTGGACTACGAGGTCGAGATCGGCCTGGTGATCGGCCGAGAGCTGCCGGTGGGCACGCAGGTCACGGCAGACAACTGGACCTCGTTCGTGGCCGGCCTGGTGGTGACCAACGATGTCTCGGCCCGGGACGTGCAGCTGCCCAAGACCCAATTCTTCGAATCCAAGTCGTACCCAACCTTCACGCCGGTCGGGCCATCGCTGGTCCTGCTCGACGACGACGAGCTCAAGCGGTTCGGCGACCTGCGCCTGCGCCTCTGGGTCAACGGCGAGCTGCGCCAGGACTCGGTCGTCGACGACGACATGGTCTACCCACCTTTCGAGGCCCTGCAGGCGCTGAGCCGGTTCCAGCGGCTGGACGCCGGTGACCTGCTCCTCACCGGAACCCCGAAGGGCACCGCCCTCAGCGCACCGCCGAAGCCGGTCGAGATCATCGCCGCGTTCCTGCCCCCGGCGCTGAAGTGGAAGATCTTCTTCCAGCGGCAGGCCCACAACCCCAAGTACCTCAAGCACGGCGACGTCGTCGAGGTGGCCATCGGCACCGACGACGGTGCGATCGACCTCGGTCGGCAGCGCACCGTCGTGAGGGCCGCCTGATGGGTGAGCTGCGCTGGCCGACGTACGACGGGCCCGGCGACGTCGCTGCGATCGAGGCCGTGCCGCTTGCCGACCGCGGGCTTCCGGGCACGACGTACGAGCTCCTCGTCCGGGCCGCCCGGTTGTGGCCGGATCGCGTCGCCCTGTCCGTGCTCCCGGACGGCGAACGGTGGGACCAGCCGACGGAGCGAACGTACGCCGAGCTGCTGGGCGACGTACATCGCTACGCCAACGTGCTCCACACCCTCGGGGTACGCCGGACCGACGGCGTCGCCCTCTTCGCCCCGAACTGCGACGAGCTCGTCACCGCAATCCTGGCCGCAGAGCTCGCCGGGATCGCGGCGCCGATCAACATCGGACTCTCCGGGGCGCACACCGCCGAACTCCTGCGCAGGTCGGGCGCCCGGATCCTCCTGGCGGCCGGTCCCGAACTCGCGCCCGAGGTGTGGAAGAGTGCCCGGAAGCTCGCCGTACAGGCCGGGCTGGAAGCCCTCCTCGCCCTCGGCCCGACGCGGACCGGCTCGGTCGAGGCGGAGCCGGATCCGCTAGGCGACGTGCGCGTCGGCAACCTGTCCGCCCTCGCGGCGGAGCAGCCACACGATGCCTTCGTGGGTGAGACACCCGCGGCCACCGACATCGCCGCTGTCTTCCACACCGGCGGCACGACCGGCACACCGAAGCTCGCCGCACACACCCACGCCAACGAGGTCAGCGACGCGTGGATGATCGCTGCCAACGGCCTGCTGCACGATGCGGTGGTGTTCGCGGCGCTGCCGCTGTTCCACGTCAACGCACTGCTCGTCACGGTTCTGGCCCCGCTGTTCCGAGGCCTCCAGGTCATCTGGGCCGGCCCCGAGGGCTACCGCGACCAAGCGCTCTACAGGCACTTCTGGAAGCTCGTCGAGCGCTACGGGGTGACGACGATGAGCGCCGTGCCCACCGTGTACTCCGTCCTCGCCGGGCGTCCTGTCGACGCGGATATCAGCAGCCTCCGCTTCGCTGTCGTCGGCGCTTCACCCCTGCCGCCAGCCGTCCGGGACGGCTTTGAGTCAGCAACCGGCATCCGTCTGGTCGAGGGCTACGGCCTCACCGAGGCCACCTGCGTCAGTGCACTGAGCTTTCCCGACCATCCGCGTCCCGGATCCGTCGGCCAGCGCCTGCCCTATCAGCAGGTGAAGGCCGTCCAGGTCACCGCCGACGGCGAGTGGGTCGACCTGCCGGCGGGTCGGGTCGGCGTGCTCGCCATCAGCGGGCCGACCGTTTTCCCCGGTTACGTCAGCGACCGTGGTCCTGACGGGCCTGTCCTGGACGGGCTGGGCAAGCTGCGCGACGGCTGGCTGGACACCGGGGACCTGGCCAGCGTCGACCCGGACGGCTTCATTCACCTCGCGGGCCGAGCCAAGGATCTGATCATCCGGGGCGGTCACAACATCGACCCGGCGGTCATCGAGAACGCGCTGCTGGCACACCCGGCGGTCACGGCCGCGCAGGCGGTGGGGCGTCCGGACGTGCACGCCGGCGAGGTGCCGGTCGCGTTCGTCACACTCGCCCCGGGCGCCGACGCGACCGCAGAGGAGCTGCGTACCTGGGCGTCCGACCACGTGCCCGAGCAGGCGGCGGCACCCAAGGCCGTCACCGTGCTCGACGCACTCCCCGTCACCCTCGTGGGCAAGCCGTTCAAGCCCGCCCTACGCGCCGAGGCCACCCGAGAGGCCATCGCCGACGCACTCCGCGACATGCCCTCGGTCACCGGCGTCCGAGGAGCGGTCGAGGACGGTGCGGTCGTCGCCGTCGTCGGCCTGGCCCCTGGTGCCGACGAGTCCTCGGTCAAGGAAGCACTCGACCGCTTCGCGATCACCTGGAGATTGGAACTGTCATGAACCCAGCATCGATTCTTGCGGGCCTCCTCATCGTGGCCTTCGCGGCCCTCGGGTCGGCCAAGCTCGCCGCCGTACCCGCCATGCGCGCAAAGGCCCAACACGTGGGCCTCAGCGTCTCGGCGTACCGCCGGATCGGCCTTCTCGAGGTCCTCGCCGTCGTCGGCCTGCTCGTCGGCGCGTTCGTGCCGGTGGTCGGTGCCCTGGCCGCCGCGGGACTCCTGATGCTCCTCGGTGGGGCAGTCGTTTCCCATCTGCGCAACGGCGACGGCCTGCGCGAGATCGCCCCGGCCGTCGTCCTCGGCCTGGTGACCTTGACCTTCCTCCTTCTCGTGGTCGGAGACCTCCGATGAACCGTTCCCAGCGGACCAGTGCCGACCCGATTCCTGTCGTCATCGTGGGGGCCGGCCCGGTCGGTGTCACCGCCGCCACCCTTCTCGGGCAGTACGGCGTCGACTGCCTCGTCCTGGACCGCTGGGACGGCGTCTACCCGCAGCCCCGGGCTGTGCACCTCGACGACGAGATCTACCGGGTCCTGGTGCGGCTCGGCGTCGGTGAGCAGTTCGCTGCCGTGTCCCGGCCGACTCGCGGGCTGCAGTTGATCGACCGGAATCACCGGGTGTTCGCGGTGTTCGACCGGGCCGGCGACCACGGCCGGCACGGGCACCCCAGGGCCAACATGTTCGACCAGCCCGAGCTCGAGCACCTGCTGCGCACCAACCTCAAGGACCAGACCACGGTCGGCCTGCGCGGGAACGTCGAGGTCACCGACGTCGCCCAGGACGGCCGGGACCGGGTCCGGGTGGACTTCACCGACGCGCTCACCGGCGAGCACGAGTCCGTTCTGGCAACCTATGTGCTGGGCTGCGACGGGGCCAACAGCGTGGTGCGGACGGCGATCGGCGCGACGATGGAGGACCTCGAGTTCGAGCAGCGCTGGCTCGTGATCGACGTGGCCAGCATGGTCGAGCTCGACCAGTGGGATGGCGTGCACCAGGTCTGCGACAACGAACGCGCGGCGACGTACATGCGCATCGGGGACACCCGCTACCGCTGGGAGTTCCGGCTCCTCGAGGGCGAGACCGCGGCTGACTTCGAGTCCATCGAAGCCCTGCGTCCTCTGATAGGTCCGTGGGTCGAGGGCATCCCGTGCGACCGGCTCGAGCTGGTGCGCGTGGCGGAGTACAACTTCCGGGCGCAGCTGGCCGACCGCTGGCGTGACCGCAACGTGTTCCTCCTCGGCGACGCCGCCCACCTGACGCCGCCGTTCATCGGGCAAGGGCTCTGCGCCGGTGTCCGCGACTCCATGAACCTCAGCTGGAAGATTGCAGGGGTCCTCTCCGGCGACCTGCCCGACTCGGTGCTCGACACCTACGAGACGGAGCGCAAACCGCATGCCCGGGCGCTCATCCAGCTCGCCAAGCTCATTGGTGTCTCCATGACTCAGGGCGGCAGGGCCGGTGACATGCTCCGCAGGGCCATCGCCCCGCGGCTCCACTGGATCCCCGGCCTGCGTGCCCGCCTCCTCGACAGCGAGACGCCGCCGCTACGCCGGTCCGCACTGGTGGAAGGACGCGGACTCCGCAAGTCCCTCAACGGACGGCTGTGCCCGAACGCGCTCCTGGCGGACGACATCCGGTACGACGACGTGACCCGTGCCGGGTTCGTGTGCGTGACCGGCGTACCGCTCTCACGGCAGCAGCGGGCGCTACTAGCCGGCCGCGGGACCGAGGTGCTCGAGGTGCAACCCGACTCGCCCCTGTACAACTGGCTCGCAGACGGCAACGCCGCAGCCGCGCTGGTGCGCCCGGACTTCACGGTACTGCGGGCCGGACGCGACGTCGCAGGGCTCTGCGCCGCAGCACCGAGGTTCCTGGTTACCTGAGGAAGGCGTCCGCCCGCAAGACGACGGCCGCGGTCCGGTCCGTCGTCGGCGGCGCACAACGGGTCAGTTCAGGCCGAGCCAGCCGGCGACGGTGATGACCCAGCACGGCGATGGCCAGGACGGCGACCACACCGACGCAGACGCTGGCGAGAGCCTTCAGGCGGGTCGGTTGGCGGCGACGCCAAGGACGCTGCGCCGGTTGGCCAGGACGAGGATGAACGTTTAGATGATCAGGGTGATTACGCCGTTCAGCAGCTGCATGTTGATCAGCAGTTGGATCAGGTTGCCGGGGCCTTTCGCCGGAGGGGGGCATCCGGCGCCTCGCGAAGCCCTTCAACGGGGTGCGTTCGCGGTCGCCGCGCTCCTTGCAACGTGCGAAGGAGGCCGACGGTGATCGAGTGCCCGTCGATCCGAGCGAGCCGTCGATTTGGTTGCACGTGTGCGCGGAGCAGCGGCCGTTGGTGTGGCGGCACGTCAAGTCGGACGTCTTCCTGCTGGGCGCCGCTTGAGCGGCTGGCCGGCGTCGGCCAGCTACAGCCAGCCGTAGTGCCGGAAGGCGCGGTACAGTCCCAGGCAGACGGCCACCATCACCACCAGCACCAGCGGGTAGCCGAAGCGCCACCCCAGCTCGGGCATGTGCCGGAAGTTCATTCCGTAGATGCCGGCGAGCAGGGTTGGGACGGCCCAGATCGCGGCCCAGGCCGAGATCCGGCGCATATCGGTGTTCTGCCGCACCGACACCTCGGCCAGGTAAGCCTGGAGCGCGTTGGCGAGCAGGTTGCCGAGCGCGTCGGCCCCATCGACCAGGTGCTGCAGGTGGGGGCGCTGCAGGCGGAAGTGCCGCCTGAACCGGTCGCCGGTGGGCGCTGGCAACTCGGTGGCCAGGCGGTCGAGCATCTCGACCAGCGGGGCGGCGGCCCGCCGGAACTCCAGCACCTGCCGGGCGAGGTGGTAGAGGCGCTCGGTCGGCCGGGACCGATCGGCGTTGAAGACGGCCTGCGTGGCCTCGTCGACCGCGTCGTTGAGGGCGCTGAGGACGGGGCCGTAGCGCTCCACGGCATGGTCGAGGACGCAGGTGAGCACCGCCGCCGGGCCGTCGCCGGCCAACTCGGCGTCGGCCCGGAGGTCCTGACTCGCCCGCTCCACGGCAGGCTCGTTGCGGTCGACGCTGACTACGAAGCCGTCGCCAAGCACCAGCTGGACCCTCGCGAGCCGTACGGCTTCCTCGGCGGCCACCCAACTGATCGTGTTGACCTCCGCGAATACCAGCTGGTCGGAAACCTCCAGGGCCGGCCGATTGGCCGACGTGTCCGGGTCGTCGATCAGCGACCCCGGCAGCGCGAACTCGTGCTGGACCGACGCCAACTCCTCCGGGCTGGGGTCGCGCAGGCTGACCCGGACGAACGTGTCGCCGGCCGGCGCGGCACCCTCGGCGCCGCGCCCGTCGTGATACGTGGTTCGCGCGGTGGCCATCACGCTCCCGCCACTCCGTCCAACAGCTGCCTCGCAGCCGTCCGCTTCCGCCGGACGGCGGCCAGCACCGCTCGGTCCCGCTCCGGGCTCGACAAGCATGGCCCAGCATACGGCGCGCCCTCGCGCTCACGCCTCCTCCTTAGTCCTTGACCTACGCACCTTCACTGCCGCCGGCCGTGGCAGGCAAGCTGGCTTCTCGAAGCGGTGGTGATCAGCCGGCCAGCCGCTCGGCCTCCTTGCCGCCTCACGTAAGGCAAAGGCGGCGAAGATTTCGTTCACCCGGTAGAAGACGGCCCACACCCCGACCACGGTGACCAGGGTCAGCAGCGACCGCTCCCAGCAGCGGACCGCCCAGATTCCCAGGACCGCCTCCCGCAATGGGATCCCCGAGGATGTCTCATCGCGTGTCATCACAACCTCCCTTGCCGCCCGCCACCGCCGGGGACCCCGATTCCCATGTCCATCAGCTCGCGGCGGTGCGGCTGCTTCTACCTTTGCGGTCGTGCGTCCTGCCACGCCTGCGGTTCGGGGGGTTGCCTTGCCGGTCTGGAAGCTGGCGCTCAGCTGTCGTTCGGCGCCGCTGGGCCGTCGTTGGCGGGGTCCTCAGGTGGCGGGTCGGATCGGCTGGCCAGGACGACGTCGACAGCGATGACCTTGATGGTGGCGGCGATCGGGAGGGCGAGCAGTGCGCCGGCGAAGCCCGCCAGGATCCCGCCGGCGAGGGTGCTGATGATGACGGCCGCTGGTGAGAGGTCGATGGAGCTCTTGTACACCCGCGGGGCCAGGAGGTAGTTCTCGAACAGCTGGTAGGCGATGAAGAACACGACGGTCGCGACGCCGTAGGCGGGTCCCTCGGTCAGGGCGACCAGTACCGCCGGCACGGCACCGAGGTAGGCGCCGACCTGCGGGATCAAGTCGGCCACGCCGGCCCACAGGCCCAGCGGTACCGCGTAGTCGATGCGCAGGGCGAGCAGCGCGACCACGGTCGCTGCTGCGCACACGGCCGAGGTGATCAGGTTGCCGGAGACGTAGCCGCCGATCTTGTCGAACGACCGTTGGAGCAGCAGGTCGACGTGGGCGCGGCGGTCCCGGCTGACCAGCTTGGCGATGGTCGCGGGCAGGCCCGGCAGCGCGACCATGAAGTAGATGCACAAGATGCCGACGGTGAACACGTCGAAGACGCGGCCGAACGCCGTCCCCGCGGCGCCGACAATCGCGGTGAACGACTCGCCGATCTTGCTCGGAAGGTCGGCGATGAACTGCCTGACTTCGGCCGAGACGCTGGCGTGCCGGAAGGCGTTGCCGAGCCAGTCGTCGCGCCGCTGCAGGTCGGCGAGATACCCCGGCAGCGCCGCGGCGAACTGCGGCACCTCCCGAGCCAGCAGCGGGATCAGCAACGCCACGAACAAGGCCAGGAACACGACCAGCCCGACGAAGATGATGGCCACCGCCCAGCCCCGGCGGATCCGCAGCTTGCCGAGCCACTGGACGGCCGGATCCAGGCCGATGGCCAGCACGAACGCGACCAGCGCGAGGAGCAGCACGTGGGAGATCCGCCGCGCCGCGGCGACCACGAGCAGCGTGGCGACAACGGCCAGCGTGGTCCGCACCCAGTACGTCCACGGCGGCCAGACCCGGGACCACGCCGGCCGAGCCGGCGCCGGCTCAGGTCCCGACCTGCTCGTGGACCCGGTCTGCGCCTCCGCGGCCTCCGCTGGCTCGCTTCGGTCAGGACTGCCGGGCCTGTGGTCGGCGGTGCCGTCTCCGGGCTCGGTGACCATCCGCACCTCCTGGTCCAGGCGTTACCTCCCGGCCGCCGGTCCGCACTCCGGCTCCAGTCCGTTCCGGCCTAACGGTTCGATCTCCCACCGCGCCGGACGTCGAGATCCGGGCTCGTGCGGCGGATGAAGAGCAGGCGGGAGGGACACTCGACCCGACCAAGCGTCCCTTTGAAGGCGTCGCAGGCGTGATTATGGAGCGTTTGCTGCGGCCCTGGCCCGCTCGTCGGCGTATGCCCGCGCGTCCATGGCATCGAGGGCTGCGAGCCGCGCGTTCTCGACCGTCCATGCGGCGTAGTCGATGGCGTCGGCTGCGTCCGCTTCGGCCAAATCCGCGTCGGACGCGGCCAGCTTGGCGTCGCGCTGCTCGTTACGCTTGTCGATCTTCGCCTTCACATCGTCCATCTTGGCCGACGCGTCAGCCTTCATCTGCGCCCACTTACTCTGCGCCTGCGCGGCGGTATCACCCGCCTTCTGTTCGACATCCTTGCCCGCCTGATCGAGGTCGACCTGGGCCTGGTCGATTCGCGAGCGCAGTTTGTCGCGCGACTCGCCGGCCGCGCTCTTCACCGCGGACAGCCCCTCGGCAGTGCGCTTCTCGAGGGCCTCGAACTGCGTGGAGAAATCCATCTCGTTCCCTCCCCTTACTCGACTCCGGAGCCTGCTTCCGACAGATACAGCCAACTCCTGGTGAAGACCCATGACAACCCCGAGCCCGCGATCTTCGAGGTCGACCGGAGTCGACCTTGCGCGGGACGCCAGCGCCGCGAGCCGGTTCCGCATTGCGGAAGTCCGAGAAAATCAATGGCCGCGGGGAGCGCCAGGCAGTTGTTCGCTGGCCGGGTGGCACGTGGCGCGTCGGGGGCACGGCGGGCCCGGGATCGGAAGCCAGGAGGGGAAGACACTCAGCTGGGCTGCGCCGACGAAGTCGGCTCGTCCACGGCCCGCCGGACCGGCTTGCCTGCGAGCACACGGCGTCGGCGGGCAGGACAACGGTGATCGCAGACCAGTCCACGCGACCCCCGGAGGCCTGGCCTGGACCGTGTCGGTCACTCGGGCACGCCGCCAGCTGCTGCCCGTCCGGCTACCCCCAGGGTCTACCGACGGCTGACAGCTTGTCACGGGCTCACCGCCGGGATCAGCTCATTCGGCAGCGGGTACGGGCGGGTATGTCACGCTCAGCAGTCCAGTGTGGGAACAGCGTGGGAACAAAGAGGTGTCGATCCAAAGCAACTGGAGTCACGCTCGGCCGAACTGGTGAGGTTGCGTCTTGAGGCGCGGCGAGCAGATTAGTCCGAGGCCTGCCGATATGCGATCTTATGTCAGGTGCAGCAGCCGCTAACGCTACTTACAACAGCGTGCGTGCATCGATCAGGAAGAACGTCCCGTTCGCGCGGCGACCAAATTCGGCGCCGTCCGAGAGCCCATGGCCCCGCCGGCCTGTACGGATACGAGCTGGGGTAACAAACTCGCCGTAGCGAATCTCCAATAGACCCGGTTTCAATCTCTACCGAATGAAGACGGACCTCCTCGAGTGCTCAGCGCGACGAGTTCAGCGTTGCTCGATCGGCCGGTTCTCGGCCTTCGCCCGGAATCCGCCCGTTCCGGTACGTGATCGCCGGTCCCCGATAGCCTCTAGGCCGTTCGGCCGATGGCCAAGGTTGACTGTGTCCCCGGCGGACGTCGCGTCGGGGACACAGTGGCGGCAACCTGCTGGTCGCGCTGCTGCTCGGAACGTCCCCAGGCTCCCGCGTGCCGCACACACCGAATTGTGCCCCATCCCCAGAGCACTCGGGGTCGACCAGTCCCCCATCGATGCCCTGTGGATCAGGTGCGTTGGACGTAGGGCCCGGCGATGCCACCGGTTGCCGATGACAGCTGTTGCGTGGTTGTCAGGGCCGGTCCAACCCCTGTCGAACTGGCCTACGCGCTCGCACGCCGACGTTCGGGTGACTTACTCGAGGCCCGGGGCAACTTTCCGGCGACCGTCCCGTCGCGATTGCACGGCGCCTGGGGTGCTCGACAATCTGGATCAACTCGGTCCGGCCGGCGAACTGCCGGCCGACGGCCCCCACGCGAGAGCCCTCCGCCTTCGAGACTCGGCAGCCAAACGCATCACCTTTCCACAAGTTTGCGCCGATGGTCGCGTCCGAAGCGGCAGTTCGGACGGAAGACAGGTCAAGAAGGCCCGATCCCCTAGGAGGGTTTCCATGTCTGTCCGTCGAGTCACAGTCCTGGCCGCTGCCGGCCTGTTGGCTGCCGGCCTGCCCGCGGCTGTCGCAGCCTCTGCGCAGGCCAAGCCGACTGCCACTGCGACCGTGTCGGTGTTGCATGCGGTGCCCGGTCCGACCGTCGACGTCTACGCCAATGGCAAGGCGCTGCTGACCAACTTCAAGCCGGGGACGCTCACCGACCCGGTCAAGCTGCCTGAGGGTGTGTACGACCTGAAGGTGACCGCGGCCGGCGCCGGAGCGAACGGCGCTGCGGTCATTCAAGCAAACGACGTCAAGGTCCCGGGTGGCGCCAACATCACGGTCGTCGCGCACCTGAGTGCCGCGGGCAAGCCGGTGCTGACGCCGTATGTCAACGACGTCTCGAAGCTCAGCGCCGGCCAGGCCCGGCTCACGGTTCGGCATGACGCCGCGGCTCCCGCGGTCGACGTCCGCGCCGGCGGCAAGCCCGTCTTCAAGTCCCTGACCAACCCCAACGAGGCGAAGGCCGATCTGCCGGCCGGCACTGTGTCGGCCGACGTTGTCCTCGCAGGAACGTCGACGGTCGCGATCGGCCCGGCGGACGTGAACCTGAAGGAGGGCACGAATACGATCGTGTACGCGTGGGGCAGCGCGTCCGGCAAGACCCTCAAGCTGGCCGTGCAGACGATCTCCGGCCTCCACGGCAACCCGTCCGGCATCCCGGGCGGAACCGGCGGTCAGGCTGCCGAGCAAAGCGGAGCGGACACCCCGCTGTGGCTGATCGGCGTCCTCGGGGTGACGGCGCTCGGCGTGGTGGGCTTCGGAACGGCAGCCGTCCGGAGGCGTGCCCGGTCGTGATCCGGATCCGCGGTGCGGCCATCCCCGTGATGGCCGCACTCACCGTCCAGGTCCTGCTCTACGGCTGCGGGCAGGACACCACCTCAGACGAGCGGACGGAGGCCGCGCGAACGGTCGCGACCCCCACTACGGCCCCGTCCAGCCCTGGGTCCGCTCCCAACACCTCCCAACCCGGCACGGAGATCCACACCCGGGCGGCTGATCTACCCACCGCGACGCACGGTCCACAGCCGAACAGACTGCAGATCGACGCCGCGGACCTCGACATCCCCGTGCTCGCCGTGGGTGTCGCCACCGACGGCCAGATGGCGTTGCCGCCCAACCCGGCAACGATCGGCTGGTACCAGTTCGGGCCCGGTCCCAACGACGACCAGGGCTCCGTCGTACTCGGTGGTCACGTAGACAGCAAGGAGTTCGGCGCCGGGCCGCTGGTGCGGTTGCGAAAAGTGCGTGCCGGCGATCAGGTGACCCTGCGCTCTACCGACGGCTCGGTCGCGAAGTACCGGGTGCGAACAGTCGAAGACATCCCCAAGTCGAGCCTTGTCCTCGGAGAGGTGTTCCACCGCGACGGCGCCCGGCAACTGCGGATCATCACCTGCGGCGGGCCGTACGACCACAACGGCGGCGGCTACCGTGACAACCTCGTCGTCACTGCGCTACCGGCGTGATGACCGGATGGCGCCCGACCGGGGGTGAGTGCAACCACCATGAGACCTCCGACTCTTCGATGGAAGGCGGTGACGAACGGTAGCGCGATGTCGTTGCGCAGAAGGCCTGAGCCTCCACAGCCCGCTCGCACTATGGACGGCCGTGGCGATGAATTCGCTAGAGTGCGGGCCGTGCCCAGTGTCGAGGCCGGCTTACCGTCGCCGGCCGATATCGCGAAAGGCTTCGCGGAAGGCCGCGAGGAGAGCCTCGCGGATGCCTTCCGGCACTGGTCCGGCCTCGTCTTCACCCTCGCCTTGAGGTCGCTGGAAGATCGGGCTGACGCCGAGGACGTGACTCAGCAAGTGTTCGTCTCCGCCTGGCGGGGGCGAGCAACCTTCGACCCCGCCACCGGTGAGCTCGGCGCTTGGCTGACCGGGATCACCCGGCACCGGATCGCCGATCGACTCGCGGCCCGTAGCCGCGATCACCGCAACGCCGAAGCGGCCGCCGGGCTCGCACAGCCCGCACCGGCGCCCGAACAGGTCGACGACGACGTCGTCGACCGGGTCCTGCTCGCTGATGAACTCGCCAAACTCGACGACCCTCGGCGAACCATTCTCCGGCTCGCCTTCTACGAAGACCGGACGTATCCGCAGATCGCGGAACAGCTGACCCTGCCGCTGGGCACGGTGAAGAGCCACGTACGGCGCGGTCTGCTGCAACTGCGGGATCGACTCAGGGAGGTGAACGGTGACGATGCATCTCGATGACGAACTGCTGGCCCAGTGGGCGCTCGACGACGCCGCCCCCGACGCGGCCGCGTCCGATCACCTCCAGCGCTGCCAGCAGTGCCGCGACAGCCTGGCCGAACTGCGGGCGATCGCCGGGGCGAGAGGACAGTTGCCTCGCCTGGAGCTCCCACCACCTGACGTGTGGCAGCGCGTCAGCGACGAGCTCGGTCTCGGAACCCACCAGACGAGCACCGAGCAACCTTCGGCGCCAGCGGACCACGATTCGCGGCCGCCGCGCGAGACCGTCACACCAGTGCAGCCGAAGGGGCGCTTCCCTGGCCTCGCCCTGGCCGCAAGCATCGCGGCAGTCCTCGGCATCGGCGCCGGCGTGATCGGCACCCAGCTGGTCACCTCGAACGACGACACTCCCCCGCCACCGGCCGCGGTCGTCCAGCTCGAGCCGCTCGCCGGCAAGTCCGGCGACGGCACCGCCGACCTGATCCGGGCCGCCGCCGGCAGCCAGCTGAAGGTCACCGCCGACGGCCTGACCGCCAACCAGGGATTCTACGAAGTTTGGCTGATCAACGTGGACGGCAAGCGCATGGTCTCCCTCGGCGTCCTCGACCCGAAGGCAGGCGGAACGTTCCAGATCCCCGCCGATGTCACCGCGCAGGGCTACCGGATCATCGACATCTCCCTCGAACCCGACGACGGCAACCCCGAACACTCCCACGACAGCATCATCCGCGGAAGTCTGCCGAGCTGAGCGTCGGTACCGCGGGTCAGCTGTCCTCCGAGGCCAACTGCTCCCGGTAGGAGCGGAACGATTCGATCGTGGCCGCCAGGTAGCGCTTCACGATTTCGAGTTCCTCCGGCGTGAAGCTCGAGGTGGCCGCGTCGTGGTGCAGACCCAGCGGCCTGAAGAAGCGGCCGGCGAGTTCGAGGCCGGACTGGTCGTAGTGGACGATGACCCGCCGCCGATCCGCGGTGTCTCGCTCCCGGCGCACGTGGCCGTCACGCTCGAGCCTGTCGATCAGGGTGGTCACGGCTCCGGTAGTGAGTCCGAGCTCGGCGGCGAGCCGGCCGGCCGTCATCGGCTGATCGTCACCGGCCACCAGGATTCTGATCAGTGCCTCGACATCGGTGCCGTTCACTCCCTGCCGTTGAGCAAAGACATGCCCGATCCGTTGGCCCTCCGCGACCAGGAGCTGGACCAGACGGACAAGTTCGCCCCGGTCTCGTGCCGGCCGCTCAGGCTTGCGCTCGCTCACTCCACCTCCTAATGTCTTGATTATCAAGATACTTGTTCATCGAAACTTACGACTGCTGCTGAGGAGTCACTGTGCCAGGTTCAGGCTGGTTCCTTCGGACCCGGCTCGTCGCCTTCATCTTCATCCTCATCGGGTTGGCCCTCGCGGCGACCGCACTGCTGGCTCCGGCCGCGAAGCAGGCTGAGCCTCGGTCGTCCACCGGCCTGTCGACGTCCGCGGAGTCGGCGCAGGTCGAAGAGCTCCGCAAGCAGGTCCCCGGCGCGGACCAGCCGTCCGCGCTGATCGTCTTCAGCCGATCCGGCGACACGGCCTTGAGCCCCGCGGATCAAGCCGCCGCCCGGGACGCAGCCGCGGCGGTCGGCGTCAACGCTCCGGTGCAGTTCTCCGAGAACGGCACAGTGGGGCTGGCGATCTTGACACTGCCCGCCGGCGACGATGAACAAACCGCGCGTACGGTTGACAAGCTGCGCGAGGACCTCAAAGACCTACCCGCTGGACTCCAGGCATCCGTGACCGGCCCGGCCGCGTTCACCACCGACCTGACCCGCGTATTCGACGGCGCGGACACCCGGCTCATCCTCGTCACGGCGTGCGTGGTCGCCGTACTGCTGCTGCTCACCTACCGCAGCCCAGGCTTGGTGTTGATCCCGCTGGTCGTTGTGGGACTGACCGAACAGGTCACCACGAGCGTGTCCGAGCAGGTCTTGTCGCGCCTCGGTATCCCGGGAGGCGGCGCCGTGTCGGGCATCGTCAGCGTGCTGGTGTTCGGCGCGGCCACCGACTACGCGCTCCTTCTCATCGCGCGCTATCGCGAGACACTGCGCTCCGAGACCGAGCCCCTGGTGGCCATGCGGATCGCCGTACGACGCGTGGCCGAGCCGATCCTGGCCAGCGGCGGAACAGTCGTCGGCGCGCTGGCCCTCTTGCTGCTGGCCAGCACCGAGACGCTGCGCGGCATCGGCATCGGCTGCATCATCGGGATCATGCTCGCCGTCGTGTCGGGACTCGTCATCCTTCCCGCAGCCGTGGTCCTGTTCGGGCGCCGCATCTTCTGGCCGTTCGTCCCACGAGTAGGCGACGCCCCTACCGAGGGCAAGATCTGGGGCCGCCTCGGCGCCCTGGTCGCTCGACGGCCGGCGATCGTGCTGACGATCGCCACCCTGCTGCTGGCCGGCCTGGCAGTTGGAACCTTCGGAGTCCGAACAGGGCTGGCTCAGAATGAGCAGTTCCGGGTGGAACCCGAAGCCGTCCGCGGCGCGAAGATCCTCGCCGAAGCCTTTCCGGCCGGCGCCACGGAACCCGTGCTAGTGATCGGCCCTGCACAGGACTCGGCCGCGATCGCCAAGATCATCAAGGGCGTCGACGGAGTCGCCGAGGTCAGGCCCGGCCAGGGCGATGGCCAGCTGGCCGAGTACGACGTCATCCTGTCCGCAGAGCCTGGTAGCGAGGCCTCGTTCACCGTTGTCCGGGAGCTGCGGCAGAGCCTCGATCAGGTCGGCGAGCAGGTGCTCGTCGGAGGCGGCCCCGCCGAAAGCCTCGACGCCCAGGAAGCAGACCAGCGTGACCGCCTGCTGATCATGCCGCTCATCCTTCTCCTCGTCGGCGCCGTACTCGTCGCCGTCCTCCGCTCCCTGCTGGCGCCCGCGCTGCTGCTGCTGACCGTGATCGCGTCCTTCTTCGCCAGTTTCGGGGCGAGCTGGCTCGTGTTCGACCACGTGCTCGGATTCCCGGCACTCGACGGCTCGGTGATCCTGCTGGCATTCCTGTTCCTGGTGGCGCTCGGAGTCGACTACAACATCTTCCTCAGCACCCGTGCCCTGGAGGAGGCGCGCACTGCGGGAACAAGGAACGGCATGGCCACGGCCTTGCGGGTCACCGGCGGCGTGATCACCAGCGCCGGCCTGCTCCTCGCGGCTGTCTTCGCGGTCCTCGGTGTGCTTCCGCTGATCACCCTCACCCAGGTCGGGATCATCGTGTGTGTCGGAGTGCTCCTCGACACCTTACTGGTCCGTACCGTCATCGCGCCCGCCCTGGCGTTCCTGCTCGGCGAACGGTTCTGGTGGCCGGCAGCACCTGGACGCAGATCAGCCGAATCCGAGCGCATTGCCGTGCATCCGGTAGCGGCCGCGCACCGGAAGTAGAGAGTGACAGTGGCCGCGAACGGTGCGACCGATCCCCGCTCGAGAGGATGGTTCCGATGCGCACGATCTCAGGACGACTGACCCATCGGCTGACCGCGGCAGCGGTCGCTCTGGGAATGCTGGTCACCAGCGCGGTCGCGACGACGACCCAGGCGAGCGCCCACTCGCACTTGGGAAGCCGCAGCCTGTCCAGCGTCCTCGCCGCCGACGGCGACACATTCGATCGCAACTGGAACGACTACGACGTACTGACGCAGGCCGTGGGAGCGGTTCTCGCGGCCAAACCGAACAGCCCGGTGAAGGTCCTTGCTGACGGCAACGTCCCGTTGACCGCCTTCCTGCCGAGCGACCGGGCCTTCCGCGTGCTGGCCAAGGATCTGACCGGCAAGTGGTACCGCTCGGAGAGCGCGCTGTTCAGCGGCCTCGCCGGTCTCCTCGGCGTGGACACGATCGAGGCAGTCCTGCTGTACCACGTCATCCCGGGCGTCACCCTCGACAGCCGGACCGCACTGAGGTCCGATGGCGCGAAGCTCACCACTGCCCTGCCGGGCGGAACGATCACGGTGGACGTCCTGAGCAAGGGGTGCCGCTTGATCCGCCTGATCGATGCCGACCGCAACGATGCGAACCCTCTGCTCAACCGGCGGGCACTCGACATCAACAAGGGCAACAAGCAGATCGCCCACGGCATCTGGCTCGTTCTGCGGCCGCTGGACATCTGACCCCGCCCCGGCCCGCAAACGGGGACGCAGTTGCCTGGACCGAGTCCCCCTAGTCCGGGCAACTGCGTTGCGGGCACCAATGCCAGCCGCACCGACCATATGTGGCTCGCCGGTGGTGACCTGCCTGCCCGGACTGGTATTGCCGCCTCATCGAGCGGCCTGATCACGTGCGTCGATCACCTTGAGCAGAGAGTTCAGGGACGTGACCGCAACTGCCAGCTAGTTCGGCCGTGCACAATGATGATCGACGCGCCCAGGTTCGACTGCAGCAGCAAGCGTTAGCGTGGGGCGGGAGTTTCCGCACGGCCCGATCTTGCGGACAGCTGACCGGTCGCCCCGCGACCGCGTTTCGGCCGCCCCGCTGGCGCCGTGGCGCAAGTGAGTCTGGCGGCGCGCCAGTGGCCGCGAGCAGATCCTGGAATAGGTGTCGACCTGTTGAGAATCGATCTTTTTTCGAACACCCCACAGGCAACCCTGGCCGGGCTCGACACGTAGTTCCTCGAGTGTCGATCAACATGTCGAGAAGGCAGAGTGTTGAAGAAACTTGGCCTCCCCCTTTCTCGCACAGTCCAGGGGGTGACGGCCGCTCCGCAGCTCGTCGAGCTCGACAGCGAACCGTCGCCCGGGATCAGGAGTGGCTGCGCGCCCTGGTGAGATACGCCTCGCCGCCCGAGAGGCCGGCGGGACCAGATGACCGGCCATATGTGAGCCGCGGATCGGAATCGAACCGACGACCTTCTCATTACGAGGAGACCTACAGTGTCGCATCCGCTCTCTACCAGCGCTTTTAGCAACACGGCCGCCCCCAGCTAGCGCGAGATTCCCCATGCGTATCCGTCATTTCGTGCCACGGGTCATGCCACGGCAGTCGGTGTATGTATGCGGGCCACCCCGCGTGCAGGACTGAAGCAGCGCCGCGCTGATCCGGCGGTGCAACAAGACCTCCGTCCTGGCGCTCACGGCGCGATGTGATGCCGCTGGCGCGCTGGGTGGGAACGCGCACGCGTTCTGCGACGACGACCGCGACTGATCCGGGCCTGCGATCGGGAAGCCCACCTGGCGGTGTGCGTCCATCTCAGCGACGAAGTGTGGAAGATATGGAGCGCCATCGACGACTACGGCGGCACGCGAGCGTCCCGGTCGGTCTCGGATGGTTGTTGGTCGCCCGAGCACCCCTCGCCAGGTGAAGCAGGCGTGGGCTACGGGGCGTTGCCCGCGGCCTGGGCCCGCTCGTCGGCGTATACGCGCGCGTCCAGCGCGTCGAGGGCCACCAGCCGCGCGTTCTCGACCGTCCACTCCGCGTAGTCGATCGCGTCGATCGCATCCGCCTCAGCCCAGTCCGCGTCGCTCGCCGCCATCTTGGCGTCAAGCTGCGCATTGCGCTTGTCGATCTTCGCCCTGACATCGTCCTTTTTGGCCGTCGCGTCAGCCTTCATCTGGGCCCACTTGCTCTGCGCGCGCTCGCCAGCCTCGCCAGCCTTCTGCTCGGCGTCCTTGCCCGCCCGGTCGAGGTCGACCTGGGCTTGGTCGATCCGCTCGCGGAGCTGGTCGCGCGACTCGGTCGCCGCGCCCTTCACCGAGGCCAGCGCTGCGGAGGTGCGCTTCTCAAGGTCTTCAAACCGCGTGGAAAAGTCCATCTCGTCCCTCCCTATCGGGTGCCGGGTGCGGTCCACAACAGATTCAGCCAACGCCTTGGCGACGCACATGGCAACCCCGCGGGCCCCGAGAATCGCTGCGGTCGCCGGCATCGGCTTGGCATCGGCCGCGGTCACGCTGCCGGTCGTCCTCTTCAAGCGACGCAACTGGCTTTGGATGTACTCGGCCAGGACGTTAGGACCTGACTTGGCTCAATTTGGTGTGCAACGTCTCATCAGTTGATGAGCGCGAGAGCGTTGCGTAGCTCGACTGGTAGCGGATCTGCGGCGGTGAGGACTTTCTGGCCGATCCCGCTGCCGTCGGCGAGCTGGCCGATCGTGATCTGCGGACAAACCATGCGCCTGCCCCGCTCCTTCAGGGATGACCTGCGAGACACCAGCTGGAGCAGTCGCGCTGGGATGGATCCGGGAGGCACCAGCGATTCTCGGTGTCCGGAGTCCTCCGCACGACGAGCAGTCGCTGAGGGCCATGCTCAAGGCTCACTGGGCGCCACGAGTGCTGTTGGAGCAACCGTTCACGTCCACGGTCGTGCCGACTCAGCAGTTCAGCGCCTGAACCTGCCCGGCTCCACGTCGCCGCTGTTGCACGAGACGTTGCCGAGCACCTCGCCCTTGGCGTCGAGGAACTTGAAGTGGATGAACGAAGTCGACGTGGTATCGCTGATGTTCTTCACCTGGCCGACGACGGTGCAGGCGTAGCCACTGGGCTGCACCTTCCAACCGGCCTGCGTCTTGTGCTTGCCGATGAAGAACGCCACGCCGGCCGTGATCTCGCGCGGCGCATTCTTCTCCGCGTCGGCGTCGGCCGACTTGCTCCGCTCGTTGCCGACCGCGCCAACGACGGTGACGAAGCCGCCTATCCCGAGGAAGCGAGTATGCCCAGGACAATGAAGACGTTCCGCACGGTGTGCTTCTTCGTCGGCGGCTGCATCGGCGCATGGGCATGCTGCGGCTGAGGGTACTGCTGTGCCATGAATCCCCCTACTAGTGAATGAGCCACTCCTGGCTCAGCGGGAGATCAGGGCCTACGCAGTTACTCTCTGTCCAATCGCTATTCGAGGCGCAGCGCCCGGAAGCTCTCCTCGTCCACGCCGCTCAGCAGCTCGCGGAGGCCCACGTCGAGCGCCTGGCAGAGGGCGATGGCGTCGGCCACGGTGACTCGCCGTGTGCCCGCTTCGAGGGCGCTGACGCTCTGCCTCACCCATCCGAGGTCGATGGCCAGATCCTCTTGGCGTTCCCGTCGCCTGGCCCGGAGGGCGCGCACGTTCGCTGCAATGGCCGCGTCGATCTCCTCTGGTGACACAGCGGCATCCTTCCCGCCATTGCCGCCTTCGGCATTTCGTGATAACTAGCATGCCGCATTGAATTGCTGCGCAGAACATCTTGTAGTTGTGCACGTCATGTCATACGGTCGTCACGCAAGTGAATCCGACGTAGATCCATCTGGGGGCACGCGGTGTCGACCGCACGGCAGTCTGATCGCAACACGAGCGGTTTCTGGAAGGTCCAGCTCTGGCTCGGGGAGCACCTGATCGAGGAGCACGTCGCGCCGCCCGAGCTGGCGCAGGTCTACGCCGATGCCATTCGCCTTCGGATCGCCGGCCTCTCGGATCGCCGACTGAGGTGCGTGCCAGCGAGCATCAACGAGCTGGCCTACCCCGACACCCGACCGTACGACCCGCGCGACTGATGGCCGGCATCGAGCGCGACGCTCGGGTCCGTCATCCGGAGTACGGCGACGGCACGATCGAGGCTGTCGCCGACGACGTGCTCATCTACTGGGATCAGCCGCTCCACGAGTCGGCCGGCCGACACCGGCTCTATCACACCACGGCGTTCGTCGCCGGCCTGGAGATACTGTCCTCGCCCGAGGACTCATAATCGGCGAGGCGCTCCCCTGTTCGTCGCCGCCGCGCGCCCCGCCCCGCCTCGGTTCCCACGCACATGCACGGAGGGGACGAGCCATGTCCACTGTCGGCCGGCGATCATCGCAGCTTCCCCGCCGAGCGCGCCACGCCGGGAGTACTTCCTCGCCGCGGGGTCGGTCCACGTCGGTCTGCAGTCCTTCTACCAAGACAAACTTCATGCAGCCAGCGGGCCAGGCTGAGTTCTATCGAACCGACGACCTTCTCATTACGAGGAAGACCTACACCGTCGCATCCGCTCTCTGCCAGCGCTTCTAGCAACACGGCCGCCCCCAACGAGCGCGAAATTCCCCATACGTATCCGTCACTTGATGCCACGAGTCATGCCATGCATCTTGACCACCACAGGTCTCGGCCCACGCCTGGTCGGCCGACCAGGCGCGTCGGCGGCCGACCTTCTGATCGTAGGAGCCTGCACGTGCTCACGTTTCACGTCGCCGAACCTAGCCGGCCGCCGCGTGCCTGGCTGCTCCGTGCTCGCTGCCCGGGGTCGTTGGGGTCAGATTGGGGTCGGTCAGTACTGCCTTGCAAAGGCCATCGTCCTCATCATGCTTATCTGAACGCGGATCCGCCAAGCTCGGGCCGAGCTAGTGGGTGACCGTGATTCACCGGCTCTGCCCGTTGTTGTGCGTCTGATGTGGCACGTTTGTGGCACGCCACGTGGCTAGTCGTCGTCTTCGAGGTCCTCTTCGGGCAGAGTGGGGCGGTGACCCGTAACCGCCTCGGCCACGTCGAGCCAGCGAGGCTCGCCAAAGCTTGCGGTGTCCTGAAAGACGATGCTCCACGGCTTTGAGCCGTCGCGCAGGCGGAACTGAAGACCAACACCGGTGGGCCGACACTCCACAACGTCGACAGCGTGGAAACGAGAGGTCTTGATGGGATTGCGGACCTCAACCATCCGATTCTCATCGATTTGGACCCGGGGCCTGAACGCGAGCAACCACATGGCGACCGCCAGCGCGCTGATCGCTATTAAGCCGTCGCGCACCTCGTGAGGCTCCATCTGACCGGCCCGCACGTAGTGAATGACAGAAGCCTGCTGAATCCCAAGCGCAACGATGACGAGCACGCCAGCGATGCGTATCCACCCGCGTACCCGCCACGTCCGCGCCGCTCCGTCGTTGGTCACACTGTCGAGCATAGGGAACTACGGCTGGTCATGGACCCACCATTCGTCCCGCCCCTGACGGCTGCCCGAACGAACGTGCGCCCTGGTTCGCAGCACAGGCGTCTGATCCGTAGTCGAGTTCAGACCGTCCAGTTTCGTCCGCCGCTTGCCGAGTCGACCCGTCGATCAGCGTCGATCGTCCAGTGACGTCCGAGCCGATCCAGGTCCGCTGTTAGCAACCTTGTTAGCACTCGACGCGGAAAACCAGGACGTTGGAGCCATCTGCTGCCGCCCACGCCTGAAATCCGCCACCGCAACACCCCTTGAGTGACCCCTAACGACCGACAGTTAGGGCACGCGGAGGGCACACGCTCATTCCGAATCCGACCTGAGCCGCTGCTCCAACTCAAGGACCACTGAACCCAGACGCCACGAATACCTGCTTGCGGCCTGTACACGAAACAACATTGGCCTCGTCGGCGTCCACGAAACCTCCCCCGACCCACACTTCGTCACCCAGCCTCCGGACCGTTTGCCCGGCGGCGTCGATCAGGACGATCTCGCCGTCACGGATTGCGACACTCCAGCCTGGGGGCCAAGCAACGTCGACGTCGACGAGCCTGTCGCCGGCGCCGACTGCAATGCGGACTACCAGGCAGTTTGTCGAAGTGTCGACCTCGAGAGTTCCGATCAATTGAGCCTGCAGCGACTCGAAGGGGCTTCACGCTGAACCGTCAAACCGGGGATCAAAAGGTCATCGTCCCGGTCTGTACCCTCATCCACCGAATCATTTCGAGGACGTCCTGAGCCTTCGACCATCACGACCACCACAAGCCTCGAACACCGGCGAGCAACCGACGTTGGTACCTGACGCCTCTTCGAGCACGCATGACCATAGCCTGACGGTAGCGGAACCGCGCACCCTTCTACCGAAGGATGACGACGATCGGGTCGCCGCGGAACTTCCTGAATTCGGCAGATCCGTGCGTTGGCCGGTGGCCAGGGCCGGCAGGCTTCCACCAGGTCGCGAATCAGTCGGCGGACATGTGTCGCAACTGTTGGCGGATCACACTGTGCTGGGAGGGCTGCCCGGTAAGCCAAGCAATGCGACGGCCGACCTTCTCATTACGAGGCGGAAGGTCACCGTCACATCTGCCGCCTTCAGGCGTGATTCGTTGCAAGGAACCTATCTCCGGTGCCCGAATTTCTCGTCCGTATCGGGCAGTTCGCTCCACGAATGGCTCCACGCCGCCGCTATAACTCCCCGTCCATTGGCCCACTCCGACCCACGATCAGGGGAGGTCAGCGGGGGTGCCGGGTTAGCAGAGCCGTTAGCAAGAACAACCCCGAACACAAAGCCAAACCCCAGGTCATCCACCTTGTGACCTGGGGTTTGGCTTGCGCGCTCGGAGGAATTCGAATCCCCAACCTTCTGATCCGTAGATCCCCGAAGCCGTGTCGGCGGCGTTCGCCGCGGCCCGCCTCGTGCTTGTCCGGGTTGAGAGGCGGTCGACGAAGTTCCACGCCGTCCGGCACGATCCGTCTCCGTGGCTCCCACCCGTGGCTCCCAGACTGTCAGCTGTCCGCATTCCCGAGAATGGGGAAGCAGTCTTGCATCCCCTCGGTCGAGCGGTGGAACGGCTCGGGAAGCCGGTACGGCTCCCCGAGCCCTGATTGGTCTTTCCGGTTATCGTCCAGGTCTATCGGCACGCGAAGCTCGACGCCTCGGTCGTCGGACCTTGCCCGGTATAGGCGGCCACCTTCGGGTACATGCAGATCGGCCGTGTCGCCACGACGGCGCCCGTGCTCGGATCACGAATGACACCATCGAGAGACTTCGGTGCCCTGCCGTTCTCGACCCAATCCACGAGCTTGCTCAGCGCGTTGGCCGGCTGTGCCCCTGGTCCGCCACCGCAGTGGGCCATGCCTGGCGCGAGGAACACTCGCGCGAAGTCGGCCGTAGCCTTCCGGTCGCCAATCAACCGCTGCACGCGCTGGTAGTAATTGACCGTTCCCTCCGTGAAGATCAACTGGTCGGCCAGCCCGTGGTAGACGAGGAGCTTTCCGCCCGCCTTCTTGAGGCCACGAAGATCAGGGTTGTCCGTACCCATCACGTCCCCGAACAGGTCGACCGACTGCCGGAACAACTGGTCGAAGCGGGCGTACGTCGTGGTCGTCCAATCCCAGGTGCCCCGCGGGACGGGCGGATTCTGCTGGACCCATGTCCCGAGATACTCCAGGACGAGCGGGAACGGTGCGCCGACCGTCTGGCCATTCGCGGTGACCGTGTTGCCGATGCCGGCGAAGCTCGCACCGGGTTCGAGCCCGTACCACAGGAATTTCCCGGTGGTGCTCCGCGCTCCTTGCCAGATCTTCGCGACAACCCGCGCATCGGTCGCGGTGATCGTCCCGCAAGGCGTACTCATCCCGATCAGCGATCGAGGGTCGAACCTGCAGGCGGCCGGATCGCCGATCACGCCGTCCACGACCCTGTCCCCAAGCGAGTCACACGCCTGGATAGCCGCGGTCTGGAACGCATCGAACTTGCACTGCGGCAGGAAGTCGCCGGACTGCAGCATGAGCAGCTGCGGCCAGAGCGAGGCCGGGACGTACTTCTGCCAGTTGATCGCCGGCGCGCCAGCAAGGATCCCGTCGAAGTCCGACGGATAGCGCTGCGCCTCCGCGAGGCCCTGGCGGCCGCCCGTGGAGCAACCGTTCCAATAGAAGAACGCCGCCATGGATCCGTAGTAGGCAGCGGTCACCGCCTTGCCCACAACGGCCAGGTCATGGACGCCGCGGTAAGCGAAGTCCTTGATCAGCGTCCAGTTGAGCTGGCGCGTGCTGTCGAGCGCGAACGAACCGTCGAAGGGGTTGCCGGACTTGTTGCCCGCATCGGTGACGGCCGCGGCGTATCCGGCGTCCACGGCACCCGCCATGAAGTAAGGGTGACCGGCGAGGAACGCGCTCCCACCGACGCCCTGGAAGCGGCCATTCCAGCCGCTGATGGGCATCCAGACGTCGACGCCGATCTGATCGTTCGCTCCAGGAGTCGTGACGATGGCATGGACGCGGCACGCCGCGACGATCGGCACCGGGGGAAGGCCCAGGCCCGGAATGGGTGGCTGAAGCGTTTCCGCGGGCGCGTCGGCGGCGCTGGTGATGGTCGTGTTCGGTAGTGACAGCGCGGTCAGGCTGGCGCACGAGCGCGGTGCGGCCGGCGCGCCCGAGGCCGATCGCGAGGCAGCGGCCAATCCGGCCGTTGGCATAGACAGCACGACGGCCAGCGCCGCGGCCACCGGAATCACGGCGACCGCGAAGCGAGGCCGATGGGCAAGCCCAATCAACTTGGGCAGCATAGGAACCTCCCGGGCTCGGTTGTACCCAGAGCGTGATTGCCCTCCTCGGCACATCGCGCCAGGGGGATGCCCTGGTCTGGGATGCCCAGTCACGTGCATCGCCCTGGTCTGGGATGCCCAGTCACGTGCATCGCCCTGGTCTGGGATGCCCAGTCACGTTCACCAGCCGCTACGTCGACGCCGGCGACGTGCGCCTGCACGCGGTTGTCGGAGGCGACGGCCCGCCGCTGTTGCTCGTGCACGGCTGGCCGGAGACGTGGTACGCGTGGCGCCTGCTGATGCCCGCCCTGGCGCGGGACTTCCAGGTGGTGGCGGTCGACCAGCGCGGGATCGGGTTGTCCGACAAGCCCGAGGACGGCTACGACACCGCCACGCTGGCCAACGACATGGTCGCGGCGATGGACGCGCTCGGTCACGAGCGGTTTGCCGTCGTCGGCTGCGACACGGGACTCCTGATCGCCTACGCGGTGGCCGCGGACCACCCCGACCGGGTCGACCACCTGGTGGTGGGCGAGGCGCCGATCCCCGGCGTGTCGCCCCCGCGCCGCTGTTCCTGCCCGACCAGGTCAAGGCCCGGCTCTGGCACATCCCGTTCAACCAGCAGGACACCGTGAACGAGCAGCTCGTCACCGGGCGGGAGGACATCTTCTTCGGGGCCGAGTTTTCCGCGTCGGCCGGGAAGGAGAAGCTCCCCGACGACGCCGTCCGGTACTACGTCGACACGCTCGCGACCAGCCCCGAGCACCTGCGCGGGAGCTTCCAGATGTACCGCGCGTTCAACGCCAGCGCGGCCCAGAACGAGCAGCGCGCGAACACGCGGCTGACGATGCCGGTCCTGGCGCTCGCCGGCGCGGAGAGCAGCGGCAGCATGGTCGAAGACACGATGGAGCTCGTCGCCGATGACGTCCAGAGCCGCATCTTCGACACCGGTCACTGGATCGCCGAGCAGGCCCCCGATCAGATGCTTGAGGCGCTCACCGGCTTCCTGTCCCCGACGCGGGTGTCCTCGTGAATACCTCCCTCCAGGCAGGGATCAAGCCGCAGTTCCAGACCATCGACGGGCTGAGAATCCGATACGCCGACAGCGGCGGCTGGTCAGACCAGACAATCCTGTGCACGAGTCCCTGGCCCGAGAGCCTGTACGCGTTTGCGCCGATCTGGGAGACCCTGACCGACCACGCCCGGGTGTTCGCCGTCGACCTGCCCGGGTTCGGCGGATCCGAACGCCGCGAGGACCTTCTGTCCCCGCGGGCCATGGGGGAGTTCCTGGCTCGCCTCGTCGCCGAGGCCGCTCTGCCGAGCCCCCACATCGTCGCCCCGGACGTCGGAACCTCGGCCGCGCTGTTCGCAGCGGCGGCGCACCCCGATCTGTTCTCGACCGTGACCGTGGGCACCGGCGGAGCCGCGGTACCGATCCAGCTCGGTGAGCCGCTCGCGTCCTGGGTGCTCGACTCCGACTTCGAGAAGTACCGCCAGATGGACGCGGGCGAGGTCGTGGGCGCGGCCCTCGACACGATCGAGGGTGGCCTGCCCGAGGAGATTCGCGCCGACTACCTGGACTGCTACGCCGGGACCGTTCGCGGAGTCGATGCGCTACGTCCGCAGCTACCCCGAGGAGCTGCCGGTGCTGGCCGAGCTGCTGCCCCAGATCTCGACGCTGGTCACGATCATCGCGGGTGTCCGGGACCGCGTCGTCCCGCTCGCGAACGCGCAGTTCCTCGACGAGCGGCTGCCCACGAGCCATCTCGTGGTCATCGACGCGGGCCACTTCGTCTGGGAAGAGGCGCCAGCGGAGTACGCGGCGGCCCTCGGGGCGAGCTGATGGCGGGCTTCGCGCGTGAACCGGGGACCAGGGACCCGCCCGGGAGGTCACGGGCGCGAAGGAGGGGCAGGACGCGGAGCCTGATGGAGATCGCGAAACGTAGGACCAACCCCGGGGCCGAAAGGACCCATCATGCAACTCAAGGACAAGGTGGCGGTTGTGACCGGCGGCGCCCAGGGCATCGGCCTGGGGTTGTGCACGCGGTTCGCCCAGGAGGGCGCACACGTCGTGCTGTCGGACCTCAAGCAGGAGGCCTGCGAGCGCGAGGCCGGCAAGATCGACGCGTTGCCCGTCGCGGCCGACGTGAGCCGGGAGGAGGACATCGCGAACCTCGTGTCGGCCGCAGTGGACCGCTTCGGGCAGGTGGACCTGTTCGTGTCCAACGCCGGGATCGCCGTCGACGGAGGCATCGACACCCCCATCGAGGGGTGGCGCAAGATCATCGACATCAACCTGATGGCCGAGGTCCACGCGGCCAAGCACGCCATCCCGCACATGCTCGAGCAGGGCAGCGGCTACATGCTCAACGTGGCGTCAGCGGGCGGCCTGCTGGTGATCCCCGACACGGTCTCGTACACGGTGACCAAGCACGCGGCGGTCGGGTTCTCCGAGTGGCTCGCGGTCGTGTACGGGGATCGCGGCATCGGCGTCAGTGTGCTGTGCCCGGCGGCGGTTGCCACGGCGATCCTCGCGGGGAAGGAGGACACCCCGGAGGGCCGGGGCGCGATCAGCACGGAAGAGCTCGCCGGGATCGTGGTGGACGGGCTCGCCGAGGAACACTTCATGATCTCGACGCACCCGTGGGTGCTCGAGAAGTTCGCCATCAAGGCGCGCGACTACGACGAGTACATCAGGACGCTGCAGGCCGACATCCCGGCGGCGGCCAAGGCTGCGGCGGTGTGAGGCATGCACCGCGTCGTGATCGTCGGCTGCGGGTTCGCGGGGTGTTCGCCGCGAAGGCGCTGCGCCGGGCACCGGTCGAGGTGGTGGTGGACCGCACCAACCACCACCTCTTCCAGCCGCTGCTCTACCAGGTGGCCACCGGCGTGCTCTCCGAAGGCGACATCGCTCCCCCGATCCGCGACGTCCTGCGCCATCAGCGCAACACACGGGTGGTGCTCGGCGAGGTCACCGACCTCGACGTCGATGATCGGCGGCTCACGGTCGACACCGTGGGTCGCGAGATGGAGCTGTCCTACGACAGCCTGATCGTCGCCACCGGGGCATCGCAGTCGTACTTCGGCCACGACGAGTACGCTGTCGTCGCGCCGGGCATGAAGACGATCGACGACGCCCTCGAGCTGCGCGGACGCATCTTCGGCGCCTTCGAGCTGGCCGAGCTCGAGTCCGACGCGGCCGCGCGAAGGGCCTGGCTGACATTCGCGATCGTGGGCGCGGGGCCGACCGGAGTCGAGCTGGCCGGTCAGATCGCCGAGCTGTCGCGCCGCACGCTGGGCGACAACTTCCGCGCGTTCGATCCCGCGGAGGCGCGGATCGTGCTGATCGACGGACTCGACAGCGTCCTCTCCAGCTTCCCCAAGAGGCTGCGCAAGCGGGCGCAGCGCGACCTCGAGAAGCAGGGAGTCGAGGTGCGCCTCGGCACCCGGGTGGTAGGCGTCGACGAGACCGGGCTCGACGTGGAGGACGATCGCATCGAGGCGCGCACGAAGATCTGGGCAGCCGGGGTCCAGGCCTCGTCGCTGGGGCGGCTGCTGGCCGAGCGTGCCGGCGCGACCGTTGACCGCTTGGGCCGCGTCGAAGTGCAGGGCGACTGCTCGCTGCCCGGACACCCCGAGCTCTTCGCGGTCGGAGACGTGATGTCCCTGAACGGCCTGCCGGGCTTGGCCGAGGTCGCGATGCAAAGCGGCCACCACGCCGCGCGGACCATCGTCGGCGGTCTGCGTGGTCAGTCTCCCGAGCCGTTCCGCTATCGCGACCTGGCCATGGCCACCATGGCCACCATGGCCCGCTTCCGGGCCGTGGTGACCGTCGGACGCCTCCAGATCGCGGGCTCTGCCGGATGGCTGATGTGGCTCGTCGTCCACCTCGCCTTCATGACCGGCTTCAAGAACCGGGTGTCGGCGGTCGCCAACTGGGCCGTCGCGTTCCTCGGGCGGGGCCGGCGCCAGCGGACGATCACCAAGCAGCAGACGCTCGCGCGCAGGCGCGAACTCGAGTCGCGAAGCGCAGGACGAGACAGGCCGGAGGCTCAGCTCGACAAGGCGGGAGCGCGATGACCAACAACGGACAAAACGGACACGGCCGTGCAGGATCAGCGGTACCCGGCCAGGTGCATGAGCACGCTCTCCGCCAGCTCGCGCTCGCCGCCGACGCCGTACATCACCTGCAGGTCGTTGCCGTCGCGGCAGGCGTCGGCCACGAAGTAGAAGAAGTCGTCGGCCTCCCGGTCGAAGCCCAGCGTGTAGAGACCCCACAGCGCGAACGTCGAGTCGCGCACCCACGCGTAGCGGTAGTCCCAGTTGCGTTCACCGCCCGGCGTCTCCGGCAGCGAGGTCGTCGCCGCCGCGAGCAGCGCGCCGCTCGGGGCGTAGGTGAGCTCCTGTCCCAACTCGACCCGCAGTTCTCCGCGACGCACCACTGCGACTTCTGGGCCGCTGGCTAACACCCCAACCGAACCAACGACAACAAGGAGCATCCATGTCCACGATCCGCTTGCACCAGACCACCACGCTCACCCCCGACCAGTACATCGCGGGCCTCACCGACTTCGGCCCGGGCCGCGAGAAGGTCTTCAGCAACAGCGCCGACGACTACCTCAAGGTCCACCGTGTCGGACCCACCGACGCCGATGTCACGGAGGGATCGGGCGGTGTCTGGGAGCGCCTGCACTACGACTGGTCCAATCGCGACCGCATCGTTCTGACGACGACAGACTCGAACATCTGGGGCGGCAAGTCCGGCTACGTGTACACCTTCGGGCATGCGTCGGACGGCGCGACCGTCATCAACGTGGTCATCACCCGTCAGGGAAAGACCTTCAAGGGCCACTTCCTCGCTGTCGTGCTCGGAACCGTCGGCAAGGGTGTGCTGAAGAAGTCGTTCGTCAACAGTGTGCACGCCATCGAGGCCCGTGACGTCCGGGCACCGCACCAGTGATGATTTCGCTTCGGTCCATTGTGCGCGGGGTCGAATCGAGCGCGGCCGGCATCCTTGCGATGGACACGCTGCTCTACCGCCGGTACCGAGGCGGCGGGGGGAAGGACGCGTTCGTCCCGTGGGAGACGTCTGACGGCGTGGAGAGCTGGGAAGGCGCACCAGCACCGGCCCTGGTGGCCAAGCGTGTGCTCGAAGCTGTGACGATGCGCGAGGTCCCCGCGCGTTACGCGCGAACTCTCAACAACCTCATGCACTGGGGCTTGGGGCTCGGTACAGGCGCCGCCTACGGGATGCTCGCCGGGTCGCGCCGGCCCGGCGTCTGGTGGGGGCCGCCCTTCGGGGCGGCGATCTGGGCAGGCGGCTACGTCGTCCTCCCCCTGCTGGGTGTCTACCAGCCGACCTGGACCTACGACCGGGCGACGCTCGGGAAAGACCTGAGCGCGCACCTGCTGTTCGGGACGGCCACCGTGGCCACGTACTGGCTGCTCACCACCATCGAGATGGACCGCTGACCCACCGACACTGTCGCACCACCCACTTCTGGAGGTTTTCATGTCAAGCACTCAAACCGCGACCAATGACACGGGCGCTCTGACGGTCGAGACCACGGCCGACATGAGGCTCGAGGTCGTCGTGATCCCGGTCGCCGACGCCGACCGCGCCAAGGACTTCTACCAGCGACTCGGTTGGCGGCTCGACGCCGACTTCGCCTTCGAGAACGCCTTCCGCGTCGTCCAGTTCACCCCGGGCGGCTCAGCAGCTTCCGTTCAGTTCGGCACCAGGATCACCACTGCGGCGCCCGGAAGCGCACACGGCATGTACCTGATCGTGTCCGACATCGAGGCCGCCCGCGCCGACCTAGCGGCTCGCGGCGTCGCGGTCAGCGAGGTCTTCCACCCAGGGACACCGGGGGCACAGTTCGCCGAGAACGGCGCCGACCGGCTGAGTGGGCCTGCAGACGACCACGCCACGTACGGATCATTCGCCACCTTCAGCGACCCCGACGGAAACCAGTGGCTAGTGCAGGAGGTCACTCAGCGGCTACCCGGCCGCATCGACGCCACCGGAACCGCCTTCGCCACCACGGCGGAGCTGGCCGATGCGATGCGTCGCGCTTCGGTGGCACATGGCGAGCACGAGAAGCGCATGGGTGGCGCGTACGACACGGACTGGCCGGACTGGTACGCCGCCTACATGGTCGCGGAGCAGGCCGGGACCGAGCTGCCGGCGTGAGCCAAACGTGCTACCCGAGAGGGAGGAGTGGAAATGACCACCGCACCATCTGCACCGATCCAGCCGGAGCTCGACTTAATCGACGGCCTGAAGATCCGGTACGCCGACTCGGGCGGCACGCAGGGCGCGACCCTGCTGCTGACCAGCCCGTGGCCGGAGAGCCTGTACGCGTTCACGCGGATGTGGGGCACCCTCGCCGACCACGCCCGGCTGTTCGCCGTCGACCTTCCGGGGTTCGGCGGCTCCGAACGCCGGGACGAACTGCTCGCGCCCCGCGCGATGGGTGGGTTCCTGGCCCGGCTCATCGACGAAGTGGGTCTGAATCGGCCACACATCGTCGCCCCGGACGTCGGGACGGCGGCCGCCCTCTTCGCGGCGGCAGCAGATCCAGAGTTGTTCGCCAGCGTGACGCTCGGCTCCGGAGGAGCCGCCGTCCCGCTCGATCTGGGCGAGCCGCTCCGGTCGCGAGTCCTCGACGCCGACCTGGACCAGTACCGTCGCGACCCGAGCGCCAGCATCAACAAGTCCCTGGACACCATCGCGGGCGGCATCCCCGACGACATCCGCGCCGAGTACCTCGCGTGCTACCAGGGCGACCGCTACGTCGAGTCGATGCGCTACGTCCGCGCGTACCCCGAGGAACTCCCGCAGCTGGCCGAGCTGCTGCCGCAGATCACCACGACCGTCACGATCGTCAACGGCGAACACGACCGCGTCGTACCCATCAGCAACGCAGAGTTCCTCCACGAGCGGCTGCCGCAGAGCCGGCTGCGGCTCCTGGACACCGGCCACTTCGCATGGGAGGAGGCTCCGGCGGAGTACGCCGCGATCATCCTCGAGTCAGTCACCGGCAGTGGGTCATGACCCTGACGACCGCGCACAGCCACAACACGGCGCAGGATCCCGACGAGGGTCAGCCATCTGCTCGCCGGCCTGACACCGGAGGCGCAGATCCGGATCTATCCCGATGCCGCACACGGATTCCTCTTCCAGTACCCACCGACGTCGCGGCCGTGATCAACGAGTTCCTCGCCACGGACAAGGGCAGCTGAGGCGTCGCGCACAAACAAGGAGCACACGATGTCGAAGGAAACCGACCGGCCGGCAATCGCGGATCGCACGCTCACGGTTACCGCAGAGGGAGCCGCTCTCTTCGCGAAGATCGCGGCGCCGCCGATGAACCTTCTCGGCCCCGAGCTCGTCCGGGACCTCGTCTCATTGATCCGCCGGACCGAGGCGGATGACTCCGTCAAGGTGATCGTCTTCAGCAGCGGCGATCCGGACTACTTCATCTCGCATGTCGACCTCACCCAAGTTGCCCAGTACCGCGCCGAGGCGGCCGTGCTCACCGGCGAAGCATCTATCGCCTCGCTCTTCCGGCACCTCAGCGCGAGCCGACTCGTGACGATTGCGCAGATCGAGGGCCGCGTGCGCGGTGCGGGCAGCGAGTTCGTCCTCGCGTGCGACATGCGGTTCGCAGCGCGGGAGACCGCAATATTCGCCCAGTTCGAGCCGGCGTTCGGGCAGGTGCCAGGCGGGGGCGGAGCCCAGTACCTCACGCGCGTCATGGGTCGCGCGCGAGCGCTCGAAGTGATGCTGAGCGCGGACGACTACGACGCCGAGCTGGCCGAGCGGTACGGGTGGATCAACCGCGCGCTGCCGGCAGCCGCGCTCGATGCGTTCGTCCATGCGCTCGCCCATCGGATCGCTCGGTTCCCCGGCACTGGGCAGGCTGCGGTCAAGGAGCGGGTCAACGCCATCTCGCTGGCACCGATCGAGGACTTCAGGCGCGATTCCGACCTGTTCCGCGACAGCGTGAGCAGCCCGGAGACGCAGCGCCTGACTCAGGCCGCGATGAGCCGCGGCCTGCAGACCCGAGGAGCCGAGTTGAACCTTGGCGGCTTGGTGGGAGACTTGTCATGAGCGGGCGCGCTTCGGCAGAGCAAGCGCTAATGGGCCAGACCGTGGTCGTTCTTGGCGGCAGCTCCGGGATCGGGTTGGCGACCGCCCGCCGTGCACGGGATCAGGGTGCCAAGGTGATCTTGACAGCCCGCGACCCTGACCGGCTGCACCACATCGGCCTGGAGCTGGGGGCGAGCATCTCCGCGTTCGACCTCAGCGACACCGAACGGCTTACGCAGTTCTTCGCCAACCTGCCGGGGGCTGTTGACCACGTGCTGGTCTCGGGGCCGGACCGGCGTACGTCGCGTTCGCCGACCTCGACAACGATGCGATTCGGCGCGGCGTCCAAAGAATCGTGCTTACCGTTCAGGTGGCCACTCTGGCGAAGGACGTGCTGCGCGCCGATGGCAGCCTAGGGCACGCCCAGATCCAGACCACCCAGAGGTACCTGCACACCTCGCCGATGCCGACGAAGAACGAGATCGCGGAGCCGGTGCGGCATCTCGGCGAGCAGCCGCTCGGACTCCTCCTAGGACAGGATGCGGACCGTAGTTGGCGGGACCTTATGCAACTCGGTGTCGGCGTGCACCGTTTCAGTTGCTGATTGTTTGAAACGAAGCTGCGGAGCCGTCGGCGCCCCGCCCGGTATGCAGGGCTTCTCTCAGGGCGCCGCGCGAGGTGACGCCAAGCTTCGCGAAGACCTTGCGCAGGTGCCATTCGACGGTGCGCGGACTGATGAACAGCTCGGCCCCGATCTCGGTGTTGGAGTGCCCGTCTCGGGCGAGTCGGGCGATGTGCATCTCCTGCGGGGTCAGATCGTGCTGGGTCGTGACGTCGCGCCGACGCACAGTCTCCCCCGTGGCCAGCAACTCTGCGCGGGCGCGCTCGGCGAAAGCGTCGGCGCCCGTGCCGGTGAAAAGCTCGTAGGCACGGCGGAGCTGGTCTCGTGCGGCGATGCGCTGGTGGTCGCGCCGCAGCCACTCGCCATACAGCAGGTGAGCCCGCGCGAGCTCGATCCGCACCGGCGTCCGGCTCAGACATGCGATCGCCTCGGCGTAGCAGCGCCCAGCTTCCTCACCTTCGCTCACTAGCCCGGATCTTTCGTGACTCCGTCGCGGGCGGCGGCCGCGGCTTGGTGGCCGGCATTCGGGGTTGATTCTTGCAGTCGGGTAGGACAGGGACCCGAGTGTCGTCTCGGGTGGGCGCGGTTCCACGGGCCGGGTCTGTTTTCGGGTCACAGTGACGGGTGGGGTGTCCTCAGCCGGGCGCGGTGAGTGCGCGGACCCGAATGAGGCCGGCGTGTAGCAGGGCGGTCCAGGCGCCGTTGCGGGCGAGGTGGACGACGGTGCGTCTGCCGGTTCGGGCGAGCCTTGCGGCGGTCGAGAACAGCCGCAGGCGTAGGCGTTTGGGTTCCCACCGGCGCGCCTCGTGGGTGGTGCCGTCGGCATCGGTGAACGCGAGTAGCTGCATCCAGGTGGTGAGTTCGCAGGCCAGGGCGACGATCGCGCACCAGATCTGGTTCTGGGTGAAGTCATGCAATGGGAGATTCCTGAGTCCGGTGTCCTTGGCGCAGCGGATCCGGTCTTCGGCGCGGGCCCGGCGGCGGTGTCTCAGTTCGAGGTCGGCGAGTTGCCCGCGGGCGGTGTTGGTGGCGAACGCGGTGATGCGGTGCCCGTCCACGTCGGTGAGGCGCAGTTGGGCACCGGGGTGGGGGCGTTCCTTGCGGACGATCA
>NZ_JBSXMZ010000050.1:0-36225 GCF_054073265.1 Kribbella sp. CWNU-51
GGTCAGGAGCACCTTTCAGTTCACCAACACAGCCTCACCACCAACCGCCATGAAAACGGCGGGCTAGACTTCGGGGGGTGATCTTCAAGCGCGTCGGGGAGGAACGCCCGTACCCGGACCATGGGCTCAAGCCGAAGGACTGGTCGTCGCTGCCGCCACGGCAGGTGCGGCTGGACGAGCTCGTGACGACCAAGGGCACCCTCGACCTGAACGCGCTCCTCGACGAGGATTCGACCTTCTACGGCGATCTGTTCGCGCATGTGGTGGAGTGGAAGGGCGACATGTACCTTGAGGACGGTCTGCACCGCGCCCTGCGTGCCGCGCTGCAGCAGCGGCTGGTGCTGCACGCCCGGGTCCTGGTCGTGGACTGACCATGTCTGCTCACGGGGGGTTGAGCCGATGACAGCGATCCATCCGCAACCGAGACCACATTCGCGCATCCACTGGCGGACGCCGATCACGATGGTGATCCTGCTCGGCATCCTGGCCGGCGGCGGCTGGTGGGGCTGGAAGTCCCTGATCAACAGCAGCGCCGAGCCGACCTGCGTCGAGCAGAAGCTGCCGAACAACCGGCTGGTGCCCAAGCAGGTCGTGCTGAACGTCTACAACGGCGGTGCGAAGGCGGGCTCGGCGCAGCGGGTCGCGGATGCGTTGAAGAAGCGCGGCTTCAACATCAGCAAGATCGCGAACGAGCCCAAGGGCGACAAGATCGACGTGGTCTCGATCCGCGGCGCCAGCGAGACCGCGCCCGAGATGCTGCTGATCGCCGGCCAGCTGAATCAGAAGGCTCTCCTCATCGGCGACGGCCGCACCGACCACACCGTCGACCTGGTCATCGGCGCCGGCTTCGGCTCGGTGAAGCTCAAGGGCCTCCCCTCCGTCACCGTCCCCCCGAACGCCAACGTCTGCCTCCCCGTCATCCACACCCCCCAACCAGTCCCCTCCGGCCAGAACCCGAACTGATCAGTCGGTCGCCTTCGGGTGCCCGGTCCCGGCGTACGTGATCCACACCGTGTGCTGATCCGAGTCGATGAGGTACCAGATCCGGCCCCCGCCGGTCACCTCGTACTGCCACTGCTCGAGTCCGTTCTCGGTGGACAGCCGCCCCTTCAGCCGGTGGTGTCGAGCGGATCCTGGGAACGGCCGAGGCTCTCTCCGAATCTCGGCCCAAGCCTTCTCGGTGTTGCCAGGAGCCTGCCGACAGAGCTCCTCCCATCCCTTGGCAGCAGGAGTGTTGAAGAACTTCATCTCCCAGTGATCGGGCCCCGCGGGAGGAGCGACCCGATCACCACGCTTCGCCGGGCTCACTCGACAGTCGGCCTGGGCACCGGACCGAGATCACCCTCGCGCGGTGATCGAAGGATGGCGAGCAACTCGGGATCCGCCCAGACATCGGCGGTGTTGCGCCACTGGGCGATCAGCGTGAGCACCGGCGCCGAAACCCCGAGCTCCGAGCTCGCGTCCATCACATCGACGAGTTCCTGCGCGAAGCCGATCCGATCCTCCGGAGGCAGGAACATGCTCCAGGGGAAGATCCGCGGCAGGATGTCGAGGGGGGCCTGCGAGCGCAGCACCGGATCGCTCATCACCGCGCGCAGCATGCGTACGGCGAGGTCGACCACCTCATGCTCTTCCGTCGCTTGCTGGACAGTGGTCAGCACGAGGTCGTCCTCGGAGCCGCGGCGGTGGACGCGGAGGGCGCGGTGCCGGCTCGCCTTCAGCTTTTCCACTGTTTCGTTGGGGCGCTGAAGCAGGTCCGAGAAGTTCACTTCCTGCAGGTCTGACATAGTTCAAAGGTAGTTCAGAACTAACCCCCTGGGCAACCGAGTCGGCCTCAGAGCTGTTCGCGGCCGCGTTCGCCGAACCAGCCGGCCAGGCGGCCGGCTCGGGAGACGGCGCGGAGCCTGCGGACGGTCTGGTCGCGGAGAGGGCTGGGGGCGACGACGAGGAGGGAGTCGGCGGCGCGGAGGACGGTGCGGCGGTCCGGGACGAACGCGCGGTCGCCGCGGATGATCAGGGCGACCGAGACGCCGCCCGGGAGGCGGAGTTCGCCGATCTCGACGCCGGCCAGGCGGGACTCGCTCGGTACGTGCACCTGGATCATGTCGGCACCGAGCGACTCCAGCGGCGCCACGTCGATGTCCACCTCGTACGCCGCGTTCTCGTCGAGCACCCCGAGCCGGCGCGCCAGCCAGGGCAGTGAGGGCCCCTGGAGCAGCGTGAACAGCAGCACCAGCACGAACACCACGTCGAAGATCCGGTCCGCCTGCGGTACACCCTCAGCCAGCGGGATCGTCGCGAGCACGATCGGGACCGCGCCGCGCAACCCCGCCCACGCGATGAACGTCTGCTCGGCCCACGGCAACCGGAACGGCGCCGCCGACACCGCCACCGACGCGAACCGCCCGACCACCGTCACCGCGATGCCGATCACCAACGCGAGGAGTACGTCGTTCAGCCGGAAGCGACCCGGCGACGCGAGCAGCCCGAGCATCACGAACAGCCCGATCTGGGCCAGCCATGCGATCCCATCGACGAACGACCGCGTGGCCATCCGGTGCGGCAACTCGGCCCGTCCAAGCACCAGCGAGGTCACGTAGACGGCCGCGAATCCCGACACGTGCAGCAGCACCGCGCCACCGGCGTACGAGATGATCGCCAGCGACAGGACCGCCAGCGGATACAGACCGGCCGAGCCCAGCGCCATCCGGCGGATCAGGCCGACGCTGAGCCACCCGATCACGAACCCGAACAGCGCACCGATCACCAACTCGTAGAGCACCAGGCCGCTGAAGTACAGCAGCCCCTTCTCACCAACCTCGCCCGTGCTGACCAGAGTGACGAGCAAAACGGTTGGCGCGTCGTTCAGACCGGATTCGGCCTCCAGCGCACCCCGCAACCGCGGTCTGACCGGGACCCGCCGCAGTACCGAGAACACCGCGGCCGCGTCCGTCGGTGACGTGACGGCCCCGAGCAGTACGGAGATCTGCCAGTCCAGCCCGAGCACGAAGTGCGCCACGCAGGCGACCACGCCCACGCTGATCGCGACGCCGACAGTCGCCAGTACGACGCCCAGCGGCATCACCGGGCGCACTTCGTTCCACCGGGTGGTCAGACCGCCCTCGGTCAGGATCACCACCAGCGCGGCGAACCCGAGCGCATGCGCGAGCTGGGCGTTCTCGAAATGAATGTGCCCCGGCCCCGACTCGCCGAGGACGAGCCCCATCCCGAGGTAGATCAGCAGCGACGGGAGCCCGAGCCGCCCCGACAACCGGACGGCCACCACCGCGACCAGCAGCACCGCGGCCCCGGCCAGCAGGATCCGATCGAGCTCCTCAACGTCCATGTGGGGCCCCTCGTCGAGTCAGGTCCCGAGAGACGAAAACCCTGACGCATCACACAGCATCAGGGTCTCCGGCCTAACTTCCACCCGCGAAAGGTGGTTGGCGGTGGCGGAGGGATTTGAACCCTCGGACGGGGGTTGCCCGTCACGCGCTTTCGAGGCGCGCTCCTTCGGCCGCTCGGACACGCCACCGCCGGAGAGGCTATCAAGGTCTGTGCCCGATAAAGAAATCGCGGAGCCGGGCACCCGCCTCGTCGGCCATCACGCCGCCCACGACCTCGGGCCGATGGTTGAGCCGCCGGTCCCGGACGACGTCCCAGAGTGACCCCACGGCTCCCGCCTTCTCGTCGTACGCCGCGAAGATCAGCCGGTCCAGCCGGGACAGCACGATCGCGCCGGCGCACATCGTGCACGGCTCCAGCGTGACGACCAGCGAGCACCCGGTCAGCCGCCACTCGCCGACATGCCGGGCGGCGGCACGGATCGCGAGGACCTCGGCATGCGCGGTCGGATCGCCCGTGACCTCCCGCTCGTTGTGGCCGCGGCCGATCACCGAACCGTCGGCGTCCACGACGATCGCCCCGATCGGTACGTCGGGCCGCGCCTTCTCCCCCTCCTCCAGCGCGAGTGTCATCAACCGCCCCCACTCGCGCCGCAGCGCCGGACTAGCCAACGGCTTCGATCGCCTCGTGGAACTGGTTGCCGAACCCGAGTGCGTCGGCGATCTCCTCCAGCATCTCCTCCGGGTAGAGGTCGACGTCGTCGCACAGCGCGCCCAGATCCATCGCGCTCATGCCGAGGTCGGCGATGATCGCCAGGTCGCCGGCCGGGACCTGTTCGTCGTCGTCATCGGCAAGCGGGATGTCGAGCTCGTCCACCACCTGCCGGGCCAGCGGCCACTCGGTCGCGGCGGTGACATCGGAGATCAGCAACCGGGCCCGGCCGCCGATCACCCGCAACAGGATGAAGAAGTCCTCGTCGACCGAGAGCATGCCCAGGACACCGGCCTCGCCCGGGTAGCGCCGGAGCGCGGACACCACCGTGGACAGGTCCGGCTCACCGCGCAGCACCAGCGGTGTGACGGTCCAGACCCCGTCCTCGGTGTAAGCGGCGACCGCGAAATCGAGATCGGTGGTCATCGGCCCAGCCGTGGCATCAGACACCGGATCATCGTCGCAGACAAGCGCTCCGCACGGGAGGCATTCGCGATCTCGACGTGGTATCAGATCCACGAACACCGGTCAACGGTCAGTGACCGTACGTCGCTCTCCGCAGGGCCACGCGGAGCCGGGCGCGCCGGCAGGGGCAGATCCCGGTGCCCGGAAAACCGGGCACAGTCGAGCCTGACAGCGAGCGCGCTTTCCCGCCGCGAATCGCCGACGGTACCGTTCCGGCTTATGCAGATCCTCGTCGTGGACCACCCGCTCGTCGCCCACAAGCTCACCGCGCTGCGGGACGAGCACACGGACTCACCCACGTTCCGGCGGCTGACCGAGGAACTCGTCACGCTGCTCGCCTACGAGGCGACGCGGGACGTCCGCACCGGCCCGGTCACCGTCCAGACGCCCGTCGCAGAGGCCCAGGGCGTCAAGCTGACCGCGCCGAAACCGCTGGTGGTGCCGATCCTGCGGGCCGGGCTCGGCATGCTCGAGGGCATGTCCCGGCTGCTGCCGACCGCGGAGGTCGGCTTCCTCGGCATGATCCGGAACGAGGAGACCCTGACGGCCTCGACGTACGCCGAACGGCTGCCGGAGGACCTGTCCGGTCGCCAGTGCTACGTGCTCGACCCGATGCTGGCCACCGGCGGCACACTGGCCGCGGCGATCCAGTTCCTGGTCGACCGGGGCGCCGACCACATCACCGCGATCTGCCTGCTCGCGGCGCCCGAGGGCGTGGCGCGGATCGAGCAGGAGCTCGCCGATCTCCACATCCCGTGCAACCTCGTCATCGCGGGGATGGACTCGCATCTGAACGACAAGGGCTACATCGTGCCGGGTCTGGGCGACGCCGGCGACCGCTTGTACGGCGTCGCCCAGTAGGACTCAGACCAGCTTGTTGCGGTAGAAGAGGCTGACGCGCCGGTCGCCGGTGACCCCGGAGGCGAACCCGAAACAGAGTTTCGGGCGGCCCCAGGAGTCGACATGGACACCGACACCCTCGGCCTCGCGGTAGACGAGCTCCGCGCCGTCGAGGATGCGCACCGACTGCACGACCTCACCGGTGTTGATGTCGTAGCACCACAGCTTCGACGTAGCCAACTCCGGGTCGGACGCACCGGCGTACGCTTCGCCTTCCCAGAGGTAGACGTACGAGCCGTACAACGCCCAGCCCTGGAAGTCGATGCCCTCGGTCATCGTGGGCTGCTTGAACGACGCGAGCGCGTGCGAGAAGTTGCCCAGTCGCGCGGCCGCCAGCGAGTACACGTTGATGTGGAAGCCGTCCGTCAGCGTGTGCCGGATCGCGATCCGGCCGTGCCGCTGATCGACGGACGGCGTGAACACAGCCCCGTCCGCGACCGGCTTCCACCTCCGCAGCCCCGGTGAGTCCATGGTCAGCGTCGCGCCGTTCTGCCAGGGGAAGCGCGCGATCTGCCGCCCGCGCGAGGCCGCGGTGTCGTTGTCCGTCTCGGTCCACAGGTACGTCGTACGACCGATGCTCTCGGCACCGATCGACACGGCGTGACCGAACCCGTTCAGGTACATGTGCCCGAGCACGTCACCACGAAGGCTTAGCTGCGTCAGCGTGAGGTCCCCACTGTTCGCCGGTGATCCAGCGCGCAACTGACCGGTGAAGAGTCGCTGATTCCAGTTGTCGAAGGCAATCGACTGCAGCACGGTCACATCGGCCAGCGGCTTGCTGCGAAACAGCTCACCACCCGGCCCGTCCAGTTCGAAGCGCCGGGTCGGCCAGAGGGCGGTCGTACGAGCGGAAGCCGGCGACCCGACCGCTCCGGCAGCCACCAGCGCTCCGGCGCCGGCGAGCAATCCACGGCGAGAGAGTTTGTTCATAGCGCTCGACCGTAAACGACCTACCGCGAACTGTCATCAGTTCGCGCACAAATTTCTGATAACTCCTCAGTGAATCGTGTTGAGAACCCTCAGAAGGCGTACGGGTAGGGCGACCAGTCCGCGGGGCGCTTCTCCAGGAACGAGTCGCGACCCTCGGCGGCCTCGTCGGTGCCGTAGGCGAGGCGGGTCGCCTCACCGGCGAACAGCTGCTGCCCGACCAGTCCGTCGTCGATCAGGTTGAACGCGTACTTCAGCATCCGTTGCGCGGTCGGCGACTTCGCGCAGATCTTCTTGCCCCACTCGAGCGCGACCGTCTCGAGCTCGGCGTGCGGCACGACCTTGTTCACCATGCCCATCCGGTACGCGTCCTCGGCGGAGTACTCGTCTCCGAGGAAGAAGATCTCCCGCGCGAACTTCTGCCCGACCTGCCGGGCCAGGTACGCCGACCCGAACCCACCGTCGAACGACGCGACATCCGCGTCCGTCTGCTTGAACCGCGCGTGCTCCGCGGACGCCAGCGTCAGGTCCGCGACCACGTGCAGGCTGTGCCCGCCACCCGCGGCCCAGCCCGGTACGACGCAGATGACGACCTTCGACATGAAGCGAATCAACCGCTGCACCTCGAGGATGTGCAGCCGCCCCGCCTTCGCCGGATCGATGCTCTCAGCCGTCGTGCCCTCGGCGTACTTGTAGCCGTCCTTGCCGCGGATCCGCTGGTCGCCACCCGAGCAGAACGCCCACCCGCCGTCCTTCGGCGACGGGCCGTTGCCGGTGAGCAGCACGCAACCGACGTCGGTCGACATCCGCGCGTGGTCCATCACCCGGTACAGCTCGTCGACAGTGTGCGGCCGGAACGCGTTGCGCACCTCGGGCCGGTTGAACGCGATCCGCACCACCCCGGCGTCGACCGCCCGGTGATAAGTGATGTCGGTCAGATCGAAACCGTCCACCTGCTTCCAGGCCGACGGGTCGAAGATCTCGGAGACATGCGCGGCATCGGTCACGCCGCGAGCATATTTCAGCCGCGTGCGGTGCTTTCCCGCAGGACGACCTCGGCCTTGAACGTCTCGGTGGTCGCGTCGCCGCCCTCAATCGCCAGCTCCAGGGCCCGCCGGCCCATCTGCTCCAGCGGCAGCCGGACCGTCGTGAGTCCCGGCCACACGTCCCGCAGCGTGGCGATGTCGTCGAATCCGGCCACTCCCAGCCGGCCGGGCACGTCGAGTCCGCGCGCACGCAAAGCGGACATCGCACCGACCGCCATCACGTCGTTCACCGCGAACAGACAGTCAACATCGGCCTGCCGATCCAGCAGCACCCCGGCAGCGGCGTACCCACCGTCACGGGTGAACTCGCCGGCCTCGACCGCCACCGGCTGCAGCCCGGCCTCCGCCAGTCCCGCAACGAATCCGTCCCGCCGGTCCCGCGCCGTCGCGAGAGTGTCCGGCCCACCCAGTACGGCGAACTTCCGCCAGCCGAGCCCGATCAGCTCACGCGCCAACGCGGCCGCGCCGGAACGGTTGTCCGGCTCGATCGTGTGGGCCGGCATCCCGGACTGGCTGACCAGCGCCAAACCGGCGCCGGAGCTGAGGAACGTCTCGACCTCGGTCGCGGTCCGGGCCAGGCTCTCGGCGTCGGTCCGCCGGCTGCCGATCATCACGGCGGCCCGTGCCCGCTGCGCCCGCAACGACGACAGGTAAGCGATCTCGCGCTCCGAGTCCCGGAACGTGCTGGCCATCATCACCAGCAGATGGCGCTCGTCCGCGGCGCGCATCACGCCGTTCGCGATCGCGGCGAAGTACGGGTCCTCGATGTCGTGGACCAGGATGCCGACCAGGTTCGTCGACGACTTCGCCAGCGCCTGCGCCTGCGCGTTCGGCGTGTAGCCGAGCTCGTCAGCGGCCGCCTTGACCCGTTCCTGCAACTCGGGGCGGGGCACTCGATCCCCGCCGTTGAGCACGCGGGAGGCAGTCGCGACCGACACGCCCGCGCGCTGTGCCACGTCCAGTAATGTCACCGGTGCTCGCAGATTCACTGGCCTACCCTTTCTTGCTCTCCCCCAGGGGTTGGTGGCGGTCACCTTATCGGAATCAGTGTCTCGTTACGCTGTGTCGCCGGGAAGTGCTTACCAATCTCGGCAGAACCTGGCTTTGCGGCGCGGGAGTGACTAGCCTTCCGAGCCATGACGACCGTCCGCGCCAGGGTGACGATCCTGGTCTCGTCCACCGTGCTCAGCCTCGCGACCGTGACCGGTCCGGCTGTGGCTGCCCCGATCCCGGACGACCCCGGTGCCGGCGCCGGACCGGCCGCCACTCCGACCGTGCCGGAGCACATCGACACGGCCACGAAGAGCACCCAGCCGGTCTACGACTACGACGCCGCGATCCGCGAATCCGTGTACGTCGACACCACGATGGACACCGACTCCGACGGCAAGGACGACGTGATCGCCGTCGACATCGTCCGGCCGGTCGAGACCGCGCTGGCCGGGGTGAAGATCCCGGTGATCATGGACGCTTCGCCGTACTACTCGTGCTGTGGTCGCGGCAACGAGAGCGAGAAGAAGACGTACGACGCGAACGGCGTCATCCAGAAGATGCCGTTGTACTACGACAACTACTTCGTCCCGCGCGGCTACGCGATGATCGGCGTCGACATCGTCGGCACCGGCCGCTCGACCGGCTGCGGCGACGTCGGCGGCAAGGACGAGATCGACTCCGTGGTCGACGTGATCGACTGGCTGAACGGCCGCAACACCGCGCACACCGCGGACGGCCGCCAAGTCAAGGCGACCTGGACCACCGGCTCCGTCGGGATGATCGGCAAGTCGTACGACGGCACCCTGGCGAACGGGGTCGCGGCGACCGGCGTCAAAGGCCTGAAGACGATCGTGCCGATCTCGGCGATCTCCTCGTGGTACGACTACACGCGCTCCGGCGGCGTGCCGTACTCCGACGACTACATGCCCTGGCTGGGCGGCTACGTCGGTCATGACAGCCCTGCCTGTGAAGCGGTTCGGGGCGAGCTCGGTGACAACGACGACGACGAGACCGGCGACTACACCGCCTTCTGGTCCGAGCGTGACTACCTGAAGGACGCCGGCAAGGTGAAGGCGTCCGTCTTCATGACGCACGGACTCAGTGACTACAACGTCCAGACGAACCACTTCTCGCAGTGGTGGACGGCACTGTCGAAGAACAACGTGCCCCGGAAGCTGTGGCTGGGTCTCGAAGACCACGTCGATCCTTTCGAGTTCCGTCGGGACGCCTGGGTGGACGAGCTGCACAAGTGGTTCGACTACTGGCTGCAGGGCTTGCAGAACGGCGTCATGAAGGAGCCGATGGCAACGATCGAGACCGCCCCCGACGTGTGGCGCAACTACACGACCTGGCCGGCCGTCAACCGTCCCGTCTCCGTGCCGCTGTCCGCGGGCAAACTAGGTGCCCAGGGCAAGGGGTCGGTGACGATCACGGACGACCCCGACCTGACCGAGGACGACATCGTCGCCGACCCGACCACGGTGATCGCCGGCCGGCAGATGTTCCTGTCCGCGCCACTGCCGGTGCCGATCCGCATCAGCGGCACGTCGTCGGTCACACTGAAGCTCAAGTCCGACTCGACCACCACGCCGGTCACCGCCCGCCTGATCGAGTACGGCGACGCCGCGCGGTACACCGGGGTCCGGCGTACCGACGTGAGCTCCTGTGAAGGCGCGAGTACGGACTATGACGACAGCTGCTACTACACCGTTGAGAAGCTGACGACACCGAGCGACCACGGCATCGTCAGCCGCGGCTGGATCGACGCCGCCCACAGCAAGTCCCTGAGCAAGCCGACTCCGCTCACCCCCGGCCAGTGGACCACCGTCACCGTCCCCCTCCGCGCCCAGGACGAGGTGATCCCGAAGGGCCGCATCCTGGGCCTCGCGATCACCCTGTCCGACACCGAGTGGACCAGCCCCAACGACACCGGCGCCACCATCGACATCGACCTCGCCGGCAGCAAACTCAACCTCCCGGTCACCTCCGGCAAGATCGCCGCCCCCACCAAGCTCCAGCCCATCGACGTAGACATCACCACCCCCACCCAACGCCCCGACCTCCACGACCCCACCAACTAACCCACGCCGCCCCCGGCCCTGTTCGTCGAGTCGTGGATTTGGGCTGGTTGCACCCGCCCTTGCTCAGCCCTGAGCCACGACTCGGGTTTCGTACGTCCCGCCGAATGCCACGACTCGGAGGCCTGTGGATAAAGGGGGATGGGGTGGTGGTGGGGTTGGGAGAATGGTGGGATGTTGTTCACGGCAGCGCAGGCCCGGGCGGCGGGGATGTCGCGTGGGGTGTTGCGCGGAGTGGGATATCGCCGAGTGCTCGGGTCGGTCTACGTCGCCGCGCACGTCCCGGTCACACCTCGGTTGCGGGCCGAGGCCGCTTTGTTGTTGACACCCGACGCGGTGCTGAGCCACCAAACCGCCTTGGCCTTGTGGTCCGCGGAAGCACCGGCCGGCGACGACGTACACGTGAGTGTCCGCCGTGATCCTCAACGAACCCGGCCGCGCATCCGCGGTCTGCGTGTTCACGAAGTGCACAACCTCGAGTGCGTGCTGCAGGTCGGACTTCCGCTGACGCCTCCCGACCGCACGTTCCTCGACGTCGCACCGTACTGCGACCTGACCGAACTCGTCACGGCTGGGGATTCGCTGGTACGGCGTGCTGGGGCAGACCCGGAACACCTGCGAGAGAAGGCGTCGGCGGCGATCGGCGTACGTGGCGTCCGGCTCGCCCGGGAAGCGGCTGCACTCGTACGACGTGGAGTCGATTCGCCAATGGAGTCGTGGCTACGGCTCCTGCTCGTCCTAGCCGGTCTCCCCGAGCCAGAGGTCGGCCGCGTGATCTATGACGCCGACGGAGGCTGGCTGGCACGACCGGACCTGTGCTACCCGGACCTCAAGATCGCGATCGAGTACGACGGTCAGCACCATCTGCTCGACATCCGCCAGTGGCGGCGAGACATCCGCCGGCGCGAGAACCTCGAGCGCGAAGGCTGGCTCGTCCGCGTCATCACCGCCCACGACCTCCTCCAGTCCCCCGACACTGTCATCGCCCGCATCTCTCAAGACCTCCGCACCCGCCACCACCCACTCGCCGCGTGACCTAGTCGTGGAATCCGGCTCCGACTCGCCGCCGTCTCGCAGCCCGGATCCACGACTCGGCGAACTACTTGCCTTCGGCTACGTAGTGCATGGGGTCGCCGGCGCCCAGGTCGGTGATGCCGGCGGTGTAGAAGGCGCCGATCAGGAGGGAGCGGCGGTGGGCGGCGAAGGTGAGCACGTGGGCGACCATGCCGCCGTACGTGAAGACTCGTGGTGGTTCGCAGGTGGTGTCGACGAAGCTCTCGTCGAAACGGCCCTCCTCGTTCAACTGGTTGACTAAGGCAACGAAGCGGGAACCGGCGATCGCGTGCCGTTCACGCAGTTCGGAGATCGGCGTGACCACCTGCCGCCCGCACTCCGGCACCTGGAACGGCCGGTCCTCCACCGACGCCAGCCACATCTCCTCCTGCCAGACCAGCCGATCCAGCAGATACCGGATCGAGATGTCGTCGTCGATCCCTTCCACCGACAGCTCGATCGGCCGGTCCAGCGCCGCCGCATCCAGCCGGGCGCCGCGCTCGATCATCTCGCCGGTCAACCAGACGTGATGCTCAACCATCCTGACCAGTACGTCCATCCCTCTCACCTCTCTCCGCGCCGGCAGCCTCAAACCCGCCGGCGGCTGAAAATGAACCCCACTCGGCGCCGTCAGGAAGAACACCCGCGACGCCTCCCGCCGCCACTCCCGCGGCGACATCCCGTAAGCCCTGGCGAACGCCCGAGTGAATGCCTCGTGCGACCCGTACCCGGCCTCCACCGCCACATCCAGTACGGCGACCTGCTCGGCCAGCAACCGGTACGCCGCCCGCTCCAGCAACACCCGTCGCCGGAACGCGAACGGCGACTCCCCCGCCACCGCCCCGATCACCCGATCGAAATGGAACCGCGACAGATGCACCCGCCCGGCCAGCCCGGCCCCGTTCACCACCGCGGTTCCCGGCCCGGCCATCCCCTCAGCCACCACCGCCACGAACTCCTCGAACACATCCGCCATGCCCCCACTGTGCCCGACCCGCGCCCCGACGTACTTGATCGAAATTGCGGACCTGTCAATCACGCCCGAGGCCGCGCCGACTGCTGTCTAGTGGAGTACTCCGCAGTGTGTAGTAGTGTGGTCGGTGGAGCACCGGGAGGGCGGTCTGAGGGGTCCGGCCTCTCGGTGCGTTAGGGAGGTTGGGATGGATACGAGCCAGTTGCTCAAAGGCGTGCTGGATCTGGCGGTGCTTGCGGTGTTGCGGGACGCCGACGGATACGGGTACGACGTGCTGCGGCGGCTCCGGGCCGCGGGGCTGGAGGATGTCGCGGACGCGTCGGTGTACGGGACGTTGCGGCGGTTGTTCGCGGCCGGCGCGTTGACGTCGTACGTGCAGCCGAGTGAGGAAGGCCCGCACCGGAAGTACTACGGGCTGAACAAGACCGGCCGGGAGCTGCTCCGGCAGTCCACCAAGACCTGGAACCACTTCGCCGACACCATGTCGGTGTTGCTGCTGGAGAAGGAGGCCGCGTGAACAGCACTCTGACCGGAGCGGTCGCGATCTACCTGGCCCAGGTGCGGGCCGAGCTCAGCGACCTGCCGCCGGGCGAGCTGGAGGACGTGCTCGACGACGTCAGTGGTCACCTGACCGAGGTGGCCGCCGAGTTCGAGGGCGAGCCGACCATCGCGGCCCTGCAGGAGCGTCTGGGCACACCACAGCAGTATGCCGACGAGCTGCGCACCGCCGCCGGATATCCACCCCGGACCCAGCCGGTCGGCGACGCCCACCTCGACGCCGGCCGGAAGGCGCTGCGCTGGGGCCTGATCGCGGCCACCGCCGGACCGTTCTTCATTGCCGTCGGCATCTTCGCGTGGCAGCAGGACGCGACCGCCTTCTTCGGCCTGCTCGGGCTCGCGGTGCTGTTCGGCGGGGCCTTCCTCGGCGTACGGGCGTTGCACGGCAACGACCCGCGGGTCGTCCTCGACACCCCACACGGCACCCGCGGCGCGGCCGCCATTCATGCATGGATCGAGCAGATCCCACCGCATGTCCGCCACGAGCTGGTCAGCATCGGTCAGCCGGTCTGGTGGGTCGCCCGTGGCGTGATCGGCGCCGGCGGCTTCTTCGCTCTGTTCGGCGCGAACTCGGTCACCGTGGTCGGCTCGATCGCCGGCGCTGCGGTGTCGATCTGGATCGGCCGCAAGACGCAGCAGGACCGGCGCTGGCTCTGGTACGTCGTACCGCTCAACGTCGTCGCGGCCATCGCGGTCCCGGCCTTCCTCGCCGCCGCGTACGCCGGTACGGCGTTCGGCGTGTTCTCCAACTACCACGACTACCGTGGCGACCGCTCGTCGTACAACCCGCCGTCGAACGGCCTCACGCTGGACGGGAACCAGATCTCGAACATCTACCCGTTCGATGCCCAGGGCAAGCAGGTCGACGTCCGGCTGTACGACCAGGACGGCAACCCGATCAGCCTGCCGCTGCAGGACTGCGCGACGAACTACGGCTCCGGCGACCGGGATACGACCAGCAACCTCTTCCCGCAGGCTGTGGTCAGCCCGGACGAGAACGGCAACTCGGACCCGGAGAACTGCAAGGACACCAGCAAGGCCCCGTTCGTCCCGCCCCCGGCGCCGGCCACCCGCACGGAGCCGACGCCGAGCCCGAGCAGCGGCCCGACCGGCACGCCGACCCAGACCCCGAAGCCGTCGCCCCCGCGCCCGGGCGTGACGCTGACGGTGCAGCCCAGCCGCTAGGCCGCGAGCGGCTTGGTGAGGCGGACAGCACCGGCCGGTGCGGATTCGGTGGAGAGCGAGTAGCCGGCCTTCTGGTACAGCTGGATGTTGCGGTCGCTGTGTTCGCCGGTGAACAGCACAGCGGCCGTGACACCGGACGGCGCCTGGGCCTCGGCGAAGGCCAGCAGGCGACGGCCCAGGCCGGTGTGACGGTGGTCCGGGGCAACCATCAGCCGGCCGATCTCCCAGCTGTCCCCGTCCCGCAGCGCACGCACCGAGCCGACGAGACGCCCGGCGGATCGCACGCACCAGGTGGACCAGGTTTGCAGACCGGCGACGACCTCGGCCTCCGACTCCACCAGGGCGGGCAGATCGAGCCGTGAGTTGGCGATCGCCTCGTCGACCCAGCAGCACCGCTGCAGCACCAACAGCTCGGCCGCATCCCCGAGCACAGCGGGCACGATCGCGGCCGACTCGAGCGCACTTGTCCCCGTGTCCTCCCGGTACAACGGCCGCAGGACGTCAGCCACCCGACCGAGCTGACGCAACGCATCGCGGGCCCGCGCGGCCAGTCGCTCCGAATTGATCACAACGCCATCCTGCAGATCATCGGCGATCCGGAGAAAGATGTCGCTCCCGATCGGCAGCATCCGCAAGGACGCCGCCACACCCCGAGCCATCTGGACACCGCGGGTCCCGGCCGAGGTGTTCCCGTACCCGATGAACAGGCACGGCTTCCACGCCCACTCGGCGTACAGATAGTCGAACGCGTTCTTGAGAGTGGCCGGCATCGCGTAGTTGTACTCGCTCGTCACGAACACGAGGGCATCTGCCGCCGCCACCCGCCGGCTCCAGGACCGGGTGTGCTCATGCACGTAGTTCCCGCTCGACGGATGCTCCGGCTCGTCGAGGAACGGCAGGCCGACCTCGGCCAGATCCGCTACCTCGAGGCGCACCCCGAGCTCGGCCGCCACCTCGGCGGTGGCACCGGCGAACCACTGTGCAACCGCCGGGCCCAGCCGCCCGGGGCGGGTGCTGGCGATGACCAGCAGAATTGTCATTGACATGTCAAAGAGCGTACACCTGTTCTTTGACACGTCAAAGAAGTACGATCGGACCCGTGACCGAGACGCGCTGGCTGGAGTCCGACGAGGAGCGGGCCTGGCGTGCCGTGCGCCGGTTGCTGACCGTGGTCCCGTCCCGGCTCGCCCGTGACCTGAACCAGCTCGGCCTGTCCACCGCGGACTACGAGGTGCTCAGCACCCTGTCCGAGAAGCCCGGCCGGCGCTGGGGACTGAAGGACTTCGCGGAGAAGATGCAGTGGTCCCGCAGCCGGTTGTCACACCACGCGGCCCGGATGGAGGCCCGCGGCCTGATCGAGCGCGAACCCGATCCCGCCGACGCGCGCGGCTCGATCTACCACCTGACCGACCACGGCTTCGACGTACTCGCGGAAGCCGCGCCCGGTCACCTCGACTCCGTCCGGCAGCGTTTCATCGACCACCTCAGCCCCGAGGAGCTCGCCGTCCTGGAGCGGGTCTCGACCAGAATCGCCGACCTGCCCGACTGATCAGACGAAGGCGGCGGCGACGCGGTGGTAGGTGTAGCCCAGCTTTCGATAGAGCCCGATAGCCGTGGCGTTGTCACCGTCTACCATCAGAGCGGCCCGGCCGTGCCGCTTGATCAGCTCGGCCGTGACGAACCCGCACACCTGCCGGGACAATCCCTTGCCCCGGGCAACAGGCCTGGTAGCGACGCCGGCCAGGAACCCGACCTCCGGCGCGCTCCACGCATCCGCCGCGATGCTCAACAGTTCCCCGCCATCACCGCCCACCGCGGCCCAGCGTCGTACGCCGCCACGCCCGGGCCACGCGTACGACGAAGGAGACGCCTCGGTCAGCAACTCCTCGACCCCGGCGTCACCGTCGAGCCAAGCCGCGGTCGTGGTCACGTCCGGAGTCTGCACCGTCTCCATCCAGCCGAACGCGGCCGCGAACTGCATCCCCGGCACGCGATCCGCCAGCTCCCGCAGCAGCACCTCCGAGCCGAACGGGCGGAAGCTCGGCCCGACCTCGGCCAAGACGCCGGCCGCCAACCGAGCGGCCGGTTCCGCGGACCCGGAGACCGCGAGCCGGTCGCGCTTGGAGAGGTCCGGTGACGCCACGGCGACCGCGTCACCGTCGTACCAGGCCCGGACGCCGGGGCCGAAGCCTTGGGCGGCCCAGACGATCAGCGGATCGCCTCCACTCGCCCGGATCAGGTCAGCAGTGGTCTGGATCTCGCGCACCCGATCATTGTCCCTCAGGCCGTTGGAGGGCGTACGGCGCGAGGTGGTGGTAGCCGCGGACCGAGACCCGGCGGAGGCGGCGCAGGCGGAAGTCGGGGTGACCGTCGAGGGCGGCGGCGAGCTCACGGTCGGCCAGGACACGGCCGGGTTTGCACTCCGAGGTGAGGCGGGCGGCGAGGTTGACGACTTCGCCGTACACGTCGCCGAGCCGGATCAGGATCGTGCCGTAGGACAGCCCGATCCGCAGCTCGGGGAGATCCTCGGCCTCGGTCACGGCGTCCTGCAGCGCAAGCGCGACCGCCGCACCCTGGGCCGCGGTGTCCGCGACGAACAGCACCTCGTCGCCGATCGACTTGATCACCCGGCCGCCGTTCAGCGCGACCACGTCGGCGGCCGTCCCCTCGAATCGCTCGATCACCTGCCCGAGCTCGGCGTCGGTCAGCCGCCGCGTCAGCCGGGTGAAGCTGACGATGTCTGCGAACCCGACCGCCCGCACCCCGCGCGCCACCTCGTCCGACCCGGCCATCGCCCGCCCGGCGGCCGCGGCCAGGTGCCGGCGCCACACGTAGGTCTGCAGCCGCTCCATCGCCGGCAGCAGCATCCCCGCCACCTCGAGCGCCTCGTCTGCCGGCAGCTTCGACCCGCCCAGGAACTCCACGAACATCGCCGACTGCCACGACGCCAGCCGGGACTGCGTCTGCCCGAGCTTCCGCGCCAGCGAGGACTCCATCTCCGGATCGATGAAGTCGTCGTCCTCCAGCGCCGCCACCAGCCGCAGCGCCTCGACGTCGTCGTCGGTGAACGCGACCTCGGCGTCCGGCACGGTCGCGAACCCGAGCGCATGCCACATCCGATCGGCGCGTTCGCTCGAGATCCCGGCCCGCTCCGACACCTCGGTCCGGGTGAACTTCCGCTCCCCGCCCAGCAGCGTCCGCTCGAACTCCCGCTGCAGGTTCGCCAGATCTCCCTGAGCTCCGGCAGCGGGGCCGGCGTCAGGAACCACCGCGGCGCTCGGCGATGGTCGCGTCGATCGCGTCGCGGAAGGCCGGCAGGCGGCGGGTCAGGTCGTCGAACTTCTCCCGGGTGAAGTGCAGCAGCTGCAGCCGGGACTTGGCCGTGACGGTTGCCGTGCGCAACGTGTTCTTCCGGACCGCGACCTCGCCGGCGATGTCGCCGGGCCCGAGCTCGGCGATCTCCTGGCCCTTCTCCCGTACCGCGGCCGTACCGCTCAGGATCAGGTACGCCGCGTCCGGCGGGGTCTGCTCCAGGATCAGCGACCAGCCAGCCGGCACCGAGACCTCCTCGCCGGCCCGGAAGATGTCCCTGATGTCGCGTCCGGACAGATCCGCGAACAGCGGCAGGTCGCGCGGGGATGTCCTACCCAGTGCCACGTCGATCCTCCGAGCTCGCCGGGCCACCCCGGCGATCAGCCGATGTTTCCAGTCGGTAACTCTAACGGCTGCCCGGGGCAGAGGTCACTCGACCCTCCGCCGGCGGCGCGGGCGGCCGGCACGACGACGTACCGGGCGGCGTGGTCCGACCAGGCGAGGCCCGGCGAGGCGATCCTCGAGGCGCCGGGCCTCGCGCCGGATCGGCTGCGCGACGTACTCACCGAGGATGACGCCGGACGCGAGCGCGACGCCGATGGCGATCGCTGTCACCAGGCTGAAGATGCCGAGCAGGTTGCCGAGGCCCATCAGCTCGTACAACCCCTTGTAGATGGTCAGTCCCGGCAGCAACGGGATCGAGCCCGACACCACCAGGACCAGCGGCGGTACTCCCGACCGCCGGCCGAGCGAATAACCTCCGAGACCCACGGCGAAGGCCGCCGCCGCGGTCGACCACGCCGGACCGAACGAGGCCCGCGTCATCAGCGTGAACACCAACGCCCCCAGAGCGCCCATCACTGCGGCCGGTAGCAGCGCCCGAAGCGGTGCGTACGACGCGTAGGCGAACGCGACCGCCATCAGCGCGCCGGCACCGACCATGATCGGCAGGTTCGCCAATTGGATCGTCTGCGCCTCGATCCCGACGCTCAGGCCGAACTTGAGGCCGATCGCGAGACCGAGCGACACTCCGGCGATGATCCCGCCGGTCAGCAGCATCGCCTCGAGACTGCGCGCCGCCGCGGTCACGTAGTACCCGGTGATCGCGTCCTGGACCGCGCCGGTCAGGGCGATCCCGGCCAGCAGCATGATGATGCCTGCGGCAACGACCAGGGACGGCTTCACCGGCGCGTGGACGGCGTACAGGATCAGGGCGACCGCGGTCGCGACGAAGGCGCCGGCCACCTGCTGGTAGAACGCGGGCAGCCGCTGCCGGTTGAACCACCGGTTGTTCAGATCGATGACGATCGCCGTGACGACCGCCACCATCGTGATCAGCCAGCCGCCACCCAGCAGGAGTGTGGCGCCACCCGCCATCACACCCCAGGCCAGGACGGCACTCCAGCGCGGGTACGGCGGACCCGCCGAGGTCAACCGGGCCAGCTCACGGCTCGCCTCGTCCCGGGTCACGTCACCGCGGGCGAACCGCCGTACCAACTGATCGACGTCGGTCAGCCGGGAGAAGTCCTGGGACCGGTAGCGAACCAGGCGGATGTGCGTCTCGGGCGCGACGTCCGGCGCCGCCTGGTACGAGATCGTCATCGAGGTGAAGGTGATGTCGACCTCGCACCCGCGGAGCCCACCGGCAGCGGTGACCCCGAGCATGGTCGCGGTCGCGTCCGCCGTACCGGCGCCACTGGACAGCAGCACCTCGCCCACTCGCAACGCCAGATCGATGGTCCGGTAGACCTCCCGCTGCTCGAGCTCCATCACTCGCCGAGCAGGCGGTGAGCCATCGCCAGGTCGGTGATCAGGATGTTGACCCAGCCGCCGAGCAGCGCCGCGCGGATCGCGGAGTACTTCCGCTCACCACCCGCGACCCCGATCCGGCGCGGCACCGCCAGCAGCTCCTTCGCGGTCACCCCGATGACTCGCTGGTCGAACGTCGAGCGCACGTGCTTTCCCTCTTCGTCGAAGAACCGGAAACAGACGTCCCCGACCGCGCCGAGCCGGCGTAGCTCGTCCTGGTCGGCCTCGGCGACCGCGTTGCCACTGCGCTGCAGCAGCGGCGAAGGCTCGAGGCTGCCGATCCCGACCAGCGCGTCGGTGAGCTGTCCCCACGTGCCCAGAACGTCCCGAACGGACACGTCGTTCATCATCGCGCGCCGCACCGCCGGCGTCCCGACCAGGCCCGGCGCGGGCAGGTAGACAGGCATCGCGCCGGTCAGCTCGGCGAACCGCGCGGTCAGCCGGGTGGCTTGCATCTGCACCGCCGCGTCACCGAGCCCGCCGACGATCTGGACCACCTTGTCCACCACCGGCACGCTCTTGCGCGGCATCCGGTCCACCGCGCTGATCAGCGTCTCGCTCCACGACGAGATGCCGATCACGTGTCCGCCGGTCAGCGTCATGTCGAGGTACGCCGCCGTGCCCGAGCCGAGCGCCGGCAGCACCTCGTCCCCACTCCCCGCGGTGTCGACGACGACCGCGTCCCGCAGTCCGTAGCGGCCCTGCAGTTCGTCCTCGAGGTCGCTGTGCACGCCGCTCGGCATGGTCACCACGGTGTGCACGATGCCGACCTCGACGGCCTGCTTGAGCATCCGCGACACCCGCGCCTGGGAGAGGTTCAGCTCGGCAGCGATGCGCGGCTGCCGGATGCCCTTCTCGTGGTACATCCGGGCCACCTTCGCCAGCAACCGCAGCTCGTCCAGCCCCGGCTGACGCACTGCGCGGTTGGCGTTCACCTCAACCCCCTAACAAACGATCAGGAATCTGGACTATAGGTCAGATAAACCCAGACCGAATCCGCAAGACCACACGTGCAAGCGTGTTCACCGGACGAGGCGGCGGGCGGCGTCCGCGATCCCCTCGGCGGACAGCCCGTACCGGTCCAGCAGGTAGCCGGCCGACCCCGTGGGCGCGAACTCGGGGATCCCGAGGATCGACACCCGCGCCGGATGCTGCTGTACGACGGTCTCCGCAACGGCACCGCCGAGGCCGCCTCCGGACACCGCCTCCTCGGCGGTGACAATTCCGGCCGTCTCCCGCGCGGCCGCGACCACGGCTCCGGTGTCCAGCGGCTTGACCGTCGGCATCGACAGCACCCGGGCCGAGATGCCCTCCTCGGCGAGCCGTTCGGCCGCGGCGATCGCCCGCCACAGCACGGTCCCGTTGCTGATCAGCGTCACGTCGTTCCCGTCCCGGACCGTGATCGCCTTGCCCAGCTGGAACTCGTAGTCATCGGCGTAGACCTTCGGCACGCTCATCCGGCTGACCCGGATGAACACCGGCCCGTCCGAGGCGGCCGCCCAGCGCAGCGCAGCCGCCGTCTCGATCGGGTCGGCCGGCACGATCACGGTCAGATTCGCGATCGCCCGCAGCCAGGCGATGTCCTCGATCGAGTGGTGCGTGGGGCCGAGTTCGCCGTACGCGACGCCCGGACTCATACCGCACAACTTCACGTTGGCGTTCGAGTAGGCGACGTCGGCCTTGATCTGCTCGAGCGCGCGCCCGGTGAGGAAGCACGACGCGGCCGAGACGAACGGGATCCGGCCGCCGTTGGCCAGCCCGGAGGCGACCCCGACCATGTCCTGCTCGGCGATGCCGACGTTGATCAGCCGGTCCGGGAACGCAGTGCGGAAGCTGTTCAGCTTGCTCGAGCCGACCGAGTCGTTCACCACGCCGACGATCCGGTGGTCCGCGTGCGCGAGCTCGGCCAGGGTCTCGACGTACGCATCCCGGCAGTCGTACCTCGGCTGGTCCGCGATCGAGGCGTGGACGATGGTCATCCCGATCCCCTGTCGTAGCGCGCCAACTCGGCCAGCGCCTGCTCGAACTCCGCCGCGTCCGGCACCCGGTGGTGCCACGCGACGTTGTCGCTCATGAACGAGATCGGGTGGCCCTTGTGCGTGTGCGCGATCACGAACGTCGGCTTGCCCGGCCGGAACGGTACGGCGGACAGCACGTCGAGCAGCTCGCCATGGTCGTGACCGTTCACCTCCACCACCGCGAACCCGAACGCCGTCGCCTTCTCCGGCAGCGGATCCAGGTCGTTGGTCTCCTGGGTGGTCGCACCTTGCTGCAGCCGGTTCCGGTCCACGATCACGGTCAGCCGATCCAGCTGGTACTGCGAGGCCGCCATCATCGCCTCCCAGTTGCTGCCCTCCTGCAGCTCGCCGTCACCGACGAGCACATACGTACGGCGCAACGACCCGTCGAGCCTGGCCGACAAGGCGTGCCCGACCGCGACCGGCAAGCCGTGTCCGAGCGGGCCCGTGTTGGCCTCGACCGCCGCGACCTTGGTCCGGTTCGGGTGACCGTTCAGGGCGGACAACGGCTTCAGGAACGTGGCCAGCTCACTCACCGGCAGGAAGCCGAACGCCGCCAGCGTGGTGTAGAGCGCTCCGGCGACGTGCCCCTTGCTCAGGATGAACCGGTCGCGCTCCGGGTCAGCGACCGTCTCGGGCGAGATGTCGAGCACTGCGCCGTACAGGGTCGCCAGGATGTCGATGGCGGAGAAGTCTCCGCCGATGTGCCCGGCGCCGGCGTGATGGACCAGCTTGAGGTCCTGGATCCGGATCTGCTTCGCGGCCTCGGCGAGGTGCGCGATCTGCTCGGCGCGGCTGCTGTGGATCGGCAGCCGCCCGAGCACGGGCATGGTCGTGTGTTCGACCGTCAGTGTCATGCCAGCTCCGCCATCGAACTCAGCAGCACCTTCTGCACCAGCTTCTGCGCGGCCAGCGCGTCGTGCGAAGCCTGTGCCGCGGCCAGCGCCTCGTCATCCAGTACGTCGAGCGCGTGGTGCACCGCCTTGAGGAACCGGATCGCCTGCTTCGCGGCCTCGACGCTGTCCTCGCGGAACGGGAACTGGTCCAGCTGCCAGACGCCCTCCCAGTTGTTCTTCCGCAGAGTGTGGAAGAACTCGAACGTCTCGACCAGGTGCACCGAGCCGACGACCATGTCGTCGTCCCAGCCGCGCAGGTTGTCGTTCACGTCGATGGCGAACAGCCGGCCGTAGTCGATCGCCAGCTGGGCCGCGTCGGCGGGCGTCTCCTGGCCGTAGAGCGAATGGCCGAAGTCGAGCAGGATGCCCAGGTTGGGCAGGCCGATCTTCTCGATCCCGAGCAGCGTGCGGGCGACGTTCGGGAAGATGATCTTCACCCGTGGCTCGCGCGGCTTGTACTCGATCACGAAGTTGATGTCCGGGTGCGCGGAGACGAGCTCCTTCAGTCCGTCCAGCGCCAGGTTCCAGATGTCGTGGTAGTCGACCTGGAACGGGTAGTCCCAGCCGTCCTGGCCGGGCCACAGCTTCACGTACGAGCAGCCCAGGTCCTTCGCCAGTTCCGTTGCCTGATGCAACAGCTCCATCGCTTGCCTGCGGACGGCGGGGTCCGGGTTGGTGAGCGAGCCCTTGACGAAATCGCGGGTGTAGATCTCGGGCGTGATCGCGATCGCCTTGAGATTGTTGCGTTTCAGCGCGTCCTTGACGTCGTCGAGGGTCCCGTCGTACCCGGCGAACGGCCAGTTCAGGTCGACCACGGACAGGTCGCCGACGGCGCCGGCCCGGTCGATCTGCTCGAGCAGCCCGACCGGCGGCCCATAGCCGTCGGTGGCGTAACGGTCCTTGTAGGTCGCGAAGTGCCAGATCCCCGCTCCGAAAACCGGCAGGTTGGTCATGAGGTGCTCCTTTGGCGGGCGAAGCGGCGGATCTTGGCGAACATGTCCTCGAGCAGGAAGCGGACGTCGACCTGTTCGACCACGCTGATCGGGTTGTTGGTGCCGGGCAGGTACCAGCCGTCGACGCCGAATCGCGGAGCCGGACGGACGCGCAGGTTCCCGCTGCTCGGGTAGAGCATCAGCGCGATCGCCGGCGAGTCGCCGAGGGACCGGGACTCGATCGGTTCGCCGTGGTAGGTCGCGTTCCACTCGTGCAACTGCTCGATCAGATACTTGCCCAGGGGGCCGGCGTCGCCGATCTTCTCGTCCAGCTCGGCGTATCCGACCGACACCTTCGTGTAGACGTCGCTGGGCACCTGCCAGACGGTGATGCCGGAGCCGAACACCACGTTCGCGGCGTGGATGTCGTTCGACAGGTTGAACTCGATCCCCGGGTACGACGTGTGCCCGTAGTACCCGCGTCCGCCGATCCAGATCACGATCACGTCCCGGTGCACGATCTCCGGGTCGAGCAGGATCGCCGACGCCATGTCGGTCAGCGGGCCGAGGAAGGACACGAACAGCGGATCGTCCTTCGACGCCAGCTTGGACTCCTCGATGATCAGCCGCGCACCGGGCGAGTCCAGCGGGGTCTGCTCGTCCGCGATGCCGGTCGGCGCGCCGTTGGCGACCGGGACCTGACCGCTCAGGTCCATCAGGTCCAGCAGGAGGTCGATCTCCTCGCGGGACTCCGCCATGCTGCGGTCCGACCGCCGCGTGCCGAAGTGGGCCGCGATCAGGCCGCGGATGTCGAAGGTGGGCGACAACAGCCCGTGCACGATCGCGAACTGGTCGTCCGCCTCGTTCTTGGCGTCGGTATCGATGATCACCCGCCGTCTGCTCGGTTTCACCGGGGCTCCCTCACAGCGAATAGATATTCAGTAGTGCATAACTTGTCGCGACGAGCGTCGTCACGACGCTAGAGTCCCGTCAAGAGCTCGGTTGAAAGTTGTCAGATCCGGAGGGTTCGATGGTGCGAGCGGTACTCGCGATCGACCAGGGCACCACGAACTCCAAGGCGGTCCTGGTGAGCGCGGGCGGCGGCGTGCTGGCGACCGGATCCGCGCCGGTCGGCCTCTCCACTCCGCGGCCGGGGTGGGCCGAACAGGACGCCGACGACCTGTGGAACAGCGTCCTGCGGGCGATCGCGTCCTGCCTCGCCGCCGCGGAACACAGCGAGCTCGTGGGGCGGGTGGAGATCGTCGGGATCGCCTTGTCCACCCAGCGCGAGTCAATCGTGGGGTGGAGCCGCCGGGGTGAGGCCGTCGGCCCGGTCATCGGCTGGCAGGACGTACGCACGGCCGAATGGTGTGAATCCTTGCCTCCATCCACTGATGAACTGGTGCGTTCGCACACCGGGCTGCGAGTGGATGCGATGTTCTCCGCGCCGAAGCTTCACTGGTTGCTGACGGAGACGGATGCTGATCGTGTCGGCACCGTGGACTCCTGGTTGATCCACCGGCTGACTGGTTGCCGCGAGCACCTGACCGACGCCGGCAACGCGTCACGGACCTTGCTGTACGACGTACGCGAGCTCGACTGGTCGGACCAGCTGCTGGACGCATTCGGCGTACCGCGGTCGGCGCTGCCGCAGGTGCGTGCGTCGAACGCCGGATTCGGCGCGACGGCAGGGGTTCCGGGGCTGCGCGACGGGATCCCGATCGTCGCCGTACTCGCGGATTCGCATGCGGCGATGTACGGACAAGGGTGTGTGCGGGCCGGGATGATCAAGGCGACGTACGGGACCGGGTCGTCGGTGATGACGCCGGTCGATGGGTTCATCCCGGGTGGGTGCACGCTGGCCTGGTTGACCGACCAGCCGCTGTACGCGGTGGAGGGGAACATCGTGTCGTCCGGCGCAGCGCTCGCCTGGACGGCCGCCATGCTCGGTCTGCCGGATGTCGGCGCGTTGATGGAGTTGGCGGCGACGGTTCCTGCTGCGGACGGCGTCGTTCTGGTGCCGGCGTTCGCCGGTCTGGGAGCGCCGCACTGGGACCGGCAGGCCCGGGCCGCGCTGACCGGGATGAGCAACTCCACCACGCGCGCCCACATCGCCCGCGCTGCCGTCGACGCGGTCGCACAGCAGATCTGCGACATCGCGGAAACCATTCCGGCCACGGACGGCACGGCCCGGCGCCTGCGGGCCGACGGCGGCGCGACCGTCTCCGACCTCCTGATGCAAACCCAGGCCGACCTCCTCGGCCATCCGGTCGAGGTCGCCGACGTCCCCGAGATCTCCGCCCTCGGCACCGCAGAACTCGCCTGGACCACCCTCGGCCAGTCGACCACCTGGTCCAGCACCCGCACCTACCGCGTCTTCAAACCCACCCTCACCGTCCCAGCCCGCACCACCCGCCGCACCACCTGGTCCGCCGCCGTGGCCTCGGTCCACACCTGACCGGACGTGGTGCCCCACCCACCCCTCCTCTCACTTGACCCCCTTTCTTCTCCCTCGCCACCTTCGGTTCAGATCCCGAAGTAACTCCTTGCAGCTGACCGGATGTGATCGGAGATCGCTTTCCGTTACAGGTTGACTCCTCGTGACAGCCCACCTAAGGTTGCGGTCACAAGCCTTGGAAAGGGCTTTCCGGGGCTGGGAGGGAGGCCGGCATGTGCGAATGCGCGCCAGGTTCCGCCGCGGCACTGCCCGGCGGCATCGGCATCTCGTTGCTGACGGTGTACGACATCGAGGCACCGGACGGCCTGGTCGGCGGTGCGCCGCACGTCCACCTGGCCTGCTCCGAGGGGTACTACGTGATGGCCGGCTCCGGCGCGGTCCAGACCCTCAACCCGAAGGGCTTCAGCGAGACCCCACTGCAGGCGGGCAGCGTCGTCTGGTTCGACCCCGGCACGATCCACCGGCTGGTCAACGGCGGCGGCCTCAAGATCCTCGCCCTGATGTCGAACTCCGGTCTCCCCGAGGCCGGCGACGCCGTCCTGACGCTCCCGCCCGAGCACCTCACCGACCGCGAGACGTATCTGAAGGCGACCACGCTGACCGGCGAGGGTGGGGCCCGGACGCTGTCTGCGATCGCCCGGCGTGACCTCGCGCTCGAGGGGTTCGCCGTACTGCGTGAGTCCTTCGACGCGAACGGCCCGTCGGGCCTGGACGACTTCTACGCGGCCGCGGTCCGGATCGTCCAGCCACAGCTGGCGGACTGGCGTAAGCGCTGGGAGCAGGGCGCCCACCGCCTCGCCGACGAGACCGGCGCCGCGCTCGATGCGCTGGAAGCCGGTACGGCGCCCCACCTACAGACCGCTGAACTCCATCAACTCCCCGCCCCCACCGAGTTCGGCCGGCACGGCATGTGCGGTCGCCTCGACATCTATGACATCACTTCGTGAGAGGCAGAACTGTGAACGAGCGACGCGTCGGCATCGTGATGAACGGCGTCACCGGCCGGATGGGCCTGCGCCAGCACCTCGAGCGTTCCATCGTGGCGATCCGCGAGCAGGGCGGCCTGCCCTCCGCCGACGGCACGATGATCATCCCCGAGCCGATCCTGGTCGGCCGCAACGAGCTGAAGCTGCGCCGGATCGCGGAGCAGTACGGCCTGACCCGGTGGACCACCGACCTGGCCGAGGCGCTGGCCGAGCCGGACGTCGAGATCTACTTCGACTCCCAGCTCACCCAGCTGCGCGAGAAGGGCGTCCGCGCCGCGGTCGAGGCCGGTAAGGCGATCTACTGCGAGAAGCCGATCGCCGAGAGCCTGGAGGCCGCGGTCGACCTGGCCCGGCTGGTCCGCGACTCCGGCCTGAAGAACGGCATCGTCCAGGACAAGCTGTCGCTGCCCGGCCTGCGGAAGCTGAAGCGGCTGGTCGACGGCGGATTCTTCGGCCGGATCCTCTCGGTCCGCGGCGAGTTCGGCTACTGGGTCTTCGAGGGTGACTGGCAGGAAGCCCAGCGGCCGGCCTGGAACTACAAGCAGGAAGAGGGCGGCGGCATCGTCCTCGACATGTTCTGCCACTGGCGGTACGTGCTCGACAACATCTTCGGCCCGGTGAAGTCGGTCTACTGCCAGGGCGCGACCCACATCCCGACCCGGGTCGACGAGCAAGGCAACGAGTACACCGCCACCGCGGACGATGCGGCGTACGGCGTGTTCGAGCTGGAGGGCGGCATCGTCGCGCAGCTGAACTCGTCGTGGGCGACCCGGGTGTTCCGTGACGAGCTGGTCGAGTTCCAGGTCGACGGCACCGAGGGTTCCGCGGTCGCGGGCCTGCGCAACTGCCGGGCCCAGCACCGGTCCGCGACGCCGAAGCCGGTCTGGAACCCGGACCTGCCGGCCACCGAGAAGTTCCGCGACCAGTGGGCAACAGTGCCGGACAACGAGGTGTTCGACAACGGTTTCAAGGTGCAGTGGGAGATGTTCCTGCGGCACGTGGTCGAGGACGCGCCGTTCACCTGGGACTTCGTCGAGGCCGCCAAGGGCGTGCAGCTCGCCGAGCTCGGCCTGCAGTCGTGGCGCGAGGGCCGCAAGCTCGAGGTCCCGCCGCTCGACCTCGAGGGCCGGCTGTGACGCTGGAACTGCGCCTGCCGCTCGACGGCGGGCTGGAAAAGTACCGGCTGGCCGGCTCACTAGTTGCCCAGGGCACCTATACGCCGGCGGCCAGCCGGCTGGCCTTCGCCGCCGCACACGTTGTCGCCGACCCCTTGGGCGACAACTCGCCCGGACAGCCCGCGGTGATCGACTGGGAGCACACGCTGGGGTTCCGGCGGCACCTGTGGTCGCTCGGGCTGTCCGTGGCGGAGGCGATGGACACCGCACAACGCGGGATGGGGCTGGACTGGGCGGCGACGCAGGAACTGATCCGGCGATCCGCCGCGGAGGCACCCGACGGCCGGATCGCTGTGGGAGTTGGCACCGACCAGCTCACCACCGCGCCTCGACCCGCCGCCGGCTTGCGCGGCGACCACTCCTTGGACGCGGTGACCGCGGCGTACGAGCAGCAGCTTGCGCTTGCCGAGGAAGTCGGGGCTCAGCCGATCCTGATGGCCAGCCGGGCGTTGTGCGCCGCGGCGACCTCACCGGGCGACTACCGCAAGGTCTACGACCACCTGCTGGGCCAATCGAGCCGGCCGGTGATCTTGCACTGGCTGGGCTCGATGTTCGACCCGGCGCTGGACGGCTACTGGGGCAGCGACTCGCTCGACAGCGCGGCCGACGTCGTGGTCGAGTTGATTGTCGACAATGCGGCAAAGGTCGACGGTATCAAGGTGTCACTGCTGGACGCTTCCCGAGAGGTTGCCCTGCGCAACCGTCTGCCGGCGGGCGTTCGGCTCTACACCGGCGACGACTTCAACTACCCCGCGCTGATCAAGGGCGACGAGAACCGCTACAGCGATGCCCTGCTCGGCATCTTCGCCGCGATCGCCCCGGCAGCCGCGGCCGCCCTGAAGGCGCTGGACGACGGCGATCTCGACACCTACGACCGCGTCTTCGCGCCGACGGTTCCGCTGGCCCGCCAGATCTTCTCGGCACCGACGTACTACTACAAGACCGGAATCGCCTTCCTGGCTTGGCTGAACGGGCACCAACCCGGTTTCTCGATGGTGGGTGGCCTGCAGACCGGGCGGTCGCTCCCGCATCTGGCTGACACCTTCCGCCTTGCCGATCAAGCCGGCGTACTCACGGATCCGGAGCTTGCCGTCGAGCGGTTCGGGCAGTTGCTGCGCGTGGGTGGAGTCGACGCGTGAACCGCTACAGCCTGAACCAGGCGACGACGAAGTACTGGCCGCTCGAGGACGTGGTCGCGGCCAGCGCCAAGGCCGAGCTGTCGTGGATCGGCCTGTGGCGCGAGCCGATCCAGGAGTACGGCGTCGACAAGGCAGCGCGGCTGGTCACGGACGCGGGCCTGAAGGTCTCGTCGCTGTGCCGGAGCGGATTCTTCACGTCGACCGATGCCGCCGAGCGGAAGGCGAAGATCGCGGACAACCGGCGGGCGATCGACGAGGCCGCGAGGCTGGGGACGTCCGTGCTCGTGCTCGTCAGCGGTGGTCTGCCGCCGGGTTCGCGTGATCTCGACGGCGCTCGTTCGATGGTCCGCGATGGGCTGGCCGAGCTGGCGCCGCACGCGGCAGAGCGTGGGGTGAAGCTGGCGGTCGAGGCATTGCATCCGATGTTCTGCTCGGATCGGTGCGTGGTCTCGTCGCTGGGTGGCGCGCTCGAGCTGGCCGAGCAGTTCCCGGCGTCGCAGGTGGGTGTGATCGTGGACGCGTATCACCTGTGGTGGGACGCCGACGTCTACCGGCAGATCGAGCGGGCCGGCGAGCGGATCCTGTCCTACCAGGTGAGCGACTGGGTGGTTCCACTGCCGGCGGACACGCTGCTCGGGCGCGGCATGATGGGCGACGGTTCGATCGAGCTGCGCCGGCTGCGCGAGGCCTGTGATGCGGCCGGGTACGACGGACCGATCGAAGTGGAGATCTTCAACCAGAAGCTGTGGGACGCGCCGGGACAAGAGGTCTTCGACCTGGCGCTGGCACGCTATCAGGAACACGTCATCTAGTAGCTGAGGAGCTGCCTGTATGAGTATCCCCGCCGACGGCATCGGAATGCACCTGTACACCATGCGGGAGGTGTTGGCCGAGGACTATCCGGGGACGCTGAAGCGGCTCGCCGGGATCGGGTATCGGACGGTGGGGGTGAGTGGGCGGTTCGACCACAGCGCCGAGGAGATCCGCTCCTTCGCCGACGACGCCGGGCTGTCGATCGTGCTCGAGCACGTCGGGTACCCCCGGATGACGGACAACTGGGCCGGTGCGCTGGCCGACGTTCAGACGTTGGGCGCGCAGTGGATCGTCGTACCGTCGATTCCTTCGGAGTTGCACTCCGTGGAGGGGTTCAAGACGGCTGCTGCCGCGTTCACCGAGGCCGGCAAGGCCGCGCGTGACGCCGGCCTGAAGCTGCTGTTCCACAACCACGGACGCGACTTCGATGCGGTGGACGGGCAGGTTCTGTACGACATCCTGCTCGACGTGGACGCGGACCTGCTGGGCTTCGAGCTGGATCTGTACTGGGTGGTCGACGGTGGCCACGACCCGGCGAAGTACTTCCAGGAGCACCCCGGGCGATTCCCTGCGCTGCACGTCAAGGACATGGCCGCGGACGGTTCCTGGGAGGACGTCGGTGCGGGCAGGCTCGACTTCGCGGGCATGTTCGCCTACGCGACCGAGGGTGGCGTCGAGCAGTGGCTGGTCGAGCACGACAAGCCGGCCGACGCCTGGCAGTCAGCCGAACGGAGCTACCGCGGGCTGACCGAAATCCGGTACTGACAAACGCTTAACCGGATCAACGATGATTACAACTGCTCACGGCGGGTGAGATCGGCCTATTCTCGACGCGTGCCCAACGACGACCCATCGGTCCGGCTGACGGCTGTCCGCCGCCTCTACGAGGTGAGCGCGCGGATGGGTGCGGGGCGCAGCCTGGCCGAGACCCTGCAGGCGGTGGTCGACGGGGTCGTCGACGGGCTCGGGTTCGGCATCGCCGTACTGAATCTGCGGCATGCCGACGGGAAGTTCGAGGTGTTCGCGGTCGCCGGGTCGCCGGAGGCGCGGGAGGCCCTGCTCGGCCGGGTGAGCGCGGCGGACATCTTCGACGCCGACTTCGCCATCGCGGACGAGTGGGGCGGCCTGCGCTTCGTGCCGCACGAGCGGCTGCCCGAGGGCGAGGTCACCGGCTGGGTGCCCGACGTACCGGTGTCCGACGATCCGGCCGCCTGGCATCCGCTGGACGCACTCTTCGCGCCGCTGTACTCACCGGGCGGTGAGCTGGTCGGGATGCTCTCGGTCGATCTCCCCGAGGACCAGCGCCGGCCCGGACCGATCCACCGGGAGTTGCTGGAGATCTTCGCCACCCAGGCCGGGCTGGCGATCGACAAGGCCCGGCTGACCGATGAGCTCCGGGCCGAGAAGGCGCGGCTGGAGGCGAGTGAGACCACGTTCCGGATGGTCTTCGAGGGCGCCGGGAACGGGATGGCGACGATCGCCTTCGACGGGCCCGACGCCGGCCGGGTGCTGCGGGTGAACGACGCCTTCTGCCGGATCACCGGGTACGACGCCGATCAACTGCTCGGCGCCGGCCTGCCGGACTTCCTTCGCGACGTGGAGCCCGGGCAGTCCCGGCGCGAACTCGACGAGGTTGCTGTTGGCAACACGGCGTACCGGTTCGAGCGGCGCTTCTCGCAGCCCAGCGGGAACGAGATCTGGCTCGGCGGTACGGCGGCGATCGTCGAACAGGGGGACGGCCAGCCGCGGATCCTGCTGATCCAGATCGACGACGTGACCGCCCGCAAGGACGCCGAACGCGAGCTGCGCCACCACGCCGCCCACGACCCGCTCACCGGCCTGCCCAACCGGCGGCTGCTCCAGCATCGCTTCACCACGGTCCTTGAGCGGACCCGAGCGACCGGTCGGCCCGGCGCCTTGCTGTTCTGCGACCTGAACCACTTCAAGCTCGTGAACGACGGCTACGGACACGAGGCCGGCGACCATGCCCTGCGCGAGATCGCCGCCCGGCTGTCCACCGCGGTCCGCCACGGCGACACCGTGGCCCGTCTCGGTGGCGACGAGTTCGCCGTACTCGCCGAGGACATCGCCGGTGAGGACCTGACGACGTTGATCTCCCGCCTCGAGGCCGCAGTGAGCCGACCGCTGCCGAACATCGCGGTCGAGGTCACGACGAGCATCGGCACCGTCCCGATCACGCCGGACGCGAGCGACCTCGACACCCTCCTCCATGAGGCCGACCAGGCCATGTACGCCGCGAAACACCGCCGCTCGTAGGCTGCTCGGATGGACGAGGTGGAGTTGCGCGGCGGGTTCGTGCATGATCTGCTGCGGTTGCTGGAGGGGTGGGGTGGCGCGCCGCGGTTTCTCGGTGTGGATGCGGACGGTCGGGAACGGCTGAGCTTCGTCGACGGGTACGTCGCGTGGGAGCGGCCGTGGAAGCCCGCCGTCACGTCCGCTGGTGCCTTGCACTCGGTGGGCCGCTTGGTCCGCGAGTTCCACGACCTCACCGCAGGTACGGCGCTCGCCGGCGATCAGGAGGTTGTCTGCCACAACGACCTCTCGCCGAAGAACACCGTCTACACCGACGACGGGACGCGCGCCATCGCCTTCATCGACTGGGACATCGCCGCGCCGGGTGCCCGCATCCATGACGTCGCCTTCATCTGCTGGCAGTACGCCGACCTCGTGAGCCTCGACCGGGTTGTCCCGCAGTGGAAGGCGCTACTGGCCGGCTACGGTCCGGCCGATCTCACCGCGCTTGTCCCCACGGTGCTGTGGTGGCAGTCCCGCGCCGCCGACGGCATCGACGCCCAGGCCGCCGCCGGTGACCCGGCAATGCGGCACCTGCGTGACCTCGGCGTACCGGCGGACATCCGCCGGACGCGCGCCTGGGTCGAAGCTCACGCCGACGAATTGCAGGAAGCTGCAACCGGCCCGTCTTGAACCGCCGCCTCCGCGTGTGCTTCAAATAGGGCCCGATCATCAACGTGGGGGGATCCACGGTGCCTGGAGAATCTCTTGACCGTTGCCAGGCCGGCGTACGACGAGGACCCGCTCCGCGGTGCGATCGAGGCGGTCGTGTTCTCCCGCGGGCCGTTCGCAGACGGCGGGTAACTGATCAGCGAACTGCGGCGGGTGTTTCCGGGGTTACGAGCCCAGGTTGGTGAGGGCGGCGTTGGTTAGGCGGTAGGTGGTCCATTCGTCTTGGGGGTTGGCGCCTAGGGACTTGTAGAAGTCGATGGCGGGGGTGTTCCAGGTGAGGACGGACCATTCGAGGCGTTCGTAGCCGTTGGTGACGCATTCCTGGGCGAGGGCGGTGAGGAGGGCCTTGCCGAGGCCGGTGCCGCGGGTTTCGGGGCGGACGAAGAGGTCTTCGAGGTAGATGCCGTGGACGCCGCGCCAGGTGGAGAAGCTGAGGAACCAGAGGGCGCAGCCGGCCACCTCGCCCTCGTGTTCGGCGACGTGGCAGAAGACCGCGGGGGCGTCCCCGAACAGGGCGGTCTCCAACTGCGCCGCGGTCAGGTGGCATTCGTCCGGGGCTCGCTCGTAGTCGGCGAGTCCGTAGACCAGCTCCACGATCGCCGGGACGTCCTCTGGCCGGGCTCGCCGTACCCGCTCGTCAATCTGCATGGGAACATCCTGCCCTCTGGTCAATCTACCGAGGTTCACCGTTAACTTACCGAGCTGGATCGTTAACCTCGGAGCCAGGCACCAGACACCCGGCAACTGAACACTGACAGCGCTCTTCTTCCTCGAACCCCGCCCACCTGGAGGAACTCACATGTCTGTTTCACGCCGTCGTTTCCTCGGCCTGGGCGGTGCGGGCACCGCCGCCGTCCTGCTCGGCACCGGGGCCTGGGACGCCTCGACCACGTACGCCGCCCCGTCCGGCCAAGGCAACCCGTTCACTCTCGGCGTCGGCTCGGGTGATCCGCAGTACGACGGGGTCGTGCTGTGGACCCGCCTCGCCACCGACCCGTATGCCGTCGATGGCAAGGGCGGGATGCCTGCCCGGCCGATCCGGGTCGAGTACGAGGTTGCCCGCGACGAGAACTTCCGGCACGTCGTCCGGCGGTCCAGCGTCGTCGCGACACCCGAACTCGGCCACTCGGTCCACCCCGAGGTGCATGGTCTGCTGCCCGATCACGTGTACTACTACCGATTCCGCACCGGCTCCGAGGTCTCGCCGACCGGCCGGACGCGGACCACTCCGCACCCGTTCACCGCACCGCGCGAACTGAAGTTCGCCTTCGCCTCCTGCCAGGCCTGGCAGGACGGGTACTTCACCGCGTACGACCACATGGCCACCGAGGACCTCGACCTGGTCGTCCACCTCGGCGACTACATCTACGAGTCCGGGGTGAAGACCAACAAGCGTGGCGTGACGACGGACCCGCGGTTCCACACCGAGACCTTCGATCTGGCCCGCTACCGGCTGCAGTACTCGCTCTACAAGACCGAGGCGCCGCTGCAGGCCGCGCATGCCGCCCATCCGTGGATCCACACCTTCGACGACCACGAGGTGGAGAACAACTGGGCCGGCGATATCTCCCAGGCCGACACCGAGCCCGACCAGGACCCGGCCGTGTTCCGGGCTCGCCGGGCGCAGGCGTTCCAGGCGATGTACGAGAACATGCCGCTGCGGCATGCGCAGATGCCGGCCGGTCCGGACATCCGCTACCACCGCCGGCTCCCGTACGGCCGGCTCGCGGACTTCACCATCCTGGACACCCGCCAGTACCGCACCGACCAGCCGTGCGGCGACGGCGACTCGTCCACCTGCGACGATCGCTTCAACCCGGACAACACCCTGCTCGGCGGCAAGCAGCGCGCCTGGCTGCTCGACGGCTTCCGGACGTCGCACGCCCGCTGGCAGGTGATCGGCAACCAGACCCCGATGGGCCAGACGGACTGGACCCCCGGCCCGGAGACCCACGTCTGGCTGGACCCGTGGGACGGTTACGTTGCCGAGCGCAACAAAGTACTCGCGGCCGCGCAGGACAGCGGCGTCCGCAACCTGGTCGTCATCACCGGCGACCGGCACCAGAACTACGCCCTCGAACTCAAGCGCGACTATGCGAACCCGGACTCGGCCACGGTCGGCACTGAGTTCGTCGGTACGTCGATCACCAGCGGTGGCGACGGTTCGGACACGACGGACCAGGGGCAGCAGTTCCTGGCCGCCAACCCGCACCTGAAGTTCTTCAACAACCAGCGCGGCTATGTCCGCGTCACCGTGGACCAGAAGCAGTGGCGCTCCGACTTCCGCGTCGTCCCCTACGTCCAGACCCCCGGCGCCGCAGTCACCACCCGAGCCACCTACGTCGTCGAGGACCGCAATCCCCACGTCCACGCATCCTGATCACGCCGATTCAGTACCGGGAGTGCTGAGTTTGTGCGGATATTCCTGTTGGAATCGGTGCCGGTCGCGCGCAAGGTTGGAGTCATGGCAGCTGACACGAACAAGACCCGCCGGATCGGTGACGTCGAGGTGTCCGCGATCGGGCTCGGCGGGATGCCGATGTCGATCGAGGGCCGGCCCGACGAGGAGCGGTCGATCGCGACCATCCACGCCGCGCTCGACGCCGGGATCACCCTGATCGACACCGCCGACGCGTACCACCTGACCGCGACCGACGACGGTCACAACGAATCCCTGATCGCTCAGGCGCTGGCGTCGTACGGCGGCGACACGTCGCACGTGCTCGTCGCCACCAAGGGCGGCCACCTCCGGCCCGGGGACGGCAGCTGGACCGTCGACGGCTCACCGAAGCACCTGTTCGAGGCCGCCGACGCGTCCCTGAAGCGGCTGGGTGTCGAGGCGATCGGCTTGTACCAGTTCCACCGGCCGGACCCGAAGACGCCGTACGAAGACTCGATCGGGGCGATCCGCGACCTGCTCGACGCGGGCAAGATCCGGCTGGCCGGCATCTCGAACGCGAACCCGGCCCAGATCAAGCAGGCGAACGAGATCCTCGGCGGCCGACTCGTCTCGGTGCAGAACCAGTTCTCTCCCGCCTTCCGCTCCAGCGAGCCGGAGCTCGACCTGTGCGACGAGCTCGGCATCGCGTTCCTGCCCTGGTCCCCACTTGGCGGCATCTCCAACGCGGGCGACCTCGGCACCAAGCACCCCGCCTTCCACCAGCTCGCCGCCGAACTCGGCGTCAGCCCCCAGCGCCTGACACTCGCGTGGATGCTGGCCAAGTCGCCGTACGTCATCCCGATCCCCGGCTCCAGCCGGCCGGAGACCATCCGCGACTCGTACGCCGCGATCGACCTCGAGCTCACCCCCGACCAGGTCGCCACCCTCGACGCCGCCTGACGCCGGAACGCGGCGCGGAATAGCTCCGCGCCGCGTGGTGTTCCTGTCACGTTCCCGAGATGACAGACACCCCTGCTGTTAGGGGTGTCAAGCTGCGGTGGTTTGGGTGCGGTGGGCCCAGGCTGTGT
>NZ_JBSXMZ010000051.1:0-109676 GCF_054073265.1 Kribbella sp. CWNU-51
GGTCAGGAGCACCTTTCAGTTCACCAACACAGCCTCACCACCAACCGCCATGAAAACGGCGGGCTAGCCGTAGACCTCCTCACCGCCTGCCTCCGCGCAGGCCGTCCACCCCAACAAGCCCTCAGCCTCGTCGCAACCGCCGTCCCCGGCCCACTAGCCGACCTCTTCACCAAGGTCGCCCACCACCTCGCCCTAGGCGCAGATCCAGCCGACGCGTGGTCCCACCTGCGTTCCGAACCTGCCTGTTCATCCGTCGCCCGAGCGATAGACCGCTCAATCCGCTCAGGCGCACCGCTCTCAAAGACTCTCGAACACCTAGCCGACGACACCCGCCGAACGCACCATCACGCAGCCGACCAACGAGCCCGCGCCGCAGAGTCCCGCTCCGCCCTCCCGCTCGGCCTCTGCTTCCTGCCGGCCTTCGTCCTTCTCTCCATCGTCCCCACCATCGCCGACGCCCTCGTCCCGTACCTGCTCAACCCCTGAAGCTCGTCATCCACAGCCCCGAAACTCCTTCAAAAAAAGGCCATCCGGCAACGGCATGTTGTCAGTAAGCGATTCGGACAAGCCGCTTCGCATCCCCGGAGGTATCAGATGTCCAAGGCACTAGTAGCCGTCCGCAACCATCTCCACACCCGCGCCCGCACCCAGCGCGGCGCCGCCACCGCCGAGTACGCCGTCAGCGTCGTAGCAGCCTGCGGCTTCGGCGGGATCCTCGTCGCACTCCTCAAGTCCGACGTGATGGTCAACGCCCTCAAGGCGCTCATCAACTACGCCCTCAAACTGGCCGGCGTAGAAGGCGTCCAGCTCTAACTCGCCTACCCACAAGGCGGCCGGTCGAGTCCACCCCTCAACCCGACCGGCCGCCCCAAGGAGCCCAGATGCCCTCCACCAGAACCCCAGCCCCCGCCACCCCGAACCACCTGGTCCCCACAGCCCGACCCAACCCAACCGACCACAGCGATCCCACCGCGCAGGCCAACTCACCCGACCGCAACCTTCCCGCCAGGCAACCTGAACCGTCCGAGCGTGGTGCCGTCACCGCTGAGCTCGCGATCACACTCCCAGTCCTGCTTTCCCTTCTCCTCTTAGGCGTCTGGTCGATCGGCCTGGTCATCCTCAACATCCAATGCATCGACGCCGCCCGAGACGTAGCCCGCGCAGTAGCCCGAGGCGAACCTCCCGACCAAGCCAAAGCCATCGGCCACCGCACCATCCCGACCGGCACCATCACCATCTCCCGCGAAGGCACCGACATCCACGTAACAGTCACAGCCACCCCAACCCACAACCCCCCACTCCTCTCAGCCCTGGCCCCCACCCACCTCACCGCGCACGCCACCCTCGAGTCCGAACCCAGCCAGGAAGAATCCCCATGACCGACAACGAGAAAGGCAGCGCCACCCTCCACTCCCTCTTCGCCGCCGTGCTCCTCCTAACAGCCCTAGCTGCCGCCACCCTCTGGTCCACAATCTCCACGGCCCGCCACAAACTGGCGACCGCAGCAGACCTAACGGCCTTGAGCGCCGCCCAATCCCTAGCCAATCCAGCCGCCACTGACGCGAGTAGGACGGCCTCAGGCGCAACAACCCTCGGCATCACCGGAGCGCGCACGGCGTCAGACCCGCCCGGCCCAGACCTGACCACCTCGAACTCCACCGCGCTGAACCGCACGACTCCCTGCGCCATCGCGGCCCGAATAGCTGGGCTCCACAAGGTCGATCTAGTCGCCTGCCACCCCACGCCCACCTCAGTAACCATCCAGGTATCCCTCGACCTGCGCCTGCCCTTTACCCACCCGACCCTGACTACTACTGCGCGAGCCGGCCCCCTCTGACCTGGCGCCATCGACGCTGGACTCCCAACTTTTGACGCAACCGATCAGTTGCTATAGAGTAGCAACCAATCAGTTGCTAAATAGTCGGAGGTTGTGATGGCTGGCGAGGTTCGGGTGCGGTTCAGCCTTCGGGAACAGGTGGTTTTGCTGGTCCTGCTGGGTGCCGGGTTCATGCTGTCGGTCGACTTCTCGATCCTGAATGTGGCGTTGCCCGAGGCTGGGGCAGGCGTCGGACTGGGGCCCGAGGGGTTGCCGTGGATCTCGTCGGCGTTCGCGTTGCCGGCGGCTGGCTTCACGCTCCTGTTCGGCCGGCTGGGCGATCTGTACGGTCGGCGCAGGTTCTTCCTGGCCGGCATGGTCCTGCTGGCTGGAGCATCGTTGCTCGGCGGTTTCGCAGGTAGTGCCGAGGTGCTTCTGACCGCGAGGGCGTTGCAGGGGCTCGCTACCGCGATGGCGTTACCCGCCGCGCTGTCGCTGCTCACGACGACTTTTGCCGAGGGTGCGCGGCGCGAGCGGGTCCTCGGGCTCAGAGGTGCTCTGGGGTCGGCCGGGTTCGCCGTGGGAGCGTTGGTGGGCGGAACCCTTGTCAGCCTGTTTGGCTGGCGGGCGGCGTTCTTCATCAACGTTCCGGCTGCGGTGGCCGTGCTGGTGCTCGGCCCGTTTGTGGTCAAGGAGAGCTCGGTTGCAGTTCGGGCGAAGCTGGATGTGGCCGGAGCGGTGACCGTAACCGGCGGGCTGATGGCCGTGGTCTATGCGGTGATCGAGGGGAGCGTTCGATCTGCGGTTGTCGGCGTACTGCTGCTGGCTGCGTTCGCCGTGATCGAGCTGCGTACGTCGGCGCCGCTCGTGCCACTGCGGATCCTCAAGCGGCCATCGGTGACGTGGGGCAACGTGGCCGGGTTGGTGACGTGTTCCATGGTGACCGGGATGATCTTCCTGACGACGCTGTACCTGCAGCAGACGCTGAAGCTCTCACCGTTGACGACCGGCATCGTCTTCGGTGTGCCAGGCGTGGCGTCTGTGGCAGCGGGAGTCCTGGCCGGGCGAATCATCGGACGCTTCGGGGGTCGGCGGGTCGTGGCCGTGAGCATGACCCTCCAAGGGATCGCGACGCTGCCGCTGGTATTCCTGGGCGCTCATCGGATCGCGTTGGTGATCCTCGTCCCCGCGCTGTTCATCGGCTTCTTCGGTCACGTCGCCGCGATGGTTGCGTACTCGGTGATCGGTACGTCGGGGGTCGCTGACAGCGAGCAGGGTCTGGCGACCGGCCTGACCTCAATGACTCAAGAGGTGGCCTGCACTGTCGGCACACCGGTCCTCAGCGCGATCGCCGCCACGCAGGCCACACAACTGACCGGAATGCACCTGGCCCTCTCCGTGGCCGCAACCCTGATCCTCGCCACCGCCCTGCTCGTCTACCTCAACCTCCGCCCCCGCCTGCCCCACCCCGTCCCCACCCACCACTCCACCCAACCCACCCCGGCCGTCCCATGAACCTCACCCCGTGGATCGCACCAGCCACCGCCGAACCACTTGGCCGAAGCTGCGTGGTCGGAGCTTGTGGGGATGTGGTGGGTTGGGGTGGTTCTGGTGGGGTCGCGATCTGGTCGCAATCTGGTAGAGATGCCGCGTTGATGTGGACGGGGCGTAGGACCGGGCTTCATGATCTGGAACCGAGTCCCTGCTCATCCCTCCCGGACGTACTTCCCCGGCGCCCGGACGGTTACCTCGGAGGTCCGTTTGCCCGACCGGATCCGGCTGCTGCTGGTCGATGACCAGATCCTCAGCCGCGGCTTGCTGCGCAGCGGTTTGGAGCGTGAGCGCGATCTGGAGATCGTTGCCGAGCTCAACCGAAGCGACGACGTGGTGAGTGCCGCGAAACGGCATCGTGCGAACGTCGCGCTGCTCGACGCCGCCGGCCCGGGGAACGACAGCATCACCGTGACCACCAGGTTGCGTACGTCGATGCCGGAATGCCGGGTCGTCATGCTGACGACGTACGGGCGCCCGGTGCACCTGCGACGTGGTCTCGATGCCGGCGCGAAGGGTTTCGCACTGAAGGGAAGTCCGGCTCCGCAGTTGGCAGATGCGGTACGACGGGTGCACCTCGGCCTTCGCGTGGTCGACGCAAACCTGGCGGCCGAGACACTCAGGTACTCCGAGACCCCGCTCAACGAAGACGAGACCGACACGCTCCGGGCAGCCCGCGAGGGCGGTTCGGTGGCCTTGATGGCACGAAAGCTCGACGTCTCTGAGCGCGTCGTGCGTACCCGACTCTGGTCGGCCATCGGAAAGACCGGCGCCCGCACCCGCTCCGACGCCATCCAGATAGCCGAACACAACGGCTGGCTCCTCGACTGACCCACCCGTGCACAGTTGATCCGAGGGTCACTAGGCGGCCGGGGTAATGCACACGAGGCAGCTGGAGCGAGTGGCGCCGGGCGACGGCCCGAGCAAAGCCCCGATCGAGGCCGCCGACCACGGCATGCCGCCACCTTCCGCTTCGCCGGCAGCTGATTGAGGCGAAGACGACGTTCTGGATTGCGATGGTCATGGCTTCACGACCTGCGTTAGTCGAGTTGGTCTAGGAGCCAGCGGGTGCCTACTGGGGTGGCGCCGGTGGGTTCGATGCGTTGGCGGAGGCCCCGGTCGGCGGTCACTACGGTGACTTCCGGGGTGTGCGGTTGAGCGGCGGACTCGGCGGTGATGGCTGCGATGGTGTCGTCGCCGGAACCGGGGGCGAGGACGACGCTCAAGCCGCTGGTGTCGGGGGCGTCGGGGCCGGAGACGGCGGCTCGGGCGGCGCCTTCGAGGATCACGATGATGTCGGTGTCCTCGAGGTGGTGCTGGAGTATGGCGAGTTTCGTCAGGAGGCGGCGGGCTGCGCCGGGGCGGTCGCGCCACCAGCCGTCGGGGCGGGAGCCGATCACGTTCGCGGCGTCGACGACGATCACCTGAGGGCGTCCGGTTGTCATCAGCTCAGTCTGCCCCTCCGCCGTCCCAAACGGTCACAGGCTGAGGTCCGGCCTCGGGCGGTCTCAGGAGGAGGCACGGCCTCGGACAGCTCGGGCTGAGGTCAGGTCTTGGGCGGGCTCGGGTGGAGGCACGGACGGCGCAGGCGGAGGTGTGGGGTCAGGCGTAGGTGGGTGGGGTTAGGCGCAGGTGGAGAGGAATTGGCCGGTGTGGGTTACGAGGAGGTGGGGGCCCGGCGTGGCTGGGATGGATTGGTGGGGGGTGCGGATGGGGTGGCGGGTGCCGTTGGGGGAGATGACGAGGGTGTTGGGGGCGTCCAGGGCGACCAGTTCGCTGTCGGTGCGGACTAGGACTGGGGCGGTGTAGGACCAGGAGAGGGCTGTGCGGCCGGCGGCTAGGCCGGCTAGGACCGCGAGCGACAACTCGTCAGGGCCTTCGGCTGCGGCGTCTACGGCTATCCAGGTGGTTGGGGCGCCGGGTGGGGTGAGTGAGGTTGGGTTGTGCCAGTCGCTGCCGCCAATTGGCGTTGTGCCCTCCAGGCCCCACGCCTGCCACCAGGCGATGGGTCCGCCCCAGGTGTGGTCCAGCCAGGACGAGTGCCAGATTTCGGCGAGTGGTGGGTGTTCCGGGAGTGGGTGGCGCCAAGAGCAGTCGCCGCCCAGTGGGTGGTTGATCGAGAGGAGGCCGCCGCGGCGCGCGACTTCGGAGACCCAGGTGGCGGCGGGCTGACGGAAGTCGATGACGCCGATGTCGCCGAAGGCATTCGCGTGGCCGGTGTCGGTTGTCACCTCCTGGCCGGGGATCAGGCCGATACCGAAGCGTTTGCTGAGCGACGGCAGTTCGAGGTGATGCGCGACGGTGTTGTGATCGGTGACCGCCAGCACGTCCAGGCCGGCGGTGACGCCGAGGGCGGCGAGGTTCGCGATCGGGGTCGAGCCGTCGGAGTGCAGGGAGTGCGCGTGGAAGTCGCCCGCGACCCACTTCAGCCCTGGCGCTGCGGGCAGGGACCGTCGTGGCGGTCTTGCGGGTACGGCGATCGCCGCGTCGGCGTCGGCGTACTCCGCGAGGCCTGGCACGGTGTCGACGGGACCGGTCACGGCTTCGACGATGAGTTCGACGCCTTCGACCGGGATGCGATGGAGGCCGAGGACGACCCACCAGGTGCCGGGCTCGAGTTCGCCGGGGACGTAGCCGGGCGTCGCCGCAGACGGTGTGATGGCGAACGTCTGACGCGCGCCGCCGGACCAACCACGCCAACCGGCCGCACCTTCGCAGCCGATGTCGATGACCGCGCCCTCGATCGGCGGGACGGTGAGCGTGACGAGTAGGCCCGGGCAACCGGCCGGGATGTCGACGGGCAACGAGTGGTAGACCGACTCGGCGCGGTCGTCGAGGGTCCAGACGCGGCGGTACGACGTGACAGCCATCAGTCGACCGTAACCGTCGGAAGGTTGTGGGTCATGAGGGTACGGGCGCTGGTTGGCGGGCTAGGAGGTCGCCGGACTCCTGGTCGTAGAGGAGGACTCGGGAGGCCGGGGCGGTGAGGACGACGGTTGCGCCGGGGGACGGCTCGTCTTCCTCCGGGACGGTCACGCCGACCAAGGTGCCGTCGCAGTCGACGCTGACCAGGGACTGGGTGCCCAGGTTCTCGGCTACGACGACTGTGCCGCGCAGGACCGGGCCGGTGACGTCGCCCGTCGCGAGGGTGAGGTACTCGGGGCGGATGCCCACGGTCACCTGCGCGCCGGCGGGGGCCGAGAAAGTTGTCGCGGGCAACGAGCCGCCGGCGACCGTGACCGAGCCCTCGGCGGCGGACGAGCCGTTGGTGCCTGAGGAACCTGCTGCGACCTTGCCGGGGAGGAGGTTCATCGGGGTGGAGCCGATGAAGTTGGCGACGAAGGTGTTGGCCGGACGGGCGAAGACCTCGCGCGGCGAACCGAGTTGCCGCAGCTTGCCGGACTCCATCACCGCGATCCGGTCGGCCAGCGCGAGCGCCTCGGCCTGGTCGTGGGTGACGAAGACCGTCGTGATGCCCAGATCGCGCTGCAGCTTCTTGAGGAAGGTGCGCGCTTCCAGCCGCAGCCGAGCGTCGAGGTTCGACAGCGGCTCGTCCAAGAGCAGCACCTTGCCTCGGGAGGCGATAGCTCGAGCCAGTGCGACCCGCTGCTGCTGGCCGCCCGACAGCTGGCCGGGCTTGCGCTCCAGCAGTCCTTGTAGCGACAGCTCACCAGCGGTCCGCTCCGCTGTCGCCGTACGAGTAGCCACCGCGACCCGTCGTACCTTCAGGGGGTAGGTGATGTTCTCCGCCACGTTCATGTGCGGGAAGAGCGCGTAGTCCTGGAAGACCATCGCCACGCCGCGCTTGCCTGGCTCGGTCCGGGTCACGTCGGCCGAGTCGATCCGGACCGTGCCCTCGGTCGCGGCCTCCAGTCCGGCGATCGTCTGTAGCAGCGTGGTCTTGCCGCAGCCGGACGGGCCGAGCAACGCGAAGAACTCGCCGTGGGCCACGTGCAGATCCAGCCCGTCGACGGCGCGCACGCCGTTGGGGTAGACGGTCGCCAGGCCTTCGATGTCGATGCCCGCCATCAGCTCTTGATCCCTCCATGGAAGCGGAACCCATACCGCGAGTTCACCAGCAGGTACAGCACGACGACCGGGATCGAGAACAGCAGCGAGAAGACCGGCAGCACCTGCAGGTTCACGCTGCCGCCTTCGTCGGTGAGGGTCTGCATCAGCACCGCACCGGGCTGCTTGTCGATCGACCGGATGAGCAGGAAGGGCACCAGGAAGTTGCCCCAGGAGTTCACGAACGCCCAGACCATGATGGTGGCCAGGCCGGGCCGCGCCACCGGCAGTACGACGTCCCGCAGGATCTGACCCGTGGACGCGCCGAACACGCGGGCCGACTCCTCGTAGGACTTCGGAACCGCGTCGACGAAGTCCTTCAGGATGAAGATTGCCGCCGGCAACAGCCCGCCGGTCATCACCAGCGCGACGCCGAACCGGGAGTCGATCAGCCCGAGCTGGAACATCATCACGAAGATCGGCACCATCGCGGCGGTCCCGGTGACGACCGAGGACAGCAGCAACAGCCCGTACAGCAACGCGTCCCGGCCGGGGAGACGTACGCGCGACAACGCATAGCTGGCCAGTGCGGCGAAGGCGGTCACCGCCACCGCCGTCGTCACGCAGATCAGCAGCGAGTTGACCATCGAGTGCATCGCGTACGGATGGTCGAGCGTCTTGCGGACGTTCTCCAGGGTCCAGTCCGGCCAGCGCACGCCGAGACCGGGGTTCTTGTCGAACGGCGCCGACGCGATCCACAGCATGGGTACGGCGAAGAACAGCGTGATCGCGCAGATCAGCACGTAGAAGCCGATCCGCCGTACGACGAACGCCGGCGTGACCGCCGCGGCACGCGTACTCACGAGCGCCTCCTCAACAGTCGGAGGTAGATGAGCGAGACCAGCAGGTTCGCGATCAGCAGCAGGAACGAGATGGCCGAGGAGTACCCGAGCTCGCCGCCCTGCAGGGCCACGTTGTAGATGTAGACCGGCACCGTCTCGGACTCGTGGTTCGGCCCGCCCTTGGTGAGCAGGAACGGTGAGAAGTCGTTGGCCGTCCAGAGCGAGATCAGCAGCGTGTTCGTCAGCACATGCCCGCGAATGTGCGGGAACACCACGTCCCGCAGCGTCTGCCAGCCGGATGCACCGACCATCCGCGCCGACTCCAGTTGCGACGGCGGGACCGCCTGCAGCGCGGACGAGTAGAGCATCATCGAGAACGCCGTACCGCGCCAGGTGTTGAAGAACACCAGACACGCCATCGGGTAGTCGATCAGCCACGCGGTCCCCGGCGTACCGAGGACGCTGTTGAGCGTGCCGCCGTCGCGGTCGAAGAACGCGACCCACAGGTACGCGACCACCGTCGACGGCAGGATCCAGGCCAGCAGCACGAAGGCCTCGACGGTACGGCGAACGGCCGGCCGGGTACGGCGCATCACCCAGGCCAGCGTGAAGCCGAGGATGTTCTGGCCGATGATCGCGGAGCCGAGGACGAACAACATCGTCAGCCACAAGGCGTTGTGGAAGAGCGCGTCGTTGAGCGCCTTGGTGTAGTTGGACAGCCCGACCATCGACGGCGACACGGCCTCGACACCGGTCAGCCGGTAGTTGGTGAGCCCGATGTAGATGGTCCAGACCGCCGGGAAGACCAGGAACGCGCCGACCAGCAGCAGGGCCGGAGCGACGAAGCCGAAGGCCCGGCCGACGCCGAGCCCCGCCACATCACGAGCGGGGCCCCGGCGGGCTGCCGGACCGCGTTCCCGGACCGGATCGCCCGGCACGGGTGCGGAAGCGGAAGTCATCAGTTGCTGGTGACCTTGTCCTTGCTGCCGGCCGCGGTCTCGACGGCCTTCTGGTACGCCGTCGCCGCCGCGTCGGTCGTCTTGCCGCCGACCACGTCAGCGGTCGACTGCTGCAGCGCGGCCGAGATCTTCGGGTACTCCGCCAGTCCGGGCCGGAACTGTGTGATCGGCAGGACCTTGGTGGCGACGAAGTTCAGCATCGGGTCGCCGGCGAGCACCTCGCTGTTGACGTCGTTGCGCTGGGTGATCTTGGCGGCGCCGTCCAGGGAGGCCTTCACCATGTCCGCGGAGTTCATGAACTGGAGGAGCTCCCAGGCCTGCTGCGGGAACTTGGTGTTCGGGTTGATCACGGTCGCGCCGCCGCCGGACATCGAGACGAAGTCCTGGCCCTTGACGCCGCCGCCCGGCTTGCTGGCCGGGATCAGCGCGTAGCCGACGGCCGAGTCGCGGTCGGCCATCTTGGCGACGCCCGCCTTCGGCTCCACCACACTGCGCCAGAAGTAGTCGCTCTCCAGCAGGATGCCGACCTTGTTCGCGGCGAACTCGGCGAACGACTTGTCCCGGCCCTTGGCCTCGCGCTGAAGCACGGGGTCACCGAGACCGGTGCTGTAGATCTGGTGGTAGAAGTCCAGCACCTGGCGCAGTTGCGGGGTGTCGCCCAGCCACTTGCCGTCGGTGTTCACGGTGGCGCCGGTGCCGACCAGGAGCGGCAGGACGCCCTGCATCGTGGTCGCCTCGCCCATCGCTGTCCCGGCGTTGATCTGGATCGGGGTGACGCCGGTCAGCTTCTTCAGCGCCTGGCCGGCGGTGATGATGTCGTCCCACGACTTCGGCTGCCAGTCGGCGGGGAGGCCGGCCTGCTGGAACAGCTTCTTGTTGAAGAACAGCACCCGGCCGTCGGTGCCACCGGGAACGCCGTACCGCTTGCCCTCGAAGCTGCCGAGCTGCTGCACCGCCTCCGGGATCTGCTTCCAGCCGTCCCAGTCGTCGACCTTGGCCGTGTCGCCGACGGTGTCGGTGAGCGGCTTGATGTACCCGGCCTGAGCGAACTCGCCGACCCAGATGCCGTCGATCTGGAACAGGTCCGGACCGGACTTGTTCGACAGGTCGAGCGACAGCTTCTGCTTGTAGACCTCGTCGTCGGAGCCGTCACCCTGGAACTTGACCGTGACGTCGACGCCCTTGCCCTTCTGCTCGGCGACGAACTTGGGGATCAGCACGTCCTCGAGGAAGGTGGCGCCGGCGCTGCTCTTGCCGCCCTTGACCGAGTTCGAGCCGATCGTCAGCTCGACCTTCTTGGCTTCGGAATTCCGGTTCGCGTCCTGGTCGCCGCTGCCGGCGTCGGACGAGCCGAGGCAGCCGGTGAGCAGGGCAAGGGCCGCGGCGCCGAGGACGCCTGCGGTGGTCAACCGCGTGAGTGATCGCATCTGGGGGGCTCCTAGCGAAAAGTGGTCCAGCAAGAGTGCCGGTCAAAGATTGGCACTCCTTGGCGACTATGTGAAGACTTTTTCCCAACCCTGGGACGAACGTTTGTCAGGGGCTGTAGGCAACCAAGCGCGAACTGTCAACCTGGAAGTCCGCGGCGCGCGTTGCGGAAGAGTTAAAGGATGCTCAAGGTTGTGTGGCAACAGGTAGTTGAGTAGATACAGAATGTGATCAGCGGCGGTACGGTCTTGCCGATCGGTTCAGTGGATCGGAGGTGAGCGACATGGGGCTGCTTCACGGAGTTGCCTGCCTTCTCGACGACCTGCTCAGGCATTGCCACCACTGGTGCTGGTGGTGACCCGCCTGGCCGGCTGGTGACGGCCGCGACCGGGCTGGTGGGCCGGTGACGATCCCACCGGGCTCCCGCTGACGCGCAAGCAGCGGGGATCCCGGAGCACCGCTCCACCCCCGAACGAGATCACCAGGACAACTGAACGGAGCGTCGATCGCGAAGGAGTGCGAAACAGCCGGCCCCGACATCGTCGGGGCCGGCTGTCCTCTGTCTGGCTGAGGATCCACTGCGGATCAGCGTTGCGCCAGCTGCATCATCTGCTTCGGCAGCACCGTCATCTGTGCCGGAATCGGGAGCTGCGGACGAACCAGTTGGAGCAGGCTGGCAGCCGCGTTCGCGATCGGCAGCGGCAGGGCCAGACCCAGCGAGGCCAGTAATGCGTTCACGAGTGCCAGGACCGCACCCAGGATGTCCAGGCCCGGCAGCGGTAGTGCGCTCCAGCCCTGGATCGGTGTGCCGGCCGTGGACATGCTGCCGGTCGGTTGTGCCTGCTTGGCCTTCCCCTTGCCGAGCAGAGACGTCAGGGCGAGACCACTGGCGGCGTTCACGAACGTGCCGGCGTCCTCGTCGTAGGTCCACTTCTGGCCGTCGCCGCTACGGCAGGGCAGCACCAGCAGTGGTGCGGAGGCCGGAACCTTCGCCAGGTCCGCGCCGCTGTCCAGGCAGGCGCCGGTCTTGGCAAGGGCGCCACCGACGCTCTTGCTCATGGCGACCTGCAGCCGGCCGGACTCGGTGTAGATCCACTCCTGGGTCTTGCCCTCCTTGCCCGGGGCACACGCCATCATGACCGCCATCGGGACCTTGGCGGCCGCGACGAAGGTGAGGCAGTACCGCGTGTCGGCGCGGGTGGCGATCTGTTTCGCCACGCCCACCTCGACGCCCGGAGCGGTCGAGCCGCCGGAGACCGGGTTCGCGGCCTGCGCCGGTACGGCCGTGGCCAGGGCCACGCTGACCGCGAGCACTGCCACACCGGTGCGGCTCAATACCTTACGGATGATCAAGACAACCTCCAGAGGTCGTGCCATCTCAGCTCGCGTCAGGTCGTCGGGACCCCGCGGCGTGAGCCGGTCCGGGTTCCGGGAACCGCGACGGACGCCCCTTGCGCGAAGGGCGAACTGCGGGTCGATCCTCCGTGAGGAGGCGGTGTGGCCCGGAAGGCCGATGGTGACTCAACGCGACGTTGACGCCACAACCAGTAAGGCACAGCCGGGTCGGCGGTGGTTATGGCGCGACCCCGGAACTTGATGCCAATGGCAACTAACTGCCAGGGCAAAGTCGTTGCGCAAGGCATCGAAACCCTGCTGCAGGTCCGCCGTGCGGAGGCTGTGCGGTGATCGAGATATTACAGCAATCCGGCGATGAACGGGGTTGCCGTTGCGTTAGTCGATGCCTTCGGCAACAGAGTTGTCAGTGCGGCTGTTTGGTGTCGCCGGGGTCCGGAGCGAGCTCCTGCTCGGTCGCGAGACGTTCGTCGGCCGGCGCCTCGCGGGCGGTCTCGAGGGCTGCCGGCTGGTCGGCACCGGCCTCACTTTCCGTGATCTCGCCGCCGACGGTGTCGCTCGGTGTAGTGGCGGCCTGGGCGCGGAGTTCGCGCATCTCCTTGCGTCGGCGGTAGCCGCGGCCGAGTCCCTTCTTCGTCAGCCACAGGCCGGCCATCAGCGCCAGCCCGGTCACCACGCCGAGGAAGAACACAGTCGGTACGGCGACACCGAAGTCGACGCCGAACACTTCCAGCTTGGTCGAGGAGGTGGACGACACCGAGACTCCGAGCCCGAACAACACGGCAAGTGCGATCAGAACAATTCCGAGAACAACCATGGCAAGCTGCCTCTCCGCCCGGGGCTGCCGGACTCTTCAGGCCTCACTGCTCAGTAGTGCGGTGAGCAGCGCCACCGCGCCGCTCTTGTCGAGTGGGTTGTTCTGGTTCCCACACTTGGGCGACTGTACGCACGACGGACATCCGTCCATGCATTCACAGTGTGCAATCGCCTCGCGTGTCGCGGTCAACCACTCGCGCGCCGCGGCGTACCCGTGTTCGGCGAATCCGGCTCCGCCCGGGTGGCCGTCGTACACGAAGACGGTGAGGCTGCCGGTGTCGGCGTGCCGGGCGGTGGAGACGCCACCGATGTCCCAGCGGTCGCAGGTGGCGAACAGCGGGAGCAGGCCGATCGACGCGTGCTCGGCCGCGTGCGCCGCCCCGGGCACGTCGGACAGCCCGAGACTCTCGACAACTGCGTCGGGCACGGTCCACCAGACCGCCTTGGTCCGCAGGGTCCGCTCCGGCAGGTCGAGTGGCTGCTCATCGAGTACGTCGCCAGTCGCGATCAGCTTGCGTTGGTACGAGATCACTTGGCTTGTCACCTGGACCCAGCCGCGCGACAACTCCGCCGTACCCCAGGTGCAGGTCGCTTCGGTCGCCAGGATGCTGATCTCCGTCACGTCCCGGGCGAAGGTGGTGTAGTCGGGCGACGCCGGCTCGACGACGGCTGCGTGCTCCTCGAGGTCCAGAGTCCTGACCAGATACGACTCACCTGCGTGCACATAGACAGCGCCCTCGTGGACCGAGGCATGCGCGGAGCCGCCGTCGACAGTGCCGAGCAGCCGACCGGTCTGGTCCTCCACGATCTGCACTGTCTTTCCACCGGCCGATCGGATGTCTATGGCGTCCACAGCCCGCTCACGGCGCGTCCAGAACCAGCCGTGCGGTCGTTCGCGGAGCAAACCCTGCCGGACGAGCTGCGCGATCACGGATGGCGTCGTACTGCCGAAGATCTCGTAGTCATCGGAGGTGAGTGGCAGCTCCTGCGCGGCGGCGCACAGCTGCGGACCCAGGACATACGGGTTCTCCGGGTTGAAGACCGTTGCCTCGACCGGGCGTCCGAAGATGGCGGCCGGATGGCGGACCAGATAGGTGTCCAGCGGGTCGTCGCGGGCCACCAGCAGGGCCAGAGCGTCCCCACCGGCTCGGCCGGCGCGCCCTGCCTGCTGCCATAACGACGCGCGGGTGCCAGGCCAACCTGACAGCAGTACGGCGTCCAGTCCGGCGATGTCGATGCCCAACTCCAGAGCGTTGGTTGCCGCGACCCCAGTGAGCTCACCACTCTGCAGCATGCTCTCGAGTCGCCGACGCTCCTCGGGCAGATAGCCCGCCCGGTACGCCGACACCTGCTCTGACAACGCAGGATCCACCTCGACCAGGTTCTCCCGGGCTGTCATCGCGACTGTCTCCGCGCCACGACGAGAGCGCACGAACGCCACAGTCCGCACGCCCGACACGACCAGATCGGTCAGTAGGTCGGCCACTTCGGCCGTGGCAGAACGCCGTACCGGAGCGCCGTTCTCACCGCGCAATGAGGTCAGCGGCGGTTCCCACAGGCCGAAAGAAATGCCGCCGCGGGGAGAGCCGTCCTCCACCACCTCGACCATCGGCAGACCGGTCAGTCGCTCGCCGGACACCGCCGGCTCGGCCACCGTCGCCGAAGCGCAGACGAAGATCGGATGGGCGCCGTACTGCGCGCAGACCCGACGCAATCGGCGCAGTACGCCGGCGACATGCGCACCGAAGACGCCGCGATAGTGGTGACACTCGTCGACCACGACGTACTGCAGGCAGCCCAGGAAGCGCGCCCAGCGCTGGTGGTTCGGCAGGACCGAGCGGTGCAACATGTCCGGGTTGCTGAGCACGTACGTCGCGTGGTCGCGGGCCCAGTCGCGTTCGGTGCGCTCCGAGTCGCCGTCCAGCGTCGTGGCGCGCAGACCGGGCACTGTGTACGACGAGACCGCGCGGAGCTGGTCGTGCGCCAGAGCTTTGGTCGGGGACAGGTACAGAACCGAGGCCGTCCGCCGCTGTGGTGACGCGGCCTGCGCGATGCCCAATGTCGCGAACGAAGGCAGCAGATAACCGAGGGACTTTCCCGACGCCGTGCCGGTTGCGACCACGACGTGCCGACCGGAGTACGCCGCTTCCGCGGTGGCGACCTGATGCGTCCAGGGTGCGGTGATCCCGGCGTCGGCGAGCTGTCCGAGCACGTCGTCCGGAACCCAGCGCGGCCAAGCACACGTCTGCCCCACCCGGGGTGGCACGGACTCGACATGGGTGAGCCGATCGTCACGGCCGTTCGCCAAACGCTTGAGTACGGCCGCCGCCTCACCACCCGCACGCATACCGTGAGCCTAGTCCCGGCCACGGACAGCAGCAGCCCAACGTGCACGGGCTGGTGCACAGTACAGATGCACGCGGCTTTTTCGGGGTGGAGATCGACTTCGGTCTGACGAGATGAAAGAGTTTTCGGCAACGGCCCTTCTCACGGTCCGTACATGGTTGAATGCAGCAGTTCACGGATCGGAGGCCGAAGTGAGTCTGTCGCTGACCGCGCGCGCCGAGGGCGGGCGGACCGTCATCGAGGCGACGGGTGAGATCGATGTCGAGACCGCGCCGCAGCTCGGCGACAAGATCGCCGCGCTGGTCGACGAGGGTTCCTACGACCTCGTGCTCGACCTGGAACGCGTGGAGTTCCTGGACTCCACCGGTCTGGGTGCGCTCATCGGCGGACTCAAACGGGTGCGTAGCCACGACGGCTCGCTGTCCCTTGTCTGCACCCGTGAACGGCTGCTGAAGTTGTTCCGGATCACCGGCCTGAACAAGGTCTTCGACATCCACCCGGACATCGATTCGGCGATCTGACCACAGCGAAAAGGTATCCACACCACCACGAGGAGTCACTGGTTGTCCCGCCGCTCGGGTATGGCATAGACCACCCTGTCGTCAGGTCTGGTCGGATACCCGTTAGAGTGACCCACCGCGCCAGTTCCTGGTGCTGTGTCGTATTTCCCCAACCCTTCGGTTGCGGCAGATGGGGGCCGTCAAGCCTGGATGGGTTGCCTACAAGGAGGACGGATGTCCGCGCTGCTTGCACCACAAGCGGTGGATCTTTCGTCGAGCAACACCACACTGGTGATCGTCGTTGGAGTGATCGCGATCCTCGCGGTCGCCCTTGCGATGGTCTTCCGGGGCCAGGTGCTTGCCGCGAACGATGGCACCGAGAACATGAAAACGATCGCCGCAGCGGTCCAGGAAGGCGCGGCCGCCTACCTGAACCGGCAGTTCCGGACGTTGTCGGTCTTCGCCGTGGCCGCGTTCCTGTTGCTGTTCCTGCTGCCCGCGCACAGTGACAGTGGCAACGAGACCTGGCTGAAGATCTTCCGGTCCGTCTTCTTCCTGCTCGGTGCGGGCTTCTCCGCCCTGATCGGTTACATGGGCATGTGGCTCGCGACTCGCGCCAACGTCCGGGTCGCCGCCGCGGCCCGGGACGAGGGCCGCAACCCGGCGATGCGGGTCGCGTTCCGCACCGGTGGCAGTGTCGGCATGATGACCGTGGGCTTCGGCCTGTTCGGCGCCGCACTCGTCGTGCTGCTCTTCAAGGGCGACGCCCCGACCGTGCTCGAGGGCTTCGGCTTCGGCGCTGCCCTGCTCGCCATGTTCATGCGTGTCGGCGGCGGTATCTTCACCAAGGCCGCCGACGTCGGCGCCGACCTGGTCGGCAAGGTCGAGCAGAACATCCCCGAGGACGACCCGCGCAACGCCGCCACCATCGCCGACAACGTCGGCGACAACGTGGGTGACTGCGCCGGTATGGCCGCCGACCTGTTCGAGTCGTACGCCGTGATGCTGGTGGCCTCGCTGATCCTGGGTAAGGCCGCGTTCGGCGAACAGGGCCTGATCTTCCCGCTGATCGTGCCGGCCCTCGGCGCCGTCACCGCGGTCATCGGTGTCTTCCTGACCCGCCCGCGCACCGGCGAGAACGGCCTGCGGACGATCAACCGCGCGTTCTACATCTCGGCGCTGATCTCCGCGGTCCTGTGCACCGCGGCCGCGTTCATCTATCTGCCGAGCAGCTTCAGGGAACTGACCGGAGCCACCGACGTGATCGCCGCACACGACGGCGACCCTCGGGTGATCGCCACCGTGTCGGTGATCATCGGCATCGTGCTGGCCGCGATCATCCTGTCCCTGACCGGTTACTACACCGGCACCGAGGACAAGCCGGTCAAGGACGTCGGCAAGACCTCGCTGACCGGTGCCGCGACGGTCATCCTGTCCGGTATCTCGGTCGGCTTCGAGTCCGCCGTCTACACCGCACTGGTGATCGCGGCCGCCGTGTACGGCGCGTTCCTGGTCGGTGGCTCGGGTGTCGTCGCGTTGTTCGCGATCGCGCTGGCCGGTTGTGGCCTGCTCACCACGGTCGGCGTCATCGTCGCGATGGATACCTTCGGCCCGGTCTCCGACAACGCGCAGGGCATCGCCGAGATGTCCGGTGACGTGGACGGCGAGGCGGCCCAGATCCTGACCGAGCTGGACGCCGTCGGCAACACCACCAAGGCGATCACCAAGGGCATCGCGATCGCGACCGCGGTACTGGCCGCGACCGCGCTGTTCGGCTCCTACACGGACTCGATCTACGCGGTGCTGAACGATGCCGGCGACGCGGCGTTCAACGCGGATGCGCTGGTGTTCGACCCGTCCACCCTGGTCGGCATCATCATCGGTGCCGCGGTGGTGTTCATGTTCTCCGGCCTGGCCATCAACGCCGTCGGCCGCGCCGCGGGCGCGGTGGTCTACGAGGTACGTCGCCAGTTCCGCGACATCCCCGGGATCATGGAAGGCACCGGCAAGCCGGAGTACGGCAAGGTCGTCGACATCTGCACCCGCGACTCGCTGCGTGAGCTGGCCACTCCGGGTCTGCTCGCGCTGACCGCGCCGATCGCCGTCGGCTTCGGTCTCGGCGCCTCGGCGCTGGCCGGTTACCTGGCCGGTGCGATCGCGTCCGGCACTCTGATGGCGGTCTTCCTGGCCAACTCCGGTGGTGCCTGGGACAACGCGAAGAAGCTGGTCGAGGACGGCAACCACGGCGGCAAGGGTTCGCCCGCGCACGAGGCCACCGTCATCGGTGACACCGTCGGCGACCCGTTCAAGGACACCGCCGGCCCGGCCATCAACCCGCTGATCAAGGTGATGAACCTGGTCTCGCTGCTGATCGCCCCGGCCGTCGTGGGTATGTCGACGATCGGCGAGGACACCAACACCCCGCTGCGGATCGCGATCGCTCTGGCGGCGGTGGTGATCCTGGCCGTGGCCGTCATCGTCTCCAAGCGCCGTGAGTCGGTCATCTCCGACACCCCGGCCGAGGTGAACGCCGCCGCCTGACCGCAGTCGTACGGCGGAACCCGTCGTACACCGATGTAGCTCGAACGGAACGGCCCGCCGGATCACCCGGCGGGCCGTTCCGCCTTTCTGATAGTCCCCGGCGGTTGCGGTCAACCAGCCCGAAGTAGCGCTGCCCGTCGACTTTCGGCTGATGCGCTCCACTGGGTTGATGGGGGATCGTCGGGGTTGTGGTCAGGGCTTTAACCGATGGCAGCGGTCTCCCGACGGACGGCAGAATCAACCCACGGGTGGACACACCGGATCCGCCCCGGGTCCGATGATCTGGCCCCGTCCGACCTCGATACTGAATGCGACACAGAACCGCCCGACGACTAACTGACGCGCCACCCGAACGAGGAGTACGGCGATGATCGAGGCAAAGGGCCTCACCAAGCGATACGGCGCAACCGTTGCCGTTGACAACCTGTCTTTCGAGGTGAAACCCGGCAAGGTGACCGGCTTCCTCGGCCCGAACGGGGCCGGCAAGTCGACCACCATGCGGATGATCCTCGGCCTGGACACCCCCACCGCCGGCGAGGTCACCATCGACGGCCAGCGCTACCGCGACCTGCACCGGCCGCTGACCAAGGTCGGCGCGCTGCTGGACGCGAAGTGGGTGCACCCGAACCGGTCCGCCCGGGCCCACCTGGCCTGGATGGCCGCGTCCAACAAGTTGCCGAAGGACTCCGTCGACAAGGTCCTGGAGATGGTCGGCCTGACCGCGGTCGCCAGCAAGCGGGCCGGCGCCTATTCGCTGGGTATGTCGCAGCGGCTCGGCATCGCCGGCGCCCTGCTCGGCGACCCGGAGGTGCTGCTCTTCGACGAGCCGGTCAACGGCCTCGACCCGGAGGGCATCGTCTGGATCCGCACCTTCATGCACCGGCTGGCCGACGAGGGCAAGACCATCCTGGTGTCCAGCCACCTGCTGTCCGAGATGGCGCTCACCGCCGAGGAACTGATCGTCATCGGCCGCGGCAAGCTGATCGCGCAGAGCACCACCCAGGAGTTCGTCGACCGCGCCAGCGGTACGACGGTCAAGGTGCGGACGCCGCAGCTCGACCAGTTGGCCGGCGTACTGCACCAGCAGCAGCTGGTCACCCGGATCGAGGACATCGAGAACGAGGGCAAGGTCCTGTTCGTCGAGGGCGACCTGACCACCGACCAGGTCGGTGAGGCAGCCGCCGCGCACGGCATCGTGCTGCACGAGCTGACCCTGCAGCGCGGCTCGCTGGAGCAGGCCTTCATGCAGATGACCGGCGACTCGGTCGAGTACCACGCGCACGACGAGATCGCTGCGGTGACCCAGCTGGACGCGCCCACCGCCACCGAGGTGGCCGCAGGTCCGAAGGAGGACAACTGACATGTCGGTGATCACAGTCGAGCGGATCAAGCTCTTCTCCACCCGCTCGCCGTGGTGGTGCATGGTCATCGCGGCCTTCCTGACGGTCGGCTTCGCGGCGCTGACCACCGGCTTCCTCAAGGGCGCCGACGAGCAGCAGGCGACGATCTTCATCACCCAGCCGGGCGCCCAGCTCAGCCAGATGGTGATGATGGTGATGGCCGCGCTGGCCGTCACCACGGAGTACCGGTTCGGCACCATCCGGACCAGCTTCCAGGCTGTCCCGCAGCGCGCCGCGCTGCTGCTCGGCAAGACCGCCGTGGTCGCGTTCCTGGCGGCTGTCGTCGGCCTGATCGCGTCGTTCGGCGCCTGGGGCGTCGGCAGCCTGTTCGCGAGCAACGCCGACCTGTCCATCAACACCGGCGCCGAGTGGCGGCTGCTGGCCGGACAGGGCCTGGTGTTCGCGATCTCCGCGGTGATCGCGGTGGCGGTCGGCATCCTGATCCGGCAGAGCGCCGGCGCGATCGCGATCCTGATCCTCTGGCCGCTCCTGGTCGAGAACCTGGTCAACCTGATCCCCAAGGTCGGCGACGACCTGGCCAGGTGGGCGCCGTTCGCGAACGGCAGCTCGTTCCTGAACCAGGGCCAGGACTTCGGCATCGCCGGACCGGACGCCGGTGGCAGCAACTTCGCGCTCAGTCCGTGGTGGGCGCTGCTGTACTTCGCCGGCTGGGCGGCCGCACTGATGACGATCGCTCTCTTCACGGCGAGCAAGCGCGACGCCTGATGCAGACCACCCCGGCTGAGGTTGAGGGGCCCTGGCCGGGGCGTGGGGCCCGGCCGGGCTGAGGGGTCCTGGTCGCTGCGGCCCGTGGATCATCCGGGAGACCGGATGTACCACGGGCCGTTCCCCTGCGGAGGGCGCCGTACCCCGGGCAGGGGGTGGCGGGTGGCCTGGGGAAGCGTCTACCGTGCCGCGCATGACCGACTGGGCGCAGGTGCGAGATGACGGTTACCCGGTTCCGGGTGATCGTCCGGTGGAGGAGCTGGTCGCGGAGCTGACCGGCATGCTGCGGTCGCCGGATCCGCTGCTGCGGGACCGGCAGGCGTACTCCGTGCTCGCCACCTGGATCGGCCGTGGAGTGCTCTCCACCCAGCAGTTGCGCGCATTGGGCGACGAGATGGTTCCGAGGTTCGGCGACAGCGAGATCCAGGCACGGACCTTCGCCCCACTGATCCTGGACGCGATCGTCTCCGCCGGTGTCTTCGAGGCGAGCTGGGTGCCGCCGTACGAGCGCTGGTACGTCGCCGAGGAGGACCTGCGCGGGCACGACGCCAAACTCGGCTGGCTGCACGCTGTCGCGCACGGCGCCGACCTGCTCGGCACCCTCGGACTCCACCCCGCGGTCGAACCGGTCCAGATGCTCCGCCTCGGCATCGGCCGCCTGCTCACGCCCACGCCGTACGTCCTGCGCGACATGGAAGACGACCGCCTCGGCTACGCCCTGGCCGTGACCCTGACCCGCCCGGACCTGACCGACTCGGACGCCACCGAGTGGCTGGACCCGGCGCTGCGGGCGTTCGCGACCCCGCCCGCGGAAGGCATCACCCCTGAGGTGACCAACACCATTCGCACTCTGCGAGCCCTCTACCTGCTCGTCGACCATGGTCTTCGGCTGCCCGGTGCTCAGGACGTTGCCCACATCCCACAGCGGGATCAGGTGAAGGCGAAGATGACCGAGGTTATCCGCATGGTGACGCCGTACTACCTTTGAGAGACAGGGCAACAGACCACCGGGGGTCGGCGCATCCTACTTTCGGCTGTGATTTCCCTGAAGTGACCCTGAGGTACGGCGTGCCGTGGTCCAGGGCGGTGTACAGGTGGTTTCCGGTGGCTGCGGGGATCTCGTCTGTGACAAGGTCTGTGCTGGCAGAACCATGGACCCCTCCCATGGTGGTGCCAACGCCACTACCGAAGTAGTGCCAACACCATGAGATCTGGTCCTTGGCAACGTTAGTTTTTAGGTGACGAAAGCCGTCGGGGGCAGCAGTTTCAGAGAGGGCGCGTGGAAGTCATGGTTGCGACATACCTGAAGAGATGGGTCGGCAACCGGATCTTGAGCAGGACCACCCGCAGGGGTGGTCTCGACCTGTCCAAGATGCGGATGATCCCGAGCTCGGTCTCGATGCCGTTGCGCCGGGAGGGCGTTGACCCGGTGCCGGCGCTGGCACAGGTGCGCGAGACCGAGCCGGTGCACAAGCTGGCCCACCTGTTCGGGCTGAACGTGTGGGTGGTGAGCGGTCACGCCGAGGCGAAGGTCGTGCTCGCCGACACCACGAACTTCAGCAACGACATCCGGCCGCTGGTCGGCTCGGACCCGAACAAGCCGTCGGAGGGCATTGGCGGTCTGGGGTTCACCGACCCGCCGGACCACACCCGGCTCCGCAAGCTGCTGACGCCCGAGTTCACCAAGCGCAGGCTGGCCCGGCTGGAGCCGGCGATCGAGAAGATCGTGAACGACCAGCTGGACCTGATGGAGGCCAAAGGAGCGGTCGCCGACATCGTCTCGGACTTCGCCTTCAACGTGCCGTTCCTGCTGATCGCGGACCTGCTCGGCGTCGAGGAGTCCGATCGGGACCGTTTCCGCGCGCTCGGGCCGGCCCGGTTCGACCTGTCCGGTGGTGGGATCGGGGTGTTCGGGTCGGCCTCGGAGTCGCGGGACTTCCTGTTCGAGATCGTCCGTAAGCAGCGGGCGAACCCCGGCGACGGGCTGATCGGGTCGATCATCCGCGAGCAGGGCGACGCGATCGACGACATCGAGCTCGGCGGTCTCGCGGACGGGGTGTTCCTGGGTGGGTACGAGACGTCGGCGAGCATGCTGGCGCTCGGCACCCTGGTGCTGCTGCGCGATCCGGAGAACTTCGAACGGATCCGGAACGAGCCAGGCGCGGTCGACGGGATCGTCGAGGAACTGTTGCGGTATCTGACCGTGGTGCAGGTGGCGTTCCCGCGGTTCGCGCGGCACGACCAGGAGTTGTTCGGCCACCAGGTGAAGAAGGGCGACCTGGTCGCGGTGTCGCTGTCCGGCGCCGACCGGGACAAGCAGGTGTTCGGCGACGACGCCGAGGACTTCTACCCACGCCGTGCGGTGTCGTCCGCGCACCTCGCGTTCGGTCACGGCATGCACCGCTGCGTCGGCGCCGAACTGGCGCGGATGGAGCTCCGCGCCGCCTTCACGGCCCTCGCACACCGCTTCCCCGACCTGTGCCTCGCCGTCCCCGAGGAACAACTCCGCTTCCGCGACTTCTCCATCGTCTACGGCGTCGAGACCCTCCCCGTCCAACTCCACGCCACCCCCGCCGAACAAGCCGCGGGGTAGACCGCGCATCTCCCACCGTGCTCGTCAGACGGCCGTGCGGTAGACGGCGCAGCCTCGGTCGTGGAGGTTGTGGATCCACTCGGGCACGGCGGGGAGGCTGAGCCAGCGGAGGTCGAGCTTCTCCAGCGCCGGGAAGGCGTTCGGCGGCAGGTCCGGGAGATAGGTGAGGTGGTTCGCTCGGAGGTCCAGGTGGCGTAGGTGGGGGAGGCGGCTGAGTTGGACGGGGAAGTCGGTGAGCGCGTTGGCGCGGAGGCTGAGGATCCGGAGCTCGGTGAGTTGGTCGAAGGTGGCGGGGAGGCGGTCGATCGCGTTGCGGTCGAGGTGGAGTTCGCGAAGGTTCGCGAGGTCGCCGTACGACTCGGGGAGCTCGGTGAGGCGGTTGCCGTAGAGGCGCAGCTCGATCAGGTTGCCGAGCCGGCCGAGTGATTCGGGAACGGACGTCATCCCGTTGTCAGTGGCGCCCAGGTACAGCAGCGAGGTCAGGGCGCCGAGTGTCGGCGGCAGCTCGGTGATCGCGAGATCGCTGACGTAGAGGAACTCGAGTCGCTGCAGCCGGCCGAGGTCCGGAAGCGCCTTCAGCGGTTGGTGACTGAGATCGAGGATCCGCAGCTCGGTCAGCTCACCCAACCACTCGGGCAACTCCGTCAGCTGGTTCTCGTGCAAGTAGAGCTCGTCGACACCGGCCTGCTGCCGGAGGCCGGAGTCGAGGACCTGCAGGCCGGCCCCACCGAGGTTCACCGTTGGCATCGGGTCAGCCTAGAAGGCCGAAGCGTTCCGCGAAGGCTGACAGGTCGTCCAAGGTCGGTGGGCTGACGACCAGGCGGGTGACGCCTTGCGCCGCGTACGCCGCGACCGATTGCGGAGTCAGGTCGGTGGAGGCCCAGCGGGTGTACTCGAGGTCGTCGCGGCCGGACGTCGTACGGGCGAGGTCCCACTGGGCGGCGCGTTCGGCAGGAGTGAGCGCGCCGCCGGGGAAGTAGCCGTCGCCGCGCAGGCCGGCGCGGCGAGCCGCGGCGCGGGACGAGCCGCCGATGTGGATCGGGAGCGGCGCGAGCGGCTGGGGGAAGCTGCATAACCCCTCGAAGGCAAAGAACTCGCCCTTGTGACTCACGCCGTCCGCGTCCCCCGACCACAGCAGACGCAGCACGTCGATCGCCTCGTCGGTACGACGGCCACGGGCCGAGAAATCCACGCCCATCGCCTCGGCCTCGCCCGGGAGACTGCCCAGACCCACGGTCAGCAAGCGCATCCGGCCCTTCGACAACCCGTCGATCGTCGCGATCCGCTTCGCCAGCACGACCGGGTGGTGATACGGCAGCAGCAACACCGCCGTCCCCAGCAGGAGCCGCTCGGTCGCGGCCGCGACGAATGCGAGCAGGTCGAGTGGATCGGCGTACGGCAACGTGGTCGGCATCTCCACGCTGCCGAAGGTCGCGCCCCGATAAAGCGTCACGTGCTCAGGTACGTACAAACCCTCGAACCCACATGCCTCGGCCCGCTGCGCGTACCCGATCAGCTTGTCCGGATCCATCCCGTAGAAGGGCGTGCTGTAGTTCACGGCGAATTTCATCCCGCGACCCTAGAACCCTGCCCTTGGGGTCAAGGCAAATCGGAACTGGTGGTTCTCGAGAGTAGTGCTGAGATGGCACTAGGTGGTCGTTGGCCGGATCGGGTCGTGACAGAGGTGGGGGTGGATGGTCACAATGGGCGGTCCGGCCCGAGGTGCGGGTGACGGGAACAGGGAGGGCCGCCGGGGGTTATGGGTAGTGGCGAGATGGCGACGGGCGATGCGCTGACCGTCCGGATCGCCGCCGCGATGACAGCGGCCCAGTCGGGTGGGCACGCGACCGCGGCAGCCGAGATCGAGGCGATCCGGGCCGAGCTCGGTGGGGTGCCGAGCTACCAGCTCGCCGCGGCCGAGTACGTGCGCGGCGTCACGGCCCACCACGCGAGTGACGCCGACGAGGCCCTGCGCGCGGTCGACGACTGCATCGCGGTCGCGAAGGCGATCGACGAGCCCGGCTGGGAAGCGAACGCGCTGCCGATCCGGATCATCAACCTGGCCCGCAGCGGCCGTGGTGGCGACACCGTCAACGACCTGGTCGCGGCCGAGTACGCCCTCGACCAGACCTTGGACGCCGGGCTGACCGCCTGGGCGCACACCGGTCTCGGCTACGCGTACGACGTGCTGAGACTTTTCGAACTGTGCATTCCGCATTACGAGCTGGCCACTCAGCTCGACGACGACGTGTTCGAGCTGGCCGAGTCGCTGGCGATCGACCGGCTGAACCTGGCCGAGACGTATCTGCGCTGGGCCCACGAACTCGAGCGGCTCGGCGATCCGTCGTACGGCCGGGAGATCCAGGAGCGGCTCGCCTCGGCGGCGTACTGGTCCCGGGAGGCGGAGCGCGTGATCGTCGACGACGAGAGCCAGGAGTTCTGGCGGCTGTCGGCCCGGTTGTGGCTCGCGGCGGCTGCCACCGAAGTGGATCCGGCTGCGGCGGCCACCGAGCTGACCGAGTGCCGCGACGAGATCAGCAAGCTGGGTGAGACCGAGCGCGTCGCGATCGCCGGCGCCTACCTGGCCAGAGCTCTGCACGCCGATGGCAAACCCGAGGAAGCGCGAGCCGCGGCCGATCGCGCCGCGGATGACCTGATTCCCTTGGCCGATCCGTCGACCCACGTGCTCGTGCTGCAGACCAGAGCGGAGATCGCGGCGGCCGTCGGCGGTCCGGGAGCCCAGGCCGGCCTGGAGTACGCGCGCTCGGTGGCCCGGGGCTGGTGGAAGGAGCGGCAGCGGGCGCTGAACGCCGTACGGCACGCGCTTGCCACGCATGATCTGACCGCGCGGCACGATGCCGAGTGGCATGCGGCGCGGCATGATCCGCTGACCGGCGTGGGGAATCGGCGCGCCCTCGACGAGCGGCTGACCGTGGACCGGGACTCCGAACGCGCGGTGACCCTGCTCGCCATCGATGTCGACGACCTGAAGCTGGTCAACGACACGTATGGGCACGCCTGCGGGGACGAATTGCTGCAGGTTGTTGCAAATCTGCTGGTAGAACAGGCGCGAGCGACCGATGCCGTGATTCGATCGGGAGGCGATGAGTTCTTCGTGGTGCTCGACCAGCCGGACGCCAACGGTGGTGCGCAGCTGGCCGAGCGGATCCGGACCGCGGTCGCCGCGATCGCGGCGGCGACGGACAAGCCCTGGCTGGGGCGGCTCGGGTTGAGCATCGGGTACGCCGCGACCGCGGAAGGCGTCGGTGTGGATCAGTTGGTCGCCACGGCGGATCGGCGCTTGTACGGGGACAAGCGCCGCAAGATGAGGTACAGGCAGACGCAGCACGAGTGAGGCACGCAGGGGAGGTGTGGTGCGCGAGACGTCGGGGGTGACGGCACGGATCGCCGCGGCGATGACGCTGGCCCAGTCGGGCGGTCCGGCCGAGGCCGCGCTCGAGATCAACACGCTGCTGACCGAGCTCGGGCCGGAGCCCAGCCATGAGCGGGCCGCGGCCGAGTACGTGCGGGCTGTCGCGGCGCATCACGCCACCGACGCGGTCGAGGCGCTGGACGCCGTCGACGGCTGCATCCGGGTCGCCCGGGCGATCGACGAGCCCGGCTGGGAGGCGAACGCGATCGCGATTCGGATCGTCACGCTGATCCGCACCGGCGAGGGCGGCGACTCGGTCGCGGACCTGGTCGCCGCGGAGAACGCGCTCTCGCGGACCCGCGACCTCGGGCTGGCCGGCTGGGCGCACACCGGCCTCGGCTACGCCTACGACCTGCTCCGGTTGTATGAGCTGTGCATCCCGCACTTCGAGCTCGCCGCGGAAGGCGACCACGATCCCCTCGGGCTGGCCGAGGCGCCCGCGATCAACCGGCTCAATCTGGCCGAGTCCAACCTGCGCTGGGCGCACGAACTCGAGCGCCTGGGCGACACGTCGTACGACGAGGAGATCCGCGACCGGAGGCGGTCCGCGCACAAGTGGGCAGGTGAGGCGGTCGAGGTGATCGTCCGTGCCGACCTGCTCGGGTACTGGCCGATCGCCGGCAGGCTGTGGCTGGCCGCCAGCAACGACCAGACCGACGCTGCCGAGGCCGCAGTGATCCTCAAGGACTGCAGGGACCAGCTGGCCAAGCTGGGCGACCTGGAGCTCGCTGCGATCGCCGGCGCCTACCTGGCCAAGGCATACGCCACCATCGGACGGCTCGACGACGCCATGGAGGCTGCGCACCGGGCCGGGAGCGACCTGCCACCCACATCCGATCCGCCGGTCGAGGCACTGATCCGGCACACGACTGTGCTGATCGTGGCGGAGTCAGGCGATCCGGGAGCGGTGGCCGGGCTGCAGTACGCGCGGGCGATCACCAGAGGCTGGTGGGCGGAGCGGTTGCGCGGTCTGTACGCCGTACGCAGCGCACTGGCCAACCATGAGCTCTCGATCCGGCATGACGCGGAGTGGCGGGCCGCACGGGAGGATCCGCTGACCGGTGTGGGCAATCGCCGGGCGCTGGACGAGCGGATGTCGGTCGCGCACGACGCCGGCCGGTCCGTGGCGGTGATCGCGATCGACGTGGACAACCTCAAGGTGATCAACGACAGCTACGGGCACGCCTGCGGAGACGACGTACTGCGTCGTGTCGGGCAACTGCTGTCCGAGCAGTGCCGGGCCGAGGACGTGGTGGCGCGGGCCGGTGGGGACGAGTTCGTCGTCGTACTGGACAAGCCGGACGAGCGTGGTTCGCGGGAGCTGGTGGAGCGGATCAAGGCCGCGGCGGAGCGGGAGGCGGCGCTGGCTCGGGAGCCGTGGTTCGCCATGCTGCGGCTCAGCATCGGGCAGGCGAGCAGCACCGACGGTACGCCGGTGGCCGACCTGCTGACCGAGGCCGATCGGCGGATGTACGCCGAGAAGCGCCGGCGCCGTCAGTAGTCCAGAAAGCCTTCCACGACAAGGCGTCTGACCGCCGGCAGGTACTCGCGGTATACATCCTGCAATGGACGATCGAGCAGGTCGGCGAGTGCGCCCAGGATCTGCCCGGCACTCAGGTCGCCGTCGCACGCGCCGACGAAGCCGGCCAGCACGGTGTCCGCCTGTTCCGCCCGTCGCATCCCACGCTGGCGCCGGAGCACGATCGTCGCGGGGTCCTCGGCACCCGGCTGACCGCTCGTCTCCTGGACCACGTCGTCCGCCAGCACCAGGTGCAGGCCGGTGAAGTCGTCCGGCAACCCCTCTGCCCGCTCGAACCGGCTCAGTACGTGCGGACCGATCGGCCGCTCGATCTCGTACGGCCAGGCCTCTGCCTCGAGCGCGCCTTCCACGTTGTGCACGGTGATCCAGCCCATGCCGATCGCCTCGACTGCTTGCTCGTCGAGCCAGCGCATCCATTCGTCGTACTTGGCCGTGTACTGCGGGGACCCGTGCAGACCGGCGTCACGCAGCCAGAGTTCGACGTACTCGGACGGGTCGAGCTGCCCGCGCTGCACCGCCCACGCGGACCGGTCACCCGTCCAGCCGGCGATCCGGTCCTGCCAGTCTTCACCGCGCACGCAGGTCCAGTTGGCGAGCAGTTGGCACCAGCCACCCTCGGTCAAGTGGTACGGCGCCTGCCGCACCAACTGCTCGACCACGGCGTCGCCGGCGAACCCGGTCTCGCGGTAGGTCAGCCCACCACCCGGTGGCGAGATCACGTACGGCGGATTGCTCACGATCAGGTCGAACCGCTCACCACTGACCGGCTCGTACAGACTGCCTTCGCGGACGTCGAGGTCGATCCGGTTCAGCGCGGCCGTCCACCGGGTCAGCTGGAGCGCTCGCGGATTGACGTCGGTGGCGACGAGTTGGTTGACCCGGTCGGCCAGGTGCAGCGACTGGATCCCGCAGCCGGTGCCGATGTCCAGCGCTCGCTCGGCCTTGATCGGCACGGTTAGATGGATCAGGCTCAGGCTGGCCGGGGCGATCCCGAGCACGTAGTCCGACCGCATCGGCTCCCGCCGCCCGTCGAGCCCGGGCGTGAGGTCGGCGATCACCCACCACTGCCGGTCGTCCTCCGCGAACGGCCGGATGTCGAGCGCCGCCCGCGCCTCGCCGCCCTCGACCGTGATGATGCCTAGAGCAACCAGATCGATACCCGGAACCGCCTTGCTCACAAGGCTTTCCGGCACTGGGTGCTGCAGCAGGAACAGCCGGATCAGAGTGTCGAGGTCGTCCCCGCCGGAGGTGCGCCGGCCCGCAAGAGTCGTCTCGTTGCGGGCCAGCGCCCCGTTGGCCTGGGGACCCAGCCGATCGGCCACACCGTCCACCGTGTACCCGCCCGCCGCGAACGCCCCCCGCAGCGCATCCACGTCCATCCCCGTCAGCTCACTCACACCCACATCCTCCCACCCCCAACATCCCGCATCCCCACCCCCGCATCCCCACCCGGCGCGAACCCTCCAACTCGAGGGCTATCCCCCGAGTTGGAGGGTTGCCCACTGAGAATCTGAGGGGGCAACCCCAGATCTCAGTGGGCAAGGTCGGGCGATTATGGGTTGCAGGTCAGCTTGGCCTGCGCCCAGTCGGCGTGATCGCTGGTGACGCCGTCGCCGCCGTCGGTGACCTGCAGGGTGAGGGTCTGGCCGCCGGCCACGTTCACCGAGACGTCCGCGTTGGGCGACGTACCGGTGAGGAGATCCGAGGTGTACTTGGCGACCCCGTCGACCAGGACCTTGAAGCTGACCTTGCCGCGGTCCTCCATCTCGTCGTCCACCCCGACCTTGGCGGTGAAGGTGGTGCAGTTGCCGCCGAGGCGCACGCTGGCCGACGACGGCGCGTGGGTGCCGAGGCCCTTTGCGTACTGCACGCCGTCGAGAGTGATCGGGCCACCGTCACCGGCACCGTCTTCGCCGTTACTGCGATCCCGCTCCACGGGCCCCCAGCCGTTCGTCGAGTCGAGGAACTCCAGGTCGCTCACCCACTGCTCGCCAGTAGGTGCCGGTGGCAACGGTTTGTCGGCGATCGTGGCGGCGAAGAAGCCGAGCCCACCGCCGGGCAGCTTGATCGCCTTGACCGTCTTCCCCGGATCGAGCGGTACGGCGGTGTAGAAGACCCGGTAGTCGGTCGTGGTGTTGCTCAGACCCGCTGGTGTGTAGCGGCCCTTCACCGACACCGCGAGCTTGGCGCCACCGGTCGCCGGGTCCTGGCAGCACCAGTTCGGTAGCTGGAACGTGCCCTGGGACTCGGAGCCGTCGGTGTAGATGATCGTCACCGTGCCGCGGGCATTGAGACTCGCACCCGCACCCAGCAGCGCGAGGTGCGTACCGGTGCCGGAGACCAGGATCGGGGCCGACTGGTTCTTCACCAGGTTGGGCGTTCCGGGCACTCCGGTCGGCCAGGTGAACTGCGCGTCCTGGACGGTGACCGTGGCACCCGGGGTGTAGCCGGCCGTGGCAAGAGCCTCGCCGTTGTAGCTGTCGCCGGATCCGTCGAAGTTGCCCTGGGCATAGGTTGCGGCGTCGCTGATACCGACCACGTTCGCGGCCTGGGACAACGATGCGTAAGGCAACTGAGCCGTTGCCACGGCGTTGTTGGCATAGCTCTTGCCCTGGGCAACATAGCTGGCTTTCAGCTCCAGCGTGAAGCTTGCGGGCTTGACGTCGGCGGCAGGGGTGACCTGCAGCTTGGTCGTGACCGTCTTGCCCGGAGCCACGCCGGCAAAGGTGTTCGAGCCGGTGACAGTCCAGCCGCTGGGGACCTGGACGTCGAGGCGCACGTCGCGGGCGGTCGTCGTGGTGCCGTTACGGAAGGTGGCGGTCACCTCGGTGGCCTGCCCCGGAGCGTTCCAGAGCGAGGGAGTGGTGAGCTCCGGAGTGCCGAAGGTGTTGGTGACCGTGCTGCCACCGCCGACCGAGGAGGTGCCGGCGAGCCGGACGACCGCGGTGTGTGTGGTGGAGATCGGTGCGGTGTCGATCCGGACGACGCCGTTCTCGTAGGTCCAACTGGTCCGGCGTCCGTCGACCGTGACCTCACGCGGCGCGGTGCCGGTGTGGACGGTGAGCTCGTACGGACGGGTCGCCGGCTTGCCGGTGTACGAGCCGACGCTGGCGCCGATCTTCACGGTCACGTCACCACGGGACTGCGTCGGCGCGTCCACAGCGAAGGTTTGCTGAGCCGACGTGGCCGAGCGGGTGACGCGGTCGTCCTCGTAGAGCGTGAAGGACGACTTGCCCTGCGGATAGATGTCGACCGAGAGCCGGTCGCCGAAGCCCTGCTCGGCGGCATTGTTGATCCCGGCCTTCCACATCGGCACGACCGCTCCGGCCTTCACGAACAGCGGCAGTGCGTCGAGTGCCGCGTGATAGCCGTTCACCGTGGTCGGGCCCTGGTAGACCCGGCCGGTCCAGTAGTCGATCCACTGGCCCTTGGGCAGGTAGATACCGTTCTTCACCTCGTCGGCGCCCCACATCGGCGCGACCAGGAACTCCTTGCCGGCCAGGAACTCGTACTTCGTGGTGTCGTCCCAGGTCTTCGGATCGTCCGGGTATTCCAGCACCAGTGAGCGGTTGAGCGGTGCTCCGGTCCGGTGCGCCTCAGCGGCGTAGGTGTAGAAGTACGGGAGGAGGCGCTCGCGGAGCTTGAGGTACTTGCGGTTGATCGAGGTGTACGGGTCGCCGTACGCCCACGGCTGCTTGTACGCCGGGGTGGACCAGCCGGACATCGTCATGAAGGCCGGGTTGAACACCTTCCACTGCATGTCCCGGACGTACGAGGTGGCCGAGCCGCCGAAGATGCCGTCGACGTCACCGGCGCTGTACGCGATACCGGAGTTACCGGAGCCGGTGATTGCGGGGATCTGCCACTTGATCGCGTCCAGGGAACCACTGTGGTCACCGGTCCACTGCACCGCACACCGCTGCGCGCCGGCCCAGCCCTCCACCATCCAGGCGAATCCACGGGCGTTGCTGTACTGCTCGATGCCGTTATGCGCCGTGTCGCAGGCACTCAGCGCGTAGCGGTAGCCAGGGCCGACCCAGGCGACGTCCAGCTTGCGTACGCGAACCCCTGCCTCGCCGACCTCGGCCGGCTGCCGGTCCAGCGAGGACTGCGTCCACAGACCCATCTGGAGGTTGCGCTGCCGCAGTTCGTCACCGGTCTGCTTGAGTGCAGGGATGTCGCGCTTGCCCCACCACGTGCCGTCGACCTGCTCGGAGTCTGTGGTGGCGGAGTAGCCGCAGCCGTAGTCGTCGTTGACCAGCATCCAGCCGCCGGGCATGTCCTCGTCCTTGAACCGCTGAGCCACCTTCACGGCGTCCAGCGTGGTCACCTTGTCCGGGTTGACCTTCCAGTCGTTGCTGGGGTCGGGGTCCGTCCCGTAGTGACCGCGGTTGTAGCAGTCGGAGTCGCCGTACTCGAGTCCGTAGATCGGCGGCATGAACGGCCGGCCGGTGAGCTCGGTGTAGCGGTCCAGCGAGGTCTTGAGGTCGCCGACGAAGTAGTACGCGTCGAACCGCTGCTCGTCGTGCGTGGCGACCACGGGGCTGGTGAAACTGTAGCTGCCCGGGCTGAACGTGTTCCGCAGTACGCCGTACCCGGCCGTGCTCATGTAGTACGGCGAGGCGTTCGGGTTGCCGCCGTCCTCCCAGTTGAAGTCGGCGGAGATCTTGATGGTCTGGTCGCGGTGCGAGAAGCGGCCGTTCTGCATGCCGCCGCCGAAGAACTGCTCGTTCGGGCCGCGGCCGAGCGACTGGGTGGTCGACGTGTCGTTCCAGGACAGCGGAGCGGTCTCGGCCCAGACCAGCTGGCCGTTCGTCCGGTAGAGGGAGAACTTCAGCGGCGACTTCTGCGCGCGGACCTCGACCTTGCCGGTCGTCAGCGAGTAGTAGGAGCCGCGGTCCCGCCAGGCCGTGTGCGGAGTGCCGTAATCGGTCCTGGTGACGATGGTCGACGCCGGCGCGTTCGGATCGGTGGGCGGCGTACCGGCCGGGTCGGTGAAGTTCCCGTCCGGCGCCAGCCAGAGCCGGAAGACGTCGTCCTTCAGAAAGACCACGCGCACCTTCGCCGCGCCGGCGCTGAGGGTGTACGTCGCCTTGTCGGCGGAGAACCCGGTCACGTCACCGAGCGTGGTGCCGCCGGCCGCGGTTTGGGCGGTCGCGGGGCCGCCGTTGACCAGAACACCGGTGATGACGGCCATGGCGGCGGCCGCGACGATTACTGAACGTTTCATGCGGACAAAGATGCTCACGAGTGCCTCACTTCACGCATCAATGAACAAGATGCGGTCATTGAAGCGCAGAGTGGTCGGCTTGTCACGCGGTCGGCCGTCATCAAGTTGAGACGGGGTCTCCATCACAGGGTGAAAACCGGCGATGACGATGAGTCGCATGGCGAACCCGCGTCCCATCAGCACCACCCGTCACTCACTCACCAGGCGCGCACTCACCAGGCGCAGCCTGCTGACCGGCGGGCTGGCCGCAGGGTTCGCGCTGGCCGCTCCTGGCCTGGCCCGGGCGGTCCCGATCGATCCGGACGCGACCGCCCGCCCCGCCGGCGACCCGGACTTCCATCCGGTGAAGTTCCGGCTGCCGGCGCCGACCGGTCGGCGTGCGCTCGGGACGACGGCGATCCACCTGGTCGATCAGTCCCGGCCGGATCCGACCATGCCCAGCGGACGCCGGGAGCTGATGATCAGTCTCTGGTATCCGGCCTCGGTGTTCGGCGCCGCGCCCCTCGCCAAGTACATGCCGGCCCGGACCGCGGTCGAGGTGGACGACGCCTGGACCGGTGAGTACGGGCTCGCGCTGCCGACCGGGTCGTTCGACTTCGCCGGGACCGTGACGCAATCGCGCGTCGACGCGCCGATGCAGCCGATCCGGCATCCCGTCGTCCTGTTCTCGCCCGGGTATCAGTACAGCCGGTTCGTGAACACCGCGCAGGTCGAGGACCTGGCCAGCCGCGGGTACGTCGTGGTGACGATGGACCACACGCACGAGACGCCGGTCGAGTTCCCCGGCGGGCGGTTCCTGCCCGGCGTACCGGCCTCGCAACTGCCCGATCCGGACTTCACCCGGCAGGCGGTCGAGACCCGGACCGCGGACGCGCGGTTCGTCCTGGACCAGCTCGAGCGGATCGCCGCCGGCGAGAATCCCGATGCCGAGGGCAACGATCTGCCGGACGGTTTCCAGGAGGGTCTGGACCTGCGCAAGGTCGGCATGTTCGGCTTCTCGCTCGGTGGGTACGCGACCGCCAACACGCTGCTCGAGGACGAGCGGGTGCTGGCCGGCATCGACCTGGACGGCAGCCTGCAGGACGACCCTGCGAAGGGCCCGCTCGGCGAGGTGGCCCGGAAAGGACTGCACCAGCCGTTCCTGCTGTTCGGCTCGGGCGACACCCAGCGGACCGATCCGGGCAAGGAGTACTACGACCCGTCCTGGGCGAGCTTCTGGGCCGCCCAGCGTGGCTGGAAGCTGAATCTGTGCCTGGCCGGGACCAAGCAGAAGGCGTTCACCGACTACCAGTTCATCTTCGATCAGCTCTTCCACGAGATCTACGGCGACGACCCGATCATCACCTCCGTGATGAAGGCTCTCGTCGGCGGTGCGGAGCCGCAGCGCAGCGTGCTGGCCCAGCGCGACTACATCGCCGCCTTCTTCGACCAGACTCTCCGCCGCCGCCCGTCCCTTCTGCTCCGCGGCGACTCCCCAAAGTTTCCGGAAGTCCACTTCGCCCGCTGAGACGGCGTACGCTCGGAAAGCTCGGGCGGGGCTCGGGGAGGTCAACCGGGGCAAGCTGTGACGCGCGTGAGAGTGGGTTGTTGGCCACACTCTGGAACCCTGAGGGGTGTAATCGGGCCCGCACCGGTTACCGTGCGTTGAGAAATGCGTTGCCGTCGGCCGTACTCTGTCCTCGGACGGGGTCGGAGTGTGCTCGGGGGAACAGACGTCCGGTCGCGGGCGTTGTCGGCAGGACGAGAAGGCGAGAGCAAGGAGCGCAGTGGCAGGGGCAGCAGGGACGAAGACATCGACGGGCAGCCGCCTGGTGATCGTCGAGTCGCCGAAGAAGGCGCGGATGATCGCCGGCTTCCTGGGGTCCGGGTACGTGGTGGAGTCGAGCTTCGGCCACATCCGGGACCTGCCGAGCGGGGCGGACGAGATCCCGGCGAAGTACAAGGGCCTGCCCTGGGCGCGGCTCGGCGTGAACGTCGAGGACCACTTCGACCCGCTGTACGTCGTACCGGCCGACAAGCGGGCGCAGATCCGCAAGCTGAAGGACCTGCTCAAGGGCGCCGACGAACTCTTCCTCGCCACCGATGAGGACCGCGAGGGCGAGGCGATCGCCTGGCACCTGCTGGAGGAGCTGAAGCCGAAGGTCCCGGTCAAGCGGATGGTCTTCCACGAGATCACGCCGAAGGCGATCCAGGACGCGGTCGGCAACGCCCGGGACATCGACGAGGACCTGGTCGACGCGCAGGAGGCCCGCCGCATCCTCGACCGGCTGTACGGCTACGAGGTCTCGCCGGTGCTGTGGAAGAAGGTGATGCCGCGGCTGTCGGCGGGCCGGGTGCAGTCGGTCGCGATCCGGATGGTCGTCGACCGCGAGCGTGAGCGGATCGCCTTCCGGAGTGCGTCGTACTGGGATCTGGACGCCACGCTGGACGCCGGCGAGAGCCGGACGCCGCGGCAGTTCCCCTCCCGCCTGGTCTCGGTGGACAGCAAGCGGGTGGCGCAGGGCCGCGACTTCAGCTCGATCGGTGAGCTGAAGGGCGCGAACACGGTCCACTTGAACGAGGAGACCGCGACCGCGCTGGCCGGCGCGCTGCGCGACTCGCAGTTCTCGGTCCGGTCGATCGACTCCAAGCCGTACACCCGCAAGCCGTACGCGCCGTTCCGGACCACCACGCTGCAGCAAGAGGCCGGCCGCAAGCTCGGCATGTCCGCCTCGCAGACGATGCAGATCGCCCAGCGGCTGTACGAGAACGGCAACATCACCTACATGCGAACCGACAGCGTCACGCTGTCGGACACGGCGATCACGGCCGCCCGGGCCCAGGTCCGCGAGCTGTACGGCGCGTCGTACCTGCCGGACAAGCCGCGGGTCTACACCTCCAAGGTGAAGAACGCGCAGGAGGCGCACGAGGCGATCCGGCCGGCCGGCGAGGTCTTCCAGACCCCGGCGCAGACCGGTCTGTCCGGCGCGGAGTACCGGCTCTACGAGCTGATCTGGATGCGTACGATCGCATCCCAGATGAAGGACGCCGAGGGCCGCAGCGTCTCGATCAGGATCGACGCGACCGCGTCGACCGGCGAGAAGTGCGAGTTCACGTCGTCCGGCCGGGTGATCACCTTCCACGGCTTCCTCAAGGCGTACGTCGAGGGCGCGGACGACCCGTCCGCCGGGACGGACGACCAGGAGACCCGGCTGCCGGATGTCGCCGAGGGCGACGTGCTGCCCGCGATCGAGGTGCTCGCCTCCGGGCACGAGACCAAGCCGCCGGCGCGCTACACCGAGGCGACGCTGATCCGGGAGATGGAAGAGCGCGAGATCGGGCGGCCGTCGACGTACGCCACGATCCTCGGCACGAACGTGGCCCGCGGGTACATCTACAAGAAGGGCCAGGCGCTGGTGCCGGCCTGGCTGGCGTTCGCGGTGGTGCGGCTGCTCGAGGAGCACTTCACCCGGCTGGTCGACTACGCGTTCACGGCCACCATGGAGGACGTCCTCGACGAGGTCGCCTCCGGTGACCTGCAGCGCGAGGGCGTGCTGTCCCGGTTCTACTTCGGTGATGCCGACCTCGAGGGCCTGCAGTCGATGGTGAGCGACCTGGGCGACATCGACGCCCGGGAGATGTCGACGTTCCCGGTCGGCGGTGACGACAGCGGCATCGTGCTCCGGGTCGGGCGCTACGGGCCGTACGTCGAGGACAAGGACGAGCGGCGCGCGAACGTACCGGAGGACCTGCCGCCGGACGAGCTGACCGTCGAGAAGGCCCAGGAGTTGCTGTCCCAGCCGTCGGGTGTCGAGCACGAGCTCGGTACGGCGCCGGACACCGGCCTTCGCGTGGTTGCGAAGGCGGGCCGGTTCGGACCCTATGTGACCGAGGTCCTGCCGGAGGACGCGCCGAAGGGCGCGAAGCCGCGGACCGGGTCGCTGCTGAAGTCGATGGCACTGGACAGCATCGGCCTCGACGACGCGATGAAGCTGCTGTCGCTGCCGCGGGTGGTCGGCAAGGACCCGGCCACCGGCGAGGAGATCACGGCGCAGAACGGGCGCTACGGGCCGTACCTGAAGAAGGGCACGGACTCGCGGTCGCTGCAGACCGAGGACCAGATGTTCGACATCACCCTCGAGGAAGCGCTGAAGATCTACTCCGAGCCGAAGCAGCGTGGGCGCCGGGCTGCCGCGCCGCCGCTGAAGGAGCTGGGCGCGGACCCGGAGTCCGGTCAGCCGGTGGTGGTGAAGGAGGGCCGCTTCGGTCCGTACGTGACCGACGGCGAGACGAACGCGACGCTGCGCAAGGACGACTCGGTCGAGACGATCTCGCTGCTGCGCGCCGCCGAGCTGCTGGCTGACAAGCGGGCTCGCGGACCGGTGAAGAAGACTGCCAAGAAGTCGGCCACCAAGAAGACCGCTGCGAAGAAGACGGCGGCGAAGAAGACCACCACCACGAAGAAGGCCGCCCCGAAGAAGACCACGGCCAAGAAGACGGCGGCGAAGAAGTCCTGAAAGAGGGTGCGCCGGTGACGAGTCCGGTCGAGGTCAGCGCGCAGAGACTGCGGGAGCGGGGTGAGCGGGTCACGCCGGCTCGGCTGGCGGTCGTCGAGGTGCTCGCGGGCACCGAGGAGCACCTGAGCGCGGAGCAGATCGGCGAACGGGCCGAGGAGCTGCGCCCGGGGATCCACCGTGCCACCGTCTACCGTGCTCTCGACGCGCTCGGTGAGTTCGGTCTCGTCACGCACGTCCACCTCGGCCGGGCGGGGACGACGTACCACCTGGCGGGGGATCTCGCGCCGCGCCACCTGCACCTGCGTTGCTCCGAGTGCGGGAAGGTGTACGACGCTCCCGGCGACATCCTCGAGTCGGCCCGGAAGAAGGTCCAGCGCGAGCTCGGCTTCCAGCTCGCGCCGGAGCAGGTCGCGCTGATCGGCATCTGCAAGGACTGCCGCAGCTGACCCGATCCGGCCATCCCTGTCCATATCTGTTGATCGGTGTGGATTTGTGAACAGGGTTGGACTTAGGGTCGGTGGGTGTGACGGATGATCTGAGCTATGTCGAGGACTTTGCTCCCGGCGCCAACGTGCTTCCCCCGAGGGCCTGGCTGGACGACGACTCGGCCAAGCTGCCGCTGTCCGGCGACTGGAGCTTCCGGCTGTCGCCGAGCGTGGCCGACGCCCCGGACGACCTGAAGGACCCGGACACCTCCGGATGGGACACGATCGCCGTCCCTGGTCACTGGCAGCTCAGTGGGTACGGCGCTCCGGCGTACACGAACGTGGTCTACCCGTTCCCGCTCGAGCCGCCGTACGTGCCGACCGACAACCCGACCGGTGACTACGTCCGGACTGTGGCGATCCCGGCGGACTGGGCCGGCGCCCGCGTGGTGCTGCGGTTCGAGGGTGTGGACTCGCGGTTCGCGGTGCACGTCAACGGCGAGCTGGCCGGCTGGTCGTCCGGTTCGCGGCTGCCGTCGGAGTTCGACGTCACCGACCTGGTTGCCCCGGGCAAGGAAGCGCGGATCGCGGTGCGAGTTCACCAGTGGTCGGCGGGCAGCTACGTCGAGGACCAGGACATGTGGTGGCTGTCCGGGATCTTCCGCGAGGTCAACCTGATCGCCCTGCGTCCGGGTGTCGCGACCGACGTTTTCGTCAAGGCGGCGTACGACCACGTCGACGGTGCCGGCACGCTGCTCGTGGAGTCCGACGTACCGGGCACTGTCTCGGTGCCTGAGTTGGGCCTGGAGCTGGCGACCGGCGAGCACACCCGGATCGAGAGCGTCGAGCCGTGGAGCGCCGAGGTGCCACGCCTGTACGACGGTGTGCTCCGGACCGAGGGTGGTGAGGTGCGGCTGCGGATCGGCTTCCGCACGGTCGCGATCGTCGACGGCATCCTGACCGTCAACGGCAACCGGGTGCTGTTCAACGGCGTGAACCGGCACGAGTTCCACCCTGACCGCGGTCGCGCGCTGACCGAGCAGGACATGCTGGACGACGTACTGCTGATGAAGCGGGCCGGGATCAACGCGGTCCGGACCAGCCACTACCCGCCGCACCCGCACTTCCTCTCGCTGTGCGACTCCTACGGCCTCTACGTGATCGACGAGTGTGACCTGGAGACGCACGGGTTCGGGTACGAGCCGCAGCCGCCGAAGCTGCCGAACCCGGTGATGGACCCGCGGTTCCGCGACGACCTGGTGGCGCGGATGGCGCGCACCGTGCACCGGGACAAGAACCACCCGTCGATCATCATCTGGTCGCTCGGCAACGAGTGTGGGATGGGCGAGAACCTGCGCGCGATGTACGACCTGGCGAAGGGGCTCGACCCGTCGCGGCCGGTGCACTACGAGCGCGACACCGAGGCCGAGTTCGTCGACATCTACTCGCGGATGTACACCTCGCCGGAGGGTTGCGCGGAGATCGGCGCGGACTCCTCGCTGTACCGGAACCTGCCCTTCATCCTGTGCGAGTACGGCCACGCGATGGGCAACGGGCCGGGTGGACTGCTCGAGTACCGCGACGTGTTCGACAAGTACCCGCGCTGCCAGGGCGGCTTCATCTGGGAGTGGATCGACCACGGCATCCGGACCACGATCGACGGACGCGAGGTCTACGCGTACGGCGGTGACTTCGGCGAGGCGATCCACGACGGGAACTTCGTCTGCGACGGGCTGCTGTTCCCGGACCGGACGCCGTCACCCGGCATGCTCGAGTACGTCAAGGTGATCGAGCCGTTGCGGATCATTGCTGACGGCAACGGTGGGGTGTCGATCACGAACCGCTACGAGGTCCTGGACACGAGTCACCTGACGTTCACGATCGTGACCGAGGTCGAGGGTGAGCTGGTCGGCAGCGGAAATCTGCCGGTCCCGGCGATCGCTCCGGGCGAGACCGTCTCGGTGGAGTTTCCGCCCGGCGTGATCAAGGCTGGTGACGCGGGTCGACCCGACACCTGGGTGACCGTGTCGGCCGAGCTCACCTCGCCGACCGCGTGGGCCGAAGCCGGACATCGGATCGCCTGGGGTCAGATCCGGCTGGACGAGCCGGCTGAGCCAGCGGCTGTTGTCGGTGGGTCGCCCGCTGACGGTGAAGCAGGCGTCAATGGGATCACCGTCGCCGGTGTGAAGAACGCCCGGCTGGAGGTCTGGCGGGCGCCGATCGACAACGACGCGATCCCGGGGGTCGCTAAGGCTTGGCGGGAGCAGGGTCTGCACCGGGTGCAGCACCGGATCGTCTCCCAGGGTGAGCGCGACGGCGCGTGGGAGGTCGTGACCCGCACGGCGCCGCCGCAGCTGCAGTGGGGTCTCGTCAGCACCTGGCGCTGGACCGCTGTCGACGACGCGGTCGTTCTCGAGCTGAACGTCGTACCCGAAGGCCTGTTCCCCGAGGTGCTGCCGCGACTCGGCCTCACCTTCGAGCTGCCGAAGGTGGAGCGCGTCGAGTGGTTCGGCACCGGCCCCAACGAGGCGTACGCCGACACCCGCGAGGCCGCCGCGGTCGGGAAGTACTCGGCCACCGTCGCCGAGCTGCAGACGCCGTACGTCCGCCCCCAGGAGAACGGCCACCGCATCGACACGCGCTGGGCCACCCTCGACGGCCTGCGGATCCAGGCCGTCGGCGAGCTCTTCGGTCTGACGGTCCGGGACTGGACCAGCCAAGCCCTCGAATCCGCCCACCACACCGCGGACCTGGTCCCCGGCGACACCACCTACGTCACTCTGGACATCGCCCAAACCGGCGTAGGCACAGCCGCCTGCGGTCCCGCCCTCCCCGACCGCGACAAACTCAAAACTGCCCCCGCCCAGCTCTCCCTCCGCTTCACCACGACGTAGGCACCCCACCGCACGGACCGCCAGGCCATCACAACGACGCGCACCCGGCCACCTCCCGCCGGCGGGTGCACCGGATCGGCGATTGTGATGGCCTGGAGGTCCGCAGGTGGCCGCCGACTGGGCGTGGCGAACCACCCCGCACCCCGGAGGCGCTCGCGGGTGGTGGCGCTCACGCCCGGACCTGCGCCACTGATCAAGCCGGCGCCGCCTGCGCGGATCACGCTCAGCGGCGGGTCGGCATGAGCCCAACGGCCGGGTTGGTCAGTGGTGTAGGTCCGCGCCGGGGGCGGCGGTCGTCAGGCCCGCGTCAGTGGCTGCAGCGAGCAGACGCTTGTCGTAGGTCACGAGCGCGGTCAGTTCCAATCCCTCGAGGACCAGCGTCTGTGCGCTTGCGAGGTGGATGGCGTCGAGCGTGCGCAGCATCGGATCCGGATAGGCGGCTGCTGTCGCGAGGAGTGTCTCGTCGATCGGGATGCGGTTGAGCTTGGCCAGTAGCGTCGGCACTGCCACCAGCCGGCCCGGATCCGTTCGCCGCAAGGCCCGAGGAACCTCCGTCGCGACGAGTGCTGAGGCCACGAGCGCCTTGTCCGACTCGGCCGTCAGCCAGGCGTGGAGGGCCTCGGTCTCCTTCTCCGGCCGGATCAGTTTCACGATCGCGGCGGAGTCGAGGTAGATCACAGGCGTTCCTCGCGGAGGGCGGAGATGACCTCGGCGGAGTCGATCGACAGATCGAGCTCTCCTGGCGGCAAGGCGGGTGGTGTGGGATCGCTCGCCGGGGTCAGCCGGCCGCGACGGACGAGATCCGCGATTCCGTGTTCGCTGTCGTCGATCGGGACCAGCCGAGCGGCCGGGCGGCCGCTGACGGTGATCTCGAGGGTCTCGCCGCCGGCCACGCGCGCCAGCACGGCGCTGGTGTGCTGGTTGAGTTCACGTACCGGAATGCTGTCCATGATCTCAGTGTAGAACACAACGTTCTACATCAGCCAGCTGACTCAGACGCTTCACCGCCAGCCAAAGCCTCGGCGAGCCGGCGGTACTCGGCGCGGGGCAACCGGCGCTTGGTGCGGTCCGGAGTGTCGGTCTGCCAGGTCAGGAGCTGAATCGCGACGTGATCGGCTCCTGCCTGGTGGTGTTCGGTGATTCTCGCCAGCACGGTGTCCGGATCTCCCCACGCGATGGTGGCGTCGATCAGCCGGTCGCTGCCGCCGTGGGCGAGGTCGTCGTCGGTGAAGCCGAGCCGGCGCAGATTGATCGCGTAGCCACGCTTCGTCAGGTAGAAGTCGAGGGCCTGGCGAGCGATGGCGCGTGCCGTCGGCGGGTCGGTCTCCATCACCACCCTCGGCCCCGCGAGCAGTGGCCCGGGGCCGAGCGCCGTACGAGCCGACGCCGTGTGATCCGGGGTGATGAGGAACGGATGGGCGCCGCGGCTCCGGGCGGCCGAGAGCGCCAGCATGCGGGGTCCGACTGCCGCCAGGATCCTGGCCTCGGCCGGGACGCCCGCCGCGTCCAGCTGGTCCAGGTACTGCGTGAGTTCGCGATAGGGGGACAGCGCCCACTGGGCCGGTTCGCGGGGTCCGTTGCCGAGGCCGAGCAGCAGTCTGCCCGGGGACCGCTTCTCGGCTTGGTGGTACGCCTCCGCGACATCGGCGGAGCTGTGCACCCAGATGTTCACGATCCCGGTAGCGACCGTGATCCGCTCGGTCGCCGCGAGTGCGGTCGCCGCCAGGTCGAACATGTCCGGACCGTTGCCGAGCCAGATGGTGCCGAATCCCAGTTCCGCCAGTTCGACGACGGCCTCCCGCAACTGGTCGCCCTCCTGGGCCCAGAGTGACGACGGCGCCCAGATCCCGACGGTTCCCAGCGGCCGGGCGTGCTGATCCGATGGCATAGCCCGACGGTATGGCCCGGTGGCCGTACCGTCAGGATCCACTTTTCAGCCAGTGGACCGGTCGTGGTCAGATGGCGATGGTCGGGCGGGGGTGTACTCGGTCGGCTGGGGGGTTGTAGGCGTGCCAGGCGGTGGTCAGGCGGGTGACGGCCTCGGTGAGGTCGTCCGGGCGGGCGCGGAAGTGGAGGCGGACGTAGGGGTCGCTCGCGCCGGTGACGTCGAGGCCGGCTCCGGGGAGGATGGCTAAGCCGTGGCGGAGGGCGGTTTGGGCGAAGGAGTTGCCGTCGCCTTGGGGGAGTTTCACCCAGAGGGTTTGGCCGCCTTGGATGGTTGGGACGTGCCAGCTCGGGAGGTGCTCGGCCAGGAGGGCTTGGAGGTGGTCGTGGCGGGATTGGAGTTCTTCCGCGCGGCCGAGGTCGTCTAGTTTGGTGACCAGGTGGGCTGCGGCCAGCTGGGTGGGGACGTTGCCGCCCAGGTCGTGGACGGCTCGGATGCGGGCCAGGCGGTTGACGAGAGGTACGGCGGCGCGGATCCAGCCGATGCGGAGGCCGCCCCAGATGCTTTTGCTGAGGGAGCCGACCGAGACGACCGCGTCGCTGAAGGCCGCCAAGGACATGGGCCGCGGCTCACCGGGGAACCCGAGGTCGGCCGGCACCTCGTCCTCGATCAGTGGTACGTCGGCCGCGACCCTGGCCAGTCGCTCACGGGCCAGCGGGGGCAGTACCGAGCCGGTTGGGTTCTGGTACGTCGGGATGACGTAGGCGGCCGCTGGACGACGCTCCCGGACAGCGGCCTCGAAGCCGTCGAGTCCGGCCGGCAGACCGCGCAGCACCGCGCCCTTCTCCCGGAACGCCTCCAAAGCACCCGGGTACGTCGGCGCCTCTACCAGCACCTGATCGCCAGGCGACAGCAAGGCATGGGCCAGCAACGACAGCGCTTGCTGCCCGCCGTTCGTCACCAGGATCTGGTCCGGCGTCGTCGGCACACCCTGCTCGGTATAACGGTCGGCCAGCGCCTCACGCAGTACCGGATGGCCGTACGGGTAGTACCCGATATCACCCGAGATCCGGCTGAGCTCCGGCACGATCCGCGCGTACGCCTCGGCCAGTTGCGGTGGCGGATCGCCGGGCGCGGCACAGATGGCGAGCAGTACGTCGTCGTCCCGCGACTCCAGGGAGTCAAGGAAGATCGGATCCACGGGGGCGTCCTCGAGAGGACCGGTGCTCGGCGTACCCGCGACCCGCGTCCCACTGCCCTGACGGCGAGTGATCCGGCCCTCCGACCGGAGCAGTTCGTACGCCCCGACCACCGTGGTCCGCCCGACTGCCAGCGCGCCGGCGAGCGCCCGGTCGGGTGGCAGCAGCACACCGGGAGGTAGTTCGCCGTCGTCGATCAGCCGGCGGAGGCGGGTCGCGAGCAGCACGTACAGGGGGCCGCGGCCGGACGACCAGCGGCCCAACCGCTCAACCACCTCGATTGGCCTCATTCGCGAACCAATTCTGCCGGATTGGCTCTGGGGATGCCAGCGAAACCCTCGGACGATGGCGGCATGGCCACCTTTCCCCCCAACGACATCGCGTCGCTGACCGCCGAACATCCCCGGCACGACCTGGGCGAGAGCTACGGGCCGGACCTGCGCCTGGGCGACCTCCTGACCCCGGAGCTGGCCGACCTCGAGCTCGGCTACGGCACCGCGCCCGGCGACCTCCGGCTGCGTACGGCGATCGCCGTACGCGACGGCGTACGTCCGGAGCAGGTCGTCGTCACGGTCGGTGGAATGCACGCGATCTTCCTGCTCGCCTACCTGCTGGTGGATCGCGGCGGTCAGGTCGTCACGACCCAGCCGCTGTTCCCGTCGACCGGCAACGCCTACGCGTCGATCGGTGCCGACGTCCGCGTAGTCCCGCTGACCTTCGACGACGGCTACCGCCTGACCGCCGACGCCGTCCGTGCGCAGCTCACGCCCGACACCAAGCTGGTCAGCCTGACGACACCACAGAACCCGTCCGGAGTCGCCGTACCCCACCAGACCCTGGAAGAGATCGTCGCCGCCATGGGCGAGATCTGCCCGGACGCGTACCTGATGGTCGACGAGACCTACCGGACCGCGGCGTACGGCGATGATCCGATCGCGGCGACCGCGGTCGACCTCGGCCCGAAGGTCGTGACGGTCGCGTCGCTGTCGAAATGCCACGGCGCGGCGGCGCTGCGGATCGGCTGGATCGTCAGCACCGATGCGGACCTGGTCGACCGCGTGGTGACCGCGAAGTTCAACACGGTCGTGTCCGCGTCCCCGGTGACCGAGGCGCTCGCCGTCCGGGTGCTGGAGCGCGAGGACGAGATTCTCGCCGTACGACGGGCCTGGCTCGCCGAGGGACTGGCCATCACCGAGGGGTGGGTGCGGGACAACAGCGACGTGATCGAGTGGATCCAGCCGGATGCGGGTGCGCTGTGCGCGGTCCGGCTGAAGCCGCACGTCGATCTGGGTCGATTCCGCCGGGCGGCCGCGGACTTGGGTGTGCGGCTGGCCGACGGCGACTGGTTCGGCGACGAGCCCGGGGTGTTCCGGCTCGGGTTCGGATTCCCGCCTCCGGTCGAGCTGAAGGCAGCCCTGGATGCGCTGCGTCAGGCTGTCGATGCCGCCCACTAGTCTTTGGGTGTGCCGGAGGTTTATGACCCGCTGACCGATCCTGCACCGGCGCACGATGTGCGTGCGGTGTTGCGGATTCGGGCGTTCCGGCGGCTGTGGATCGCCTTCGGGCTGTCCAGTCTCGGCGACTGGATCGGGTTGCTGGCGTTGACGGCGATGGCGAAGGCGTTCGCCGGCGACGACTACCAGGCGGCGAACTTCGCGATCGGCGGGGTGCTGTTCCTGCGCGTGCTGCCCGCCCTGGTGATGGGCCCGGTGGCCGGCTGGATCGCGGACCGGTTGGACCGGCGCTGGACGATGATCATCGGCGACCTGATCCGGGCCGCGTTCTTCGTCAGCATCCCGCTCGTCGGCACGCTGACCTGGGTGCTGGTGGCGACCGTGCTGATCGAGATCGTCAGCCTGATCTGGGGTCCGGCCAAGGACGCGAGCGTGCCCAACCTGGTGCCCCGGCACCGGCTCGAGGCAGCCAACCAGCTCAGCCTGATCACGACGTACGGGACCGCCCTGCCGGCCGCGGTCATCTTCACCGCGATCACCCTGGTGTCCCGCTGGGCCGGTCACTTCGCGATCGACCTGGCCGTGTACGTGAACGCCGCGACCTTCGTCATCTCGGCGTTCGCGATCCTGTCGGTCGCCGAGATCGGCCGCGCCATCCACGAGCACGAGGACCACCCGACGCTGTGGCGGACCATGGTCGAGGGCTGGTCCTACGTCACCGGTACGCCGGTGGTCCGCGGTCTCGTGGTCGGGATCTCCGGCGCGTTCGCGGCCGGAGCGGTCGTGATCGGCCTCGGCCGGACGTATGTCGAGGGTCTCGGGGCCGGCGACCCCGGGTACGGCGTGCTGTTCGGCGCTGTCTTCGGCGGTCTCGCACTCGGCATGGGGTTCGCGCCGCGGCTCTTCTCCGGTCTGTCCCGGCGCCGGCTGTTCGCCGCCGGCTTGGTCGGCTCAGGGGTCTGCCTGGCCGGACTGGCGCTGATCCAGCAGATCGAGATCGCCACGATGATCGCGATCCTGCTCGGCTTCTGCGCCGGCGCCTCCTGGGTCTCCGGCTATACGCTGCTCGGTCTCGAGGTCCCGGACGCGGTCCGCGGCCGGACCTTCGCGTTCGTCCAGTCCGCGGTACGCACGGTCCTCGCGGTCACGCTGGCGATCGCGCCGTTCGCGGCTGGTGCGATCGGCCGGCACACGTACACGATCGGCGGCAAGTCGGTCACCTACAACGGTGCCTCGATGACCATGCTGATCGCCGCGATCCTGGCCGGGGTGATCGGGCTGATCGCGTGGCGGCAGATGGACGATCGTCCGGGCGTCCCGTTCTGGCGCGACGTACGGCGCAGCTTCGGCAAGACTACTGGCGTGTATCCGACCACCGGCCTGTTCATCGCGCTCGAAGGCGGTGAGGGCGCGGGGAAGTCGACGCAGTCCGCGCTGCTCGTGGAGTGGCTGAAGGAGCAGGGCCAGCAGGTCCTGCTCACCCGCGAGCCGGGCGCGACCGACCTCGGCAAGACGCTGCGGCAGATCGTCCTCGACCCGGCCACCGGCGACATCTCGCATCGTGCCGAGGCGCTCATCTACGCCGCCGACAAGGCCGAGCACGTGGACTCGGTGATCAAGCCCGCGCTCAAGGCCGGCGCCGTCGTCATCACCGATCGGTACGTCGACTCCGCGCTGGCGTATCAGGGATCCGGGCGAGACCTCGACCTGTCCGACGTCGAGCGGGTGAACCGCTGGGCCACCGACGACCTCCGGCCGAACCTGACCATCCTGCTCGACCTGCCGCCGAAGAGCGGCCTCGGGCGCTTCGCCGAGCGGGATCGGATCGAGTCTCAGTCGCACGACTTCCACGAGCGGGTCCGGACCGCGTTCCTCGAGCTCGCCGCCGCGGAGCCCCAGCACTATCTGGTCCTCGACGCCACCCAGGACCGCGACGACCTCGCCAAGCAGATCCGCGCCCGGCTCCAGCCGATCCTTCCGAAGGTGGACCTATGAGTGTGTGGGACGACCTGGTCGGGCAGCAGCCGGCCGTGGCCGTGCTGACGAGGGCCGTGGCCAGCGCGGCGGCCGGGATGCGGGGCGAGACCGGCGCCGCCGTGGCCGGGATGACGCATGCGTGGTTGATCACCGGCCCGCCCGGATCCGGCCGCTCGAACGCCGGGCGGGCGTTCGCGGCCGCGCTGCAGTGTCACGACCTGGGCTGTGGCGAGTGCAACGACTGCCGTACGGCGCTCAGCGGCGCGCACCCGGATGTGTCGCTGATCCGGACCGAACTGCTGTCGATCCGAGTCAGCGAGATCCGTGAACTCGTCCGCCGGGCGGCGATGAGCCCGACCCAGGGCCGCTGGCAGGTGATGGTCGTCGAGGACGCGGACCGATTGACCGAGCAGGCCGCCGACGCGTTGCTGAAGAGCATCGAGGAGCCCGCGCCCCGGACGGTCTGGGTGCTGTGCGCGCCGACCGTGGAGGACGTCGTACCGACGATCCGGTCGCGGTGCCGGCTGCTGGTGCTGCGGACGCCGCCGGTGGCCGCGGTGGCGGACATGCTGACCAGCAAGCACGGGGTGGATCCGGAGCTGGCCGGGTTCGCGGCGCGGGCGGCGCAGGGGCACATCGGGCGGGCGCGGGCGCTGGCGCGGGACGAAGAGGTGCGCGACCGGCGGAACAAGGTGCTCGAGGTTCCGTTCGCGTTGCGGGATCTCGGGGCCTGTCTGAAGGCTGCCCAGCAGTTGGTCGAGGCGGCCAAGGACGAGGCCAAGGCCAGCGCCGAGAAGGTCGACGAGAAGGAACGGGCCGCGCTCGAGCAGGCGCTCGGCGTCGGGACCAAGGGCGCCAAGCCGCGCGAGGCCAACGCTGCGCTGAAGGAGCTCGATGAGCAGCAGAAGGCGCGCGCCAAGCGCTGGGAACGCGACGTGCTCGACCGGTCACTCGTCGATCTGATGGCGCTCTACCGGGACGTGCTGGTCGTGCAGACCAACGCCGGCACCGAGTTGATCAACGCCGAGCTGCACCCGAACATCGAGCAGCTGGCCGGCCGGACCACGCCGGAGCAGACCATTCGCCGGATCGGCGCGATCACCGCCTGTCGTGAGGCCATCGAGGCCAACGTCGCACCGCTGCTCGCCCTCGAGGCGATGACCGTGTCGCTGTTCGAGGGCCGCAACGACGGCCCGCACGTCCCGCGCCGGGTCCAGCGATAACCGCGTGGTCACTTTCTGAGACTGCCGTCCGATTACTGGGCAGCTGCTGTAACACCGAGACCGACCAGTCCGATGTTCGGGTGTCCGAGCATTACCGCTCGGCCGATCGCCGAACGGACCCTCATGAGCCAGCCGCCCCCTCCGATCCAGCCGGCGCGGCCCTCGCTGCCGCCGGCCGAATCGTGGTTGGCCGGCGTACCGACACCGGCGCAGCAGCGGCAGGACCGATACGCCGTGGCGGCGTTCGTGACCAGCCTTCCGGGCCTGGTCCCGATCGCCCTGGTGCTGGCCGGGATCGCGTTGCGCCGGATCAAGCGGACCGGCGGCCGCGGCAAGAAACTCGCGTACGGCGCCCTGGCGGTCAGTCTGTGCTGGATTCTCGCGACCAGCGTCGCGGTCACCCTCAACGTGCTCGGCGAGCGTCGGGCCGGCATCGGCCGGACCGTCGGGATCGCGCAGGTCGCCGTCGGGCGGTGCTTCGACGCGGACCTGGAGGCCGCAGCCCTGCGGGTGGTGCGGATCGCGGACTGTGCGGTTCCGCACACCGGGGAGGCGTACTCGAAGGTCCGCGCCAGTCTGACCGGCCTGGCCGCCGACCAGACCCAGACGGTCGCGACCCAGCAGTGCGCGACCGCGTTCAACGCGTTCGTCGGGAAGCCGTACGAGCGGTCCGAACTGGACATGTACTACGTCGTGCTGGAAGATCGTGCTGTTGCTGATGGCAACGTCCTGTGCCTGCTCGGAATGCCGGGGATGCGGCTGACCGGTAGCATGCGCGGATCGCAACGGTAGTACTCGCGGGGGAAGAGTGACGCAGCCACCATACGACCCGGACGCGGGCCGCCCACAGGACGCGCCGAGGTCGTTCCCGACCTACGGCCGGCCCGACCAGCCGCACGCCCAACAGCCCGCCACCCCATGGGCCGCCCCGGGCCAGCCTCAACCCCAGCAGCCGCCACCGTCTTACGGCCAATCCCAGCCGCCGTATGGGCAGCCTGGTGGCCAAACGCCGTACGGGCAACCTGGTGGACAGGCGCCGTACGGCCAACCGCAGTACGGGCAGCCGCAGTATCCGGCGTCGTACGGCCCGGCGCCGGCGCCCTATGGGTACGGCTATGGGTATCCGGGGACGACGGGTGGCACCAACGGGCTGGCCACCGCGGCGCTGGCGACCGGCATCGGCGGCATCTTCTTCGGCCTCGCCGCCCCGGTGGCGATCGGCCTGGGCATCGCCGCCCTGGTCCAACTCAAGAAGCGCCAGGAAACCGGCAAGGGAATGGCGATCGCCGGCCTGGTCATCGGCTCCCTGACCACCATCGGCTACCTCGTCCTCTTCGGCGTCCTCATCGCGATCGGCTCAACCGTCGACGACAGCTCCAGCGGCCCCGAGCCCGTCTCGTCAGCTCCGGCCGACATCACGTACGTCGAATACCTGGCCGTCGGCGACTGCTTCGACGACGGCGAGGACGACAACGAGGCGATCCGAAAGCCCTGTGCGGAACCGCACGACGCCGAGATCATTGCCGATGTCACGCTCCCGGATGGTCCGTACCCGGGCGACAAGGGTGTTCGCAAGGCTGCCGACAACACCTGTGCGACGCAGTTCGGCACGTACGTCGGCACCCCGGCGGACGAGTCCGAGCTCGAATACGTGTACTGGTCACCCGACGAGAGTCTGTGGAACCACAACGACCGCCTGGTGGTCTGTGCGGCGTACGGACCGGACGACGAACCGCTCACCGGGAGCGTGAAGGGCACCCACCGCTAAGCACCCCAAGCGTGCGACGCCGGCAAGAACGCGTCGGGTGGGTAGGAGCGCGCATGGGTCGAGCTGGCCCCCGGCAAGTACTCTGGCGCCGTGGGCATGGTTATGGCGGTGTCGTTCGAGCGGTACGGGCGGCTCTATTACCTGGACCCCGGCCCGCATCGTCCGCGTGTCGGGGACAAAGTGCTGGTTCCGACCGATGACGGGCCGGAGGTGGCGGAGTGCGTGTGGGCGCCGCAGTACGTTACCGAGGAGATCGGCGGGCTGCCGCTGTGTGAGGGTGTCGCCACGGCCGCGGACCTGGATCGCGACGAGCAGAACCGGCAGCGGCGCGCCGACGCGCGGGTGATCGCGAAACGGACGATCCGGCAGCACGGTCTGCCGATGAAGGTGGTCGGTATCGACTTCGTCGACCGCCGCGCGGATGTCGATCAGCTCGTCATCGTGTACTTCTCCGCGCCGCACCGGGTCGATTTCCGCGAGCTCGTGCGGGATCTGGCCAGGGCTCTCCGGGCGCGGATCGAGCTGCGGCAGGTGGGTGCGCGCGACGAGGCCCGGCTGCAGGGCGGGATCGGGCCGTGCGGGCGGGACCTGTGCTGTGCGACGTTCCTGAAGGACTTCGAGCCGGTCAGCGTACGGATGGCGAAGGACCAGGACCTGCCGCTGAACCCGTTGAAGATCTCCGGCGCGTGCGGGCGGCTGATGTGCTGCCTGAAGTACGAGCACCCGCTCTACCAGGAGTTCAACGCGAAGGCGCCGGCGGCCGGGACGCAGGTGGAGACCCCCGCGGGTGATGGAGTGGTGGTCGGGCACAACGTTCCGAGCGACACCGTGGTGGTCCGGCTGGCGGCATCCGGCCGGCGGTGCGCGTGCAGCCGGGCGGACGTGTGCTCGCCGCGGCAACAGTACGAAGCCTCCAGTACGACGACCTCCGACGCGCCACTGCCCGAGGAGCTGGCCGACGTCGTGCCGGACGAACCCGGGGTCACGGACACACCGGCAGCCCAGGCTGTGGCCGAAACGCCACCAGCTGAAACGGGGGCCGAGACGACGGCGGCTGAGACGCCCGAGGAGCGGCGGCCACGCAAGCCACGGCGCCGGCGCCGACTGCACCACGAAGACGAGGGAGAAAGCCCGCAGTGAGATTCCGCAGGACAACCGTGCTGGTGGCAGCCCTGGCGGTGCTCGTGAGTGGGTGTGGGGTGGCGAGTCGCGCGCAGGATGCGGGTGACGGTACGGCGACCGGGACCGGGGCGAATCCGCCGAAGGGGCCGGTCGGGCCGATCCCGGCAGGGCTGGAGAGGTTCTACCAGCAGCAGCCGGACTGGCAGCGCTGTGGCTCCAACCAGCAGTGCGCCACGATCACTGTGCCGCTGGACTACACCAAGCCGACCGGTCAGACGATCGAGCTGCGGGCGCGGAAGGTGTCGGCCAGGGACCGGGCCGGGAAGATCGGGACGTTGTTCATCAATCCGGGCGGGCCGGGTGCCTCCGGGGAGAAGTTCGCCGCCTCGGCCGGGTTCGTGCTGGGCTCGTCGCTGCTGCGGAAGTTCGACGTGATCGGCTGGGACCCGCGCGGGGTCGGGCAGTCGACGCCGGTGCGCTGCCTGGACACCGGGCAGATGGACAAGTTCATCGCGACTGACGGCAGCCCGGACACCGAGGCCGAGATCACCGACCTGAACAACGAGGCGAAGATCCTCGCGGACGGCTGTGAGCAGCGCTCCGGCGAGCTGCTGCCGCACGTGTCGACCCAGGACGCCGCGCGCGACATCGACGTACTGCGGGGGATCGTCGGCGACCCGGAGCTGTACTACCTCGGCTTCTCGTACGGCACCTACCTGGGTGCGACGTACGCCGAACTCTTCCCGAAGAACGTCGGCCGGCTGGTGCTCGACGGCGCGGTCGACCCGTCGAAGACCGCGAAGCAGAACAACATCGCCCAGGCGAGGGGCTTCGACACCGCGCTGGACGCGTTCGCGGAGGACTGCGCCCAGCGGTCGTGCCGGCTCGGGAGCAGCAAGGCCGAAGTGCTCGCGAAGATCGACAAGCTGATCAAGGACAGTGACGCGACCCCGCTGCCCGGCGACGGGAAACGCGAGGTCACGCAGGCCCTGGTGTTGCTCGGCGTGTTGTCCCCGCTCTACCTGAAGCAGCTGTGGCCGCAGCTCGAGGATGCGGTCCTCGACGGCCTGGCCGGGAACGGCGCCCGCCTGCTCGCGCTGGCCGATCAGTACACCGACCGCGAGCCGTCAGGCTACTCGGACAACGCCAACGAGGCGATCTACGCGGTCAACTGCCTGGATCGCCCGGACATCACCTCGGTCGCGGAGGCCAAGGCGGAGATGCCGGAGTACGAGGCGGCCTCGCCGCGGTTCGGGAGCGCGTTGCTCTGGGGCTCGCTGCCGTGCGCGAACTGGCCGGTGAAGGCCGAGGACAAGCCGCACGCGATCAAGGCGGCCGGCGCGAAGCCGATCATGGTCGTCGGCACCACCCGCGACCCCGCGACTCCGTACGAATGGGCCGTCGGGCTCGCGCACCAGCTGGAGAGCGGCGTGCTGATCACCCGCGACGGCGACGGCCACACCGGCTACAAGCAGGGCAATCCGTGCGTGGACAACGCCGTGGAGAGCTACCTGCTGCAAGGTACGGCGCCGACCGCCGACATCAAGTGTTAGCGGGCGCGAAGCGCCGGAAGTCTGTTCAGTTCGGCCGGGTATCGCCGGCTGCGGGCGGGAGCTGCAGCGTGTCGGTGGCGTGCTGGAGGATGGCGCGCAGGCCGGCCTCGTCCTGCGGGCGCCCGCCGACGGTGATCTCGACCGCGGAGCTCGTGCCGCCGTCGGTGGAGATCCAGCGGGACAGGCCCATCCGCGGCCCGCGCGTCTGGTCGACGTACGTGTAGATCAGGGTGCCGTTGTCGCGGCTGATCACCTTGAGATCGCGCTCATCGATGCTGCGGGCCCGGGCCGCTACCAGCTTGTCCGGGGACTCGTTGCTGCCGCGGGTGTCGAACCGGAGCTGCCAGACGCCGGTCGGGTCGAGGAACCGCGGCCGCGTGCCGGCCTGGGAGCTCTTCCACCCGGTCGGGACCTCGGCCGACACCGGTGCGTCCGCGCTGCCGAAGGTCTGTACGGCGTACTGCAGGGAGTCGGGCTGGAGCCCGTCGGTCCGGGCCGGCGTCTTGGAGGCGGGTTGACTGTTCACGATCCCGGCCGGGGTGTCGTCGCCTGCCAATGGATTGCCGTTGAAGGCGAGCACCGCGCCGAACACGGCTACGCCGACGGTCATTCCCGCCAGCGTCATCAGCAGCGCCTGGTGCCTGGGCGTGAGCATCCCGACCTCGCTTCCCTCTCTCCCGGCCGATTATCCCCGACAACAGGGGCGTCTCCGCAATCGGCCGCCAGGGATGAGCACAAACTTCATCGCGGCAGTACGCTGACACGTCGTGAGCACGCACGACCCCGCATTTCACCAGGCCCTGCAGCGATATGACGCCGGTACGGCGGAACGCGCCGACCTGAAGCTGCTCACCAAGCAGTTGCTGAAGCTCCTGGTCGCGAAGGCTCCCGGACACGCGGTCGAGGTGCGGGTCCCGCCGTACGGCGCGGTCCAGTGCATCGAGGGCCCGCGGCACACCCGGGGTACGCCGGGCGCCGTGGTCGAGCTCCCGCCCGAGCTCTGGATCGACCTGGCCCTCGGCCGCGTCGCCTGGGCGGACGCCCGCCAGTCCGGCAAACTTCGCGCCAGCGGCGAACGCACCGACCTGAGCGCCCTGCTGCCGCTGGCCTGAGAGCGCGAACATCGCAGACAGCACTGAGCCGCGGCACCCCCAGGATGCCGCGGCCGCGTGCGTCTCACGGTAGGGACACATCGGTTCTTCCCCGGCGATCGGAGCTGGCACTATGTGCCAGTGGCAGCAAGTGTCCGCGCGTGGCTGGCCCGGCTCCGTGTCGATCTGACCCCGTGGCACAGCTCTCGCGACTACCGCATCCTGCTGGTGTCGGGATCGGTCTTCTTCCTCGGCGGCATGTTCGGGTACGTCGCGCTGCCGTACCAGCTGTACCAGCTCACCGGCTCGAATTTCGCCGTCGGCGCGATGGGCCTGGTGACGATCGCGCCACTCGTCGTCTTCGGCCTGTACGGCGGCGCCCTCGCGGACCATGTGGACCGCCGGAAGCTGCTGATCGGCACCGGCATGGCGCAGGTCCTGATCTGCGCGGCACTGCTCGGCAACTCGTTGCTGGACCACCCGCAGGTGTGGCTCATCTACGTCTGCGGCGCGCTGAACGCGATCGCCACCTCCCTGCAGCGGCCGAGTCGGGAGGCCCTCCTCCCGCGGGTCGTGCGGCACGAGGAGATCCCGGCCGCGGTCGCGCTCAGCTCGCTGACGATGCAGGTCGGCCAGCTCGCGGGCCCGGCGCTCGCCGGCCTGCTGATCGGCGCGGTCGGCGTGACCTGGGCGTTCGCGGTCGAGCTGACCGGCCTGGTGCTCGCGACCGCGCTCTACCTCGGCCTGCGCCCGTACCGGACGAATGAGCACAGCACGCCGCCGAGCCTGCGCGCGATCGGCGGCGGGATCGTGTACGCGTTCCGCCGCAGGGACCTGCTCGCCACCTACCTGGTGGACATGGTCGGGATGTTCCTGGCGATGCCGATCGTGCTGTTCCCGGCGTTCGCCACCGAGGTCCTGCAGCAGCCGAAACTGCTCGGTCTCCTCTACAGCGCCGAGGCGATCGGGGCGATGTGCGCCAGCCTCACCAGCGGCTGGGCGAAACACGTCCACCACCAGGGCCGGGCCGTCGTCCTCGCCACCATCTGCTGGGGTGCCGCGGTCGGGATCGCCGGGCTGGCACCGAACATCTGGTTCGCGATCGCGTTCTTCGCCGTGGCCGGTGCCGCGGACATGGTCTCGGTGCTGTTCCGGTCGGTGATCTGGAACCAGACGATCCCGGACGAGATGCGCGGCCGGCTCGCGGGCATCGAGATGCTCGGCTACTCCCTCGGTCCGCTCGGCGGCCAGGCCCGTTCCGGCCTGGTCGCGGACCTCACCGGTGTCCGGGTGGCGATCGTGAGCGGTGGCGCCTTGTGCGTCGTCGGCGTGATCGGGACGGCGGCCTGGCTGCGCGAGTTCTGGCAGTACGACGCACGCACCGACGAACATGCGGTCCGCGAAAGGGAACTACGCACAGCCAGTTAAAGTCTTGTCATCATGCGCATCCGCCTTGTACTGATCGCCGGCCTGCTGGTCGTCGCGGGGTGTAGCGGTCCCGGGGAGGAGGACGCCCCGAACGTGCCGCCGCTGGTCTCGATCAGCACCGCGCCTACCGAGACCCCGTCGGAGACGCCGTCCGAGACCCCGAGCGGTCCGGCTACGTCCAAGGTCGCGGACACGCTGTGTGTGCGGATGGATCAGTCACTGGTGCAGTCGACGCTCGCGGTGCCGGTGGTGCAGATCCAGCCCAAGGCGATCCCGGCCGAGTTCGGGTTGCCGACGTACGACGTCTGTCAGCTCGGTCTCAGCACCAGTCCGAACGGGCCGGTCCTGCGGGTCGGGACTTCGGTGCTTCCGGCAACCAAGGCGACGCTGGCGGCGACGCAGAAGGCCTATGCCGCGACGAAGGGCGAGAAGGCCAAGCCCGTGGTCGTGGGTGAGGGCGGATACGGGACCAGCACATTCGTGGTGTTCCTGCTGGACGGGCGGTTGTACAAGGTCAGCGGACCACCGGCGACCCTGGCGAAGTACGTCGTACTCGGGCAGGAAGTGGTCCGGCAGGCGCCCGGGTTGCCGGAGGCTCAGCCGCTGATCGCGCGGCCGGACTGCGAGCGCGGATCGGCCGCGGCGGAGAAGGTGATGGGCGCGCCCGCGATGGTCCGTCGGGACGGTCAGACCGCGCTCGGTGACCTGGTCTGTGGTTGGGTGAACCCGACGAGCGTGCTCTCCACGTCGGTACGGCGGACTCCGAACGCGGAGGCCCTGATGGCGCCGATGCGGAAGGCCGCGACGTCGCAGCCGATCCCGCTCGGCGACGAGGCGTACGTCGACACCGCGACCGGGCGCACCACGATCCGGGTCGGCGACGACAAACTGGTCGACCTCGTCCCACTGCCTGCCCGGCCGATCGACCCGGACCTGATGATCACCTTCGCCCTGGCGATGTCCCCGCTGTACACGCGTTGAGCTGCCTACCTGACCTCGGCGATGGTGGCGATGGCTTCGGTGATCTCGGTGGGGGTGCGGGCGGCGTACCCGAGGACGAGGCCGGGGGCGTGCGGGAGCTGGCAATGCCAGGAGAGGGGGTGGGTCTTGACGCCCTTCTGTAGTGCCGCGGCGGCTAGCTCCACGTCGTTCGAGGCATCCTCGAAGGTGATGGTGAGGTGCAGGCCGGCCGCGGCGCCGTGGACGGTTGCTGTGGGCAAATAGTTGCGGATTGCGTCGACCATGGCGTCGCGGCGGGTGCGGTGCCGGCGACGGAGGAAGCGCAGTTGGCGTTCGAGTTCGCCGGACTCCATCAACTGGGCGAGGGTGAGCTGGGGAAGCGCGGCGTTGCCGAGGTCGGCCAGGCGCTTCATCCCGATCAGTGCGTCCTTGTACTGCGGCGGTGGCAGCATCCACCCGATCCGGAGGGAGGGTGCGAGCAGCTTCGACACGCTGCCGGCGTAGATGACCTGATCCGTGAGCATCGTGCGCAGAGCGGGAACCGGGGGACGGTCGTACCGGTGCTCGGCGTCGTAGTCGTCCTCCAGGATCAGCCCGCCCTCGGCGGCCCACTGGATCAGTTCGCGCCGCCGTTCGCCTTCCAGTACGACGCCGGTCGGGAAGTGGTGCGCGGGAGTCGCCATCACGACGCCGGCGCCGGACGCGCGGAGCAGGTCGACCCGGAGGCCGTCACCGTCGACCGGGATCGGGATCGTGGTCAGACCCCAGTTCTGCAGGTGCTGCCGGGAGCCGAGCGAGCCGGGGTCCTCGACGGCGATCTCGGTGATGCCACGGTCTTTGAGGACCTGCGCGACGAGGCCGATCGCTTGTGAGACGCCGGCGACGATGATCAGGTCGTCCGGGTCGGCGGCGACACCGCGGTTGCGCGCCAGCCAGTTCGCGACTGCCCGGCGTAGGGCCGGCGTTCCGGCTGGATCGCCGTACCCGAAGGCGGATGACTCCAGGTCGTTCAGCACCGTCCGCTCGGCGCGCAACCAGGCGCTCCGCGGAAACGCCGCCAGATCCGGCACCCCAGGCGTCAGATCGATCCGCGCCGGCGCAGCCCGCAAACTGTCGAACACATCCAACCCAGGCTGCTCGACCACCGCCCCCTCCCTATCCCGCCGCGCCCGAAGGCCACGGCCTTCAGTGGGAACTCGCCGAGCGGTGTCCGCCACCCCACTGTGTGGTGCGGCGTCCGCCTCCCCACCGTGCTGCGCCGCCGCTCCGTCTCGTCCGGCGGCTGTCACGTCGCCAGCCCGGCGCTCGGCAGGTGCGGTGGTGCTGATGGGGGCGGCGACGACGATGGTGCCGGCTCGGCCTCGGCCGGCCACGTGGCCGTCTTCGGTGAGGCGTTGGTAGGCCTCGGTGACTACGCCTCGGGAGATGTGGAGTTCGGCGGCGAGGACCCGGGTCGCGGGGAGGCGGGTGCCGAGGGGAAGTCGGCCGTCGGAGATGGCGGTGCGGAGGCGGTCGGTCAGCCAGTCCGCGAGGCCGCCCGCAGGTGCGTCCGCCGGATTCAGCTGCAGGAAATCGGCGCCCGCCGGGTTCCGTTGCGGGGAGTCGGCTCCGGCGGGTTTCAGGTGCGGAGAGTCGGCGTCGGCCGGGTGCGGGGAGTCGGGGCCGGTCGGCGACGTACCGGCGGCCGATCCATTGGACCTGCCACTTTGGCTCGGATTGGACCTGTGCACCGGACCATTGTGGCGGCACCGTGGGGTTATGGGAACCGACTACGTGCACGGCTACACGCCGGCGGAGACCCGCCGGTTGACCGACCAGGCGCAGACCTTGGCCGATCTTCTTCACGACGGCACCAGCTACCCGGCCGGGAGCCGCGTCCTAGAGGCGGGCTGCGGGGTCGGCGCACAGACGGTGCAACTGGTGACCCGCAGCCCCGGCATCGACCTCGTCTCCGTCGACATCTCCGAGGAATCCCTCGCGCGAGCCAAGGCCCGGGTCGCCGCGATCGCACCGGACGCCCGAGTCGACTGGCGGCACGCCGACCTGCACGAGCTGCCCGCGGAGGAGTTCGACCACGTCTTCCTCTGCTTCGTCCTCGAGCACCTGCCCGACCCGCACGCCGCGCTCACCGGACTGCGCCGTCTGCTCAAGCCCGGCGGCACGATCACCGTCATCGAGGGCGATCACGGGTCAGCCTTCTTCCACCCGCGCAGTACGGCGGCGCAAGCGGTGATCGACTGCCTCAGCGACCTCCAGGCCGAGGCCGGCGGCGACGCGCTGATCGGCCGGCGCCTGCAGCCGTTGCTCAAGAACGCCGGGTATGACGATGTCCGCGCCCGGCCGTGCACCGTGTACGCCGACGAGACGCGGCCGCACCTGGTCGACGGCTTCACCCGGAAGACCTTCATTGCGATGGTCGAGTCGGTCCGCGAACGCGCCATTGCCGCCGGGATGCGGACGCCGGCCGAGTGGGCGTCGGGGATTCGCGACCTGGAGAAGACCGCAGCGTCCGGCGGCACCTTTCACTACACGTTCTTCAAGGCAGTGGGACGGACATGATCACGTTGCTGGCTCTCGTCGTACTGGTCTGCCGGGGGCTCAACCGCAACCAGCGGCGGCAGCTCCGGCCGACGTCACCCAACGGATTACCGGACCGGGATGTGGAGCGTCTCATCGAGGACCTACGAGCGCTCAGCTGACCAGTTCATGAATTCCTGGTAAACAAGGGGGTATGGCGCCTACGGAGCAGCTGGAGATCGAGACCAAGTACGACGTCGGCGACGACGCGAGTCTTCCGGCGCTGCGCGAGCTGCCCGGAGTCGCGAGGGTGGCGCGACCGGTCAAGCTCAACCTGGAGGCGGTGTACTTCGACACCGCCGGCCTGGATCTGGCTGCGAACAAGGTGACCTTGCGCCGGCGAACCGGCGGCGAGGACGACGGCTGGCACGTGAAGTTCCCTGTGTCAGGCGACGAGCGACTCGAGGTCCATCACCCGCTCGGGCGGGCCGTTCGGAAGGTGCCGGTCGCGGTCGTTCGCTCCGTGCGGGTGCACGTCCGCGACCAGGAGCTGATCCCCGTCGTCACGCTGAACACCAAGCGCGTCGTACATCGCCTCCTGGGCGAGGACGGCCAGGTGCTCGCCGAGCTCGCTGACGACCACGTCACCGCGACCGTCGAGGGTGGTGAGCCCGAGAGCTGGCGGGAGTGGGAGGTCGAGCTCGTCGACGGGGACGACGCGTTGCTGGAGGCCGCGGGCGAGGCGCTGCGGTCCGCGGGCGCCCAGCCGGCCGCGGGTCCGAGCAAGCTCGCGCGGGCGCTCGGCGACCGCGTGCCGCCGCCCGAGTCGTTGGAGCTGCCGAAGAAGCCCAGGACCTCGGACCTGTTCCGCGCGTACGCCGGTGCCCAGGTGCAGGCGATCCGCGAACGCGACCCCGAGGTACGGCGGGATGTCCCGGACTCGATCCACAAGTTCCGGGTGGCGACCCGGCGGCTGCGGTCCGCACTGGCGACGTACCGGCCGGTCGTGGATCGCGCGGCCGGTCACCTGATCCGTGTCGAGCTCAAGTGGCTGGCGGGTGAGCTCGGAGCAGCGCGGGACGCCGAGGTTCAGCGTGAGCATTTCGCAGCGGAGGTCGCCGAGCAGCCGGTCGAACTGGTGATGGGCCGCGTCGCCGGCCGCATCGACGACCATCTGCGCGGGGTCTACAAGGCCGGCCGGGCGGGCGCGCTGGCCGCGCTGGAGAGCGAGCGCTACTTTCGGCTGCTCGACGCGCTGGACGAGCTGATCGCGAAGCCGCCGCTGACCGACGACGATCGCAAGGCCGCCAAGCAGCTTCCCGAGCTCGTCGACCACGACCGGCAGCGCCTGCGCAAGGCCGTCCGCCGCGCCGAGTCGGCCGAGACCAGCGCCGAGCAGGACCACGAACTCCACGAGGTCCGCAAGGCCGCCAAGCGACTCCGGTACGCCGCCGAGTCCGCCGTACCCGTCCTGGGTGACGATGCCGCTTCGCTCGCCGCCCGCGCCGAGGAAGTCCAGGAGGTTCTCGGCGAACACCAGGACAGCGTCGTGTCGCGCGACCTCCTGCGCCAACTGGCCGTCGAGGTCTACCTCGAGGGCGGCAACTCCTTCACCTTCGGCCGCCTGCACGCCGCCGAGGAACTCCGCGGCATCCGCTCCCGCGACGCCTTCCTCGCCCTCTGGCCCACCCTCAAGGCCCCCTGACAACGAGAGACGGACCCGGCGGTGCCGGGTCCGTCTCTCGGGGTGGGCTGTCAGGCAGGTTCGCGTCGGGTCAGCAGGGCCTGCCTGACAGGTCTAGTGCTGCACCGCCTTCTCGGCGCCCGCGCCGGTGAGGGAGCGGACCTCCATCTCGGCGAACTTGTCGACGTCGACCGGCTCTTTGCTGGTCACCGTGCCGAGCCAGCCGAGGAAGAAGGCCAGCGGGATCGAGACGATGCCGGGGTTGTCCAGCGGGAACCAGTGGAAGTCGATCGAGGTGTCGGTGATCATCGACAGGCTGGCGTGGGTCTTCGCGTCCACCTTGCCGGAGACGACCGGGCTGAACGCGATCAGGATGATCGCCGAGCTCAGACCGCCGTAGATGCTCCACAGCGCGCCGCGGGTGTTGAACCGCCGCCAGAACAGCGAGTACAGGATGGTCGGCAGGTTCGCACTGGCCGCGACCGCGAACGCGAGCGCTACCAGGAAGGCGATGTTCTGGCCGTTGGCGAAGATGCCGCCGACGATCGCGACCAGGCCGATCACCACCGCGGTGTACCGGGCCACCCGGACCTCGCCGTCACCGCTGATCTGGCCCTTCTTGATGATCGAGCCGTAGATGTCGTGCGCGAACGACGTACTCGCGGTGATCGTCAGGCCGGCCACGACCGCCAGGATGGTGGCGAAGGCGACCGCGGAGATGACACCGAGCAGCAGTTCACCGCCGAGCTCGAACGCCAGCAGCGGTGCGGCCGAGTTCGCCTTGCCCGGCGCGGCCTTGATCCGGTCCGGGCCGACGATCGCGGCGGCGCCGTACCCGAGCACCAGGGTGAACAGGTAGAAGATGCCGATGATCCAGATCGCCCAGCTGACACTGCGCCGGGCCTCCTTGGAGTTCGGCACCGTGTAGAACCGCATCAGTACGTGCGGCAGACCCGCCGTACCGAGCACCAGCGCGAGCGCCAGTGAGATGAAGTCCAGCTTGCTGATCCCCGTTGCGCCGTACTGGAGACCCGGGTGCAGCAGCTTCTCGCCGGCCGCCGGGCTGTTGTCCACAGCCGCACCGAGCAGGCTGGACAGATTGAAGGTGTACTTCGCCAGCACCCAGAGCGTCATGATGCCCGCGCCGACCACCAGCAGGACGGCCTTGATGATCTGCACCCAGGTGGTGCCCTTCATGCCGCCGACCAGCACGTAGGTGATCATGATCGCGCCGACCACGGCGATCACGATGCTCTGCCCGGTCCGTCCGGAGACACCGAGCAGCAGGGCGACCAGACCCCCGGCGCCGGCCATCTGCGCCAGCAGGTAGAAGAAGCAGACGCCGAGGGTCGAGATCGCGGCCGCCATCCGGACCGGCCGCTCCTTGAGGCGGAACGAGAGCACGTCGGCCATCGTGAACCGGCCGGTGTTCCGGATCAGCTCGGCGACCAGCAGCAGGGCCACCAGCCACGCCACCAGGAAGCCGATCGAGTAGAGGAAGCCGTCGTACCCGTTCAGGGCGATCGCGCCCGCGATGCCCAGGAAGGACGCGGCGGACAGGTAGTCGCCGGAGATCGCGATGCCGTTCTGCGGGCCGGTGAAGGACCGGCCGCCGGCGTAGTAGTCGGCCGCGGTCTTGTTGTTCCGCGACGCCCGCAGCACGATCGCCAAGGTGGCGACCACGAACAGCGCGAAGATGATGATGTTGACGGTCGGATTGCCGATGTCGGTTGCCAGCGGCAACATCAATGGGGCGGTCACTGCTCGGCTCCCTCGATCTGGTGGCGCAGCTTCTCGGCGTCCGGGTCGAGCCGGCGGTCGGCCCAGCGGACGTAGATCAGCGTGATGGCGAACGTCGACACGAACTGGCCGAGCCCGAACAACAGGGCCACGGTGATGTTGCCGGCGACCTTGTGCGACATGAAGTCGTGCGCATAGGCGGCGAGCAGGACGTAGACGAAGTACCAGACCAGGAACAGTCCGGTCATCGGGAACACGAAGTTGCGGAACCGGCGACGCAGTTCGGAGAAGTCCGGGGACAACTGGACATCTCGGTACGTCGTCAGGTCCGGATCGCGCGTATCACTCATCGCGTAACTCCAGACGGGGGATGAGGCCGGGCGGCTTGGACCGGCAGGGGCTGCTGCTGCTCGTACTGTGGTCCCGGTCACGTCGCACCGACAGCACCCACACGCAACGAGCGCTCAGCGGACCACACCAGTCGGCCGGTGGATCACTCAGCTGCGACGAGCGGTAGGAACTGCGCGATGAGCGGCGGACGCCCGCCACTCATCAACTTCCGGCACACCGCGGTCGCTACGCGCGTCGAGGCGGCGGGGAGGCGCTGGACGGGCGGTTGGTGAGTGCTGCAGGTCCGGGTCCGCGATCAACGTCGACCGCTTCCGGTGTGTGCAGGCGGACCATGCTGCGGGCGGTGCCGGCCGGGATGCGGTCCGGGGTGAGCTTCGAGACCACGATCACGGTCAGGAACGCGAGCGGCATCGTCCACGCCGCCGGCTGGCCGACCAGCGCCCGCGGCCAGCCGCCGTGCGGTGCGCCGACCACGTTCACCAGGGCCGCCGCGCTCGCGGCGATCCCGCCGACGACCAGCCCGGCCGCAGCACCGGTTGTCGACATCCGCCGCCACCAGATCCCCAGCACCAGCAGCGGACAGAACGTCGATGCGGCTACCGCGAACGCGAGCCCGACAGTGTCCGCGAGACTCAACGCACCAGTCACCGTGAACGCCAGGTACGGCACGGTCATCGCCAGCAGCGCCGCGATCCGGAAGCTGTTCACCGCCACGTAGTCCCCACCGGTCCACCGATGCAACCGGCTCCGCAACAGGTCCTGGTCGATCACTCCGGCGATCGCGACCGTCAGCCCGGACGACGTCGACAGGAACGCCGCGAACGCTCCTGCGGCTACCAGCGCACCGAGCAAATCCCCTGCTGTACCAGGCAAAACCAACCCGGGCAGCTTGAGTACGACGGTGTCCGCGCCACTGCTCACCAAGTCTGGCGCGAACGATCGGCCGAGGACGGCGTACATGGGTGGGAACAAGTAGAAGAACCAAAGGAGTGCCAGGACGACGACCGTCGTACGGCGTGCTGCCCGTCCGTCCGGGTTGGTGTAGAACCGCACGAGCACGTGCGGAAGGCCCATCGTCCCGAAACAAAGGGCCAAGAGCAACGAGTACGTCGCGTACAGCGGATGGTCGCGACCACCGGCCCGGGACAGCGGCTCGGCCCATTGCGCCGCCGCACCGTGCAAGGAGTCGAGTACGCCGACCGGTTGGTGCCAGACGATCAGGATGACGAAGATCGGCGTGGCGAGCGCGGTGAGTTTCAGCCAGTACTGGAAGGCCTGCACGAAGGTGATCGAGCGCATGCCGCCGGCGGCGACGTTCATCACCACGATCACCGCGACGATCGCAGCCCCGACATAGGGCGGTGCGCCGGTCACGGTCTGCACGGCCAGGCCGGCTCCGTGCAACTGGGGGAGCAGGTAGAGCGTGCCGATGCCGACGACCAGGCCGGAGCAGATCCGGCGGACGATCGGGGACTCGAAGCGGGTCTCGGCGAAGTCGGGCAACGTGTAGGCGCCCGAGCGGCGCAGCGGCGCGGCGACCAGCACGAGCAGCATCAAATAGCCGACGGTGTACCCGACCGAGAACCACAGCATGTCCGCGCCGTTCACCAGCACCAGGCCCGCGACACCGAGGAACGACGCCGCCGACAGGTACTCGCCACTGATCGCGGAGGCGTTCCAGCGCGGGGTGACCGCGCGGCTGGCGACGTAGAAGTCGCTGGTGGTCCGGGAGATCCGCAACCCGAACAGACCGATCCCGATCGTTGCCACGATCACCAACCCGATCGCGGTCACGCTCATGGCGGCAGACATCTACTGCCTCCCGACGAACTCGGTGAACTCCGCCTCGATCCGCTCGGCGTTGCGGACATAGATGCGCGCGGCACCATAAACCACGGGGTAGATCGCGATGCCGAGCAGCACCCAGGGCAACGGCAGACCGAGGACGGACAGCGTGCGGGTCGGCGGGACCAGCCAGAACAGCAACGGGATGCTGCCGAGGACGAGGAGGACGCCGCCGATGACGGCGAGCGCAAGTCGTAGCTGGGACTGGATCAGCGAGTGCATGTAGATCTCGCCGAGCCGGGTCTGTTCGTCGATCTCGCGCGTACCGGTGGGGATGATCGGCCGGCGGGCGGCGCTGGTCCGGGGGCTCGTGACCCGGACCCGTCGCGGGCCTTCCGGCGTACTCACGTCATCCGCGCAGGGAGGTCGAGCGGACCAGGAGGTCGCGGAGTTCACGGGTATGGCGGCGGCTGACCGGGAGCCAGTCGTCGCCGACGCGGACGGCGCACCGGCCGCCGTCGACGCGCATCTCGTCCACGTGGGCGAGGGCGACCAGCGTACTGCGGTGGATCCGGGTGAAGCCGGCGTCGCGCCAGCGCTCCTCGAGCGTGCTGAGCGGGATCCGGACCAGGTGTGAGTTCTGGCCGGTGTGCAGGCGGGCGTAGTCCCCTTGCGCCTCGACGTACCGGACCGACGAGCGCTTCACCCATCGGGTCACGCCGGCCAGCTCGACCGGGATCGTCGCGTCCTCGGTCTCCTCGGGTGTCTGCAGCGCGGCCGGTGCGCCGGCGGTGACGACCCGGCGAACAGCCTCGGCCAGCCGCTCGGCCCGGACCGGCTTCATGACGTAGTCGGCCGCCTGGAGGTCGAACGCGGCCACCGCGTGTTCGTCGTACGCGGTGACGAAGACGATCTGCGGGTGCGGCTGGCGGAACTTGGACAGCACCCGGGCCAGGTCGATGCCGTCCAGGCCCGGCATCTTGATGTCGCAGAACACGACGTCCAGGTCCGTCTCGTGCAGGATCTTCAGCGCGTCCGGTCCGTTCGACGCCGTCTTGATCTGGCCGATCCGGGGGTCGCGCTCGAGCAGGTACACCAGTTCGGCCAGGGCGGGCTCCTCGTCGTCCGCGACCAGCGCGCGCAGCGGAGTGTCGGCCATGGCGTCACCCTACGGCGAAGCGTGCACCCCTGAGGAGTATTTGGGCACTCGGAAAGTCACCTTGGTGCCTGCGTCGACGGCGGTCTCCACGACCAGGCCGTAGGCGTCGCCGTACACCTGCCGCAGCCGGGCGTCGACGTTACCGAGGCCGACCGAGTCGCTGCCGGACTCGCCGGACAGCGCGGCCCGGATCACCTCGGGGTCGCTGCCGGCGCCGTCGTCCTCGACGCTGATCTCCGCCTCGTTGATCCGATCCCTGGCGTGGATCGTGATCCGGCCGACGCCAGTTGTGCCCTCCAGGCCGTGCCGTACGGCGTTCTCGACCAGCGGCTGCACGACCAGGAACGGGATCACCACCGGAAGCACCTCGGGCGCGATCAGCAGCGACACCTTGAGCCGGTCGCCGAATCTGGCCTGCTCCAGCACCAGATAGCGCTCCACGTTGCGCAGCTCGTCGGACAGTGTGGTGAACTCGCCGCCGCGCCGCAGCGCATACCGGGAGAAGTCCGCGAACTCGAGCAACAGCTCACGCGCCCGCTCCGGATCGGTCCGGACGAACGACGCGATCGCGGCCAGAGCGTTGTAGATGAAGTGTGGGCTGATCTGGGCTCGCAGTGCGCGCAGCTCGGCCTCCATGGCGCGAGTACGTTCCTTGTTGAGCTCCGCCAGCTCTACCTGGCCGGAGACCCAGCGGGCGACCTCTTCAGTCGCTCTGACCAGTGCGGCCGACGTGCGGATGCTGTACGCGACCAGTACGGCGACCACTCGCTCCTCCGTGACGATCGGCGCGACCACCGCCGTACGGATCGGGCATTGCGGATCACCACAGGCCACGTCATGTGCGCCGAGCACCGCCGTACGTCCGGACCGCAGTGTTGGGGCCGCTATGGCCTTCGCATCACCACGGTGATTGCTCTCGTAGGGTCCGCCGACGCCGTCCCATGCCAGTACGCCGGAGGAGTCGCAGATCGCGATGGCCGCCGTACCGAGGAGGTCTCTGAGGTGGCGGCTCGCCTTACCCGCCGCTGCGGGCGTCAGACCCTCGCGCAGGTGCGGAGTGGCCAGCGAGGCGGTATGCAGGGTCGCATACGTCGCCTTGTCAGCCGGAGTCCCGAAATGCTTCCGCCGCCGCGCGAACATGCCTCGACGGTAGCTGTTCAACCCTCCGCACGTGGTCTGAACGCTTCCAAGGCTTCGGTGTCGGAGTAGGTGTTCAGCAGATACTCGTCCACCCAGGCGCGGCGGTCCGGGAACGCCGACTCGGCAACGATGCGCTCCGCAGCCTTCACCGCGTCGAGTGGTGCACGCCGCAGCTGCACGCCATCCGGAGTCAGCAGAGCCCAGCTCGGCCCGGGAGCGCCGTACGGCATGCCCACACTGCCGGCGTTGACCACCAGCCGGCGATCGACCTGCCGGGCGAACGGCATGTGCGTGTGCCCGCAGACGATTGTCCGGATGTCTGCAGGCACTCCGTCGAACACCGTGGCCCAGCGGGAGATCGGGCTGTCCACCAGCACCATCTCCTCGTCGTCGCGCGGCGTCGCATGGCAGAACACCGTGTCCCCGATCGTCGCCGTGGTCGGCAACCCAGCCAGCAACTCCACCTGGTCCGCCCGCAACTGCTCAGCAGCCCAGGGACTCACCGCATCCGGCGCCTCGCGGTCGAACGCACCCCGGGCCATCTCCACCAGCTCCCGGTCGGCGTTCCCCCGAACCCACACCACCCGCTCACCCAGCTCCGTGAGCAAGTCCAAGGTCTCCACGGGCTGCGGTCCGCTGGCGATGTCCCCCGCCAGCACGATCACATCAGCCGCCAGCACGTCCTCCTCGGCCAGTACCGCCTCCAACGCCGGCAACACGCCATGGACATCTGCCAGCACTGCTATGCGCTCCATGGCGTCAGTCTGCCCTCAAACCCCTTGCATCACAGGGGGTATCTGCTCACGGCAGATCAGCTGCCGATGAGCAGGTTGCCCTTGGCCAGGGGCGTGGCAAGTTCACACGTCCCGGTCGTGATCGTGCAGCGGATGATCGAGGCCGGTGTCCCTTCGCCGTCGTCGGCCAGGATCAGCAGGTGCTGGTCGTCTTCGGGGACCGTCTGCCGGAAGGTGCCGGACCACTCGTGCAGCAGTACGCCCGTCTTGGCGTCCAAGGCCGAAGCGACGCCGTTGCCGTACCCGTCCTCGTAGAACGGACCGCCGAAGGCGGTCGAGCCGTCGAGGGTGAACCCGTGGATCTGGTAGTCACAGGTGCGCCAGAGCCGCTTGCCGGTCGCGACCTCGACGACGGTGGAGCAGCTGTTGTAGTCGGTCAGATTGCTCATCGACGCGGCGAGCTTGCCGTCGCCGGTCAGGGCGGTCGCCTTCGGCACGGTCTTGATCACGGTCGCCTTCGAGGCACCGGGGGCCCACTCGTACAGGGTCCAGGTGAGGGCCCCCTCCGCGGACTCGGCCCGGAAATAGACCTTGCCGTCGACGTAGCCGAGCGGAACAGGATCCCAGACGTCCGGCAGGGTGAGCTTCTGGACCGATTCCTGCTCCGCGTAGATGACGGCGCCCGGCGTCGCGTCACTCTCCGCGGATCTGCGCAGGGCGACGTAGGCGGCGGCCCGGCCGTCCTCGGTCGTCACGATCCTGGTGACGTCCGGCGTGTGCCGGAGCACCTTGCCGCTGGAGTCGTCGATCGTCAGCAGTTCGGTGTCGGTGCCTTTGCTGACGACGGCCAGCACCGACTGGTTCAGGCGGGCCACGTCCAGGATGTCCTCCGTGCCCGGGACCTTCACGTCGCGGCCGGTTCCACCGCGGACCGTGCGGCCGGACAGGTAGGTGACCTGTGGGGCACGGCCGTGGGTGAGTTTGGCGAGCTCGACCTTGGTCTTGACCGGACCGGACTTGATGGAATTGGGCTTCGGCGTCGGGGTGCTCGATGGGGTTGCGGTCGGAGTGGGGGACGGCGTACCGGAGAGCGGGGCGGCGTTGGCCAGGGCGTTGTCTCGGGGACCCTGGCGGTACGCGAGGGCCCCGCCCGTGGCTATGGCGGCCACGGCGACGGCTGCGACGAGGGCGATCAGCCCCCCGTACTTCTGCCGCATCAGCGGACTCCTAACGTCATGACCCGAGCAGGAGCGGTTCGGCGGACCATAGCCACTGGCGGCCGCTCTCGCGTTGCCACTCGTCCCATATCCATCCCCGTGTGACGCACCAAGACGCCCGATTGTTTGCTCCGGCGAGCGAGTCGCAGGAGCGATCGAGCATAATTGCGCCATGGACCAGCCACCGCGGATCGGCCGGTACTCCCTGGTCCGCCGGGTGGGTGCCGGGGGTTTCGCGACCGTTTGGCTGGCCCGCGACGAGCAACTGGACGCCGAGGTCGCGGTCAAGATCCTGTCCGACAACTGGATCGAGGACGACGACGTCCGGCGCCGGTTCCTGGCCGAGGGGCGGTTCCTCCGCAAGGTCGACTCGCTGTACGTCGTCGGCGTGCACGACATCGGCGAGGCCGACGACGGCCGCCCGTTCATGGTCCTCACGTACGCCGACGGCGGCACGCTCGCGGACCGGATCAAGGCCGGGCCGATGGAGTTCGCCGAGGTCGTGCGCATCATCACCCAGGTCGGCCGAGGGCTGAAGCATCTGCATGCCCGCGGTGTCCTGCACCGCGACGTGAAGCCGGCCAACGTGCTGTTCCACACCGATCCGGCCGGCGACCGGGCGATGCTGTCGGACCTCGGTCTGGGCAAGTCGCTGGCCGAGGTCTCCCGGATCACGTTGCCTGGCGGCACTCCGGCGTACGTCGCGCCGGAGCAGGTGCTCGGAGAGCGGCTGGACCAGCGTGCGGACCTGTACTCGCTCGGAGCGGTCGCGTACGCCGCCTTCACCGGACAGCCGCCGCATGGCGTGGCCAGCCTCGGTGCGGTGATGCAGATCGAGAAGCCACCGCCGTCGATGACCACACTGCGCGAGGACGTCCCGGACGCGATCGACGTCGTCGTACGACGGGCTCTCGAGCCGAACCGCGACAAGCGCTGGCCGGACCTGGACAGCTTCCTCAACGCGTTGCGGGAAGCCCACACCACCGGGAAGGTCCCACCCGGGCTGGTCCCGGCCGACGAGATGCCGGCACCGGTCCCCGCGACCGTTGCCGTCGACCAGGCGACGGCCCTGTCCGGCGCTAGCCAGCCAACCAGCGCGGCCGAGCCGACGAGCGCGGGCCAGTTGACGGACACGGATCAGTCGGCAAGTGCGGCCGAGTCGACCCAGCCGCCGCCCAGGTCCAACCAGTCGACCGTCGCCACCCGACCGAAGCGGTCTGCTCGCTCCCGGGTGATCGCCGTCCTCGTCGCGCTCCTGCTGGCGGCCGGTGGAGGCTATGGCGGGTACCGCTACGTCCTGACTCGCCCAGCGAAGGTGACGACCGATCACCTGTCGGTCGATGTGCCGCGGTCCTGGTCGCAGAAGGCGGTCGACCCCGGCAAATCGCTGGTGGTGAGCACGAGCACGTCGACGTGGCAGACCAACTCGGACACCGAGGGTGTCTTCGTCGGGCTGGTCGCCTCGTCAACACTGCCGAGCAGCGCCAGCGCACCACCGGGATGCACCGCGGGCACAGCGGATCGTGGTCAGACCGCCGACGGCGTGCAGATCGTCACCTTCCAGCACAGCTGCGGCGGCCACCCGCCGGTCGTGGAGCAGTACCGGCAGGTGAACGACACGACACAGCTTCGGATTCAGGTGCGCGGGGATACGAAGGAGCGTCAGACCGTGCTGGATTCGGCGGCCTTCACGCCTTAGGGGACCAGCGACGTCAGGGACGAGATGGTTGCCTTGTGCATGCGGGGGATGACATTGAGGGTGGCCGGATCCGAGGCGTAGAGGTATGAGCCGGACTCGTAGACCAGGTACGCCGTTCCGTTGTACTCAGTGATGCCCTCGGTCATGCTCGGCGCGCGGAAGCAGCTCAGCGCCGCCGCGTCGAGGTCCTTCTGGCCGCGCTTCACCACATAGATGTTGCTGCGGTTCCCGCGCCCGTACGACGTGCTGTAGATGAAGTGGTTCGCGGTCACCGTCAGCCCCTGCGTCTTGGTCGGCACCTCCCACGCACCGGCGACCGTGGTCAGGGTGCCGTCGTCGGCGATCTTGTACTCGTACATGCTGCCGCGGCCCGTCTCGTTGAACGTGCCGGCGAACAACGAGTCCCCGTAGCTGCCGATGAACGATGCGCCGGCCACGTCCCGCGCGGTCCCCACCTGCGTGAGGTACGGCGTACCCGCTGCCTTCATGGCGTTGCGCAGCGCGGTCAGGCTGTACTTGCGGATGCTGCTCCCGGCGCCGGACACGAACGCCCAGCCCTTGCTCACGGTGATGCCGCCGACGTGGGACTCGGCGATCGCCACCACGCCGACGGTGGAGCCGGTGGCCGGGTCGATGCCGTAGAGCTGCGAGTCGGCGCCGTCGCGATAGGACCCGACCAGGAGCAGGTTCTGGCCGGAGCCGTCCCAGTTGTACCAAGTGCCCGCGCCCTGTGGGGTCTGCGTGCTCAGGTTGGGGATACTCGCGCTGTTGCTGAACCGGGCGTCGTACTTCTTCGACGCGGACGGCCCGTCGTAGAACGTCGAGCCTCCGGTGGTGTCGGTGTCACAGCTGATCGCGGCGTGCGCCGGCAGTGCGGCGGTAAGCGCGGCGCCGGCCGTGATGAGGACGGTGAGGATGGCTGAAGGGCGTTTGGCCATGATGGGATCCTCTGGAGGTTAGGCGGAAACCTACGAGAACTCCAGATTAGATCGGCAATGAGTAACGCGCGAGGGTTTCCCGGGCGTCGGCTCCGCGAACGGACGCCGTACGGTAGGCGCATGACCGATCTGTCAGCGGCGATCGACCGCGTTCTGCCCAGTGCCCGTGCCGACCTCGAGGACCTCATCCGGATCCCGTCGGTCAGCTACGAACCGGCCCGCGCGGCCGACGTCCAGCGCTCCGCCGCGGCGACCGCGGCGCTGTTCGAGGCCGAAGGTTTCACGGTGAAGATCGTCCGGGTCAACGACGGCGCTCCCGCCGTGATCGCGAAGAAGGCCGCACCGGCCGGGAAGCCGACGGTGTTGCTGTACGCGCACCACGATGTCCAGCCGACCGGACCGGTCGAGCAGTGGACGTCCGACCCGTTCGAGCCGACCGAGCGGGGCGACCGGCTGTATGGCCGGGGCGCGGCCGACGACAAGGCGGGCATCGCCGCGCACCTGGCCGCCGTACGGGCCTTCGGCAACGACCTGCCCGTCGGCGTGACCGTGTTCGTCGAGGGCGAGGAGGAGATCGGCTCGCCGACTCTGCTGCAACTGCTGGACGAGTACTCCGACGAGCTCGCCGCCGACGCGATCGTGATCGCCGACTCGGGCAACTGGGACGTCGGCCGGCCGGCGCTGACGGTGTCGCTGCGCGGCCTGGTCGAGGCGTACGTCGAGGTGCGGACGCTCGATCACGCGGTCCACTCCGGGTTGTTCGGCGGACCGATTCCGGACGCGCTGTCGACGCTGTGCCGGCTGCTCGCCACCCTGCACGACGAGAAGGGTGACGTCGCGGTGGACGGGCTGCACGCCTCCCGGGCGGCGGATGTGGAGTACCCCGAGGATCGGCTGCGGGCCGAGTCGAGTGTGCTGGAGTCCGTGCGGCTGACCGGTTCGGGTTCGCTGGTCGACCGCCTGTGGACCCGCCCGTCGATCGCCGTACTGGGGATCGACGCACCGTCGGTCGCGGAGGCCAGCAACACGCTGGTGCCGGTCGCGCGGGCCAAGGTCAGCCTGCGGGTCGCGCCGGGCGACGACGCGACCAAGGCGAGCGCGGCGCTGAAGGAGCACCTCGAGTCGCACGCGTCCTGGGGTGCCCAGGTCACGGTCACCGAGGGACAGACCGGCCAGCCGTGCAGCGTCAACGCCCGCGGCGCCGGGTACGAGGCGGCCCGGTCGGCTTTCAAGACCGCGTGGGGCGTCGAGCCGATCGACATGGGCATGGGCGGCTCGATCCCGTTCATCGCGGAGTTCCAGCAGACCTTCCCGCAGGCCTCGATCCTGGTCACCGGCGTGGAGGATCCGGACACCCGCGCCCACGGCATCGACGAGGGTCTGCACCTCGCCGAGTTCGCCAAGGTGTGCCTCGCCGAAGCGTTGTTGCTTCAAAACCTGGCAGACCAGGCGTGATCGGGCTTTCCGGCGACCCAGTGTTTGGCATAGGTTTCGGCGAGTGAAGATCGCAGTCGTACGGGAGACCAGACCGGCCGAGCGCCGGGTCGCGCTGGTGCCGGAACAAGTCGCGAAACTCATCGAGCTCGGCTACGAGGTGGCGGTCGAGCCGGCCGCCGGGGAGCGCGCGCTGTTCTCCGACGAGCAGTACCGCGACGCCGGTGCCGAGGTCGCCTGGGGTGCCGACCACGCGGCCACCATCGTGACGTCGGTGCAGCCGCTCGAGCGCGAGCGGCTGCAGCGGTTGCACGCCGGTACGGCGCTGATGTCGTTCCTGCCGACGAATCCGCCGGATGTGGTCCGGACCGCCACGCGGGCCAAGCTGACCGCGTTCGCGATGGAGCTGATCCCGCGGATCTCCCGGGCCCAGTCGATGGACGCGCTGTCCTCCCAGGCCCTGGTCGCCGGCTACCGGGCCGCGATCGTCGCGGCCGAGCGGCTGCCGCGTTTCTTCCCGCTGAACATGACCGCGGCCGGCACCGTCCCGCCGGCCCAGGTGCTCGTCCTCGGCGCCGGCGTGGCCGGCCTGCAGGCGATCGCGACCTGCAAGCGTCTCGGAGCGGTGGTCAAGGCGTACGACGTCCGGACGGCGGCCGCTGAGGAGATCGCCTCGGTGGGCGCCGTACCGATCGAACTGGAGCTCGGCACCCTGGACGGACCCGGTGGATACGCCCGCGAGATGACGACCGAGCGGGCTGAACTCCAGCGCGAGCTGCTCACGCCGTACGTCGCCGCCGCGGACGCTCTGATCACGACAGCCGCCGTACCCGGCCGGACGGCGCCGATACTGGTGTCGCGGTCGATGGTCGAGCAGATGAAGCCGGGGTCGGTCGTCGTCGACCTGGCGTCCGAGCAGGGCGGCAACGTCGAGGGATCCGTGGCCGGCACCGAACTGACCATCGGGAATGCGCTGGTCTGGGGTGGCGCGAACGTCGCGAGCCAGATGGCCGGACCGGCCAGCCGGCTCTACGGTCAGAACCTCACCAACCTGATCCGGCTGATGACCCGCAACGCCGCCTTCGACCCCGACTTCAACGACGAGATCGTCCGCGGCTGCTGCGTCACCCACGACGGCAGCGTCCTGCACGAGCCAACCCGCGAACTCCTAGAAGGACAGGGCCTGTGAGTGAGTCCATCGCGCTGCTGACGATCTTCGTGCTGGCCGCGTTCGTCGGGGTCGAGGTGATCAGCAAGGTCTCCTCGACCCTGCACACCCCGCTGATGTCCGGGGCGAACGCGATCCACGGCGTCATCCTGGTCGGCGCCATCATCGTCACCGGGCAGGCCGACTCGACGATCGTGGTGATCGTCGGGCTGCTGGCCGTCGTACTGGCGACGGTGAACATGGTCGGTGGATTCGTGGTCACCGACCGGATGCTGGAGATGTTCAAAGGTCCGGGCGCTCGCAAGAAGGAGCTGCACAAGTGATCCCCACCTGGGCCCAGATCGGTTACCTGGTCGCCGCGGTCTGCTTCATCGTCGCCCTCAAGGCGCTCTCGTCGCCGCGGAGCGCCCGGGCCGGCAACCTGCTCGGCGCCGCGGGTGCGGTGCTCGCGGTGATCATCACGTTCGTCGCGTACAAGCCGGACCACCTCGCGCCGATCCTGATCGCGCTCGCGGTCGGCACGGTCGGCGGCGTGGTCGGGTCGCGGCGGGTGCAGATGACGCACATGCCGCAGCTCGTTGCCTTGTTCAACGGCGTCGGCGGCGGCGCGGCGGCGCTGGTCGCGTTGATCGAGCTGGGTGAGGTCTCGCACGACGCGACGGTGGCAGCGATTGCCTCGGCATTCACGATCCTGGTCGGTGCGGTCAGCTTCTCCGGTTCGGTGGTGACGTTCACCAAGCTGCAGGAGCTGATGACGACGCGGCCGGTGACGTTCCCCGGTCTGCCGGTGCTGTTCATCGCCTCGATCCTCGGCGGGATCGCGCTGTCCGTGTGGCTCGTCTCCGATCCGCGGGTGTGGGTCGGCGTACTGCTCTGCCTGGTCGGTCTCGCGATCGGCGTGATGCTGGTGCTGCCGGTGGGCGGGGCCGACGTACCGATCGTCATCTCGCTGCTGAACGCTTTCACCGGTCTGACGGTGGCCGCGAGTGGTTACGTGCTCGGCAACACGCTGCTGCTGGTGGCGGGAACGCTGGTCGGCGCGGCCGGTACGTTGCTGACCAAGCTGATGGCCGACGCGATGGGCCGGTCGGTCTTCAACATCCTCTTCGGTGCCGTCCGCGGTGGGTCGACGCTGGGTGCCGGCACGGTGTCCGAGCGGCCGGTGATCTCGGGTGGCGCGGAGGACGTCGCGATCCTGCTCGGGTACGCGAACCGGGTCATCATCGTGCCCGGGTACGGTCTCGCGGTCGCCCAGGCCCAGCACACCCTGCGCGACCTGGTCGAGGAGTTGCAGAGCCGCGGCGTCAAGGTCGACTACGCCATCCATCCGGTGGCAGGCCGCATGCCCGGCCACATGAACGTGCTGTTGGCCGAGGCCCAGGTCCCGTACGACCAGCTCCGCGAGATGGACGACATCAACGGCGACTTCAAGTCCACCGACGTCGTCCTGGTCGTCGGCGCCAACGACGTGGTCAACCCAGCAGCCCGCAACACTCCGTCGGCCCCCATCTACGGCATGCCCATCCTCAACGCCGACGAGGCCCAGCGAGTCATCTTCCTCAAACGCTCCATGCGCCCTGGCTTCGCCGGCATCGAGAACGAACTCCTCTACGACCCCCGAACCACCCTCCTCTTCGGCGACGCCCGAGACTCCCTGACCAAACTCCTGGCCGCCCTCAAGACGGTCTGACTCGGGGATTTCGTTGCCACCTGGGAAAGTCGCGAACCAGACCACGTGCCGAGCCTTTGTAGCAGTCGTTGACACCTCCGGACTGGACCGCTTTCAAGCGGTCCAGTCCGTTTTCTTGCCGCGCCGACAGTTGTTGACGGCAACCTGGCCGCCTGCGGCCAACGACCCACCCCGGCCACCGCGGATCGTTGACCCCCAACTTGCGCCTCTGTTTGACTTCCGGCGATGAGGAATACGGCCGCGCGCCCGTCCCTCTCGCCGCCCATCACAGAGGAGATCATTTTGTGCTGCCTATCCAGCAAACCCCGCCGCGCCTGGGACTGGGGCTGACTAATCCACCCACCCACGCTGCGCCGCCCGAACCCCTAACTCAAACCGCCGCGAAGCCCCCACCTGCTCACTCAATTTCGCAGCCATCCGCCGAACAGTCCGCAGAGAAACCCCCAACTTCCGCCCAACCTGCTCGTCGGTCGCGCCCTGTACGAGGAGGCCGAGAAATGCTCTCTCTTGGTCGTTGATACCGCCTTGCCGTTCAATCCGATTCGCGGCGAAGGGGTCGACTGCCCTGGCCCAGTAGCTAAGGAAGAGTGCCTGGGCCATCCTGACTACCGCTCGGCTGTGGTGCACCACCGCGCCAACGGATGGGTCGTCAGGATCGATCCCCAAGACCACGGACTCCCCATCGAAGATGACCAACTTCGGGGGTACGGTCGGCATCGTCCGGAACTGTGAGCCGAATCCGAGTAGGTAGCGGAACTGCCTCCGGATGGCCGTAATATTCAGGACAGATTCGGCCATCAGAGTGCGCGTATCTACTCCGCGCTCGAGGAATGGAATGTCCGGCGCTCGAATCCCACAGCAGGATGCAAAGGGTATTCCTCGTCTGCAGCGCTCCAGCGAGGAACAAGCAGGCCAAGTTTGCGGAGCAGATCAAGTTCGGCTATCGCCTCGTCTGCGCTGAGTTGTAGTTCGGTGCAAAGATCCAGCAATCTGTTGCGTCGGATCAGCTCTGGCCGCTGCAACAACGCTCGATAAACGGTGAGCGTGCGCTCCGCCAAACCCAACGATTCGAACAAGCCGGCCCTCGGACTAGACCCAGCCACGCTTGGCAGCAGCCACGCCGAGTTCGAAGCGGCTGGCGGCGTCGAGGCGTTCGGAGAGGTTGGCGGTGATGCGACGGGCGGTGCGAAGAGAGATGCCGAGCAGGCGAGCGACCTGCTCGTCCTTGGCTCCGCCGGCCAGGAGACGCAGTACCTCCGCCTCGTGCGGGGTCAAAGGAGCGTCGTCCTCGCGGTCGTCGGGGGAGAAGAGTTCGGTCGCTCGCGACCAGTAGGCGTCGAACAGAGCCAGTGTCAGCGAGACGACGGCCGGGCTGCGATGGATGACCGCGCCGGCGGTTGGGTTCTCCGGGTCCATCGGCATGATCGCGATCTGCTGGTCGAAGATCAGCAGCCGCATGGGAAGTGTCGGCGTCGCCCGCACCTCTCCGCCGAGTCGATGCATCTTCGCCGCGTACTCCAGTGCCTGCTTCGACTGGGTCATGCTCTGCAGGTAGACCGTCTTCATCTTGAGCCCCCGCGCCAGATGGTCGAAGTCCGGTGACCGCTCAGCCGGTTGGATCGTGTCGTCGATGTGTGCCGGCACGAGCCCCCAGAACGTCTCCCGGCTCTTCAAGGCCAACTCCTCGATCCGGCGGGAGGCGTTCGCGCGGCCCTTGAGTACTTCGACATCACCGCTGCTACGGGATGTGAGCAGCTCGTTGTACTGCTCGGCGATCACCTCGGCAGAGGCCTCGGCGTCCTTGAGCTCACCCAGCTTCTTGTTCAGCTCAGTGCGGCGGCGCTCGGCCAAGCTGGCCAAGCCGACGCGCGGATGGACGGCGTGCTCGCCGTCCGGGTTGGTCCAGGTCGGGACCAGCAGTTCCAGCTTGCGGAGCGTGTCCATCAGCTCGCGAACTTCGGTCTCGGAACAACTTAGTAGCGTGGCAATCTCGTCCGGCGTACTGTCTGGGTGGCTGAGAAGGGCGTGATAGACCGCAAAGGTGGCTTCGTCCACCCCCAGCGGCTCGAGCACGTTTCTTCTCCTCCAGAACTTGTCGGAACCGACCATATACAGAGCGCGTCGACAAAGAGCACTCCATGGTGGTTCCGGATTATTTCGAAGGGACAACTTGTGATCAAGAAGTTGCTAATTGTAGTCGGCTCAGCGCTACTTCTTGTGACGGCAGCCACGCTGCCGACCGCCGCCATCGCTAGCGCGCAGCCGAGCTGCACTGTCGAGATGACCTGCTGGTAGTGCCGTCGGCAGTCGGTTGGTCTCTGGGGCGCCGTCCCGTCCCGTAGACTGGTGGCGTGGCTCGTGGCGATGGTCGGCTTACTCATGAACTTGACCCTCAGGACCTGGGGCCGCAGGACGCGTGTGGCGTCTTCGGGGTTTGGGCTCCTGGCGAAGAGGTTGCCAAGCTCACCTATTTCGGGCTCTACGCCTTGCAGCATCGCGGGCAGGAGTCGGCGGGGATCGCGGTCAGTAATGGCAGCCAGATTCTGGTCTACAAGGACATGGGTCTGGTCAGTCAGGCGTTCGACGAGGCGACGCTCGCGTCACTCCGAGGGCATATCGCGATCGGTCACTGCCGCTACTCGACGACCGGGTCCAGTGTCTGGGCGAACGCGCAGCCGACCTTCCGGTCCACCGCGACCGGCTCGATCGCGCTCGGTCACAACGGCAACCTGACCAACACCGGTGAGCTCGCCGCCAGTCTGAACGGCGAGGGTGAGCTCGATCTCGGCCTGGACGTCGAGGTCGAGCACGCGAAGGCGAACGCCAAGCACAGCGCCTCGTCCGACACCGACATCCTCACCTCGATGCTGGCCGGATACCCGGACCTCACCATCGAGCAGGCCGCCGCGAAGGTGCTGCCGAAGGTCAAGGGCGCCTTCAGCCTGATCTTCATGGACGAGAACACCCTGTACGCCGCGCGCGACCCGCAGGGCATCCGCCCGTTGGTGCTGGGCCGGCTGGAGCGCGGCTGGGTGATCGCCAGCGAGACCGCGGCCCTCGACATCGTCGGAGCGAGCTTCATCCGCGAGGTTGAGCCGGGTGAGATCGTCGCGATCGACGCCGAGGGGCTCCGCTCGACCAAGTTCGCCGAGCCGGACCCGAAGGGCTGCCTGTTCGAGTTCGTCTATCTGGCCCGCCCGGACACCCAGATCTCCGGTCAGCGGATCCACTCCACCCGGGTCGAGATCGGCCGCCGGCTGGCGCGTGAGCACCCGGCCGACGCCGACCTCGTGATCGCCACCCCGGAGTCCGGCGTACCGGGCGCGATCGGGTACGCCGAAGAGTCCGGCATCCCCTATGGATCCGGCCTGGTGAAGAACGCGTACGTCGGCCGCACGTTCATCCAGCCGAGTCAGACCATCCGCCAGCTCGGCATCCGGCTCAAGCTGAACCCGCTGCGCGAGGTGATCGAGGGCAAGCGGCTGGTCGTGGTCGACGACACGATTGTGCGCGGCAACACCCAGCGCGCGGTGATCCGGATGCTGCGTGAAGCCGGCGCGAGGGAGATCCACGTCCGGATCACCGCGCCGCCGGTGAAGTGGCCGTGCTTCTACGGCATCGACTTCGCCAGCCGTGCGGAACTGATCGCGAACGGCTTGAACACCGAGGAGATCTGCCGCTCGCTCGGCGCCGACTCGCTCGGGTACATCAGCCTGGATGTCCTGGTCGAGGCCACCACCGTGCCGAAGGAGCGGCTCTGCCGCGCCTGCTTCGACGGTGTCTACCCGGTCGCGCTGCCGGAGCCGGAGCAGCTCGGCAAGCACCTGCTCGAGCTGCCGGTGGCCACCGACGCCGACGGGCTGGCCACGGTCTCCGGCGGTGGTGGCGCCGCCGACGCGCTCAGCCGCCCGTAGTACGCCGTACCAAGGAGAGAAGAACGTGAGTCAAGGCGCGAGCTACGCCGCGGCCGGAGTCGACATCGAGGCCGGTGACCGGGCCGTCGAGCTGATGAAGGAGTGGGTGGCCAAGGCGACCCGCCCGGAGGTGGTCGGCGGGCTCGGCGGGTTCGCCGGGCTGTTCGACGCGACCGCGCTGACGTCGTACCGGCGGCCGCTGCTGGCGACCTCGACCGACGGGATCGGGACCAAGGTCGCGATCGCGCAGAAGCTGGACAAGCACGACACGATCGGGTTCGACCTGGTCGGGATGGTCGTCGACGACCTGGTCGTGTGCGGCGCCGAGCCGCTGTTCATGACCGACTACATCTGCACCGGCAAGGTGGTCCCGGAGACGATCGCGCAGATCGTGAAGGGCATCGCAGAGGCGTGCGTCGAGGCCGGTACGGCGCTCGTCGGCGGAGAGACCGCGGAACACCCCGGCCTGCTCGAGCCGGACGAGTACGACGTGGCCGGCGCGGCGACCGGTGTGGTCGAGGCCGACGAGGTGCTCGGCGCGGAGCGGGTGCGCGCGGGCGATGTCGTCGTGGCGATGGCGTCGTCGGGGCTGCACTCGAACGGGTACAGCCTGGTCCGGCACGTGTTCTTCGAGCGGGCCAAGTGGACGCTGGACCGGGAGGTCCCGGAGCTGGGCGCCACGCTCGGCGAGGTGCTGCTGACGCCGACCCGGGTGTACGCCAAGCACTGCCTGGAGCTGATCCAGGAGCTGAACGACGGGGACGAGCGACCGCTGCACGCGATGTCGCACATCACCGGCGGTGGCTTCGCGGCGAACCTGGCGCGGGTGATCCCGGACGAGCTGTCGGTCCGGATCGACCGGTCCACGTGGGCGCCGGCGCCGATCTTCGGCCTGGTCGGGTTGCTCGGCGACGTCGCACTGCCGGAGCTGGAGAAGACCCTGAACATGGGCGCCGGCATGGTCGCCGTCCTCGACCCGTCCGCAGCCGATGCCGCGATCACCGCGCTGGCGGCGCGCGACATCCCGGCCTGGGTGTGCGGTGAGGTCATCGCGAACGCCGGTGGCACGGTCACCCTCGAGGGCACCTACGCGAAGTAGGCCCCGCCTACCCCGAGATCACGGCACGCAGGAGTGCGCCGAGGTTTCAGGGTAGGCGACACCGCATCGGGTGTTGCTGGTGTGGTGGAGCTCGTCGGCGCACGGTGAACTGCTCAGGCACCCTGGTGGGTGCTGAGCAGTCAGCCGGGCTGGTGTTGCTTACCGACGGGGGTGGTAGTCGTCGGCGTCGTAGTCGTCGCCGTCGTTCTCGCCGTTCGCAGAACGGTCGCCACCTTGGTCGCCGGACAGCTCACGCTTGAGCTGGTCCAAGTCGGTGTCCCAGGTGCGGTACTTCAGGTCGCGAGCGACCTTCGTCTGCTTGGCCTTTGCACGGCCGCGCCCCATAGCGTCGACCCCCTCGCACAAGTCAACCGGGTACGCAGCGTGGCGCCCACGGATCAGTCGTCAGTAATCGTGGTTCAAGGATACCCGGAGCCAGGGATCGACACACGCACCGGCCCCCTGGCTGGACGTCGAGAGGTCCGATCACACCGCCGGCGGGGTGGACCGGTCCCCTCAAACCGGCCCACCCCGCCGCGTTCAGCCCTGCTACTTGACCTCGCGACGTGAGCTTGCCCACAGTCCGACGATGGTCGGGACGACGATCCAGACCCCGACCGCGACCAGCGTCTCGGGCAGCATCCCGTGCAGATCCCGCTCCGCGATCCGGCCGAAGGCGCCGAACACGTCCAGCCAGTTCGCGTTGTCCTTGAACAGCGCCGGCCCGGCCAGCGACCAGGCGGTCGGAGCGATGAAGTACACCAGGATCGCGACCGCGGTCTGGGCGATCACCGCACCGAAGGCGGCGCCCATCACCACGTTCAGCGCGACGGTCAGGTACGCCCCGGCGAGCTGTCCGCCGAGTCCGGCGTACGTCGTCGTGTGGTCGGTGACCGCTCCGGCCAGCGCAGTACCGGCGAACGCGAGGACGACGACCGCGGTCATCACCACGACACTCAGCACGATCGCGGAGACGAACTTGGCCAGCTGGACCCGCACCCGGCGCGGCGACAGCGTGAACGTGGTCAGCGCGGTCCGCTGGGTCCACTCGCTCGTCATCGCCATCACGCCGATCACCGGCAGCAGCAGCATGACGCTCGTCGACGCGGCGCCGAGGAAGCCGTCGAAGCCGGCCGGCCCCTCCGGCAGGTGCGTGAGCTGCCAGGTGATCGCGACCGCCGCGAGCAACAGGATCGCCGCGATCAGGACCCGGCCGCTGCGGGTGTTCACGGACTTGCGCAGCTCGATGGTGACGAGTTTCAGGAAGGACTGCCCGCGGGCCGGCGGCAGCGAGGTCGCCACCTCGGCCCGGTGCTTCGCAGGCGCCGTGGGCGCGATATCAGTGACGGTGGTCATGAGTATGAGCTCCAAGAAGTAGGTGTGATCAGGCCGCTGCGGCGACCGGGGCGGTCAGCTGGAAGAACAGGTCCTCCAGGCCGGCACCGTCGCTCTCGCGGAGTTCGAGAAGGATCTGACCGGCGGCTGCCGCGGCCCGCCCGACCTGCTCGGCGGTGGCGTCGACCCGCAGCGCGCCGTCGTGCAGCGGCTCGAGGTCCAGCCCCGCGGCGGTCAGTGCCTGGTTCAGGCCGATCGGGTCGAGACCGCGGACGAGTGTGCCGGTCCCGGCCAGCAACTCCTGCAGCGACCCGTTGGCGACGATCCGGCCGCCGCCGATGACGACCAGCCGGTCGACGGTCGCCTGCACCTCGCCCAGCAGGTGGCTGGACAGGATGACCGTGCCGCCCCGCGCGGCGAAGTCCTGCAGCAGACCGCGCATCCACCGGATGCCTTCGGGGTCCATGCCGTTGGCGGGCTCGTCCAGGATCAGTACGGCGGGATCGCCGAGCAGCGCGCTCGCGATACCGAGCCGCTGCCGCATGCCGAGCGAGTACTGCCCGACGCGGCGCTTCGCGGCGTCGCTGAGTCCGACCGCCTCGAGCATCTCGTCGGCGCGGCCCTTCGGGACGCCGAGCAGGCTCGCGTTCAGCAGCAGCGTCTCCCGGCCGGTGCGGCCCGGGTGCTGCGCGGCGGCGTCGAGCATGACCCCGACGACCCGGCCCGGATTCGGCAGGTCGGCGTACCGCTTGCCGGTGATGGTCGCGGTGCCGGACGACGGCGGGGTGAGTCCGGTCAGCATCCGCAGTGTGGTGGACTTGCCGGCGCCGTTCGGGCCGAGGAAGCCGGTGATGCTGCCGGGCTGGACCGTGAACGAAACGTCCTGGACAGCCGTGGTGCTGCCGTAGCGCTTGGTCAGATTCTCGACGGTGATCATGGCAACGAGTCAACCGTCACCGACCCCCGTCGCACATCGGACGACCGGCTGCACCGACCCCCTACGAAAGTCGTCCGGGAACGCCCTGGATCACACCCGGAAGGGGGACGTGGTCGCGTCCACCGGACAACTACGCTGACAGAATGCGACGGTTGCGCCGGTGGTACGCCTGGTGGGTCAGGCATGCCCCGCGCCTGCGCGACATCATGTTCGTCGGCTTCAGCCTGCTCACCATCGTCGCGCAGGCCGCCTCGGGCCAGGGCGGCTGGGACATCAAGGACTGGTACGTCCTCGGTGTGGGAGTGGTCGCGTCGGTCGCGCTGCTGTGGCGCAGACGGTTCCCGGCGACCGTCACCGCGATTACTGTCCTCGCGATGCTGGTCGCGGGCATCTTCGTCCCGATGGGCCTCGCCCTGCTGACCCTGGCGATCCGCCGGCGCGACCTCGTCCTCGCGATCCTGAGCCTGGCCGCGTACGCCGCCTACGTCCTCAACACCTGGGGTGGCGACGGCCAGTTCTGGGTGCCGGTGTTCACCGGACCGTTCCTGATCGGGACCTGGGTCGCGATCGGCGCGTACATCGGCGCCCGCCGCGACCTGATGGTGTCGTTGCGGGACCGGGCCGAGCGGGCCGAGGCCGAGCGCGAGCTGCGCAGCGAGCAGGCCCGGTTGGGGGAGCGTGCCCGGATCGCCCAGGAGATGCACGACGTACTCGCGCACAAGGTCTCGCTGATCGCATTGCACGCCGGCGGCCTCGAGGTGAACCCGGCTGTCGGCCCGGACAAGGTGGAGGGCTCGGCGCGGCTGATCCGGGAGACCGCGCGGCAGGCGATGGAGGATCTTCGCGAGGTTCTCGGCGTACTGCGCTCGGACGTCAGTGTGGACGGCGCCGACCTGGCGCCGGTGCCGCAGGCGGCGGATCTCGAACGGCTCGTCGCGGCGTCGCGGGACGCGGGGGTCAGCGTGACGAGCGAGTTCGCGCTGCCGGACGACGTACCGACGTCGCTCGGGCGGACGATCTATCGCGTGGTTCAGGAGTCGCTGACCAACGTGCACAAGCATGCGCGGGGAGCGTCGACCGAGGTGCAAGTGCACGGCGCTCCTGGTGAAGGTGTCACGGTCAGGGTGACGAACGTGCGGCCGGTGGCTGCTGGTTCACTGCTCCCAGGCGCCGGGGCCGGACTGGTCGGGCTGCGGGAGCGAGTGCAACTGGTGGGCGGTCGGCTGACGACCGGGCCGACGGCGGAAGGCGGCTGGCGCGTGGAAGCCTGGCTGCCCTGGGAAGACCACCGGCGGAGTGCTGAGCCTGTGTTCGTGGACGAAGGGGAACGATGACGCGGCTGCTGATCGTGGACGACGAGGCGCTGGTGCGGGCCGGGCTGAAGATGATCCTCGAGTCGGACGACGACCTCGAGGTGGTCGCCGAGGCCGACGACGGAGCCGACGCGACGGCCATGGTAAAGGAGCACCGTCCCGACGTCGTCCTGATGGACATCCGGATGCCGCGGCTGGACGGCTTGGCCGCTACCCGCGCGGTGCAGGCGCTGCCGGATCCGCCGAAGATCGTCGTCCTGACGACGTTCGACCTGGACGACTATGTCTTCCGGGCGCTGCAGGCCGGCGCGAGTGGCTTCCTGCTGAAGGACACACCGCCGCGGGAGTTGGTGCAGGCGATCAAGGTCGTGGCGGCCGGGGACGCGATGCTCTCGCCGGCGGTGACCCGCCGGCTGATCGGGCACTTCGCCGCGGACCCGCGCGCGGATCGGCGGCGGCTGGCCCAGGAGCGGATCAGCAAGCTCACCGAACGGGAGCGGGAGGTGCTGATCGAGGTCGGCCGCGGACTGCAGAACTCCGACATCGGCAAGACGCTGTTCATGAGCGAGGCGACGGTGAAGGCGCATGTCTCGCGGACGCTGGTGAAACTCTCGGCCACCAACCGGGTCCAGGTCGCGATCCTCGCCTACGAGGCCGGTCTTCTGGACGGCTAGGTCGTGTCTATAGGAAACCGGCCCGGGCCGTCGGAGGGGTGGGGGACGACGGCCCGTGCCGGTTTCAGTGGTCAGCGCGCCTTGGGGGGAGGGAACGCTGACGGACCGGCAACGCCCGGGGGAAAGGGCGCTACCGGCAGGACTCAGACGCGGCCGAAGGCCACGCTGCTGGTCCAGATCTTCGCCTTGGCGACCGGACGACCCGGACGCGAGGAGTGCCACAGCATGTTGCCACCGGCGTAGATGCCAACGTGGTACACGCCGCCGCCACCGCTCTTGAAGAACACCAGATCACCCGGCTTGGCGGTCTTCCGGCTGATGTGCTTGGTCGCGCTGTACTGCGCACGCGACGTACGCGGCAGCTTCTTGCCGGCCTTCTTGTACACGTAGCCGGTGTAGCCGGAGCAGTCGAAGCCGCGCGGGGTGGTGCCGCCGTAGCGGTACGGCGTGCCCTTGAGCTTCGCAGCCTCGCGGAGCACCTTGGCCCGGAACGTCCCGGTCGAGGCGCTCGAGCCGCTGCGGTGGGGACCGTAGAGCAGGTGGTGCTTGGCGGTGTAGGTGAGGCGGCCCCAGGTCGCCTTGTCCGTGTAGCCGGTGGCGCGCAGACCCCAAGATGCCTGGTACTTCTTCAGAATCCGCACGGTGCTGGTGCCGAAGTAGCCGTCCGGACCCAGGTGCAGAGCCCGCTGGACGTACTTCACGGTCGGGCCCCTGTCGCCGTACCGGAGCAGCGGCCTGCTGGGGATGCTCCAGTACCCACGCGGCGTGGCAGTGGCGGAGGTGGTCGTCGCCGAGGCGGTAGCCGGAGAGGCTGCGACCGAGAAAGCGGCTCCGCCGCCGACCGCGAGGCCGACCGAAAGAACGGCGGCAGCGGCGCGGGGAGTTGCAGGCTTGGTGGGCTTGCGGTGCTTCGCGATGGTCCGGCCGGTGGGCCGGACGGTACTGATGTCGTTCTGGCTGACGGCGCGCGAAAGCGACGTCCGTCGGGCAGTGACGGGCATGGTTGTCTCCCGACGCCTGTGAAGTTAGCTGTCGGGTTCGGGCTGGGATTCATAGCCCGGTCCGCTCCCGCGGACTTCACCCCAGGGTTTCGACCACTCACGGTCGAGACCCAACTTCCTGGGTCCCCCACCCCTGCCATAAATTTTCGAGGGGAGCAGGCGGGCCTTGGCAGGGCTCGGCGTTGACCCGTCTGCGGTTCGTCGTCTTTACCGAACCGCCGCCGACTGTATAACAGAACGATCACGACGCAAACCCTCAGATCCACAGAGACCCTCCGGAAAGGCCCTGGAAGGCTGTCTGACGGGTCAGGGAGTCAAGGTGAACACCAGGTGTCCTGAGCGCGTCTGAGCGTGCCTCAGACGGCAAATGGCGGGTTCGATGTGACCTCAGTCACATTTCACGGTGGCTTTCTGTGACAACGGGCACAGTGCGTGTCAAGGGCACCCTGAAGTCCTTGCGATTTCAGCGATTTCCGAGCAGCTCGACGAACCGGTCCAGGCCGACGTTCCCGCCCGACAGCACCACGCCGACGCGCTCGGGCAGCCCACGCATCCGGCCGGCCAGCAGGGCCGCCAGCGCACTCGCGCCACTCGGCTCGAGGACGATCTTCAGCCGCTCGAACGCGAACGCCATCGCGACCAGGATCTCGTCGTCGCTGACCAGCTCGAAGCTGTCCACCAGCCGCCGGTTCACCGCGAACGTCAGCTCGCCCGGCGTCGAGATCGCCTGCCCATCGGCGATCGTCCGCGGTACGTCGATCTCCACCCGCTCGCCGGCGGCCAGCGACCGGGCGTGGTCGTCCCCGGCGGCCGGCTCGACGCCGATCATCCGGATCCCCGGCGACATCATCGTCGCCGCGGTCGCGCAGCCGGCCATCAGCCCGCCGCCGCCGACCGGAACCAGCAGTGCCCCGAGGTGTCCGACCTCCTCGATCAGCTCCAGTGCGACCGTCCCCTGCCCGGCCATCACGTCGACATGGTCGTACGGCGGAATCAGCGTGAGTCCACGCTCGGTCGCCAGCTCCTTGGCGAGCGCGGCCCGGTCCTGTGTATAGCGGTCGTACTCGACGATCTCGGCGCCGTACCCGCGGGTGGCGGCGAGCTTCGTCGGCGGCGCGTCCGCGGGCATCAGGATGACCGCCTTCGCGCCGGCGATCCGCGCGGCCAGGGCGACCGCCTGCGCGTGATTGCCGGACGAGTACGCCGCGACGCCGTACCGGAGTTGCTTTGGGGTGAGCCGGCTGATCGCGTTGAAGGCGCCGCGGAACTTGAAGGCGCCGATCCGCTGCAGGTTCTCCGCCTTGAGGAACACCTGCGCCCCGACCCGCTCGTCCAGGGTCCGCGAGGTGAGCACCGGCGTACGGTGGGCGACCCCGGCGATGCGGTCCGCGGCGGCTCGGACATCTGTGAGACTCAGCGCGGTCATGGGGCCTCCCGGCCTGGACTGAGGAGCGGAGGGAGCGAAGCGACTGGAGCGACGAGGGAAGGCCGGGAGTAACAGCCCCATGACCCGCCGCACCGGAGGCGCGGCATCAACACTGCCATGGGGTGACGCTATCTGCTTGCTAGCGATGTCAAGATGGCGCGGTCCGCTCCGTACTGATGGACGAGAGGCGCCCACACCGGGGGCCACGGGCGAAGGAGACACTGTGAAGTACCTACTGGTCCTGAACATCAACCCCGACGTGCTGGCCGCGCTGACCGAGGAGGAGCAGCAGGCCATCGGCGCCGGGCACCAGAAGTTCATGGAGACGACGAAGGCGTCGGGTGAGTTCCACAGCACGGTCGCACTGGCGGAGCCGGCCAAGTCCGTGGTCGTGAAGGTCCGCGACGGTATGCCGGCGGTGACCGACGGGCCGTTCGTGGAGTCGAAGGAGTTCCTCGGTGGCTACTACCTGATCGAGTCGGCCACCCCGGAGCGCATGCACGAGCTGGCGGCGATGATCCCGGACGCCGGGATCGAGGGCCTCGGCGTGGAGGTCCGGCCGGTCGTGTTCTCCGACGGTCTCTGACTGTCCATGACGAAGGGGGTTCTCCACGGTCTGTGGAGAACCCCCTTGTTTTCCTGAGGTTTCAGGAAGTCTGGTCGTCGACGTTCGCGTCGGCGGCGTTCTTCTTGATCGACTCGATGCCGTTCAGAGCCGAGGCTTTGGTCTTGTAGCTCTCGCTGCTGGTCGCGATCACCTCGCCGTTCCCGGCCTTCAGCCGGAAGCGGTACTCACCTGACTTGTCCTCGTACAGCTCGAACTTCCCCGCCATCGGTAAACCTCCGCGTGTAGTGGTATCGCTCCGCTTCGGAGCGTAGTCCCGTCAGCCCGGCGGGACCTCGCGCACCACGCCGGGCGCGTCGGACCAGCCCGGCCAGGGCCCGGGTGGCGGCCCGTCGGCGTCGGGGCGCTCCTCTTCCACCGTCTTGTACGGCGTCAGGCCACGCGCCTTGTAGTTCGCCACCGCGGCGGGCCCGTCGAGGGTGTTCGTGTGCACCCAGACCCGGGTGATCGGGTCCACGCCGGCGTGCCGCTCGTGCAGGGTCCACGCGTTCCGCAAGCCGACCGTGAGTAGATGGCCGCCGATCCCGCGGCCGATGAAGCCACGCAACAGTCCGAAGTTCTCGATCTCGGTCTCCTGGCCGACGCCGCGCAGAGCGACGTACCCGGCCGGAACGCCGCCGACCCACGGCACGTAGGTCTCGAAGCCGGGCCGGCTCAGCCAGTCGACCCACTGGTCCCAGTTCCAGCCGTGCTTGCCGATCCAATGCCAGTGACCGCCGACAGCGGTGTAGAGGTAGCGGGCGAACTCCGGTGAGACCTCCTCGACCCGCCTGACCTCTATCGGCTGCTCTCGCGCCGGCACCAGCTCGTCAGGACTGTTCTGCTGCAGATAGGTGATGACGCTGAGAGCCAAGCTGCTACTCCTTGTTCAGTACGCCGCACACGCCGGAGACCACCAGATCGATCCCCAAGGTGTAGTAGCGGTCGGTCGACGACGGACAGATCAGTGTGTCCGCGGCGGCAGTGATCAGCGGGTACTTCCGCGGGGACAGCGCTCCGAGCGCCGCACGCTTCATCCGCAACGAATCCTCGCGCTTGACCGGGTCACTGACTTCCCGGGTGATCGGATCCGTCGTCACCAGGGTGATCAGTGAGCACAGCGACTGGCGGCCGACCTCGGCCGCGTCATCGATCGAGAACCCGCCTTCGGTGAGCAGCTCCATCGTCCGCTCGGCCATGGCCAGCCCTGGCTCGGACGCCAGGATCCGGACGAGGGTGAGGTCTGCCAGCCGCGGATGCCCGCGCAAGGCGGTCACGAACGTGGTCAGCACCTTGTGCAGCTGTTTGTCCCACCGCTCGTCGGTCGGCTCCGGCAGTACGACGTCCGCCAGCAGGCGATCGCCGAGAGCGGCCAGCAAGTCGTCCTTGTCCTTGAAGTGCCGGTACAGCGCCATCGGCGTGACCTCGTGCTGGCCGGCCAGCCGGCGGAACGTGACAGCGGCCGGTCCCTCGTCGTCGGCGATGGCCAACGCGCTGTCGACGACCTTCTCCGGATCCAGGCGGCGGCCGCTCTCTTTGGTAATCACGTTGACAAGTTTACACCGTAGACCTAGTGTCTACTACGTAAGCTTACGGCGTATACATACGGCGTAGACTCTCTTTCTGAGTGAGGTAGTCATGCGACGCAGTCCTTGGGCCACCCTGGCGGTGCTGGCTCTCGCGCAGTTCATCGTGGTGCTCGACGTGACGATCGTGAACGTCGCGCTGCCCCACATCCAGGCGGACCTGCACTTCTCCGCCGACTCCCTGCAGTGGGTGATCAACGCCTACACCCTGCTCTTCGGCGGCTTCCTGCTGCTGGGCGGGCGGATGGCCGACCTGCTCGGGCCGCGCCGGGTGTTCGTGGCCGGTCTGCTGCTGTTCGGTGTCACCTCGCTCCTGGCGGGGTTGTCCAACTCACCCGAGTTCCTGATCGGTGCGCGCGCCGTGCAGGGTCTTGGTGGTGCATTGCTGTCACCTGCCGCGCTGGCGATCCTGACGATGACGTTCGCGCATGGCCGCGAGCGGAACATCGCCATGGGCGTCTGGGGTGGTCTCGCCGGCCTTGGTGGGACGCTCGGTGTGGTGGCGGGCGGCGTACTGGTCGATTCACTTAGCTGGCAGTGGGTGTTCTTCGTCAACGTGCCGATAGTGCTCGCACTCGTCGCTTTGATCCCGGTGTTCGTTCCCGACGTACGGCACTCGTCTGGACGTCGTACCTTCGACACTCTGGGCGCAGTGCTCGGGACCGCGGGCCTCATGGCTGTTGTGTACGGCGTGGTGCGGTCGGAGCCCGCGGGATGGGGATCCGCTGAGGTTGTCGGCGTACTGATCGCTGGAGTGGTCCTGCTTGCGGCGTTTGTTGTGGTGGAGCGGCGGTCTGCTGCGCCACTGGTGCCGATGCGGCTGTTCCGGTCGCGTGCGTTGAGTGTTTCGGGCGCATCGCTCGCTTTGAACGGCGCTGCGTTCCTCTCCATGTTCTTCTTGACAGCTATCTACTTGCAGCAGGTCCGTGGAGACAGTGCGCTCGAGGCTGGTGTGCACTTCCTGCCGATGGGTGGTGCGGCCATCGTCGGCGCGATCCTGGCTTCCCAGCTCGTGCAGCGGGTCGGCACTCGCACGGTGCAGCTCGCCGGCGCCGTCCTGAGCGTCACCGGTCTGTTCTGGCTTTCCCAGGCCGACGCCGCTGGCAGCTACCCCTCGCAGCTACTCCCCGGCCTGATCATCTTCGGCTTCGGCATCATCGGCGTCGGCGTACCCGGCCAGATCACCGCCGTGTCCGAAGTCCGCCCCGCTGAGGCCGGTGCGGCATCCGGTGTGGTCAACGCGATGTACCAGGTGGGCGGTGCGCTGGGCCTCGCGATCGTGACCACGCTCTCCATCAGCCACACGACCCACGAACTGACCCACGGCGCCACCCAGCTGCAAGCCCTCCAGTCCGGCTTCCAGCGCGGCCTGCTGGCAGCCGCCGCCTTCGCCGTGGCCAACGTCCTCCTGACCATGGCCACTCCCCAACTCCAGCCAACCTCCGAACAACTGACCGAAGCCACAGCCGCCGCCTGACAACCCCTTGAACGAGCTCCGGCCCCACCGGCCGGGGCTCGTTCAGTTGCCCCTAGTTGATCCTTGGGGGGAATGCCTCGGGTCGTCCCGGATGTCTGGGCCGGTCTGGTCCGTGAGGGTTGAGGGACGGACTGGTGATGGGAGCTGGGGATGAAGCTGGTTGCTGTGGTTACTGCGGCTGTTGTGGGGCTGTCGCCGGGTGTGGCGGTGGCGGGGGATCGTGGCGGGCTGCAGAAGGGCCTTGATGACGTGGTGGCCGTGAGTGCTGTGGGGGCACTGGCGGAGGTGCGGCATGGGCAGCGGGTGTGGCGGGGGAGCAGTGGGGTGGCCGAGGTGGAGACCACGAAGACTGTGCCCGTTGGTGCGCGCGTGCGGGTCGGGAGTATTACGAAGACGTTTGTGGCGACCGTCGTACTGCAGTTGGTCGACGAGGGATGGTTGCGGCTCGACGACTCAGTGGAGCACTGGCTGCCGGGCGTCGTACCGAACGGCTCAGGTATCACCGTGCGGCAGTTGCTCAACCACACCAGTGGTTTGTTCGACTACAAGGACACTCTGCCGATGCCGCCCTCGCACGAGTTCCTGGACAACCGGTGGCGGACGTGGACCGCATCCGAGCTGATCCAGCGTGCGGTCGCCGAGCCGGCGACGTTCGAGCCGCCGGGGTCGTCGTACACCTACTCGAACACCAACTACCTGCTGATCGGCGAGATCATTAAGAAGGCCACCGGCCACACGTACGGCGACGAGATCGAACGTCGCCTGATCCGCCCACTGGGCCTGCACGGTACGTCGGCACCGGGCACGTCACCGTGGATCCGCGGCCCGCATCCGCACGGCTACATCCCAACCGGGCAAGGCCTGCTCGACTACACGGAGCTGAACCCGTCGTTGTTCGGCGCCAGCGGCGAGATGATCTCCACGACGGCCGACCTGAACACCTTCTTCGCCGCCCTCCTCGGTGGACAGCTCCTCCCACGCCGCCTTCTCCATGAGATGAAGACCCCCGGCACCAAGGACGGCACCTACGGCCTCGGCCTCTCCTGGCACGACACCTCCTGCGGCACCCGCGTCTACGGCAACGACGGCGACGCGCTGGCGTATCAGGCCTACTCCTTCTCCACTGCCGACACCCACCGCCAGATCACCGTTGCCGTCACCCCCAACTTCACCAACAACCCCGATGCCCCCGTCAACGCCTTGATAGACAAGGCCATCTGCTCCTGAAGGGTTCACTGACTCAAGCGTTGAATCGCTGCTGGTATTGGGCCGGCGTCAGTCCGAGGCTTCGTTGGAAGTGGCGGTGGAGGTGGCTCTGGTCGGCGAAGCCGGTGGCTGTGGCGGCTTCGCCGATCGTCACGCCGGCCTCGAGCATCCGGCGGGCGGCTCGGATGCGGTGTGCGAGTTGTAGCGCGTGGGGAGGTAGCCCGGTGCGCTGGCGGAAGAGCCGGATGAGGCGGAACTTCCCGATGCCCGCGACAGCGGCGAGCTCATCGAGTCCGACGTTCCGCTGGGGCTGGTCGGCGAGATAGTCGAAGGCGAGGCGAAGCGCGCTGTCCTCCCGAGCCGTGGTCGCCGACCGCGGCGAGCGGACGGCTGATGTGCGGTCGATCAGAAGCCGCAACCACTCGGCGAGGAGCTCGTCTTGTTCGAGTCGGGTGCACGCCGACTCGAGGGTCGTGTGAAGCCGTAGGAAGCCTGCCGCGAGCTCGGTGTCGGAGAGCACTGGATCGGGAAACAGTACGTCGGCCAACGGGTCGGACTCGGAATCGTCCGCGAGCGCTGCCAGATCCGCGACTTCGATCACCAGCAGACGAGCCCGCCACGGGCGCTCGTCGACGGCGCTGCCCGCGTGGGCGTGAGAGGGGTCCCAGGCAACCAGTTGGCCTGGGCGGACCAGGCGGTGCTCGCGGCCGCGCCACGACCGCATCGGCTGCTCGCCCACGATTCCGAAGACATACTCGCCGCGCGGTTCCACGGCGTACCGAGTGGTTCGGCCCGCCATCAGCAGGACCCGGTGCTCGTCCGGTGCACGCCACATCCGAACCTGCTCAGTCGCCACGTCACCATGCTAGGCAGGTGCAAGAACGTTCAAGACGGTCTCTTCGCGGCGACGTACGTTGCGGGCATGTCGATCACCGCACACATTGTCGTTCAGGGCGCCGAGCGCGCCGCGGCCTTCTACCGGGAAGCGTTCGGCGCCGAGGAGATCGAGCGCATCCCGACACCTGACGGCCGGCTCATGTCGGTTCAGCTGCGCATCGGCGACAGCCTCCTCCATGTGGCCGACGAGTTTCCGGAAATGGGCGTTCTCGCTCCGCCCACGATCGGTGGGACTGCCGTCGTACTGGCGCTCGGCGTTGCCGACGCGGAGGCGGTGTTCGCGCAGGCGGTTGCCGCCGGCGCCGAGGTTCGCCAGCCGCTGCAGGACACCTTCTGGGGCGACCTGCACGGCCAGTTCGACGACCCGTTCGGCCACCGCTGGAACGTCGACCAGCACCTACGCGACGTCCCCCACGACGAGGTGGTAGCCGCCGCAGCCCAAGCCTTCTCCTGACCTGTGCCACCGGCCGTTTGGTTGGGCCGAGGCGCCGAAGCTCAGGGCGCTGGATGCGGCGAGTGACGTCGCCGTCACCATCGATGACTCGTGGTCGGCATACAGAGTGTTGCTCGACTTCGAAACCCGCTTCCCAGCGCACTGACGGTCCAGCAACTAATTGCCATCCAGGCTCTTGTTTCTGCCTGGGGTGCGGGTTCAGGATGCCGGAGGGAGGGCACATGAGAATCCGCCAATTGATTGTTGCTGCCACAGTCTCGTCCGCGCTGGTCGCCGGGGTGATGTCGGTCCCCGTCGCAACCGCTGCGCCGTCGAGCCCGTCTTCGACCAGCTACACGCCGCCGCCAGTGCAGTGGGGCGCATGCACCGATCCACGCTTGGTAAGGGCCGGTGCTCAATGCGGCTACGTCGTCGTACCGCTCGACTACGACCATCCGAAGGGGACCAAGATCCAGCTCGCGGTGTCCCGGGTGATGCACAAGACGCCCGACTCGCAGGCGCAGGGTCCGATGCTGGTGAACCCGGGCGGTCCGGGTGGCTCCGGCCTGATCTACGCGATCCTCGGCCCGGCCATCCCGCATGGTGCCGGTGACGCGTACGACTGGGTCGGTTTCGACCCGCGTGGTGTCGGCTCGAGCAAGCCGGCACTGAGCTGCATCCCGGACTACGCCGGCTACAACCGTCCGTTCTACGTGCCGGTCACGCCGAAGATCGAGCAGACCTGGCTCAAGCTGTCCAGGTCGTACGCCAAGGCTTGCGACGCCAACCAGCACGCGCTGCTCGGCCACCTCAAGACCACCGACTCGGTGCGCGACATGGAGAGCATCCGCAAGGCCCTCGGCGCACCGCAGATCAACTACTACGGATTCTCGTACGGCACGTACCTCGGCCAGGTGTACGGAACCCTGTACCCGAACCGGCTGCGCCGGGTCGTCTTCGACGGCGTCGTCAACGCGACGCGGGTCTGGTACGACGCCAACCTCGACCAGGACATCGCGTTCAACAAGAGCGTGAAGGTCTTCTTCCAGTACGTCGCGGCGCACGACTCGACCTGGCACCTCGGCAAGACCGAAGCCGCGGTCGAGCGCCTGTACTACCGCGAGATGGTCAAGCTCATCGGCCACCCGGCCGACGGCAAGATCGGTCCGTCCGAGTGGACCGACGTCTTCACCCAGGCGGCGTACTACGTGTACGGCTGGGTGGATGTGGCCGACGCGTTCGCCGCGTGGGTGCACAACCGTGACGCCTCAGGGCTGGTCGCGCTGTACGGCGGTCCGCCGTTCGACGACAACGGGTACGCCATCTACCTCGGCGTTTCGTGCACCGATGCCCCGTGGCCCAGCAAGTGGAGCACATGGCAGCGCGACAACTGGCGCACGTTCGCCAAGGCACCGTTCCTGACCTGGGCCAACGCCTGGTTCAACGCGCCGTGCTTCTACTGGCCGGCGAAAGCAGGGAAGCCGGTCAAGGTCGACGGCCGAGGAGTCAAGAGTCTCTTGATGATCAACGAGACCTTGGACGCGGCAACGCCGTACTCGGGCGCACTCCAAACCCGCAAGACGTTCCCGCACTCCGTCCTGATCGAGGGCGTCGGCGGAACAACCCACGCCGGCTCACTATCCGGCGTGACGTGCACCGACGATCGCATCGCGGCGTACCTCCAAACCGGAGCCCTGCCACCTCGCAAGCACGGCAACCGCTCCGACGTCCAATGCGACCCGGTCCCCGCCCCCGAACCCCCGGCCGCCGCTGCCTCCAAGTCCGCCTCAACCGGCGCGACTAAGTCGCTGAGAAACACCCTGTCCCCGACCATCCCCTAACCACCAACACCAGACTGCACCGGCCGAACAACCTTCGGCCGGTGCAGTACTGCGCTCTGTCTCCGCTACGCGGCGATGTGTTCTGCGGCGGCGAGATGGGTTGATAGGAGTTGGCCGGCTCTGTCCAGCGCGGCGGCGGCTTCGTCGAGGATCGCGTAGTAGGCCTGGAAGACGTGCGGTACGCCGGCGGTGATGTCGAGGGTGACTTCGACGTCGGCGGTGGCGGCTTGTTGCGCGAGGCGGACGGCGTCGTCGAGGAGTACCTCGTGACTTCCGGCCTGGATGACTAGGGGCGGCAGGCCGGACAGATCCGCGAAGATCGGGCTGATGAGACCAAGAGCGGTGTCTTGTCCCGGCGCGTAGTCGGTCACTCGGGCCTGGAGATTTTCACGGCTCATCAGGGGATCGACTTCGCCCTTGGTCTGCATGGTCGACCCGGCCAGCGTGAGGTCGGCGTACGGCGACATGACGAAAGCCGCGGCTGGCAACGGCAGCCCGTGATCTCGCGCGTTGATCAGCGTGGCGACGGCGAGCCCACCGCCGGCGGACTCTCCCGCGAAGACGATGTCCGAAGGGGCAGTGCCGTTCTGCACAAGGGCCTCGTAGGCGGCAAGAGCGTCGTCGACCGCCGCCGGGTACGGATACTCGGGGGCGAGCCGATAGTCGACGGAGATGACTTTGGCCCGCGTACGCCGGCCGACCTGCGAGGCCAGGTCAGCGGAGAGGAAGGCGTCGCCCAGTACGTAGACGCCGCCGTGGAAGTAGAGAACAACGTGGCGAGGTTCGACTCCGTCGATAGTGATCTCGGCGGTCGGGACGCCGCCCAGCGTGGCTGCGGTCACAGTCACATCGGCGGGCAGCGGCTGCGCCGACAGCAACTCTCGAAGCAGTCGGCGTTGCTCGGTGAGATCGATATCGGTGGGGAAGGCTGACTGTCGCAGTATTGCGTCGAGGTTCTCTCGCTGCTCGGTGCTCACGGAGAAACTCCCTTCGGGTGGGTTGGTTCGGGAGCGGTCCCCTGTGGGCTCGCCACCGTCAATCCACCGCTGAAATCTCCTGCCGGAGAGGCGGGCCACAACCAGGCTCGCCGTACGGCAGGTGAGGAAGCATCACCTGATCCCAGTGATTCGCGCGACCGGTCAGAACACGTTGCCCTGGGTAGGGGCGGCCGGCCTAGTCGCCGGTGGCGCCGTCGATGGCTTCGCGGAGGAGGTCCGCGTGACCCACATGGCGCGCGTACTCCTCGATCACGTGCTCGAGGATGAACCGCACATCCGTGTCTCCGAACTCAGGGTTCGGCACAATGCGCCCGAGATCCTCAGTGACCTTCGCGAACACCTCCCGTGACTCGTCACAGGCCGCCAGGTAGTCCGCATAGACATCCTTGGCCGGCGTGGGATCCGCCTCATCGAACCACTCGTCCCCATTACCCGTGACATAAGACCGATAGGGAAAGAATCGAGGCGCCGCATCCGCCAGCCTCCGCTGAAACCAGTACCGCTCGACCCCCTGCACATGGCGCATGAGCCCCAGCAGAGTCAACTCCGATACCAGAGGCCGCTGCCGCAGTTGAGCCTCCGACAGCCCTTCGCACTTCCACAAGAAGGTCGCCCGGTGATACTCGAGATTCGAGCTGATCACCTCCAGCCACGACCCCGACAACCGACGCTCAGGCCTGACGACCTTCTCGATCACAACGTCACTCACTCCGCAGCCCTCCATAGCCCTCATCGATCTCGTTCGGATCGGCACGCGCCCGCTGACCAATCGCGCCACCTACCTCTCCGATGCCTCAACCGATCGCAGATCGACAAGGCCGAGAATGTCGACAGCGCAGACGCTGACGCTAGCCGATGCGGTCCCGGTGCGGCCGGTGGTGGCCTGGATGTCGCTGTGTTGGGTACGGTTCGACAGCGGTCCCCGCGCCGTCAGGAAGCATGACGCCGACGCGGGTCACCGGTCGCCGGTTGAGCCAGGCAGGCATCCACCAGTTCGCGTCGCCCAGCAGCGTCATCAAGGCCGGCACGAGAACCAGTCGCACGATGGTCGCATCGATGAGGACGGCGGTGGCCAGCCCCAGGCCGAACATCTTGGCCGTTGGGTCGTCGGCAAGGGAGAAACTGACGAAGACCGCGATCATGATGAGCGCTGCCGAGGTGATCACGCGGCCGGTCGTGGTGATGCCGTGAATGGTCGAGGCGGTGTTGTCACCGGTCCGGACGTACTCCTCACGGATCCGGGTGAGCAGGAAGACCTCGTAGTCCATCGAGAGCCCGAACACCACGGCGAACATGAACATCGGGATGAACGGAAGGATCGGGATGGTCGACTCCAGCCCGATCAGGTCCGCGGCCCAACCCCACTGGAAGATCATCACCATGACGCCGAAGGACGCGCCGATGCTGAGCAGGTTCATCACAGCGGCCTTCAGTGGTACGACGACCGACCGGAAGACCACCGTGAGAAGCACGACGGACAACAGGATCACCGCGCCGATGAACCACGGAAGCCGATCGTTGACCTTCGCACCCACATCCGCCAGGGTCGCCGTCTGACCACCGACATGGGCCTTCGCCGGACTGTCCCGCAGTACCGAGGGGAAGACCTCCGCGCGAAGCCGCTCGACCGTCGTCATCGTGGCGTCGTCCTGCGGTCCGGTCGTCGGTACGGCGATCAACGTCGCGACGCCCGCCGCGGTATTCACCTGAGGAGGCGCTACGGACGCGATGCCCCGATCGGCTCGCACGGCGTTGAACAGAGGTTGTACGACGCTCGGATCTCGAGAGACATCGACGGCGATCACCAGCGGACCGTTGCTACCGGCACCGAATCCCGCGGCAACCAGGTCGTAGGCCCGGCGCTCGGTGCGTTGCACGGGAAGCGCGCCGTCATCGGGCGTACCGACGCGGAGTGCGAGCACGGGTGCGGCCAGTGCCAGCAGCAGAACGGTGGCGCCGACGGCGTACGCGGCGGCGTGCTTGGACACGTGCCCCGCCCACCGCTGCCAACCCGAACCGGAGGATGACTGCACCCGCCGTACCCGAAGGCGATTGATCCAGTGCCCAGCCAGACCCAGGAACGCGGGCAGCAAGGTGAGCGAAGCGAGCACCATGGTCAGCACGATCAGCGAGATGGCGATCCCGCCGGCGGTCATGAACGGTACGCCGGCCACCACCAGCCCGAGGATCGCGATGACCACTGTGCCACCGGCGAAGACCACAGCCTGCCCGGCCGTGGAGACAGCACGCCCGACCGACTCCTCGACGTCCATCCCACGGGCCAGGTTCTCGCGGTGCCGGGTGACGATGATCAGCGCGTAGTCGATGCCAACGCCGAGCCCGATCATGCTGCCGAGTTCGGGCGCCCAACTGGGCAGCTCGACGAGATAGGTGACCAAGGACAGGGAGCTGATCGCCAACGCGAGGCCGAACACCGCCATTCCGATCGGCAGTCCCATCGCGATGATCGATCCGAACGCGAGCAGCAGGATCACCATTGCGGCGATCAGCCCGAACGCCTCGCCGAGACCTGGCTGGGGTTCCTCGAACGCGTAGAAGAGATCCCCGCCGAGCTCGATCCGCAGCGGCGATTCCACCGCTGTCAGGGTCTTGAGCTGCTCGAGGTCGCTCGGCTCCAGCTTGTCGAGCACTGGATACTGAAGCCGGATGAGCCCGACCCGGCCGTCCGGCGAGATGACGGGATCACCGACCCGCAGCACATGCGGCAACGAAGCCGCGGTCGACCGGATCTGCGCCAGCGCAGCGCGCAGCTCGGGTGCGTTGAGTGTCGCCCGCTCGTCGAGCGGAGTCACGACCACCTGCGCGGTCAGCCCGGCCTGATCCGCTCCCGCGGCCGACAGCAGATCGGTCGCGGACTGCGAGTCGACACCAGGTGCTCCGAAGGATTCCTCGAGTTTCTTGCCGAAGGCGCCGGATGCCGCGATCACGAGCGCCGCCACCACCAGCCACGCCCCGATCACCACCCAGGGCCGACGTGCGGCGTACCGGCCCAGTCTGTACAGATTCGACCTCATCACAGATCCCTTCAGCGAGAGTTGGACTCATCGTGTGGCCGTGGGTCCGGCCACCACCTCAGGCGATGAGCCGGACTTCCCTCGGCCGATCAGCCGGGTCGCGTCCCGTACTTTGAGCCGATCCGCTCGGCGCCCGGAGTCCCTACGCTGTGGGCATGGTGAGAAACGCCGTCCGCTCGCTGCTGGCCGAGCCGCGAGCGCCCGACCCACCGAGGCGGGTGTGGCGCGACTGGGTGCTGGTCGGCGGTCTGCTGACGGCGGTCGTTCTCGAAGGCATACTCCGTGAGGACGTGGTCTGGAGGCCCGTCGCGGTGGCGCTCGCTGTGGCTACCGTGTGCGCTCTCCTGTGGCGTCGTACCCACCCGCTGGCCGTGGTGGCCGCCGTGTTCGGCGCCCTCATCGTGGTCAACATCGCGGCCCTGATCAGTGGGGACGCGACCTTCGGTCTGTACTCGATGATCTGCGTGGTGTTACTGCCGTACTCACTCGTTCGCTGGGGATCCGGCCGCGAGATCCTCATCGGGCTGGCGTTCATCCTGGTGGCGTTGGCGCTCGGAATTATCAGTGACTTCACCGGGTACGGCGAAGCCGCCGCCGGCAGCATGTTCCTGCTGTTCCCGGCGACAGTCGGGGCCGCGGTCCGCTATTGGTGGTCCGCCCGGTTCCGCGAGCTGGACCAGGTGCGACTCCGGGAGCGCGAGCAGTTGGCCCGGGAGCTGCACGACACGGTCGCTCATCACGTCTCGGCCATCGTCATCCGGGCCCAGGCCGGCCGAGCCGTCGCGGCCACCCGCCCGGAAGCCGCGGTCGATGCGCTCGCCATCATCGAGGCGGAGGGCACGCGTACTCTCGCCGAGATGCGGACGATGGTCGGCGTACTGCGCGATGACGGAACGGCCGCGCTGGCTCCACAACCGGGAGTGGCCGACCTGGAGCGACTCGCCCGCAGCGTCGGGGACCGGCCGCGGGTCGAGGTCGAGGTATCGGGCGACCTCGACGACCTCGGACCAGCTGTCGGCGCCGCGATCTATCGCATCGCGCAGGAGTCGATCACGAACGCCGTACGGCACGCCCGGCAGGCAACGCGCATCGACGTCCGGCTGACGTCGTACGACGACTCCGTCCGCCTGACTGTCCGCGACGACGGAGAGGCCACGTCGGCGCCTCGGAACTCGCTCGGCTACGGCTTGGTCGGGATGACCGAGCGGGCCACGTTGCTCGGCGGCACGTTCGCCGCGGGACCCGATGCGAACCGGGGCTGGTCCGTCGACGTGGTGCTGCCGCGAACGGCGGTCGGCCGATGACGATCCGCGTACTCGTCGCCGACGACCAGGATCTCGTCCGGACCGGACTCGCGATGATCCTCGATGCGCAGCCCGGTATCGAGGTGGTCGGTCAGGCGGCCGACGGCCTGGAAGCGGTCCAGTTCGCCCGCCGGCTGCGGCCCGATGTGTGCCTGCTCGACATCAGGATGCCCGGCCTGGACGGGATCGGGGCGACCCGCGAGCTCGCCGGCCCCGGCGTCGACGACCCACTGGCGATCGTGGTGATCACCACCTTCGATCTCGACGAGTATGTGTACGGCGCTCTGAAGGCCGGCGCGCGGGGATTCCTGCTCAAGGATGCCGGCCCCGACCTTCTGGTCCAGGCGATCCACGCCGCCGCCAACGGTGACGCACTGATCGCGCCGAAGATCACCGCACGGCTACTGGCCGCGTTCTCCGAACCGCCGAAGGGCCGCACACCGGTCCAACCGGTCGATCCGCTGACGACCCGCGAGGAAGAGGTTCTGATCGCCGCGGCCACCGGCCGGACCAACGCCGAGATCGCGGCGGAGCTGCACATCAGTCTCAGCACCGTGAAGACCCACCTGACCAGTGTGATGGGCAAGGTGGGCGCCCGGAACCGGGTCGAGATCGCCATGTGGGCTTACGAAACCGGCCGCATCAAGCTGTAGTCGGCTAGTTCCCGAAGAAGACGTGGATGATGCTGATCACGCCGGGGCCGATGATGACGACGAACATGGACGGGAACAGGCAGAACACCAGCGGGAACAGGATCTTCACCGGCACCTTCTGCGCCTTCTCCTCGGCACGTTGCCTGCGCCGCAGCCGCATCTCCTTGGCCTGTTCACGCAGTACGTCGGCGATCGTGATGCCCAGCTCGCCGGCCTGCACGAGCGCGGACACGAACGACCGCAGTCCGGGCACCGTCGTCCGGTCGGTCATCGCGCGCAGCGCCTGCGAGCGCGACTTGCCGATCTGGATCTCCTGCAGCACCCGGGAGAACTCGGCAGCCAGCGGGCCGGTCGTGTTCCGGGCGACCTGCGCCAGCGCCGCGTCGAACCCGAGCCCAGCCTCGACGCAGACCGTGAGCAGGTCGAGCGCATCGGGCAAGGCCTTCTGAATCTTCTCCTGTCGCTTGATCCCGGCGTTGTACAGCAGGACGTCGGGCAGGAAGAAGCCGACGGCCCCCGCCGCGGCAGCGCCCACGACGAGTAGGCCGATCGTCCGAAGCCCGTACAGGCCGCCCAGACTGCCCAGGATGAACAGACCGAGGCCCTTTGCCGCCAGGACTCGGTCGGGCGTCAACCCCGACGGGTTGCCGGCCAGGTCGAGCCGGCGCTGCAGCGTCGTACTGATGCCCGAGGGCGACAGGCGTACGGCGACTCCGCGCAGCCACCCCGGCAGTGCGGCGAACGGATCGCGCTTCGGCTCGAGCTCAACCGGCGTTTGCCGCGTGTAGTGACTGTCGATCGTCGCGAGTGCCCGGGCCACGCCACCTTCGGTGGTTCGTGCGGTGATGCTGAGGACTGCCATGACAATGGCGAGGCCGAGCGCGGCGACTCCCGCGATCAAGAGCACGGTCGGGTTCATCTCATGCCTCCACCTTGATCAAGACGCGGATCCAGAACGCGCCCACGATGATGAGTCCGACGCAGGCGGCGACCATCATGACGCCGATCGGTGTGGTGAACAGCGGGCTCATGTACTGCGGTTTGCTCAACGTCAGCCATGCACCGAGCGCAATCGGCAGACTGACGATGATGTAGCCGGACAGCCGCCCCTCGGCACTGTGCGCCCGGACGTGGCGGCGGGTCTGTGCGCGTTCGCGCATGGTGTCGACGGTGTTCGTCAGTACCTCGGCCAGGTTGCCGCCGACCTCCCGTTGGATCCGGGTGGCCATCACGACCCAGCGCAGGTCCTCGCAGTGCATCCGGTCCGCAACGTGGGTGAGACCGTCCTCGAGATCGACACCGATCCTGGTCTCCGCGAGTGCCCGGGAGAACTCACTCGCGGCCGGTTGCGTGCCGTCGCGTACGACGGCATCGATGGCCTGCGCCAGCGAGAACCCGGAGCGAAGCGATCCGACGATCAGCTGAAGCACATCGGGGAGTTGTTCGCCGAAGGCCGCACGGCGGCGGCCGATGCGGATGCTGAGGAAGACATGTTGGGCAAGCCATCCGACGAGAAGCCCGATCGGCAGACTCAGCAGCCCGTTGACGCCTGCGAGCATCAGTGCGACCCCCAGCGCCGTACTGCCGCAGAGGACAAGCAACGCCCACTCGGCCGGCTTGCGCTTCACGTCCGCGAGATCGAGCCTTTTGGCAAGTCCTTGTTCGGCGCCGCTGGACCGCAGGACCTGGGCGACGAGACCGACCGCGGTCCGCGAGGCGGCGCCCTCCACCTCACCGGTGGGATGCTCGTCGCGGCGAGGTCCGTACTGGCTGACCTTCTGGATCAACCGACGCGCAGTGTCTTCCCGGGAGCCCTGCCAGCGCAGGAGTACGACGGAGAGCACCACGATCAAGAAGACACCTGCCAGCAGTGCGAGGAGCTGCCATGACCAGATGGTCTGGTGCGTCCGAGCCGGCTGTACGGCGTTCGTCGGCGCCGGACTTGGCGGAGTGACCATGGCGAAGGTAACCATGGTCTTGGCGCTGACCGAACCGATGGCGACCCGCAGCATGATGCTACGGCCGGCCAATGCGTCGGGCACAGTGACGTCGACCTTGGCGCGCGCAGTGAAGTTCCGCGCCACAGCAGCGAAGGCCGCCGTCAGCTCACCGGCGTTCTGCGCGGTCAGAATTCGTCCGCCCGCGGCCGACGCGATCTGCTGTGCTGCTGATGCGTCACTGCTGCCGTACCGGAAGGCGACGACGTCAGCCGGGACGCGATCCGTCGCGAGCTGCCTGGTCACCGAGGTGAGATTCGCCTTGCTGGACGTGTCGACACCGTCGGACAGCACGACCAGCCTGCGTTGGGCTGACGAGCCGAGGCGGGCGGCGTCGAGCGTGGCGATGGCGGCACGGACAGCGTCGTGCAGCGCCGTGTCGCCTGTGGCCTGTACGTGCGCCAATGCCGCACGAACCGGAGTGCGGTTCGTCGTCGGTGCGACCAAGAGACGAGGCCGGTCGGAGAAGGTGATCAGGCCCGCCTTTACGTCGTTCGGAAGGCTGGCAAGGTAGCTGAGCGCGGCCTGACGCGCCGCAACAAGCCCCGAACCGGCCATCGAGCCACTGGTGTCCAGCACGATGACCACCGCGCGCGGCGGAGCTGCTGTCACGGTGGTGCTGCTCACCGACGTTACCTGTGCCGGCAGCGAGGTGCTGCCGGCCTGGACGCGCACCGACTTCGAGTCCAGCTTTCCTGACACGTTGGCGGTCGTGAGCACGAAGCTGGCATGGCCCTGGCTGACCTGCACAGAGTCGATCCGTGCCGACGGAGCGCCGTCCGCGTGCGCGATTCCCGGCAGAACGACTGCCGAGCCGAGGACAACGGCACTCAGCCATCGGACGCGTCGCGCGATCGTCATCGATGCACCTCTTCCAAGCCGAACATCTGCGGCGGCAGGTAGACGCCGCGATCAGCGAGCCGATCGAGGAAACCCGGGCGCAGGCCGGTCGACCGCAGCGTGCCGCGGAAACAGCCGTGCTCGTCGACACCCGCACGGAAGTCGAACTGGAACACGTCCTGGAGGGTGATGACCTCGCCCTCCATCCCGCTGACCTCGGTGATGTGCGTGATGCGACGTGTCCCGTCCTTGAGGCGGGCCTGGTGCACGATGAGGTCGAGCGCGGAGGACATCTGCTCGCGGATCGCCCGCTGCGGCAGGTCGACGCCGGCCATCAGCACCATGGTCTCCAGCCGGGACAGCGAGTCGCGTGGCGCGTTGGAGTGCACGGTGGTGATCGAGCCGTCGTGGCCCGTGTTCATGGCTTGCAACATGTCGAGCGCGGCGCCGTCGCGGACCTCACCGATGATGATGCGGTCGGGGCGCATCCGCAGGGAGTTGCGGACCAGTTCGCGGATCGCGACCTCGCCACGCTTCTCGACGTTCGCCGGACGCGACTCGAGCCGCAGTACGTGCTCCTGCCGCAGCTGTAGCTCGGCGGCGTCCTCGATCGTGACGATGCGTTCGTCATCGGGAATGAACGACGACAGCACGTTCAGCGTCGTCGTCTTGCCGGAGCCGGTGCCGCCGCCGATCAGGATGTTCAACCGGCCCCGCACACACGCCTGCAGCAGTTCCGCGACCGGCCCGGTCAGCGTGCCGAAGGAGATCAGGTCGTCGACCGTGAAGGGGTCGGCGGCGAACTTCCGGATCGTGAGCAGTGACCCGTCCAGCGCGATCGGCGGTACGACGGCGTTCACCCGGCTGCCGTCGGGCAGACGCGCATCCACCATCGGGCTGGCGTCGTCGACCCGGCGGCCGACTCGGGAGACGATCTTGTCGATGGTGCGACGGAGGTGGCTCTCATCGGTGAACGCCGCGTCGACCGGGGTTAGCCGCCCGTCGCGTTCGATGTAGATCTGGTCGTGACCGTTGACCATGATCTCGGAGACGCCGGCATCGCGCAGATAAGGCTCGAGGGGGCCGTGGCCGAGGATCTCGTCGGCGACCTCCTGCGCGACGCGCGCACGGTCGGCCGCGGTCATCGGGGTGTCGTCGCGCTGCAGTACTGCCTGCAGGGTTTGCGTGACCTGCTGTTCGAGCTCGTGCTGGTCGAGGTGAGCGTCGTACAGCTTGGGCCCCAGGCTCTCCAACAGACCCTGGTGCACGCTGCGCTTCACACCGGCGAACGGATCCGCATTCCTTGCCGCACGGCGCGGTACGTCGGCCGATGCCTGCGGACTCGGTGAACTCGAGGGGACCGGCTGGGACTGTTGCCCAGGGTGTGCCTGGCGCCTGGCCAATCGTTCGGACAGGGTCATGATCGCCTCCCCGCAGCACGGCGTCCGAACGCCTTGGACCTGGCCGCAACCGGCCGGCTGAGCAGACGTTCGTGGGCGAACCGGGTGATCGCCTGGCTGACCGGGTGAGCCGGGGTCGCGATCACGATCGGGGTGCCCTTGTTGATCGAGATGGGGACGCTGCGGCTGGACGGCACGTGCCCGTTGATGGCGCTGCGCACCACGCGCTCGACGTCGCCCGAGGTCAGTCCGACCTTCGAGTCGGAGCGATTGACCACCACCGTGCGGATGTCGCGCGAGTAGGACAGCAGGTCGAGCATGTCCAGCGTGATGCGCAGATTCTTCAGTGCCGGTGTGTCCGGTGTGGTCAGCAGGACATGGTGATCGGAGACGTCCATCGCGGTCAGCACGTGCTCGCTGAACTGCGCCGGCGTGTCGACCACGACGAAGTCGAACATCCCCCGCAGTACCGTGAGCAGCTCGCCGACCAGCGCGGCGGGAATCTTCTCCGCATCGCCGGGGGTCACCGGCGCCAGCAGCATGTCCAGCCCCGGCCGGTACGACGTCAGCAGCGAGACCGCACCTGTCGTGTCGAGATGGCCGGCCATCGGCAAGGCGTCGCTGATCGTGCGGACCGGGTCGAGCTGAACGCTGATCGCCACGTCACCGAAGGAGAGATCGAGGTCCACCAAGCAGACTCGGATCCCGTCGCTCGCGGCCAGTGCCGCGGCCAGGTTGATCGCGATGGTGGTCTTGCCACACCCGCCCTTGGCGGCGAACACGGTGACAACCTTGCCCTGGTGCTCCGGTTCCGGCTCGTCGTTGACGCGCACCCGGCCCGACAGCGCGCGCGAGCGTTCGCACGCCGCCACGAGCGCTACGGTGTCGCCGGCGGCAACCACTTCCCGCACTCCGGCTCGAAGTGCCTCCGTAAGCAGGTCGACGTCCACGTGATCGCGGACCAGGATCAGGCCGGTGGCCGGCCGCTCCAACCGCAGGTCCGCCGCGAACCGCAGGGCGGCCCGGGCGTCGGCATCGGGTCCGACCACGACGAGATCCTCGGCGGCGTCGTCGTTCAGGGCGCGGAGCGCGGCACCGAGGTCGTCGACCGACCGAACGTCCCCACCGAGATTCGAGATCAGGTCGTCCGGCGCAGCGGCCGGCTGACAAAGAATGGTCATCGCAGTGCCCTCACTTCTTCGTGGTCTTCGGCGCAACCGGGAACAGCGGCTCGTCGTGGTCTTGGACCTTGACCTGAGCAGACGGGCCGAGCAGTGCCAGGTACGGCAGCGAGGTCTGGGACAGCTGGATCAGGCGCTCGGCGTCGATCTGATTCGCGGCGAAGGTCACCAGCGTCAGGTCGTTCTGCCCCGACGCGGCGCCCTGCGAGAAGGAGCTGTTGCTCGTCTTCGCGTCGTCTTGCGGCGTGCCGGACGTCGCCGGGCCGATCGCGATCACGCGCACCTTGGGGATGACGACCGCGGTTTTGGCGACGGCCTTGCCGCCGCCCTGTTGCTTGTGCTGGCCGGTGCAGTTCGGCTGCGCACTGACATCGCCGGTGCCGCCGACGACGACCGTACCGAAGACGGCGACGTCCGAGCCGGCCTTCACGTTGCCGGCAACCGCTTCTGGGCTGCAGAGCGTGATGGTGACAGCCACCTTGCCGTCGGGAATCGCCAGTCCGCCGGTGGCCTGCGCGGCGGTTACCAGCGTCGACTTCAGCAGCAGCTGGCCCGGGCTGAGGTCGGACGAGGTGACGAGGGACTCCTGCGCCGGCGTGATCTCCGTGACGGCGTCCGACGACACCGACGATGCCGGCAAGGTCTCCTGGTGCAGTGATGCCTTCGCGTCAGCGGCGGAGGTTCCGGACGGAATCGCCTTGCCTACAACGAGAACGGTCACCGCTTGCTGTCCGGCGACGGCACGAGCGTCCGCGCGATCGACGTACACCAGCACGGCGGCTGTCCCGAGTACGGCCAGCGCGACCGCCAGCACGATGGTCAAAACTCGACGTTTCATGGTTCTCTCTCTTCTGCTGGCGGTACTAGCCGGCGAGCTTGACGGCTGCGGCGCCGAAGTACGTGCCGGTGCCGACGCTGGTGGACACAGGCACCAGGGCCTGCGTGAAATGTCCGTAGATGCAGGACGGAGTGGTCCCCCCGTTGGGGCACGAACTCTTGGTGAACGGCGATGGGATGGCGTCCTTGAGCGGGTTCATGTTCGCGTACCCGGTGAGGATGAAGGCGGCCAGTCCGACCAGGTGATACGTGGCGCCGCTGCCCGAACCCGTCGTCGTGTCGAAGATCGGGATGAAGATCGGCGCCCCGCTCGCGACGTACGACGTCAACACGTCCTGACACGCCTTGGAGATGCTCTTGCCGGGGTCGCTGCCCCCGATGGCACCGCTCTGTGTGAGGTCGATCGCGGCTCTACATCCACCGCTGTCGGTCAGCCAGCCGAACTCACCGGGCGCGCTCAGACCGGCGCAGGTGGGCGCGTTGGGCGCGTCGCGCACAAAGATCCGTACGTTGGTGCCGAAGGTCGGCGGTGTACCACCAGTGGCCTGGGTCCACGCACACAGCGAGAGCGTCATCGCGAGTGACTGCGAGCTCTGGAGGGCCGGTCCCCACATCGCGCGAGCGCAGGCGTGGACCGTACTGCCTTGGTAGCCGGCGTTTCCGGTCAACGTGCGGGCGAACACCGGCGGCAACAGCGAGGAGCCGCCCGATGTCCTCGTGGCGGTGTGCACATCGACGTAGTTCGTCCCGGTTGCCGGTGCGCTCGGGCAGTCGATCATGGTTCCCGAGGACGCCGGACAACCCGGCAGACCGCCTTTGATGTCGCGACCGCAGACCAAGGTCACCGCCGACACGCCGTCCTTGGCGTTGAGGTTCGCGTAGGTGGCCGCCGTACCGGGGGTGCACGCCGGGCCGCTGAGGCAGCTCTTCGCGACTGCGAGCGAGCCGGCGTCGGCGCCGTTCTGCAACTCGGCACGCTCCTGGTACAGCTGTCCGACGTCGACGGTCAGAGCAGCCATGCCGAGCAGTACGCCGGTCGCGAGCAGCATGCCGACCAGGACCCCGAAGGCACCTCGGTCGTCGGCGCCGAGCAGCCGCATCATCGGACGGACGAACGGTGGGATCAGGTTTCGCATGGCATGACCCCCCGGGCAGACAACGTGGTCTGGCCGCTCAGGCCGGTGCCACCGAACAGGCCGACGAGATATCCGAGGCCCGGCGTGAACTGGAAGGTGAAGCTGGCTTGCACGGCGCCGTTGCTGCCCGGGCCGGCGCCGACCGGGCAGGCCGACTGGATCGACACGCCGACGGGGCTCAGCCCGGTTGCGGCAGCCTGCGTGCGACTCGCCACGTTCGGCTGTCCGAGTGCGACGAGCCGAGCCCCTTCGCGCGCGGCCTGGGTGAGGGTCTGCTGTGCGTTGAGCATCCGGCCGAAGTCGATGATGCCCATCACGATCAGGAGCAGCAGGGGAAGCAGAAGCGCGAACTCGACAGCAGTGGCGCCGCGGTCCGCGCCGCTGCTCCCATGTATCGACGAGGGCAGCATGCGGCGTACCCATGCCGCGGGCCGGATGCGAGATAGGCGGCCGTGGTGGGTTTCCCCGCCGCGATGCCCTCGTCTCGGATACATGAGCTCTCCCGGTTCCTGAAGGTCGATCAGAAGGCCCCGATGACGCCGGTGTACAAAGCGGCGACCAAGGGGCCGAGGATGATGACAGTGGGTACGACGACGAGCACGATCAGCGCGACCACCAGGCCGTACTCGATCAGGGTCGTGCCGCGATCGTTGCGCATCGCCTTGCCGGCAAGGGTTTTGACGAACCCCGCGAGACTGGGCATCGGAACTCCAACCTGGCGAGGCGGCGGCCCGGCCGTCCG
>NZ_JBSXMZ010000051.1:109692-220010 GCF_054073265.1 Kribbella sp. CWNU-51
TCCGGCCGGCCCCCACCACCCCTGCCATCGAACGGAGTGGATCGGCAGATCGCTCGATCGGTTAGAGGTTGCCGGCGACGTTGGTGAACAGCGTGACAATGGCCGGGCCCAGGATCAGCAGCGCGGGAACCACGATCATGGCGATCAGCGCCACCATCAGGCCGTACTCGATCATGGTCGCGCCGCGCTCGTCGCGACGCGTCTGCTGGACGGCGGTCTGCACGTAGGTGAGCAGGTTGTTGATCATGGGAACTCCTTCAGTTGGCGGCGGGTGCGGGACCCACCCGTTGAGCGAACGGCGACCTGCCGATCGGTACCGAAACAGTGGGGGATCGCCGGCCTGGCCCGGCATCGGTCAACCGGCCAGACAGCGAAGGACGATCGACCGACAACGGGGGAGACCACCGCCGACCGGTCGACAGGGGGATGACAGGTCTGTCGGTCGTTCGGCTGACACCGTCGGCCGGTCAGCCGACTTCGCGGCTCCGGTCGGACGGTTCTGCGGTGACGTGGTTCCTTCGCGCGTCAGGTGCGCCGTACCTTGGCCGGCATGGACATCGCGTGGACAGTTGCCGGAGGCATCATTGGCTTCGTTGCCGGACTGCTGCTGCGCAGCACGGTCTTCCGGCTGTCGGTGGCTTCCGGCGAGCCCGCCCCTACCAGCTGCGCGCGCTGCGGGACAGAGGTGGGCGGACGTTTCGCGATCCGGTGTACGCAGTGTCGTGGCTGGTTCGGCGTTCCGTTCGTCCTCGAGCTGGTCACCGCTGCGGTGGTTGCCCTGCTGCTGTGGCGGTTCGCCGGTCTTCCGGATGCGGCCCCGTTCGCCTTCATCGGCGCGCTGGGGGTCGCGTTGGCCGCCATCGACATCGCGGTCCAGCGGTTACCCAACCGGTTGACTCTGCTGCTGTACCCGGGTCTGATTGCGCTGTTCGGACTCGCGACGGCGGTCGACGGGCATCCGTCGTACCTGCTGCGCGCACTGCTGGGCGGGCTCGTGCTCGGTGGCGGTTACTTTGTGCTGGCGGTGTTGAGCCGGGGGCAGCTCGGTGGCGGGGACGTCAAGCTCGCCGGCGGAATCGGCATCGCGCTCGGCTGGCTGGGCTGGCCGACTCTGCTCGTCGGGGCGTCCCTGGGCTTCGTCCTGATGGGTGTCGTGAGCCTCGTGCTGCTGATCGCACGCCGGATCACGCTCCAGCACAGCATCAGCTTCGGCCCGTTCATGCTCGGCGGCGCACTGGTGGCCATCCTCGCCACCGCGTGACCAGTGGAGTCCGGAACTTTGTCACCAATTGTCCCATTGTTACGGCAAAAAACACCCATCCGAATCCCGTAACGGGTTGTAGGCGATTGCCGATCAACGGACCAGAAAGTGACATCTATTCATCTCCGGCTGGGGGCCACAGAAGAGTCCGGCGGGGGCCCGCAATGCAGAGCTCGATCAAAGTCGTTGTCATCGACGGCCACACACTGACCCGGTACGGACTGATGAGGCTCGTCAGCATCGACGCCGACATCACCGTCGTCGGCGAATGCGGCCTCGCCGCGGAGGCGCCGCTCCTGGTCGAGACCAGCCGGCCGGACGTCGTCGTCCTGGATGTCGCTTTGCCTGACGCGGATGGTCTCCAACTCGCCCGTGAACTCCGTGACCGGTACGTCGAGCTCGGCATCGTCGTACTCACGGCGCAGGCGGAGGACGACGTACTGTTCAGGGCTCTCGAGACCGGCGTCTCCGCCTTCGTCGACAAGACCGCCCCGAACACCGAAGTCCTCTGCGCGATCCGGCACGCCGCCGTGGCGGCCGCTTCCTTCACCGCGACCGGCCTGATGCACGCGTTGGCTCGTCGCGGCGCCGGCGTGCCCACCGGTGGGCAGTCTGTCAGTGATCGGGTGCCGGTGGGTCTGGCGCTCAGTCCGCGCGAGCAAGAGGTCCTGTCCCTCCTGGCCACGGGTCGTTCTGTGCCTGAGATCGCCGGCGCGATGTTCGTCAGTCTCTCGACGGCCAAGACCTATGTTTCCCGCGTGTACGAGAAGCTGGGCGCCGTCAATCGCGCGAACGCGATCATGATCGCCCTCGGACTGGGCCTGATCACGCCGAAGCTCCCCGCCTCGGCCTAGGCCATCGGGGCCTCTTGCTGGCGGCAGGGTACGCGCGCACACTCGGACTGGCGCTACTTCGCGCCGCCGCGGGCCGGATCCTGGTGCCTGCACACACCCCGCCCCACCCGTGGCCGCGATCGTGGGAGGCGGCATGGACGAGTCACGAGCTCTTCAGCGCGCAGGATGGGCGGGCGCCGCTTCGATTGTGCTGCTCGTCGCAGGGGTGGCGCTGGGCTACCTGGTCGGCGTCGACAACCCAGGCATGTCGGACGCCGCCATCCTCGAGAGGCTCAACGACGACGCGCGGCAGGCCGCAGCCGGCTTCGCGCCGCCCGTGCTCGCTGCGGGGGTCGCGCTGCTGCTCTGGTTCGCCACCGGTCTGCGGCAAGTGCTGGACCGACTGTCCGGCGGCGACCCGCTCGCGCACGCGATCGTGCCGGCCGCGGCGCTGTTCGGTGGGTTGACGATCACCGGTGTCTCACTCGATGTGTCGAGCGCGTTCGCGGCATGGTCGGACGAGTTCACCGCCGACCCGGACACCGTCCGCGCGCTCGGCATGGCGGGGCAGGTCCTCGGGCTCACCGGGCTGATCGGCTGCGGCGTGCTGGTTGCCGTGACGACGCGGATCGCCCAGCAGGCGGGCGTCCTGCCGACGTGGGCCGTCTGGGTGTCCTACGCCGTCGTCGTACTGTGCCTGTCCGGCTTCTGGAGCGGGGGCATCGCGTCCGTGGCCTTCGTGCTGTGGCTCTTCGGCGCCGTCATCGGGGTGCTGCGCGCGGCGCGGCAGACACCGCCGGCGCCGTCCGTCCCGGCGCAGGGCGCACCGGCCCCGGAGGCGGCCCGCACGCCCCCGCCCGTCACCAGCGACTGACGCCCCAGCCGACGGTCATACACAGCCCGGCCGGCCTCCACAACCGGTCGCGAAGCACGCCGACGCGCACTTGACGACGACGATCTACGCACATAGTTGGCATGGCCACGGACCGGATTGCCCTGGAGCCACTCGGCCGCACCGTGTAGGCCGCTGGGACAATCGCGTCAGGCGTCATGCGCGAGAGTCGTCCGCCCACTCCACTCGTGGGTCGTCGAACACCGCGACCCGACAGAACTCACCTTCGGTCAGTCCCGCCGGCGTACCGATCGCCGCGCCGGGGTCGACGCGACCAGGTACGCCGTGGCACTGGTGGGTTAATGGTTCGCCTGGCGGGCCGCCGGGGCCGAGGATGAGTGCGATGACTACTACTTCCCCCCGAGCGGTTCGCTTCGTCGAGATGACCAGTACCGCGCTGAGCGCGTTACTGGCCGACGACCGTTCCGCGGCAGAGACCGAGCTCGGCTTCCCACTCGGCGACGAGTTCCTCACTGACCGGGCCAAGTGGCTCTGGCAGTACCGCCTCGATCAGCTGACCCGGGATCCCAGCACCTTCGGGTGGCTCGTCAAGCTCGTCGTGGCCGACGGGATCGTGGTCGGCTATGCCGGTTTCCACGGTCCACCGGACGAGGCCGGCATGGTGGAGATCGGCTACACCGTCGACCCGCCGTACCGGCGACAGGGTTTCGCCAAGGCGATCGTGACCGCGCTCCTGGAGCGTGCGGCGGCCGAACCCGCAGTACGGACCGTGCGGGCCACCATCAGCCCCACCAACCAGGCATCGCTGGCCACCATCGCCGGCTTCGGCTTCGTCGAGAACGGCGAACAGTGGGATGAGGAGGACGGCCTGGAGCTCATCTTCGACCGCCCCAGCCCCTGACACGAACGTGGCTCGCGGCATCTCCCGCCTAACCAACCTCCCTGGTCAGTACACCTAGGCCACTTTGGCGATCTTGCATTCAATGCCGGCCGATCCAATGGGAGCTTGCGCCGGGGTGGTTCCTCCGAATGTGGTCGTGCCGCGAACCTCGAAGGTCTGACCGCCGATCCTCTGGTGAGAGGCTGCATCCAAGACGTCGACGGTAACTGAGTAGTTCGTCGCGTCGCCTGAAATCGTGCCGGTGATCGTGACCGTGCCCTGCGATCCGACTGTGTTCACTTGGCAATCGACGTTCGTGCGGTAGCTCTTCCTGTCAAGGGACGGACTATCCACTCCTGGCACACCGATCGAGTGGAGCACCGCGAAGACACCGAACAACGCCAGCACACCCAAGGCAATGATCATGAGAATCTTCCGCCTGGGCCCGCCGAGGCGGGCCATATCCATCGTTGGCCATGGTCCACTCGCTAGTCGGCATCCCTGTCCCCCGTAACCCCGATCGATCCCTGATAGGCGCATTTAAGCGCCGGTCAGTGTACAGCGCAGTAGGTGTCTTGATCTGATGGGTTTCTGCTCTCGAACCGCCGACCTTCCGCTTCTCAGTTCGACAGCGGTTCCCGGGCTACCGGGCATGACCGTTGCCCAGCAGGTCTCTCCGTCGGGTCCTGGCGGTCGCTGGAGCTGGGTGTTGCGGTCTCGGTTGCGGTCATTGCCACCGGTGCGAATTCACGGCTGGTCGTGATGGGTGTTTGATGAGGATGGGCTGGGCGGTTTGGTCTGCCCGCTTGGAGGGATTGTGGCTGGGCCTGCAGAATCAGTTGAGGGTGCTCGTCCACGACTGTCTCAGGTGCTGGCCCGCCGGACTGTTGTCGCTGTCGCGGCGATCGTGATTCTGAGCGTGCCGTTCGCGGTGTTCGCTGCGATCAGCGGCCAGGTCACGGCATCGTCGTGGGCGCCGCTGGGCGGTGTCGTCGCCCTGACGAACCTGATGATCGGCGGCCGGGCGATCGCTTATCTCAGTGTCGGGTTGCTGACGGCGCTGACCCCGGTCGCGATCGTGTCCGGGGCGGTCCCGGTGGCGGGCGCCGGGCTGATGGCGATCATGTGCTTCGGGGTGGGACTGAGCGCTGCCCAGGGGCTGCACCGGGGGATGCTGCTGATCCCGATGTACCTCGCGTTCATGATCATCACCCCGCCGCCGTGGAGCGGACAGACGGTGGACCGGACCAGTACCTCCTACCTGCTGTGGAACATGTTGTTCCTGGGCGGCGGGGCGCTATGGGCGGCGCTGGTTTTCCCGCCTCTGCTGCGGAAGCAGAAGATGCCGCCGCGCCCGGAACCGTGGTCCCGGGCCGACACCCTGGTCTACACAACCACGATCACCGTGCTGTGTACGGCGAGCACCCTGGGGGTACTGATCTGGTGGCCCGGGTCCAATGGCGCCTGGCTGGTGTTGACGCTGCTGGTGGTGACCCAATTCGGCGCCGACACTCACTTGAAACGGACACTGGGCCGGGTCGCCGGAACGGTCGCCGGGGTCGTGATTGCCGCGATCGTGGCATCAGTCAGCAGTTCCGAAGTCGAGTTGCTCGCTATCGGCCTAGTCCTACTCGTGATCACAGTGGTGATCATGCTCGGCCCGCACTCCTACGTTCTGTACTCGATCTTCATTACCCCACGGTCGTCCTGTTCACCTCGACCAGCATCGCCGATGTGACCACCACCGATAAGCAGCGGCTCGAGTTCACCCTGATCGGGTCCGCGCTCATCCTGCTCGCCTCGGGGATCACTCTTACGTGGTCGCACTACCAACAGACCCATAGCCCGTCAGCGGCTGCTGGATCGTAATCCACGCAGTACGGGCGTCCCCCCGAAAGCCACCAGCCGCCAACGGTCGCCACCAGCAGCAATCTGTGAACCTGAAGCTAGCGCAGGCCTTGAACCCCGAGAGCAACGCACGTGACACGCGCGTAATGAGAAGGACGTCGGTTCGATTCCGACAGGCGGCTCCACCCGACCGCGACCAGCAATGTCCGCAGGTGGCGGCCGGCGACCAATGGGAGGACACCGGGTGCCTCTTCACAACATCACACGGCACCGCGATCGAGCCCGACAACCTCCGACGCAGTTGGTACCCGCTCCGGGACAAGGCCGATCTCGGCAACGTCCGACTTCTCGATCTTCGGCACAGCTGCGTGTCGCTGTTGCTGCGCCTGAAGGTCCCTCCGCACATCGTCCGGGACATCGTGGGGCACGCGAACATCGACGTGACAATGACGAGCTACGCGCACGCATCGCTGGAGGAGAAGCGCGCCGCGCTGGAGAAGCTGGGAGAACGTCTCCGCTAGCTCTATCCCTCTCGGTATTGGGAGAGCGGCTGATCGAGAACGGCACTCAGAAACCGCCTACTGCTGCACCGGTTGCTACAGATTGCCCCGCTGGCGATGGAGTGCGGCGAAGAAACCGCAGGTGAGAGGTGTGGTCAGGGGCGGTCTCGAACCGCCGACCTTCCGCTTTTCAGGCGGACGCTCTACCAGCTGAGCTACCTGACCGGGAGAAAGTTCGGCGGCGGTGTGTTTACACCGCCGCCTTCTCCTGGCGACCCAGACGGGACTCGAACCCGCGACCTCCGCCGTGACAGGGCGGCACGCTAACCAACTGCGCCACTGGGCCAGATGACTCGATGATCCTACAGCATCTTCGAGGTGCTTCTGACACCGGTCTTTCGACCGTATCCCCAACGGGATTCGAACCCGCGTTACCGCCTTGAAAGGGCAGCGTCCTAGGCCACTAGACGATGGGGACTCGGACCCGCGGGAGCCGAAGCTCCAGGGACAGCCGTAAGCATAGAGGAGACCACGCCCGCAGCCAAAACGGGTTCCGGGACGGGCGCCGTACGCCTCGGCGACAGTCGGCGTACGGCGCCCTGGAGGGGGGACCAGGGTGGGTCGCGTCGGTGGATCACGTGGTCGCGAAGGGGATCAACTGGTCGCGAGGGCGGTCGCGTCAGGGGCGATCAGCTGCGGGTAGAACCGGTGGAGACTGCCGGTCCGAGCCTGGACACGAAGCGGCTGCTGACCTACCTGAGTGCGGGGCTGACGGTCGTGTCTATCGCCCGCGAGGTCGGGGTCAGCGAGCGGACGATCACGCGCCGGATGGGCGGCTGCAGGAGGCGCTTGGCGGGCAGACGAGATGGGCGCAAGCGTCGCGTCAGGGCTGGCTTTGGGTAACTACGCTGGCAGCGTGATCGAGATGAGTCGGGCCGACTTCGAGGTGCTGGTGTCGGAGGCGCTGGACGAGGTGCCGGGTGAGCTGGCGGCGCTGATCGACAACGTGGCGATCTTCGTCGAGGACGAGCCGCCGGCCGGGGATCGGGAGCTGCTCGGGATCTACGAAGGCATCCCGCTGACCGAGCGCGGGCATTACTACGGCGGCGTGCTGCCGGACCGGATCACCATCTACCGCAACCCGACCCTGCGGATGTGCGCCACGGTCGAGGACGTCGTCGACGAGGTGAACATCACGGTGGTGCACGAGATCGCGCACCACTTCGGCATCGACGACGCCCGCCTCCACGAGCTGGGCTACGGCTGAACCACAAAAGGACCTAGGAGCGCGAGAACAGCAGCTTCCACGGCATCAGGGCCGACTCGAGCTGCACCTTCAGGGTCATCTTCGACGCACCCACGGTCCGCTCCTCGAAGCGGATCGGAACCTCCGCGATGCGCAGGCCGCGCTTGACCGTCCGGTAGTTCATCTCGACCTGGAACGAGTACCCGTTGCTCTCGATCGTGCCCACGTCGATCCACCGCAGCGTGTCCGCCTTCCAGGCCTTGAACCCGGCCGTGGCGTCCTTCACATGCAACCGCAGGATCGCGTTCACGTAGAAGTTGGCCCACGCGGACAGCGCCCGCCGGTGCCAGCCCCACTCGGCCGCCGCCTCGCCGCCGTCGACGTACCGGGACCCGATCACCACGCCGGCGTCCGTCGTCCGCAGGGTCTCCACCATGGTCGGGATCACCGAGGCCGGGTGAGACAGGTCGGCGTCCATCTGGATGACGATGTCGGCGCCTTCGTCCAGGGCACGGGTGATCCCGGCGATGTACGCGCGGCCGAGACCGTCCTTCACCGTCCGGTGCAATACGCCGACCCGCTCCGGCGACTCCTTCGCCAGCTCGTCGGCGATGTCACCGGTGCCGTCGGGGGAGTTGTCGTCGACGACGAGCATCTCCAGGCCGGGCAGGTTGAGGTCGGCCAGCAGTCCGGCCAGCACGGGCAGGTTCTCCCGCTCGTTGTAGGTCGGCACGACGACCACGATCTTGGTCAGCTCACCCATGACTTTCCTTTGTCGGAGACAAGGAAAACTACCGCATCCGACGATCAGAGCTGCGCCAGCGCCTCCGGGACCGTGGCGAAGATCCGGAACTGGGCGCCGAGACCGGTGACCTCGAGCGGCCGGTCGATCGGCCGGCCGACGCCGACCAGGGCCAGGGTGATGTTGTGCTCGCCGGCCAGGTTGCGGGCCTCGACCAGGTTGCCGAGACCGGCGGAACTGCAGAAGGTGACGGCGGAGACGTCGATCAGGACCAGCCGGGCCGGCGGCGCCACCGCGGCGCGGATCGACTCGGACGCGAACTCGGTGGTGGCGATGTCGATCTCACCGGACAGCCGGACCAGCAGGACGCCGGGTTCGAGTTCCTGGGTCTCAGCGTCGAACGTGGTTCTGATCATCTCGCCATCCCGCGGGTCTCGGTGGCTTGTCACGCCGGTCTCTCCCCCGGGCAGCACCATGACCACCGGTCGGTCCTGGCGGAACGGAACTGCCCTGCTCTCACCGTATGCCCCAACGCGCGGGCGTCACAACGGTTCTCGTGCGGATGACCTCGGAGCGTGACCTGACCGCTGTAAGCGCTGCCAATTGGTAGGCAAGCGTTTCGAAGAATCAAACAAACGAAAGACCCACTCGCGGTGATAAACAAGAGCAATGGGCGTACTCGAAGGCAAGGCAGCACTCGTCACCGGCGGCTCGCGCGGCATCGGCGCCGCGATCGTACGGCGCTTGGCCGCCGACGGTGCCGTGGTCACCTTCACCTATGCGAGCAGCGAGGCCGCGGCCGCGGATGTGGTCGCCGAGGTGAAAGCGGCCGGCGGTGAGGCGATCGCGATCCAGGCCGACCAGGCCGACCTGACCGCTGTCGACGAGCTGTTCGACCGCGCGGCCGAGCCGACCGGCACCCTCGACATCTTCGTCTGCAACGCGGCCCAGGCGTCGGTCCAGCTGATCGCTGACGTCACCGAGGACGACTTCGACGCAACGTTCGCGGCCAACGTCAAGGGACCGTACTTCGCTCTCCAGCGCGCCGGCCGCAGTCTCCCGGACGGCGGCCGGATCATCGCGATCTCCACGGTCAACACGGCCCTCCCAGGGCCGGGCATCTCCCTGTACGCCGCCGGCAAGGGTGCGCTGGAGCAGTTCGTGAAGGTCGCCGCGCGCGAGTACGGCTCCCGCGGGATCACCGTCAACACGGTGTCGCCGGGCGCGACCAGCACCGACATGTTCCACGGAGCCAACCCGCCGGAAGCCGAGGCGAAGCTGGCCGGAATCACCGCCCTCGGCCGCCTCGGCCAGCCCGCCGAGATCGCCGACGTGGTCGCTTTCCTGGCCGGACCCGACAGTCGCTGGCTCACCGGGCAGAACATCCAGGCCAGCGGAGGGTTGCTGATCTGACCACGAAGGACCTGACGACGAAGGACCTGCTCGCCGAGGTCGACGCCGCGGCCGACCCGGCGGTGGCCGAGGTGCTGTCGCGGTACTTCCAGCTGCAGCCGGGTGGTTACGGCCACGGCGACCGGATGATCGGGGTGAAGCTGTCGACCATCCGCGGCATCCTCAAGCCGTACTTGCGCGCCGACCTCCCGCTGCCCGAGCTCGAGCAAGCGTTGACCAGCGCGGTTCACGAGCACCGGCTGACGATCCTCTGCCTGCTCGCCGATCGCGCGTCCCGCAGTCTCAAGCCGCGTACGGCGAACCCGGCCGAACTCACCGCGATCCACGAGCTCTATCTCCGCAGTACGGCGTACGTCGACAACTGGGACCTGGTCGACTGCAGTGCTCCGCAGGTCGTCGGCGGCTACGTGGTCGACAAGCCCCGGGACGTCCTCTACACACTGGTGCGCTCGGCATCACTGTGGGAGCGCCGGATCGCGCTGATCGCGACGCAGTTCCTGATCGGGGTCGGTCAGACCGCGGACACCTACGCGCTGGCGGCCGAGGTGCTCGGCGATCGGGAGGACCTGATCCACAAGGCGTCCGGCTGGATGCTGCGCGAAGCCGGGAAGCGAGTCTCGGAGGAGGAGTTGCTGGCGTTCCTCGACCAGCACGCGACGCAGATGCCCCGCACCATGCTCCGCTACGCGATCGAGCGGCTCGATCCCGCCGTACGCAAGCACTACCTCGCGCTGCGCTGATTCAGCTGGGGGTCGGCGTAGGGCGGGGCTTCGAGGGCGCAGGTGGTGTGGTGGTGGACGAGGCCCCAGGTCTTGCGCGGCCTCGTCTTGGGCTCGGCGAGGCTGAACCAGGCGATCGCAGCGCCGCCTACGGCCAGCACTGCTGTGATCCACAGCGCGTTGTCGAATCCGTTCTCGAAGGCCAGGGGATCGCGGTAGCTGTCGCCGGTGATCCCAGCCGCCATCGGGATCGCGGCGACCGCCATCAGTTGCGCCGACCGCGCGACCGCGTTGTTCACCCCTGACGCGATCCCGGCGTGGTGGTCGTCGACCGACGACAGCACAGTGGCGGTCAGCGGCGCCACCGTCGATACCAGGCCAAGTCCGAGGACGACGACGGCCGGCAGTACGTCGGTGAAGTAGTTGGAGCCCGGTTTGATCCGCAGCATCAGCAGGAATCCGGCCGACATCAGCAGCGGTCCGACCGTCATCGGGATCCGGGCGCCGATCCGCTCGGACAGACCACCGGCGTACCCGCTCAGGCCGAGCATCAGCAGGGTCATCGGCAACAGGGACGCGCCGGCCCAGAGAGCGGAGTACCCGAGGACGGTCTGCAGGTACACGACCAGGAGGAAGGTCGAGGTGCCGAGTGCGCCGTACACGGCGACTGTGACTAGGTTCGCGCCGGTGAAGCGGCGGTTGGCGAAGATGCCGGGTGGCAGCATCGGGTGCGAACTGCGGCGCTCGACCTCGACGAAGGCCACCAGCGCGAGTACGCCGATCGCCAGGCTGATCAAGACGCGCGCGGAACGGAACCCGTCATCGCCCGCGCCGATCAGGCCGAAGGTGAGACCGGCCAGACCGATCGTCACCAGGATCGCGCCATTGATGTCGAGCTTGCCGGTCGCTGTCTCGTCGCGGGTCTCGGGCACGTGCCGGAGAGTGACGAGGACGGTCACCAGTGCGATCGGCGCGTTCAGCACGAAGATCAGCCGCCACGAGCCGCTGTCGACCAGGCTGCCGCCGACGAACGGGCCGACCGCCGCGGCGACCGAGGTGAGGCCGGACCAGATGCCGACCGCCTTGGCGCGGTCGGAGCGCTGGAACGACGTCTGCAGGATGGCCAGGCTGCCCGGGGTGAGCAGCGCGCCGCCCATGCCCTGGAGGACCCGGCCCGCGATCATCACCTCGAGGGTCGGCGCCGCCGCGCACAGCATCGAGGCCACCGCGAACCAGATCACCCCGATGACGAACACCCGCCGCCGGCCGAGCCGGTCGCCGAGGGAACCGCTGAGCAGGATCAGGGCGGCCAGCATCAGCATGTAGCCGTTAACGATCCACTGCAGGCCGGCCATGCCCGCGTTGAAGTCCTCGCCCATCGCCGGCAGAGCGACGTTCACCACCGTGCCGTCCAGGAACGCCATGCCCGACCCCAGCGCTGTCGCCGCGAGCACCCACCGCCCCCGGCTAGTCCCCAACGCGATCCAGTCATCGCTCATGGGGTCAGCCTAAGGTCAGCGCGGTAGATCCAACTGCAGTACGACGAGGGCTTTGCTGGCCGGGATGTTGGGCAGGATTCCGAGCTTCGGGGGATCGCCGACCGCGCACCGGGTGTCGGTCATCAGTGGGCAGACGGCATTGAGCAGTCCACTGGTGACGGAGAAGGTGGTCGGCAAGGTCCCTTCGGTGATCGCGGTGAGCGGCCGGATCGCCGCGCCGGCCCGCTCCGGTTTCGACACCGTCCTGCGGACCACGGAGCCGGACAGCCGGTACGTCAGACGGACCCTGGTGGCGGCCGTCGTCAACGGCAGGTCGGCCGAGCCGTTCACGGTGGTGTTCTGGACCGGCACCGACTGGTCGTCGGCGAGGACCTTCAGGTTCGTCACCTGCGGACTCGTCTTGGCCATCATCCCGGGCAGGTGCTCGCCCGACGACGGCACCTGGAGCTGCAGGATGTTCATGGCCTCGGGCAACATCACGTCCTCGGTCATGTCGAAGGACCCGTCCTTGCGCGGTACGGCGATCAGCCGGATGCCGGGCTTGGTCACACCGGGACCGGGGCTGACCGTGCCGCCGGCCTCCGGGGTGGGCGTGGCCGAGCCGCGGTCGATGCCGGGGCTGGGTGCGACCGGGCCGCTGCCCCCGTCCGTGCAGGCGGCGGTCGCGCTCAGCCCCAGCATCAGCGCGGCCGCCGCCAGCACCCGCACCGCGGTGCGGGTGAGGTCCTCCACCCCCGTTGACGAAGGGAGGAACTCACGACCCGGACCAGTGCGTCCCGACATGAGTCACCGCCCCCCAAAACGGACCTGGCCGTTACCCCTTCCGGCCGGATCGGACTGGGGCTTACGATACGCCCGAATTAGTGGGGTGCGGCAATTACTGCCGTATTTTTCCGTGAGCTACGGAGGGGGCAAAAATGCAGGGACGGAGCGTGTCCGGGCAATTCCGGTCAGTATCGCAACGTGTACTAACGAGAATTCGTGGTCCGGTATTTCGAAGGGTGATTCCGCTGTGCCTGGCGGTCACCGTCGCGGCCGCGCCGGCGCTGCTCGCGACGCCGGCGCAGGGGGCGGCCGGCGCCAACCTGTACATCGTCCAGGGCCTGCCGGGGCGCACCCTGGACATCAGCATCGACGGCCACTCGGTGGCGACCGGCGTCCAGGCGGCGCAGCTGGTCGGGCCGTTCGGGGTTGCTGCGGGCAAGCGGATGATCACTGCCAAGCAGGGCGGGAAGGTGGTCATCCAGCGTCAGGTGACGGCTGGATCCGGGGCCAGCATGGACGTCGTGATCCACCAGCCGGCCTCGCCGACGGGGGCGCCGGTGATCACCTCGTACGCGAACAAGCTGGGCTCGGTCCCGAAGGACAAGGCCGCGCTCCGGGTGGCGCACACCGCGGCGGTCGGCCCGGCCGACATCCTGGTGAACGGCAAGGTGCTGTTCTCCAATGTCGCGAACGGGGAATCACTCGACGTAGTCGTTCCGGCGGCCACGTACAAGGTCGCGATCGTGCCCACCGGCGCGACGTCACCTGTTGTTCTCGGTCCGTTGGATTTGCCGGCGAAGGCTGGTTATCTGACCCGGGTATTCGCGATCGGCGCACCAAGTCAGAAGACGATGACGGTCGCGGTCGGCACGATCAAGCTCCCGGCCTCGGGGTCGGGCACACCGAACCTGGTGAACACCGGGACCGGCGGACAGGCGGCAGAGCTTGACCAGGCGCGAAACTCTGCCGCGTCCAACGAGTCCGGCCTCTGGGTCGTGGTGCTGCTGGCCGGACTGTTCGCGGCCGTGGTGACGGCCCGCAGGGTGGTCGGCCGCAAGGTCGCGCGAAAGGTGGTACGTCGCTGAAACGGTGGCTGATCGGGCCGGTGCTGTGTGGTGTCGTCCTGGCCGGTTGTTCCGGCCAGGACGACAGCGCCATGCCCAGTCCGGGTACGGATGGCGGTACCTCAACGCCGGCGCCGCCGTCCGTACCAGGGTTCAGTTCCGAGATCACCCCGACGATCCCCACGCCGTCGGATCCGGTGACCGCGCCGCCTGGCCGGGTCGGGACACCGGCCCCGAGTCAGCGCATCCGTTTCGTCCCCGAACAGGTCGTGCTGCCCGGCGCCGCGAGCGCACCGGTGCTTCCGGCAACAACCGTCAACGGTCAGCTCCAGGTACCGGCGGAGGGTCAGCGGGTCGGCTGGTGGGATGGTGGGGCCGAGGCTGGTGATCCGTTCGGCTCGGTGGTCCTTGCCGGTCACGTCGACACCAAGACCGAGAGGCGCGGCTTCTTCGCGCGGTTGCGGCGCGTGCAGGTAGGGGAGGTCGTCGTACTCAATGGTTCGGGGCGTACGGCGTCGTACAAGGTGAAGTCGATCGTGTCGGTGCCGAAGGACGCGCTCGCGACCAAGAGTGGCGCCTTCACCCAGACCGGTGATCACCGGCTGGTTCTCATCACCTGCACCGGACCGTACGACGCCTCCCGGGGCGGCTACGCGGACAACCTTGTCGTCACGGCGACGTCGCTCGGTCTGGCGAAGTAGGACGGTGGTGTTAGCTCCACCTCTGGTTGGGGTGATTGCCTCCTGTCGGTGAGGCCGGCCGCCGACCAGGCTGGCGGCATGACTCTGACGACTTTCCGCCCCGCGCGCCGCTTGCTGGTCGGTGTCGGCGCCGCCGCCGGGCTGGTGGCGGCTCCGTTGTCCGCTCCACTCGCCGCTACCGCCGCGGGATCCGCCACCGGGGTGTGGGCGATGGACGGCTACGGCACGATCGTTGCTGTTGACAACGGTAAGGCGAAGCTCTACCAGACCACGAGCATCAGTTGTACGCCGGCCGCCGAGTACACCCAGGACGGCAACACCTTCGCCGCGGACGGCGAGCAGTCGTTCACCGGGGCGCGGCACCTGCGCCGGGTCCCGAAGCTGCCGGCCCTGTGTTCGATGCCGGGGGCAACCGGTCCGCTGGCTACCTTCGATCAGTTCTGGACCACCTTCGCGGAGAACTACCCGTTCTTCGCGGCCAAGGGCATCGACTGGACCGCGGTCCGCGCGAAGTATCGGCCGCAGGTGACCTCCGACGCGGCGCTGTTCGACGTCCTCACGGCGATGATCCGCCCGCTGGGTGACGCGCACACCGGCATCAGCACTCCGGACCGGGACTTCGCCGGCGTCCGGCCGGGGACAACGCTCCCCACCTTGGAGCTCGAGACGAACGTGATCCGCCCGTATATCGAGCACACCACGTTGCGCGGCGCCCGCTACACGTCGTACGCGAACGACCGGATCGGGTACGCCGAACTCCCCGGTGGGATCGGATACCTCCGGGTGATCGGCTTCCTCGGGTACGGCGACATCCCGCACTACGACCCGGAGCGAGCCGTGCTCGACCGGACCCTGGACACGATCCTCGCGACCAAACCGCGCAAGCTGATCCTGGACCTGCGCCTCAACGGCGGCGGCTCGGATCAACTCGGACTCGACCTGGCATCCCGGTTGACCGCGCGCCCGTACTTCGCCTATTCCAAGCGGACCCGCAACGACCCGGCCGATCCGTCGTCGTTCACCGCGCCGCAACCGGCGTACGTCGTACCGTCCGGGAAGTCGAGGTTCACCGGGCCGATGGCGATCCTGACCGGTGGATCGCAGCTGAGCGCGGGCGAGACGTTCACGATGGCGATGATGAACCGCACGCCGCGGCCGATCCGGATCGGCGAGAACACCCAGGGCGTCTTCTCCGACACCATGGACCGGACGTTGCCGAACGGCTGGACGTTCTTCCTGCCGAACGAGGTGTACCGCACGGCTGCCGGGACGTCGTACGACGGCGCCGGGATCCCACCGCACATCCGGCGGCCGGTCTTCACGCCGGCCGAGCTGGACGGCGGCCGGGACTCCGCGTTCAGCACGGCCGTCGAGTACCTGCGCCGGCAATCCTGAGCGGATCCGCAGCGGTAGGCTCGGCGGTCATGGCCAGGTATTTCGATGTGCATCCGGACAACCCGCAGCGGCGGTCGATCGGGCAGGTGGTCGACCTGCTGCGCGAGGACGGCCTGATCGCCTACCCGACCGACTCCTGCTACGCACTCGGTTGCCAGCTGGGGAACAAGGATGGGATCGACCGGATCAAGGCGATCCGGCACCTGGACGATCGGCACCACTTCACATTGGTCTGCGAGAACTTCGCCCAGCTCGGGCAGTTCGTGCACATCAGCAACGCTGTCTTCCGCTCGATCAAGGCGGCGACGCCCGGGAGCTACACGTTCATCCTGCCGGCGACCAAGGAAGTACCGCGCCGGCTGCTGCACCCGAAGAAGAAGACGGTCGGGGTGCGGATCCCGGACCATGTGGTCACTCAGGCCCTGGTCGCCGAGCTGGGCGAGCCGCTGGTCTCCAGCACCCTGCTGCTGCCCGACCACGACGAGCCGATGACGCAGGGCTGGGAGATCAAGGAAGAGCTCGACAACCAGATCGACGCGGTCATCGAGGGTGAGGCCGGCACCGAACCCACCACGGTGATCGACTTCTCCGACGACGTACCCGAGATCGTCCGGGTCGGCGCGGGGGACCCCAGGCCGTTCGAGTGAGGTCTTGCGATCGGCAAGATTGTGCCCGATGGTGGCTGGTGAACGTTAGTCATTAACGCATCCTCACCCGCCCCGGAGGAGCCATGAAACGTCTCGTGTTCGCGCTGCTGGCCGTCGTCCTGCTGGCTGGTCTGCCGGCCCCGGCGTACGCCTATGCCGACGCCTTCTTCCCGACCCAGAGCAGCGGCAACCGCGGTGCCGACGTCCAGGCGATCCAGTACCTGCTGCAGTACAACGGGCAGCCCGTCGACGCGGACGGGGTCTTCGGCGCGACCACGGTCACGGCGGCCAAGGCGTTCCAGACGGCCAAGGGGCTGGGCGTCGACGGGATCGTCGGGCCGCAGACGTGGACGGCGTTGACGCCGACGATCCGATCCGGCGACAACAACGCGGCGGTCAAGGCATTGCAGGTAGAGCTGAACGCCAAGCGCCGGCTGAGCCTGGCCGTCGACGGAGTGTTCAGTACGGCGGTTCACGACGCGGTGGTGGCGTTCCAGTCGCACGCGGGAATCGGCGCGGACGGTGTCGTCGGCCCGATCACCTGGCGCAACCTCGCCTGGCACTACGACTACCCGGATTTCAGTGCGAACCTGTGCGACCAGGACCCGGACGGCAACGGTACGGCGGCCAACTGGGCCACGGCCGCGGCTGTCGCCGAGCTGGAGCAGGGCGCTCGCGCGTTCGCATCGACCGGTCAGGGTCAGGTCCCGTACGGCGATGCGGGCTTCGAGCACGGTGGTGACATCCCCGGCCACAGCAGCCACGACGTCGGACTGGACATCGACGTCTGGCCGATCCGGACCGACAACGCCCAGTGCACCGCGGGCCGGATCACCTGGCAGTCGGCGACGTACGACCGCGCCGCGACCCGCCAACTCATCCAGTCCATCAAGGCGGCCGCGCCCGGCCATGTACGCCTCATTTTCTTCAACGACCCGACCCTGATCAACGAGGGCCTGACCACTCAGTGGCCCAACCACGACAACCACCTGCACTTCCGCTTCTGCGAAAAGGTCCACCCCAGCTCACTGCACGTCTGCTGAGATAGTGGTGCGGTGACCACACTCGATCTGTCGCCCGACGAACTGCTGACCACGACTCGCACGGTGCGGAAGCGGCTCGATCTGGACAAGCCGGTCCCGCTCGAGCTGATCCGTGAGTGCATCGAGATCGCGTTGCAGGCACCGTCCGGGAGCAACCGGCAGAAGTGGCACTGGCTTGTGATCACCGACGCGGACAAGCGGGCCGCGATCGGCGAGTACTACCGCCTCGCGGTCGAGAAGTACCTGGCCGGTCCCGGAGCCGCCGGCAAGTTGTACGCCGACGATCCCGTGCGCGGACCCATCCAGCGCCGGATCGGGGACGGCGTGGCCTACCTGGGCGAGCGGATGGGCCAGGTGCCTGTACTGGTGATCCCGTGCCTCGAGGCCGCGTCGCTGCCCGCAGGGAACCAGGCCGGCCTCTGGGGCTCGATCCTTCCGTCCGCGTGGAGCTACATGCTCGCCGCCCGGTCCCGCGGACTGGGTACGGCGTGGACCACCCTGCACATGAACTACGAACAAGAGGTCTCCGACCTGCTCGGGCTCCCGGAGGAGATCCGGCAGACAGTGCTGATCCCGACCGCCTACACGATCGGGACCGACTTCAAGCCTGCGCCTCGTCAACCGCTCGACGACGTCCTCCACCTCGACACCTGGTAGATCAGGACGCGGCCATCTCCTCGATGGTCAGACCGCTCAGCACCGAGCGCGGCTCGGTGACGGTCAGATCCACGGCCGGATCGGCCTCGGCGTCCCGGACCTTGACCAGCAGCCAGTCCTCGCCGGTCCGGGTGAAGGCCCAGGCGCCGTTCAGTTTCACGCCGTGCAGTTGCACCTTGAGATGCCCGCGCTCGATCGCCACCGCCGGGTCGACCAGCTGGTGACGATCGTCGCGGGTCAGGTTGGTGAAGACGCCCGCGTCCCAGACGATCACCGCGCCCGTGCCGTACTGGCTGTCCGCGATCACGCCCTCGTAGGAGGCGTACTCCAGATCGTGGTCAGTGGTGAACACCGCGAGCCGCTTCACGGTCGGATCCAGTGACGGCCCGCGCGGCACCGCCCACGACTTGAGGACCCCGTCGACCTCGAGCCGAACGTCGTAGTGCAGCCGCCGAGCGTCATGCAGCTGCACCACGAAGATGGGCTTCGGGGTCAAGCCGCAGCTGCCGTCGGCGGTTCGATCCGGCGCCGCAGCCGGCCGAGGATGCCGCGGAGCAGGCGGGAGACCTGCATCTGGCTCACCCCGATCTCGGCGCCGATGTCCGCCTGGGTCTGCTCCTCGACGAACCGTAAGGTCACGATCCTACGCTCGCGCGGTGGCAGGCTGCTCAGAGCCGGTTCGAGTACGGCGACGTTCTCGAACCGTTCGTACGATGTGTCGTCGACTGCGAGAGTCTCGGCCAGCGGCACAGCCGCGTCGCCGTCGAGCGGACGGTCCAGGGACATCACCGCGAAGCATCCGTCCGCGGACAGCGCGGCGGTCACTTCCTCAACGTCCGCGCCGATCGCGTCGGCCAGCTCCCGCAGGGTGGGCTCGCGGTGGAGATCCTGCACGAGTCCCGGCCGGGCCGCGCCGATGGATCCCTGCAGCTCCTGCAGCCGTCGCGGGATCCGGATGGTCCACGAGCAGTCGCGGAAGTACCGCTTCACCTCGCCCCGGATCGTCGGTACGGCGTACGCCAGGAACGGGGTGTCCGTGGTCGGGTCGTAGCTGTGCGCGGCCTTGACCAGGCCGAGGGATGCGACCTGGTTCAGGTCGTCGGCCTCCACGCCGCGGCCGTGGAAACGGGAGGCGATGCTGTGGGCGATGCCGAGGTTGAGTTCGATCGCCTGATCCAGGAGTGCCTGGCGGACCTCGTGGTCGGTAGCGGCCGCGCGCCGGCTGAGCAGCGATCTGGTCTCGTGATCCCGCCGCTCGGCCGGATCGGTCGGCGGCTCGGGGGTGGTGCTGGACTGCACGGTGTTCATTTGGGTCTGACCTCGCGACTGGAGTCACGGCGCGGCACGAGTCTGGACCGCGGTCAGAAGGTTCTGATCACCTTTCTACCCCCTGCGGCCGGGCTTAAGCATCCGCACCCCCTTGGCATAGGTTGCGGGGCATGGACTGGAAGCTGGAGTTGGTGTCGGTCCCGGTGTCCGACGTGGACCGGGCCAAGGCGTTCTACACGGACAAGGTCGGCTTCGTCGCCGACCACGATCATCGAGTCAGCGACGAACTGAGGTTCGTTCAGCTGACCCCGCCGGGTTCGGCCTGCTCGATCGCGATCGGCAGCGGCATGGACCAGGCCGAGCCCGGCTCGGTCCGCGGGCTGCAGATCGTCGTACCCGATGTCGCGGCCGCTCGTGACGAGTTGCTCGCCCGCGAAGTCGAGGTGTCGGATCTGCAGGAGTTCCCGTGGGGGCTCTTCGCCTTCTTTCGCGACCCCGACGGGAACTCCTGGGCCCTGCAGCAGATCGTCGCGCGTTCCTGAGGATTCCTCACTCCGGCGCCGGCCGGATCCCCTGGTACACGGGCGGTTCTGTGCGGTCGTGTTCGCTTCGCGACCAATCCGAATTACCGCTAACGGCGCGTCATCTGGCGGTTGTAGGGTGGCCTTTGGTTGAGAAGCCAACCCCCCGAAGTTGGCTTTGTTTCCCTGCGAGGGCGACGATGACCGATCTTCAGCACCACCCCAGAGCAGTGCGACACCACCCCACATCCTCCGCCCCTGTCCAGAAGTCAGGTGCCATGCCAGTTGCCCCAACCCGAACAAGGACTGTCCCGGCTCGGCCCACCGCCGTCCAGGTCCGCATCGGCGGCCGCTGGATCGCGGGGCAGGAGCTGGGCCGCCGGACCGGGGCGGCCGGGGCCGACGAGGTGCTCGTCAGCCACCACGGCCATCTCGTCTGGGTCGACGAGCAGTCGGTGCGCGAGTCCTAGCAGCTGAGAACCCTTGCAGGTAAGGGGTTTCAGCAGAGAGTTTTCGCCACCAGATTGCCGATCTCGACCGCCGACGCCGACTGCGCCGGGTCGAACAGCACCCTGGTCAGACCGAACGCGACGCCCGAGCGCGTGTCGGCCCAGCCGACGCTGCCTCCCATCCCCGGCATCCCGAACGAGGTCGGACTCTCCTCCGCCGACGACCCGAGCCGGCCGATCGGGTAGCCCAGCGCCCACGTCGCCGGATTGCCCATCAGCTCGTCCGGCGCGGTCAGTGCCGGCCCGGTGATCTCCGGGACCGCCTCCGGGCGGACCAGCCGGACACCGCCGACCTCACCGATCAGAGCGGCGTACAGCTTGGCGATGCCGCGCGCGGTCAGCACGCCTTCGGAGGGGATCTCGGCGGTGAGCTGGTCCGGGCGGTTGCAGCGGGCGGCGCGCGGGGTGAGGCCGGGCGGGGTGACCTTGGCGAACAGCCCGGCCACCATCGCGAAGGTGTCCTCGGCGCCCTCCGGCTCGACCAGCGTCGCGACCCGGTGCAGCTGGTCCTGCGGTACGGCGAAGTACACCTCGTCGGCGATCCCGAGCGGCTCGGCGATCTCCCGCAGTACGCCGGAGATCCGCCGGCCGGTGGCGCGGCGGACGATCTCGCCGACCAGGTATCCGAACGTCATGGCGTGGTAGGTCATCTTGGTGCCCGGCTCCCACCAGGGCTCGGCCGCGGCCAGGTAAGAGGTGATCTTCGCCGGGTCGGTGAGATCGTCGGCGGTGGTGTCCGGGGCCAGCGCGGGCAGGCCGACCGAGTGGGTCAGCACGTGCCGCAGAGTCGCCTTCTGCTTGCCGTTGGCGGCGAACTCGGGCCAGAGGTCCGCGATCGGAGCGTCGTACTCGAGCACGCCGCGGTCGACCAGCACGTTCGCGACGGTCGCGGCGGCTGCCTTGCCGGTGGATGCCGCGTAGAAGAGCGTGTCCGACGTGATGTCGCCGGCGACCGCGTCCACGACCAGCTCCCCCTGGCGATAGACCGCCACCTGCAGCCCGAGCTCGGTCTCCACCAACTCGTCGAGCCGCCGCTGGACCTGGTCCTGAAGGTTCGTCACGATTCCATCCTGTCTCTTTGAGATGCTCTCGTGGACTAGTCGGAGCCATGTTCGCGTGCTTGACGTCGGGTCGGTGCCAGACTGCCGCTGTGGAATTGCGGCAGCTGGAGTACTTCGTGGCGGTGGCGCACGAGCGGAGCTTCACGTTGGCCGCTCGGCGGTTGCATGTGGTGCAGAGTGCGGTGAGCGCTGCGATCGCCGCACTGGAGCGAGATCTGAAGGTCACGCTGTTCGAGCGGAGCGCCCAGCGTGTGGTGCTGACCGAGGCGGGTACGGCGCTGCTCCCGGAGGCACTCGCGGTGATGGACGCCGTCCAGGGCGCTCGTGATGTCGTCGACGAGCTCGGCGCGGGGATGCGTGGAACCGTGCGGGTCGGGCTGCTGCCAGGTCTCGGACTGGTCGATCTGCCCGCGGCGGCCGGTGAGTTCCGGCGACGGTACCCGAACGTCGAGCTGCAGCTGCGGGTCGACGCCGACGGCTCGGCCGGTGTCATCGTCGGGCTGCGCAACGGCGACATCGACGTCGGCTTCCTCGGGATCGCGGCCGGGAGTGTGCCACGTGATCTGACCGCCTGGGAACTGCTCCGGGTCCCGCAGGTCCTCGCGGTCCCGGTCGGGCACCGGCTCGCGCGCCGGCGGACGGTGACGCTGACCGACCTCGCCGACGAGGCGTTCGTGGACTTCCCACCCGGCTTCGGTACCCGGACGTTGATCGACCAGACCTTCGAGGCGGCCGGGATCGCGCGGCATGTCGTGGTCGAGGCGCTCGGTATCGAGAACGGCGTCCAGTTCGTCGCCCACGGCGTCGGCCTCGGCATCCTGCCCGGGTACGCCGTCAGCGGGGTGGACGCGATCCGCGTCGTACGGATCGCCGACGAGTCGTTCCAGTGGTCGCTCTACATGGCCACGCTGAAGAAACGGAAACCGACGGCCGCGCTCCGGGCCCTGCTCGGCCTGGTCAGCACCCACCTGCGCCATCCACCCGGCACTGAACTGGGCCGCGACGTAGATCGACAGAACTGATTCACTCACGCCCTCTGAGGGTTGGGTTCTTGGATCAACAGGATTGATCTACTCATCGACTTGAGTCGTTGGACTTGATGCATTCTGCGGAGCACGATCGAGATGTCAGCAAGACGTCGAGATCGAGGAGCAGGACGATGACCGAGAACACCACCGCCGGACGGGTCGCGATCGTGACGGGTGGATCGAGCGGGATCGGCCGCGAGGCCGCGGTCCGGCTGGGGCGGGACGGCTACGCGGTGGCGATCGTGTACGTCGGCGGCCAGGCAGGTGCCGAGGAAGCCGTCAAAGAGGTCGAGCAGGCCGGCGGCCGGGCGATCGCGGTCCAGGCCGATGTCGCGGACGAGACCGCCGTGGCCGCGCTGTTCGACCGGACCGAGCAGGAGTTCGGCGGGATCGATGTGGTCGTGCACGCGGCCGGGATCATGCCGCTGGCACCACTGGCCGACCTCGACCTGGAGGTCTTCGACCGGATCGTCCGCACCAACCTCCGCGGCACCTTCGTCGTCGACCAGCAGGCGGTCCGGCGACTCCGCACCGGCGGCGCGCTGATCAACATCTCCAGCTCGCTGACCAAGCTGGCCCGCCCGAACTACTCCGCGTACTCCGCCACCAAGGGAGGCGTCGAGGCGATCACGCTGATCCTGGCTCGCGAGTTGCGCGGCCGCGACGTCACTGTGAACGCCGTGGCCCCCGGCCCGACCGCGACCGCGCTCTTCTTCGACGGCAAGTCGCAGGAACTGATCGACCGGATCGCCGCGGAGCCGCCGCTGGAGCGTCTCGGCCAGCCGTCCGACATCGCCGAGATCATCGCCTTCCTGGCCGGCCCGGCCCGCTGGATCAACGGCCAGGTCATCTACGCCAACGGTGGCTCGGCCGCCTGACAACCCCTTGTTCTGAAAGGAAAGCCGTGATGAGCAAGACAGTCCTGATCTCCGGCGCGTCGAGCGGTTTCGGCGCCCTGACCGCCCGCGCCCTGGCGAACGCCGGCCACATCGTGTACGCCGGGATGCGCGATGTCGCCGGCCGCAACGCAGCCGCCGCGGCGGACGCCAAGCAGTACTCGTCCGAGCACAACGTCGACCTCCGTGCCGTCGAGCTCGACATCAGCACGGACGCCTCCGTCCAGCAGGCAGTTGCCACCGTGATCGGTGAGCAGGGGCGTCTCGACGTACTCGTGCACAACGCCGGTCACATGGTCACTGGTCCGGCTGAAGCGTTCACGCCGGAGCAGTTGGCCGACCTGTACGACACCAACGTGGTGGGCACGCAGCGCCTCAACCGCGCCGCACTCCCACACCTCCGCGAGCAGCAGGACGGCCTGATGGTGTGGGTCGGCAGCTCGAGCACCCGCGGCGGGACCCCGCCGTACATGGCTCCGTACTTCGCGGCGAAGGCGGCGATGGACGCGCTGGCGCAGAGCTACGCGCTCGAGGTCGCGCGGTTCGGGATCGAGACGACGATCGTCGTACCAGGAGCCTTCACGCACGGCACCAACCACTTCGCCCACAGTGGCTCCCCGGCCGACGCGGACGTGGTCGCGGCGTACGAGACGAAGTACGCCGGTCTGATGGAGCAGGTCAGCCAGAAGCTGGCCGAGCTCGAGCCGGCCTGGGCGGACGTCGCCGAGGTCGCCGAGGCGATCGTGACCGTGGTCGGCACCGAGAAGGGCCGCCGGCCGTTCCGGGTGCACATCGACCCGTCGGACGACGGCGCCGCGGTGGTGAACGGGGTGGCCGACCGGGTCCGCGCCGAACTGCTCCGCCGGATCGGTCTGGACGACCTCCTGCACCCAGTCGCGGGATGATCGACCCCCTCGCGCACTTCCTGCTGCCAGACCCGGCAGCGGCTACTGCTGTGCCGCGTAGTCGAGGGCGAACCTGACCGTCCGCTCATGCTCCTCGGGCGTCCCGACCGGGCAGAACACGAACTCCGTGGTCCCGGCGTCCGCGAATCGCTGGATCTCCTTCGCCACCGCCGACTCGTCTCCGAGCACGGCAGTGTCCTCCGGTCCCGCCTTCCCGCCGCGGTCGAGCACCGCCCGGTACGCCGGCATGTCGCCGGCGGCACCGAAGCGTTCCCGGATCCACTGGCGGGTCGCGTCCGGATCGTCGGTGAGCGCGATACAGGCAGCGGCGACCACCTGTGGTTGCGGCCGGCCCGCGGCGGTGGCGGCTCGGTCGATGGTCGGCCGGATGTAGCTCTCGACCAAGTCGGGTCCGACCCAGCTGGTCATCGTCCCACCGGTCAATTGGCCGGCGGTCTCGAGCATCCGCGGACCCAGCGCTGCCAGGATCAGGTCCGGAGCCTCCGCGCCGGTGATCTCGATGTGGCCGCGAGCCGTCAGCCGTTCGCCTTCGTAGTTGGTGGGCTCGCCGGAGAGCAGTGGTCCGAGCGCTTCGACGTACTCGCGCATGTACGTCGCCGGCCGGTCCATCGACAGGCCGAACATCCCCTCGACCATGTGCGGATGACTCGTCCCGATCCCGAGCGTCAGCCGGTTGCCGGTCACCGCCTGCACGCTGAGCGCCTGCGCTGCGAGGGCCATCGGATGCCGCGGGTAGATCGGTACGACGCCGACCGCGAAGCCGATCGTGGAGGTGAACGGCGCCGCTCCCGCGATCAGCGTGAGGGCGTCCCAGCCGGTGCGCTGGCTGAACCAGATCCGGTCGATCCCACTGTCCTCAGCAGCCTTCGCGGCCGCACCGACCTGGTCGATCCGGAGGCCTTCTTCTTCGATCCACAGTCCGATTCTCATGTCCACAAGTCAACGAGCGCGGTGATCGGCGACCAAGACGCAGCTACCCTGTGCAGTGATAAGGATTCGTGATCGCTGGGGGTGGCCGATGGAGCTGCGGCAGCTGCGGTACTTCGTCACCGTCGCCGAGGAACTCCACTTCGGTCGGGCCGCCGAGCGGCTGAACATCGTCCAGCCCGCGGTCAGCCAGCAGGTCGCCCGGCTCGAACGCGAACTCGGTCTGAAGCTCCTCGACCGCTCGTCACGCCACGTTCGGCTGACCGGGGACGGCGAGCGGATGCTGCGCGAGGCGCGGACCATCCTCGCCGCCGCGGATCACGCCACCGGGGTCGCCGCGGAGCTCGCTTCCGGCCGGGCCGGCGTCCTCCGGATCGGCACGGCGCCGGGCCTGCGGGATCGGCTCGAGCGCGGCCTCGCCGCCCTACGGGCGAGCACGCCGGACCTGGAGATCAAGCTCAGCTCGGGTGCCGCGGCCGATCATCTCGATGCCCTTCGATCCGGCGACCTGGATGCCGCCTTCGTCCGTGGCGAGGTTGCCGCGGCCGATCTCCGGGTGGTCGAGCTCTGGCAGGATCCGCTGTCGGTCCTGGTGCCGTCGGAGTACCGGGCGGACGACGGGGTGAAGCTCGTCGACCTGGCCGGTCTGCCGATGCGTCTGCCGGCCGACCCCTGGCTGCGCGAGTTCCTCACCGCGGCCTGCCGGGACGCCGGCTTCGAGCCGGTGCTGGGACGGCCGGCGGACGACCTGGAAGCCACCATCGTCGAGATGTCGACCGGCTCCCCGGCCTGGACCGTCGTGTACGGCACGTCGTGCGGATCGGCCGAGGGCGTCCTGTGGATGGGGCCGTTCGCGCCACCGCTGCGCGCTCCCGGCAACATGGTGATCGCACCAGGCCGCCCGGCCGCGTGCGTCGACGTCCTCGTCTCCGCCTTCGGGTGACCCCCGGCGGGCCCTGACAGCACCGCCGGGGGCCGCGTGTTGATCTCTCAACAAGCACCGGATCGTACGTGGCAAACCCTCTCCCGAGGAGACGTCGTCTCAAGAAAAGACGTCGAGCGGTAGGTAGCTCCCGGTGAGCGGTCGCTGACACTGCGGGCTTATTGTTGGTTATTGCAACCAAAAATCAGGCTGGGTGAGGACCTGCCGGCCGTTTCCGCCCCGGAGCAGCGCCCAGCGCTGCCCCGGCCGCAGCGACCCCGCGTACGAACGGAACCCGATGTCTGCCACCCGGACTCTGGACACGGCCACACCCCCGGCCACCACCCCTGCCGCCGACCCAGGACTCTCCCACCGCGAGATCCTGGAGATCCTGGCGGGGCTGCTCGCCGCGTTGTTCACCGCCGTACTGAGCTCGACCATCGTCAGCAACGCACTGCCGACGATCATCGCGGACCTGGAGGGCTCCCAGACGCAGTACACCTGGGTGATCACCGCCAGCCTGCTCGCGATGACCGTGTCCACTCCGGTCTGGGGCAAGCTCTCCGACCTGATCAGCAAGAAGCTGCTCGTCCAGCTCGCGATCGTGATGTTCGTGGCCGGGTCGGCGCTCGCCGGCGCCGCGCACAACGTCCCGTTCCTGATCGGTGCGCGGGTGCTGCAGGGCCTGGCGATGGGCGGTCTGATGGCCCTCGCCCAGGCCATCATCGGCGCGGCCATCCCACCGCGTGACCGCGGCCGGTACTCCGGCTACATGGGTGCCGTGATGGCCGTCGCGACCGTGTCCGGGCCACTCGTCGGCGGCGTCATCGTCGACACGTCGTGGCTCGGCTGGCGCTGGTGCTTCTACGTCTGCGTGCCGCTCGCCGTACTGTCGCTGATCGTCCTGCAGAAGTACTTGCACCTCCCGGTGATCAAGCGCGAGGTCAAGATGGACTACCTCGGTGCTCTTTTGATTGCCGGCGCGGCCAGCCTGCCGTTGATCTGGGTCTCGTTCGCCGGCACGCACTTCCCGTGGTGGTCCTGGCAGACCGGCGCCTATCTGGGCGGTACGGCGCTCCTCGGCATCCTGGCCGTGGTCGTCGAGACGCACGCGCGCGAGCCGCTCGTGCCGGTGAAGGTGGTTCGCGAACGCACCACCGCACTGGCGATCCTGGCCAGCCTGTCGGTCGGGGTGGCGATGTTCGGCAGCGCGGTGTTCCTCGGGCAGTACTTCCAGGTGGCCCGCGGGTACAGCGCGACCGAGGCCGGGTTGCTGACGATCCCGATGATGTTCGGCTCGTTCCTCGGGTCGGTCGGGGCGGGGCAGTTGATCACGCGGTTCGGGAAGTGGAAGCGGTACCTCGTGCTCGGTGGGCTGTTCCTCACCGCCGGCCTCGGCCTGCTCGGCACCATCGATCACACCAGCCCGTACTGGTACGTCGGCTGCGGCATGCTCGCGATGGGCATCGGCATGGGCATGATGATGCAGAACCTGGTGCTCGCCGTACAGAACACCGTCGACGTCACCCAGGTCGGCGCGGCCAGCGCGTCGGTCACTTTCTTCCGCAGCCTCGGCGGTGCGGTCGGGGTGTCGGTGCTCGGCGCGATCCTGGCCACGCGGGTGACGGATCTGATCACGCAGAACCTCCGGGCGCTCGGGCCCGAGGCGGCGGCCGCGGCGCAGAGCGGATCCAGTGGCAGCGTGCTCGATGTCAACGCGTTGCCGGCGCCGGTCGCCGAGATCGTGCGGCACGCGTACGGCGATGCGACCGGGAAGATCTTCGTGATCGCGGCGGGGGCGGCGTTGGTCAGCCTGCTCGCGGTGCTGTTCATCCGGGAGGTGCCACTGCGTCGTACGGTTGCGATGACGGACGAAGGCGTTGCGGACGCCGGTTCGTTCCCGGATGATCCGGCGGAACGGGCTGCCGTCGTGGCGCTCGACGTGATCACCTCGGCCGAGCGCACTGCCCGCGAACGCGAACGCGAGGCCAGCGAACGCGTCCAGGCCGCGGCGAACGTCGTCCGTCAGATGCGCACCGACGTCGCCGACCTGTTCACCCGCGTGGACCAGCAGATCGCCGCCCTGGAGGACACGCTGCCGGACGCCGTACCGCAGCCGGCCGCCGCGATCCTCGACGCCCAACGCCCGGCCGGCGAGCTCGTCGACGAACTCCGCCGCTACGAACTCAGCGTCCTCAGCGCCAGCCAACGCACCGCCGACCACCTCCGCGAAACCGCGAAGACCGACGCGGACCACCTCCGGGTGGCAGCCCAAGCCGAAGCCGACCAACTCCTCGCCCAGGCCCAAGCCGAAGAGCACGAGATCCGCCACCGCATCGCCGAACTCGAGGCAGTCGAACACCGCCTCCTAGCCACCATCCGCGACGGCCTCTCCACCACCCCCACCCCACCCGCACCCCCCAACCGCTCCCACCCCACCCACCCGGCGCCCACCCACCCGGCGCCCAACCCGGCTCCCAACCACCCGGCACCCACCCACTCGGTGCCCAGCCACCCCCACCCCGCCTCCAACGGCTACCCCGAAGAAGCCCACCACCGCCAAGCCTTCGGCTAACTCCACCCACTCCGCGCCGAGCCACCCCCACCCCGCCCCCAACGGCTACCCCGAAGAAGCCCACCACCGCCAAGCCTTCGGCTAACCCCACCCCTCCACCCCGTTCCCCCGCCAACCAACCACCGCCGGCGGGGTGACTGGGGAGGGTTTTACCCCTGTGGAGGTGCAATTCCCTCCCCGGTCCACGTTGTCTCCGGGGAGGTCGCCCGTGCTGTGAGGTGGGATGCCTGCGGGGTGGTTGAGTGGTGAGTCGTGGATTCCGGCCGACGGCGGGGTGACTGGGGAGGTTTTTACCCCTGGAGAGGTGCAATTCCCTCCCCGGTCCACGTTGTCTCCGGGGAGGTCGCCCGTGCTATGAGGTGGGATGCCTGCGGGGTGGTTGAGTGGTGAGTCGTGGATTCCGGCCGACGGCGGGGTGACTGGGGAGGGTTTTACCCCTGTGGAGGTGCATTTCCCTCCCCGGTCCACGTTGCCTCCGGGGAGGACGCCCGTGCCATGAGGTGGGTGATTGGTGAGTCGTGGATTCTGGTCGACGGCAGGCCCTTGGGCCTGGGTGTGACCGTGATCCACGGCTCCACTCCGCCAGAGCACCGAGTCGTGGATCTTGGCGGCTGAAGATCGGTCGAGCTGACCGCGATCCACGACTGGGTGCCGCTTCGAGTCGACGGCCTCGAGGCGGGCGGCCAGGTCGGCCTCCTGGTCGCGACCCCCTTGGCCTCTCGCGGAGAGCGGCGCGCGGTGAGTTGTGGTTTGGGTGGAGGCGGGGTGACTGGGGAGGGTTTTACCCCCGTGGAGGTACATTTCCCTCCCCGGACCACGTCGCCCCGGTCTACGCCTCCCCGGTCCAGGTCGCCCCGGTCTACGCCTCCCCGGTCTACGCCTCCCCGGTCCACGTCGCCCCGGTCCACGCCTCCCCGGTCCACGCCTCCCCGTTCTACGCCTCCCCGGTCTACGGGGCCCCCGGGGTCGTCGCCCCGGTCTGCGTCGCCCCGGGGTCGTCGGTTTGGGTGGGGAGACGCGATGCCGGGTGAGCTCGGATCGGCGTCGTCGCCGGAGTTTGTTGGGGCGACCTACCCGTCCGCGATCCAGGAGCTGGTGGCTCTTGGGAGGATGTCGGGGGCGGGTGGCATGCTTCCGGGGGAGGGGTTGTCGAGCGAGGAGTGCCGTGGGGCCGTGGGATGTGGAGCAGGTGCTGGGGCTGGCGCCTGATCCTGCGTCCGCGAAGGCCGGCCAAGCGCAGGCGCGTACGGCGAAGTGGCCGGAGACTGGCTCGTCCGAGCGGGCGGTGTGGGGACTGTGTCAGGGGAGCGGCAAGCAGCCGTACCAGACCACGGTCGACCTGAGCGGACGGGCGTACAAGTGCTCCTGTCCGAGCCGGAAGTTCCCGTGCAAGCATGCGCTCGGGCTCCTGCTGCTGTGGGCCGGGGGCGAGGTGCGGCCGGGCGACGAGCCGGCGTGGGTGACGTCGTGGGTGGAGCAACGCGCGGCTCGCGCGGAGCGGCCGGAGCGGAAGCCGGGTGAGGTCGCCGACCCGCTGGCCGCGCAGCAGCGGGCGTCCCGGCGAGCCGACCGGGTGTCGGCCGGGATGGCGGAGCTGGCCAGTTGGCTCGATGATCAGGTGCGGCAAGGGCTCGGTGGATTCGACCAGCGTGCGTACACCGAGCTCAGCCGGCTGGCGGCCCGGATGGTCGACGCGCAGGCGCCCGGGGTGGCGGGAGCGGTACGGCGCGCCGCCGGGGTGATCGGCCGTGGTCACGGATGGCCGGGCGAACTACTGGAGGAGCTCTCGCTCATCCACCTGATCGTCTCCGCGCATGACCGGCTGGCCGAGCTGCCGCCGTCGCTGGCCGACACCGTGCAGAGCCGGATCGGCTGGACCGTCGAGACCGCGCGGGTGCTGGCCGAGGGCGAGAAGGTCGAGGACGACTGGCTCGTGCTCGGGCGGGTGATCGAGCCGGACGAGCGGCTCACGGTCCGCCGCGTATGGTTGCGCGGGGCAACAACGGGACGGCTCGGCCTGATCCTCACCTTCGCCGCCGCCGGGAGACCGCTGGACCCGTTGCCGGCCCGACCGGGTGAGTATGTCCCGGGTGCCCTGTCGTTCTACCCCGGTGCGCTCCCGATGCGTGCCCTCCTGACCCAGACCGCTCCCCGCCTGCCCGCGCCCCGGCCATCCGGATTCACCGCGCGCCAGGCGTTGGCGTCGTACGTCGAATCCGTCGCAGCCGACCCGTGGAACGAACGCTGGCCGCTGGTCCTGCAGGACGTCCGACCTGCTCGGTACGGCGAGGGCTGGGCGCTCGTGGACACGGCCGGTGACGGGCTCGAGATCCTGCCGGGCGTGGATCCGTGGAAACTGCTCGCGGTGTCCGCCGGCGATCCGGTCAGCGTCGCGGGTGAGTGGAACCGCGCCGGCTTCCGCCCGATGACCTGCTGGCACGACGATCGGCCGGTGGTCTTGTGAAGGGCTGGGACGGGCTGGTGAGTTCGGCTCTGCTCGGGACGGACCGGCGGCCACCGCATTTCGAGGAATTGCCGGAGCATGTCCAGGAACGCCTGGGTGATGGCGGGTTGCTGGATGCGGCGGCGCTCGCGACTGTCTACAAGCGCGCCGGTCGCACGCCGCTTCGTGAGGTCGAGCCGTTGCCGGCGGCCCCTGGTGAGGATCGGCCGCTACCCCGGCCGGTCGCGATCCGGCGGTTGGCCGCGATGCTCGGTGGCTTCCAGGCGACGGCGCTCGGCGAGTGGTTGCGGGCTGCGGATGCTCGCGGCTGGGGCGTGCCGCCCGAACATCTGCCGGCGTTGGCCGACTACGCCCGCAACCGGGCCGAGTACCGCCCGCTCGTCATCACCGCGGCCGGCCGCCGCGCCCGGTGGCTCGCGGACCTCAACCCGGAATGGCGCTTCCTTCACGCTGCAGTTGCCGAAGACAACGATCCGGAGCTCTGGACCCACGGGAACGCCTTGCAACGCCGGACCTGGCTCCGCACTCTCCGCTCGCAGGATCCCGAGGCCGCTCGCGAAGCCCTGGCCGAGGTCTGGCCGACCGAGTCCGCCGCCACCCGTGCCGACTTCCTGAGCCTGCTCGCCGACAGATTGTCCAAGCAGGACGAGGACTTCCTCGAGGCGGCCCTCGACGACCGCTCCAAGGAAGTCCGCCGAGCCGCCGCCCGCCTCCTCGCCCGAGTCCCTGGCGCGCAGTACGGCGTACGCATGACCGAGCGCCTCCACTCCCATCTGACCCTCACTCAAGGCGTACTCGCGGTCGACCTCCCCAAACGCGTCACCCAGTCGATGGAACGCGACGGCATCGACTCCCAGAACCCGGAGGGAGTGGGCAAGCGGGCGTGGTGGTTCCTGCAGATCGTTGCCAACACCCCGTTGTCGGAAATGGACACCGCCTGGCTCCACCTACCGGTGGAGGGGTGTGCACCGGAGGTGCTGCAGTCGGGCTGGACAGAGGCCGCCATCCGAGAAGGCACTGCACGCCGAGCCGACGGGCGAGCGGCCGATGCGCCGGATCTGGCGATGCGGTGGGCGCGGGAGCTGCTGCGAGCGAATGCCGGCACCGGCAGCCGGAGTCCTGCGGAGCTGCTGCGCCTGCTACCCGCCGAGGAGTGGGCCGGCGCGATCGACACTCTCCGCACCACAGTCGATGTCGCGGAGCTGGTCGGCGGGCTTCCGGTGCCGTGGCCGGCCTCGTTGGCGAGCATGATCCTCGACCAGTTGGCCAAGGTGGGGACCAACCGCGCGTGGGCCCGGCTGGCGAGTATTGCGGCGCGTGCGGTGCCGCCCGACGTACTGAATCATCCGATCACCCGCGAGCCGACCGGCGAGGAAGACACCTGGCGCCGCCGCCTCGTCGAGACCTTGATCTTCCGTCGTGAGATGTATGAGGAGCTGGCATGAGCACTGAAGTACTGCGGCCGCATGCGGAAGAGGAGTATGCGGGGGAGCTGGCCGCGCTGGCTGCGGCGGATGACAGGGCGCGGCCGCCTGCGTGGCTGCTCTCGCCGGCTGCTGTGGTCACTTACCTGCTCGGCGGTAAGGCGGGCGACGTGGAGATCTCGCCCAAGTACGTCGGTCCACGGCGGCTGATCGAGGTGGCGGTGGCGACCCTCGCGACGGACCGGGCGCTGTTGCTGCTCGGCGTACCGGGGACGGCGAAGACGTGGGTCAGCGAGCACCTGGCGGCGGCGATCAGCGGGGACTCGACCCTGCTCGTGCAAGGTACGGCGGGGACCGCCGAGGAGTCGATCCGGTACGGCTGGAACTACGCCCAGTTGATTGCCCAGGGCCCCAGTGAGGCGGCACTCGTGCCGAGTCCGGTGCAGCGGGCGATGACCGAGGCGAAGATCGCCCGGATCGAGGAGATGACCCGGATGCCGTCCGACGTCCAGGACGCGCTGATCACGATCCTGTCCGAGAAGACGCTCCCGATCTCCGAACTGGCCACGGAAGTCCAAGCCCGCAAGGGTTTCAACGTTATCGCGACCGCGAACGACCGCGACAAGGGCATCAACGAACTCTCCAGCGCACTCCGACGCCGGTTCAACACCGTCGTACTCCCGCTCCCGGACTCGGCCGAGGACGAGGTCGAGATCGTCTCCCGCCGGGTGGCACAGCTCGGTACGGCGCTCGAGCTGCCGCAACCGGACGACGCACTCGACGAGATCCGCCGCGTGGTCACGATCTTCCGCGAACTGCGCTCCGGGCGGACCGAGGACGGCCGGACCGCGGTCAAGTCACCGTCCGGCACCCTCTCGACCGCAGAGGCGATCAGCGTCGTCACCGGCGGCATCGCGCTGGCCGCCCACTTCGGCGACGGCGTCCTGCGGCCGACCGATGTGGCCGGCGGCATCCTCGGTGCCGTGGTCAAGGATCCCTCCGCGGACCGCGTCGTCTGGTCGGAGTACCTGGAGACCGTGGTCCGCGAACGAGACGGCTGGGCGCCGTTCTACCGAGCCTGCCGAGAGATCTCCGGATGAGCGTTCATTTGCTGGGGATTCGGCACCACGGGCCCGGCTCGGCGCGCGCGGTGGCGACCGCGCTGGCCGAGCTTCGGCCGGATGTGGTGTTGATCGAGGGGCCGCCGGAGGCGGACAAGGTCGTGGAATTGGCCGGGTCGGAGGAGATGGAGCCTCCGGTCGCGCTGCTGGCGTACGCGGTCGACGACTCGACCCGGGCTGCGTTCTGGCCGTTCGCGGTGTTCAGCCCCGAGTGGCGGGCGATCAAGTACGCGCTCGCGGCCGGGGTGCCGGTGCGGTTCTGCGATCTGCCGGCCGCGCATCAGTTCGCATCGTCCGGTGGTGGCGGCCGGCGAGCGGCGTCGATCGATCCGTTGGCGACGCTCGCACATGCCGGTGGGTACGACGATCCCGAGCGCTGGTGGGACGACGTGATCGAGTCGCGGCGCGAAGGTGCCGAACCGTTCACCGTGATCGCCGACGCGATGCGCGAACTGCGCCGCGACGAAATCGCGACTGGTCGCGAGGCGCAACGTGAGGCCTACATGCGCACCGTGCTGCGGAAGGCCATCCGGGAAGGGTTCGAACGGATCGCGGTGATCTGCGGCGCCTGGCACGTGCCCGCGCTGGAGCTACCGTTGCCGCCGGCAACGCATGACCAACGGATCCTGAAAGGCCTGCCGAAGCGGAAGGTCGCCTGCACCTGGGTCCCCTGGACGCACGGCCGGCTGGCGGCGGCGAGCGGGTACGGCGCCGGGATCACCTCACCGGGGTGGTACCACCACCTGTTCACCGCGCCCGACCAGATCACCACCCGCTGGCTGTCGAAGGTCGCGCGGGTCCTGCGGGCCGAGGATCTGCCGGTCTCCAGCGCCCATGTGATCGAGGCGGTCCGGCTCGCGGATACGTTGGCCGCATTGCGGGGACGTCCGCTGGCCGGGCTGAGCGAGGTGACCGAGGCGACGCGAGCGGTGCTCTGCGGCGGGAACGACGTACTGCTCGATCTGGTCACTCGGGAAGCGGTCGTCGGAGAGCTGCTGGGGACGGTGCCCGGCGAGACGCCGCAGGCTCCGGTCGCGGCGGATCTCGCGGCGCAGGCGCGCCGGTTGCGGATGAAGCGGGACGCGACCGAGCGGGTGATGGAGCTCGACCTGCGCAAGCCGAACGACCTGGAGAAGTCCAGACTCCTGCACCGCCTGCGGATTCTCGGGGTGCACTGGGGCGTGCCGGCCGCCGACGAGCGGCGGGCGCAGGGCACGTTCCGGGAGATGTGGCGGCTGACCTGGGATCCCGGCCTCGAGGTCGAGCTGGTCGCCGCCGGGGCGCACGGCACGACTGTGGCCGGCGCCGCGACGACGGTCATGCTGCGCGTGGGTGACGAATCCTCGACGCTCGCCGAGGTCACCGCCGCGCTGGAGAAGTCGCTCCTCGCCGACCTCGCCGAGGCGTTGCCGTCGCTGCTGCAGGGCGTCGACACGCGCGCCGCAGCCGATGCCGACGTCGGCCATCTGATGGCGGCGTTGCCCGCGCTCGCGCGCTCTTCGCGGTACGGCGACGTCCGAGGTACCGACACCGCCGGGCTCGCCGCGGTCGCGGGCCGGATGGTGTCGCGCATCTGTGCCGGCCTCGGCCGGACTGTGCACGGACTCGATCCGGATGCGGCGGCCGCCGTACAAGAGCTGATCGACGGCGTACAGGACGCGACGGTGTTGCTGGCCGAGAATGTGCGGTCGGAATGGCTGAACACGTTGCAGGGGTTGAGCGATCGCGTCTCGGTGCCGCCGCTGATCCGCGGCCGGTTGACCCGGCTGATGCTCGACACCTCGCGGCTGCCGGATCACGAGGTCGCGCTGCGGCTGGGGCGGGCCCTTTCCCCTGGTACGCCGACCGCCGACGCGGCCGGGTACGTCGAGGGGTTCCTCGCCGGAGGCGGTCTGTTGCTGGTGCACGACGAGCGCCTGCTGGCGCTGGTGGACTCGTGGCTGGGTGCGGTCCCGGACGATGCGTTCCTTGAGGTGTTGCCGTTGCTGCGCCGTACCTTCGGGACGTTCGCCGCGCCGGAGCGCCGGTCGATCGGGACCAGGGCTCGTGCGCTGGGCGATCCGGCCGCACTGGTCGTTGCTAACGACAACGATCTCGACACCGAGCTGGCGGCGTCCGTCCTTCCCGTCGTCGCGCAGCTACTGGGGGTCTCATGAGCGAAGAACGCATGCGCCGCTGGCGCCTCGTGCTGGGCGGCGAGGCCGAGCCGGAGACCGGTACGACGCTCTCCGCTCAGGACCGATCCGTCGATGCCGCCTTGGCCGCCTTGTACGACGCGGAGGCCGGCGAGCCGGGGACGCAACGATCGGCCGGGCTGGGTTCGTCGGCGCCGCGGGTGGCGCGGTGGCTGGGGGACATCCGGCAATACTTCCCGAGCACCGTCGTCCAGGTGATGCAGCGGGACGCGGTCGAGCGGCTCGGCATCACCCGGATGTTGATGGAGCCGGAGTTGCTGGGTGCGGTCGAGCCCGACGTACACCTGGTCAGCACGCTGCTCGCGCTCAACGAGGTGATGCCGGAGGAGACCAAGCAGACCGCGCGGGACGTGGTCGGGCGAGTGGTCGCCGAGCTGGAGGCGCGGCTGGCCGAACGCACCCGGGCGGCCGTCACGGGCGCGCTCGACCGGGCTGGTCGGACGGGGCGACCGCGGCACTCGGACATCGACTGGGACCGGACGATCCGGGCCAACCTCAAGCACTTCTCGCCGGCGCTGGGGACGATCGTCCCGGACCGGCTGGTCGGGTACGCGCGGCGGAACCACAGTGTCCAGCGGGACATCGTGCTCGCGATCGACCAGTCCGGCTCGATGGCGGAGTCGGTGGTGTACGCGTCGCTGTTCGGCGCGGTGCTCGGGTCGATCCGCACGCTGCGGACCAGCCTGGTCGTGTTCGACACCGCGGTCGTCGATCTGACCGATCAGCTGGAGGATCCGGTCGATGTCCTGTTCGGTACGCAGCTCGGTGGTGGGACGGACATCAACCGTGCCCTCGCGTACTGCGAGGAACTGGTGACGAAGCCGGCCGACACTGTGATGGTGCTGATCTCGGATCTCTACGAGGGCGGTGTCCGCGAGGAGATGCTGCGGCGGGCGCGTTCGCTGGTGGAGTCCGGCGTACAGCTCATCGCGTTGCTCGCCCTGGCCGACTCCGGCACCCCGTCGTACGACGTCGAGAACGCGACCGCCCTCGCCGATCTCGGCGTACCCACCTTTGCTTGTACTCCCGACCTCTTTCCCGACCTGATGGCCGCCGCCATCCGCCACGAGGACATCACCACGTGGGCTTCCACCAACCTCGCCTGAAAGGCGCCGAGGAAGGCGTCATCGCGGTGTAATTCAGCTGACAGCCTGGCGGCGCCGGTGCGACGGTGGGCGGCATGGAGATCAGCGGTATTGCGCCGGACGAGTACGACCGGGCGGCGGAGTTGTGGGAGGCGTCCGTCCGGGCGACGCACGACTTCGTCACCGAGGCGGACCTGGACGTGTTCCGGCCGCTGGTGCGGGCGTCGTTCGGAGAGATCGAGCACCTGGCCGGGCTGCGGGCGGATGACGGGCTGCTGATCGGTTTCATCGGGGTGGCCGAGGGCAACGTCGAGATGCTCTTCCTGGATCCGGCGTACCGCGCGAGAGGTGGCGGGAGCATGTTGCTCGCGCACGCCTTCCGGACCTTCGACGCCACGTCGGTCGACGTCAACGAGCAGAACCCGCAGGCCACCGGGTTCTACCTGCACCACGGCTTCCGGGTCGTCGGCCGGAGCGAGACGGACTCGACCAACAGGCCCTACCCGATCCTGCACCTGAAGCTCTAGCCTGCGATCTCCAGGATGTCGATCGGCGTGTTGGGGTCGGCCTCGGCGAAGCGGAGCGCCCACTGGACCGCTTCCTCTTTGGAGTCGACGCGGATGATCGAGACACCCGCGACAAGCTCCTTGGTCTCGGCGAACGGGCCGTCGAGTACTCGCGGCTCACCCGGGGCCGGGAACGTGATCCGCGCCCCGCGCGAACTCGGCATCAAACCCTCACCGAGCAGCAGCACGCCCGCCTGACGCATCTCCTCGAGGACCGCGTCCGCCCGCGCCAGCATCTCCTGGTCCGGCGGGTTCCCCGCCTCCAGGTCGTCGTTCGTCTTGTGAAGCAGCATGTACCTCATACGCCTGACCCTAGACCGTGTCTGATGGTCCCGCGCCTACTGCGCGGCACTCGGCACGGCACCCCGGCGCACTGGAGCAAAGGCCACGATGGAAACCACATCGAGGCCTTCGCTCCAGCACGCCGAGCTACCGCACCGAGCACCTGCTCGCTACGGCGCGGGACCATCAGACACGGCCTAGTGCGACCCAGAAGTCCGGTGGGATCTCGTGGTCGAGCCACGCCGCGGCTTCGGTGATCTCCCGCGGGCTCCGCGCCCCGACCACCACGGCCGGTACGGCGGGATGCGTGAGCGGGAACTGGAGTGCGGCGGCCAGCAGCGGTACGTCGTACGCACGACAGAGCTCGCGGAGTCCGTCGATCCGCCGGAGCAGGGTGGGCGGGACCCGCGCGTACCCATGCGGCGCACCCGCCGCGGTGTCGGCCAGGACGCCACCCTGGAACACGCCGGCCGCGAGTACCGCGACGCCGAGCTTCTCGCACAGCGGCAGCAGTTCGTCGGCGCCGGACTGGTCGAGCAGGGTGTACCGGCCGGCGAGCAGGATGCAGTCGGCTCCGACCGGGCCGGTCTCGCGAAGGAACCGGGCGGCCACGTCCGCGTGGTTGACGCCGAGGGAGATCGCGCGGATCGTGCCGCGGCCACGGAGCTCGCTCAGCGCTCGCAGCGCCTCGGTCGAGGCGGTCAGGTAGTCGAGATCCGGGTCGTGGATGTGCAGGATGTCGATCCGGTCGATGCCCATCCGCTCCAGGCTGGCCTCGAACGAGCGGAGCACAGCGTCGTACGAATAGTCGAGCCGGGGACCGAGGCCGGCCGGCGGCTCGGCCCAGATCGGCTGGATGTCCGGGCCGCCGGGCTCGATCAACCGGCCGACCTTGCTGCACAGCACGAACTCCGCCCGCGGCCGCCCGCGGAGCGCGAGCCCGGCCCGCTGCTCCGAGAGTCCGTAGCCGTAGACCGGCGCGGTGTCGAACAGCCGGACGCCGAGCTCCCAGGCGCGGTCGATGGTCGCGACGGCCTGCGCCTGCGGTACGGCGGAGAACATTCCGCCGATCGACGCGAGCCCCAACCCCAGCCTGCTCACCGTCAACCCGGTCCGCCCGAGCTCCACCATCCGCATGCCACCGACCCTAAGAGCCCCCACCGACACTCCACCGCCCCCACCAGAACGACCTTGTGCACCGGTCAACCGTTTCCAGCGCCGAATTTTGGTTGAGCCGTGCACAAGGTCGCGGGGGGCTTCCGCGCGGGGGTGGGGGGCGGGAGGATGCGGGGATGGGTGAGATCGCGGAGCGGTACCGACGGCGGGCTGAGGCGTTCGAGCGGAAGGTCGCGGCGGTGGAGCCGGACCAGTGGGACAACCAGTCGCCGTGCGCCAAGTGGACCGCCCGGGACGTGGTCGAGCACGTCGTGACGATGCACGGCGTCATGCTGCAGCCGGTCGCCCGCAAGCTCGAGCCGTCCGACGACCCGCTGACCGCGTTCCAGGAGGCGCGCGCCGCGGTCGAGGACGTGCTCGACGACCCGATCCTCGCCCTCACCGAGACCGACTCCCCGAGCGGCCCGCTGACGGCCGAGCGGCACATCGATCAAGTCGTCTCCGACGACCTCGTCCTGCACGGCTGGGACCTGGCCCGGGCGACCGGCCAGGACGAGACGATGGACCACGCCGACGTCGAACGCCTCTGGGCGACCGCGGTGGCGATCCCGCCGGACGTGATGGAGAAGTACCGCACCCCGGGCGCCTTCGGCGAGGGCATCGAGGTCTACGGGCCCGAGGTGCCGGTCCCCGCGGACGCGCCGCTCCAGGACCGGCTACTTGGGCTGATCGGCCGTCAGCCGTAGCAGGTTGGTCGGGGCGTAATACGTCGCGGGCTCTGTGCACAGCGGCGCACTGGTGAGTTGCTTCGGCCTGGTCATGAGGAGTGCGTGGCCCTGCGCGATGGCCGGCTCCAGGTACTCGTGTCCGGGCAGGTTCGCGACAGCGGTCCGGCAGCCGAGGGCCATCCCCTCGAACAGAGCGGTCGTCGAGACGCCGACCTGGTAGGTGGCCGAGGCCAGCAGGTCCAGCGTGCTGCCGCCGGTGGACAGCTGCACACCGGGCGGGATCGTGTAGTCCGACGCGCGCTCGCTCGGATGGAGGCGGTACAGGACCTCCAGACCGGGATGCTCCTTCGCAACCGATTCGGCGACGTGGAGGAGTTCGGCGCCGATCGTGCCCTGCGACAGGAAGACGACGCGGCTGGGATCCTTCGGGCCTGCTGTGGGGAGGAAGGGGGCGCCAACCACCTCGGTCTTCAGGCCGGCGGGCAGGTCGGCAACGTTCGTCCAGTACGAGCCGAAGCACCACAGCTCGTCCGGCTGGTCCGCGACCACCGGGCGGCCCGGGTAGCTGTAGCCCAGGTGGAACGGGCTGATCGCGCCATGCTGCAGCTCGACCACGCGGATCCCGAGGTCGCGCGCGGCGCCGACGATGTGCTGGTGGAAGTACGCGACGACCACATAGACCGTCTTGATCCGGTGGCGTCGCAGCAGCGTGCGGTACAGCGCGCGCAGCCGGAGATGCTTGGGGACCTCGCGGGCGAGCAGAGCACCTACAGGTACCGAGACACCGGTCAGTTTCTGCAGTGCTGTCGCGATGCCACGGTCGTCCAGCTGGCGCTTGTGTACCGCTCCGGCGGCCGACGTGAAGAAGTCCAGGTTCTTGCTGCCGGTCAGCGGAGTTCCGTTGATCCCCGAGTCGAGGATCAGCGCTGACGGGCCGAGGGCGGCGCGGAGTTCGTCGGTGTAGATCTCGACACCGCTCGGTTTCCGTGGATGCGGTACGACGAGAGCGTCGTACCGGCCGACGAACGGGTTGCGGGTGACCACGCCGCTCACGTGCTTGGCGACGAGTGCGGCCTTGTCGTACGGCGAACGTCGTACCGGATGGGGTGCGCCGTGGATGCCGCTGCGGCGGGTCAGCTCATGGAAGACGCGCATCCGGATGATCGGCCACGGATGCGCGTCCCGGATCCGCCAGCCGAGCAGACTCAGGTCCCGCTCCACCTGCCAGATCGCCCGGCACAGGCTCGCCACCGTCGGCGCCGTGCCGTTCCCGGTACTCGTCATGGTTGATCCCCACTATCCCCGCGAGACTGCCGACGCCGGAGAAGAACCGGCGGACCGCCTTCAGCAGGTGCGTCTTCCGGCCGAGCAGCAGCCCGGCGAGGGCGAACCCGATCGCCGAGATCACCCGGGCCGAAGCATAGGCCAGCACCAGCAGGTAGCTGATTGCGCCCGGGCGGATCAGCAGCCGGCTGATCGTGTCCCCGCTGCCGGACCGGAAGGCACGCCGTACCAGCCAGCGCAGCGTCGTCCGCCCGACCGGCACCTCCTCGGCGATGCACGCCTCCTCGCACCAGACGATCCGGAACCCGGCCCGGTGCACGCGGAGGAAGAAATGCAGGTCGCTGGAGCCGGTGTAGCGGAACGCGGGATGGAAGCCGGGCGTGACCGCTTGGTAGACCCGCCGGCTGACCAGGGTGTTGTTCGTGTACGCCTTGCGCAGTTCCTCGCCGGTGGTGTGCTTCCCGGTCGAGTCGTGGACGTCGCTGTAGTGGTTCCAGGGCGGCGCGCCGGGCGGCAGGTGGCCCTTGACCGGCCCGGTGACAACGTCGGCACCGGTCGACTCCCAGGCCTTCAGCAGGGTTTTGAGCCAGCCGGTTGGCGCGACCTCGTCGTCGTCCACGAAGACCAGGGCGTCGTCGTTCCAGCACAGCTCGACCGACCGCTCCCGCGCGAACGGGATCCCCGGCTCCGGTTCCACCACCGATTCGATCGGGTACGGCGTACCCGCCCCGAACTCCTGGATGACGCCGGCCGCCGACCCCTCCGCGTCGTTGTCGACCACCACGATCCGGATCGCGTAATCCCCGTCCTCCGGCAGTTCCTGGGCCTGCAGGCTGGTCAGCAGCGCGTGCAACAGAGCAGGTCGCCTAAACGTGATTACCGCAATGGCGACACTGGTGCTCATGGCGCCCGAGACTATCGGTCCCGCCCAACAACCGCCCATCCGACAAGGCGTTCGAAGGATGTGAGACACGCCCAACAACCGCTGACCCGGTCCCGCGTGCTCGGATGTGATCACGCGCAAAGGACACCGGTGCGCGGCGGCAGTTCTTGTCGGCCGCCTTCGGCGGAGTCTGCGCACGGTGTGACGGGTTGGGGTGGTCGGCGGATGGGGAGGTGGCTACTCGTCTCGTCGGGAGCGGACGCGATGTTGAGTCGGGGATCGGGGTTGTCCAGCGGGCGGGTTTCCGCCGGGATCCACGACTCGACGGATCGGACGGGCGCCAATCACCACGACTCGAAGGTCCCGGCGGATGACAGACGATCGGCGCCGCTTCGCGGCGGCTGCCGCGAGCTGGGGACACGGATTGATGTGGTGGGCGCGGGTCGGCTGTGATCACGGGCAAGGACGCGGCCCTCGGCCGACGCTGTCTTCTGGACGCCACCGGCGGCTACCGCGGGCTGGTGACCGGGTCCGGCGTGTTCGGCCGGGTCGGATGTGGTCACGCGCAAAAGGACGCCGCTGCGCGGCGGGCAGTTCTTGTAGGCCGCCTCCCGGCGACTGCCGCGGACTGGTGAGATGTGTGGGTTCCGTCGGCGGGATGGAGGTGATCACACGCGGATGGCGCCGGTGTGCGGCGGCAGTTCTTGTCGACGGTCTGCGGGTGCGGAGGTGAATTCTGTGGCCTTGCCTGCCGGGCGACGCAATCATGTTCTGACGGCACGGTTGGGTTGACGCCTGGCGCAGCGCACGCGGTGGCGCGGAAAGGAGTGCGGTGCACGAATTCGAGCCTCGAGTGGCTACGGCCGACGACCGGGACTTTCTGTACGAGCTGCATCGTCGGTCATTGGGTGATGCCATCGAGGCGACCTGGGGGCCATGGGACGACGAGGTGCAGCGGCAGTTTCATCGCGACTGGTTCGATCCTGAACAGGTGGAGATCGTCCTGATCGACGGTCGGCCAGTGGGGATGATTCAGGCTGCCTTAACCGCGCTCGACACGTTCTACATCTCGAGGATCGAGGTCGACCCAGAGCTGCAGAACCGTGGTGTCGGCACTGCACTGATGCAGCATCTGGTGGAGCGTGCCCGACAGTCGGGCGCGCAGGCAGTCGAGCTGCACGTCCTCGAGTTGAACCGTGCCCGCGAACTCTACGAGCGGCTCGGCTTCCGCGTCGTCGCCAAAGAACCACTAAAACTCCGGATGCGTCTCGCGCTGTCCTGACTGACTCCTGGTGCGGTCGGTTTGGCGGCATGGGTGCGATCGCCGACGAGTCGACACGCGGCGTGTCAGGTGTGGAGGCGGGTTAGTTCTTGCGGGCGTGGGTGACCGCTGCGGTTTCGGTGCCGTTGGCGCGGGCGATTTTGCGGGCCAGGTCCCGGGCGGCTTCGAGTCGGTGGCGTTGGCCCGGCTGTGACGACCCGTACAGGACACCGCTGCGCGGCGGCCGTTCTGTTGCCGCTTTCGACGAGTGCGGCCCCGACCCAATTCCATCCCAGCGGACACCAGCCCGCCGGCGGCGCCGCGGCCCGGCTCGGCTGCCACGCGCCGTCGGGATCGGTCACCTTGTGCACGAGATCCGTACGGCATGGGCCTCGGCGTACGGATCTGGTGCACAAAGTCGATCCTGGCCGTCGTCCACAGCTCCGATCCAGCCGCGCGAGGACAGCGCGGGGTGGGTTCGGAGCTGCGGGGCGGATCTGTGCCACTCACCACGCAGACACGGCCTTGGCTGGTCACGCTCAGACCTGGGCCGGTGATGACGTGGCGGTGGGGTTGGTCAGTGCCTCAGGTCCACACCAGCAACGATCCGGGCACACCGGCCCAACAGCGCAAGGACCGCTCACCCACGGAAACGACAAAGAGCCGGGTTTGGGCGGGGCGTAACGCTGGGGGTGGTTTGGGCGATTTAGGGGCGGGCCGGTTCTCGGTCCTTCCGCCCGCGAGGCTCTTTGGGGGTCCCGTTGTTGTCCCGTCCCGCGCGTTTGTTGCGCTTGGTTATGCCTGCGGCCGTGGTCGCCGGTGGTTTGGTCGTTGTCACCGGGTCGTCCGGGTCGGCGGCTGAGCACAGGCCTTATCGTCCGGCGTTCACCGCTCACCACAACTCTGGGAAGGCTGAGTTCGAGCCGAACGCGGTGATGGTGAAGTTCAAGGCCAAGGCCTCGTCCTCGGCCCGGAAGGCCGCCGTCGCGAAGGTTGGTGCTGCCGAGGACTCGGTGAGCGCGAACGTCGTGAAGATCACGGGTGACCTGTCGGCGCCCGAGCTGCTGAAGAAGGTCAAGGCCGACCCGACGGTCGAGCTCGCCTCGCTGAACTACAAGCGCTACGCGACCGCCGTACCGAACGACGAGTTCTACGGCACCGACCAGGCGGCGTACCTGAACACTGTGCGGATGCCGCAGGCGTGGGATCTGTCCAAGACCACCGGGAGCCAGATCGTCGCCGTCCTCGACACCGGTGTCGACGCGGGCCACCCGGACCTTGTCGGGCACCTGGTCACCGGGTACAACGCGACGTCACCGAACCGCGGCCCGATCGACGACAACGGCCACGGGACCATGACGCTCGGCATCATCGCGGCCGCCGCGAACAACGGAGAAGGCGTCGCCGGGGTCGGCTGGAACGTGAAGGCGATGCCGGTCAAGGTGCTCGCATCGGACGGGTCCGGGTACGACGTGGACATCGCCGAGGGCATCGACTGGGCCGTTGCCCACGGGGCCAAGGTGATCAACATGTCGCTCGGTGGTCCGGGCGACAACCCGATCCTGCACCAGGCGGTCAGCGACGCGGTCAACGCGGGTGTCACCGTGGTCGCGGCCGCCGGCAACGACGGCAGCGACGACCTCCAGTACCCGGCGTCGTACACGGAGGCGATCGCCGTCGCGGCGACCGATGCCAACGGTGCGCTGACCGACTTCAGCTCGTTCGGCGACTGGGTCGACATCGCGGCGCCGGGTTGGGACATCCTGAGCACCGGGCCGCGGTCACTGACCCCGGCCGGCTACCTGCCGTACTGGTACTGCACCGGCACCTCCTGCTCGGCGCCGATCGTCGCCGGCGTCGCGGCGCTGGTGAAGAACAAGTACCCGGCGCTCGGCCCGTACGACATCGCGCAGCGGCTCGAGGACCTCTCCCGGGACGCAGGCCCGCGCGGTATCGACCCGTACTACGGCCACGGCATCCTGGACGCCAACGCCGCCCTCGGTGGCCGGTTCGCGCCGGACTTCCCGACGGCGGTTGCGGACGGCAACGACCAGCCGGTCCGCGCCAAGAAGCTGAGCACCTTCGGCTCGACCACGGGCGCGATCGACTCCGAAGGTGACGTCGACTGGTACTCGATCGACCTGGCCTCGATCCAGGACGTCCGCGCCGCGGTCACCGGACCGTCCTTCGACGAGGGTGTCTACTCCTCGAACGTCGGGCCGGTCGTGGACGTGTACGACTCCAACCTGAAGCTCCTCGCCCACGCCGAGAACGAGTTCCCGGTCGTCGACCCGGCCACCGGCCCGAAGTGGGGCCCGCTCACCGCGCAGGTGAACGTCACCGGTCAGGTGGGCTCGCTGTATGTTGCCGTGCGCAACTACAATGGGTCGAAGTCCACCCGGCCGTACACGCTGAGCATCGCGAGCAGCAGTCAGAGTGGACCGACCGCGGGCCCGTCGTACCAGCTGCGGGACGTGTTCCCGGCGAACCTGGCGTCCGGGGTGCCGGCGTCGGCGAAGCCGACGGTGACGTTCGCGCGGGACATGGACCCGGCCTCCGTAACCAGCGGCACGGTGATGCTGCGCGACGGCAAGACCGATCAGCAGGTCAGCGCGATCACCACGTACGACGCCGCGACGCGGACGGCCACGGTCACCCCGCAGCAACCGCTCCTCGACAACCGTCCGTACAAGATCGAGGGCACGTCCTACCTGTACGAGGCGGACGGCACGCAACTGCCGTGGTTCCGGACGGTCTTCAGTACGGCGGACCTGGCGCCGCAGGCGCTGACCACCTTCACCGGTAGCGGCGCGTACCTGGCCGCCAACCTGGCTTGGAAGATCCCGCCGACCACGGATCTCGACCAGGTGATCGTCCGGCGGAACGTCGGCAGCAAGGCGCCGACACCGACCACCGGCACGCTGGTGTACGCGGGCACCGGGACCTCGGTGAAGAACACCGGACTGGCCCAGGGGACGACGTACACCTACGCGGGCTGGGTCGTCGACCGGACCGGCCACTACAGCCCGATCGCGGTCAAGCAGCTGCTCGGGATGAAGTCCGGGATCGCGACGACCTCCACGCTGATCAACTACGGCGGCTCGATCACGATCAAGGGCAGCACGTTGCGGATCGACAACCTGGCGTACGCCGGTCTGCCGGTCAACGTCTACGTGCGACTGAAGAACGTCTCCACGTTCAAGTTGCTGGCTGCGCTCAAGACATCGTCGACCGGGACCCTCTCGGTGGTCGACAAGCCGGCCGTGTCGTCGGTGTACATGCTGACGTTCCCCGGCAGCGCGGATCTGATGGGCACCCGCACCGCCGACATCACGGTGCAGGTGGCTCCGACGATCTCGGCGACCCTCGCACCGGCCGCGATCAAGCTGGGCAACACCACTGCGCTCAGCGGGTACGTCGCTCCGGCACACGCGGGCCGGTCGGTGTACCTGCAGCAGTACGGCAGCAAGGTCTGGAAGTCGATCGCCTCGGTCAAACTCAGCACCTCGGGCAAGTACGCCTTCGGTATCAAGCCGGCGGTCCGGGGCCAGATCGCCTACCGGGTCTGGTTCCCCGCCGACGCCGACCACGCCCAGGCCTACACGGTGAACAAGATCGTCACCGTCAGCTGAACGAGGTCAGGTCTGGAGGCGTAGGAGTTCCTGGCGGGCGTGGGCGACGGGTGGGGTTTCGGTGCCGTTGGCGCGGGCGATCTCGCGGGCCAGGTCGTGGGCGGCTTCGAGGCGGTGGCGGGCTTTGGAGCGGCTGTGGAGGTGTTTGCGGTACTTCCTCCGATCCTTCCGAAGCCCGCTGACCGCGTCGAGGAGGGCCGGGTCGATGACGCCGGCCTCGACCTCGGGGCCGAGGAGATCCCGCATCCAGCGGCGTTCCTGGTCGGCGGCGTGGCGCAGGACGTAGAAGAGCGCCACGAGTTCGACGGCGGCGATCGCGAACGGCAGCACGGCCGCCGCCGCGGTGCCGCCGCCGAGGGCGCCCATGTCGTCCCAGGCGAAGTGGAACACCATCGCCATCAGCATGGTCAGCACACCTCGAACCACCTTGCGTTCGCCGCGGGTCCGGCCGAGGACCCACATCAGCCCGGCGCAGAAGATCGCGCTGAACAAGGCGTGGGACACGATCCCGGCGGCGCCGCGGGTCGCGAACACCCGCAACGACGAGCCCAGTTGGTCCACGCCGTACAGCTGGGTGGCGCCGTTGTAGACGTACAAGACGTCCTCGAACACCTGGAACCCCAGGCCGATGAACGCTCCGATGATGAAGCCGTCGTACGCACTGCGCACCAGGCGGGGCGCCAGACCGATGAGGAGGACCAGGCCGATCGCCTTGCCCCACTCCTCGTTGATCGGCGCGGTCAGACCGGCACCCCAGTCGGACGCGAACGACGTGCCGCCGACCTTGGCCCAGATCGCGAGCAACGCGGTGTTGGCGGGCAGCGCGATCCAGAACGTCGCGGCGACGCCACCCCAGACGAAGCCGGCCGCCAGCAGCCCGGCCGGCTGCGAGGTGAAGCGGTTGTGAGGCCGCAGAAGCAGCAGCCAGGGCACGAGATAGAGACCGAACAGTACGACGCCTCCCGCGAGAGCCGGCGTATAGAACGTGGCGCCGGGACCGAAGTACCGCAGCATCGTCAGCGCGCCGCCGCCCACGCCCAGCAGGTAGACCCAGAAGGCGACGTTGTCCGGGCGCAGGAACCGGAACGGCGCACCCCAGCCCGATTCCTCGATCGCGCGAAGCTGCGCCGTCTTCTCCTCGGGTACGACGCTCATCGCGCCACGCCCGGGGTGATGCTCCGCAGCAGCGCGCCGACGTCGTCCTGGTAGCGCTCGAACTGACCCGACGCGGTCCGGACCCGGACGAGCAAGGCCGGTGCGGAGTCGACCGCTTGCGTCGTGCCGATGGCCATCTTGAACGCCACGTCGATCCCGTCGCCGCTGGGTCCGGTGCGGCTCTGCACGACCCCGACCAGCCCGGCGTCGGTGGTGAGCGTCCCGCGCGCTCCGGTGACGCCCGGCGTATCGCTCTCGGACCGCTCGACCTGATCGAGGAATCCGGTCGCGCTACCGTCGTACGACGTACCACGCATCTCGATCGTCGCGCCGCCGGAGGCCAGCAGGACCTGCAGGTTGGTCGCAATCGCACCGGCCCCACCGGTCAATGTCCCACTCTCCAGCTGCCAGCCAACCGGCGGCACCGCCGTCGCGCCGCTGCCGAGATCCAGGACCTGGCCGGCCCGGATCTCGTTGTGCCACGGGATAGCCGCGTTCAACGCCTGCAGACCGTAGATCAGCACCAACGCCACCGCCAGCGCGGTGAATCCAGCCTTGAACGTCCGCCGGTCGAGTCCGAGGAACCGGTCCTCGACCGGCACCCACTCCCGCGGCGCTTCCTCCCTGCTCACGACCATCGAGGCTCCATTCGCCTGAGCGGCACGGACTGGGACGGGCGTATCCGGACACTCTAGGCACACTTGCCCGAGATCTGTTCGGTGTACCTGTGGGTACAGTTGTCGGGTGGAGACGGTGGAGCGGTTGATTCGCAGTACTCAGGAATTGTTGTGGGAGCGGGGGTATGTCGGGACCTCGCCGAAGGCGATCCAGCGGGCCGCGGACGCGGGACAGGGGAGCATGTATCACCACTTCGCGGGAAAGGCGGAGTTGGCGAAGGCGGCGATCGAGCGGTCCAGCGCCGAGTTGCGGGAGGCTGCTGAGGAACAGTTCAGCGGCTCGGGGTCGGCGACGGAGAAGATCAGCGGCTATCTCGAGCGGGAGCGGGAGGTGCTGCGAGGGTGCCGGATCGGGCGGTTGACGGCGGATCCGGAGGTGATGGCGGATCCGGAGTTGCGGGCGCCGATCGACGAGACGTTCACCTGGCTGCGCACCCGGCTGGCCGAGGTCGTTGCTGAGGGCAAGCTTGCGGGCGAGTATCCGGAGTCGCTGGATGCTGAGGAGACGGCGGCGACGATCGCGGCTGTGTTGCAGGGTGGGTACGTGCTGGCTCGGGCTGCGGGGTCGGTCGAGCCGTTCGAGTTGGCTGTGCGGGGATTGATCAACCTGTTGCCGGAGGCTACGAAGTGAAGATCGGTGCGGTGTTCCCACAACTCGAGATCGGTGCGGACCCCAACACAGTGCGGGAGTGGACGACCACCGTCGAGGCGGCTGGATACGACCACGTGGTCGCCTATGACCACGTTCTCGGTGCGGATCCCACGAATCGGCCGGGGTGGACCGGATATACCGACAAGTCCTTGTTTCATGAGGTTTTCGTGCTGTTCGGATACATGGCGGCGATCACGACCGAGCTCGAGCTGGTGACTGGTGTGCTGGTGCTGCCGCAGCGGCAGACGGCACTGGTGGCGAAGCAGGCGGCCGAGGTCGACGTGCTGAGTGGCGGTCGGCTGCGGCTCGGCGTCGGCATCGGGTGGAACCAGGTCGAGTACGACGCGCTCGGGGTGCCGTTCGAGAAGCGGGGCGCGCGGCTGACCCAGCAGGTCGAGTTGTTGCGCAAGTTGTGGGCCGAGCCGGTCATCTCGTACGACGGCACATTCGACCGGGTCGAGGAAGCTGGGTTGAATCCGTTGCCCGGCAGGGAGATCCCGATCTGGTTCGGTGGCGGTGCGGACGCCGTACTGCGTCGGACCGGGCGGATCGGAGACGGCTGGATGCCGACGAGTCCGCCCGACGACAAGGCTCGTGCGCAACTGGAGGTGATCCGGGAAGCGGCTGCCCAGGCTGGACGTGATCCGGCCACGATCGGTATCGAGGCCCGGCTCACGCTCGGCGCCGTACCCGAGCAGGACTGGCGGGCTTTCGCCGACGGCTGGCGCGACCTCGGTGCGACCCACTTCGGCGTCAACACCATGAACATGGGCCTGTCCAAGCCCGAGGACCACGCCGCCGTACTCCGCGAGGTGCTCCCAGAGCTCAGCTGATCCGGGTGTTGGCGGTCGACCCGCGGATCACCAACGGGCACGGCAGCGTGACGATCTCGGTCGGTCGCTCCGGATCCGCGATCCGCTGGCGCAGCAGCGAGACGCCGGTCTCGACGATCGCGTGCACCGGCTGCTCGACCGACGTGAGGTCGAACGACTCCCACGCCGCCAGGTCGGTGTTGTCGAAGCCGATCACCCACACGTCGTCCGGCACCTTGACCCCGAGTGCCCGCGCGCCGTCCAGGATGCCGAATGCGAGCAGGTCGGTGACCGTGTAGATCGCGGTCGGCGGGTTCTTCGCGGAGAGTAGCTTCTGGGCCGCGGCGTGGCCGTCGGCGTGCGGCACCCCGACCGACACGACATTGCTGGGCTTGATCTTGACGCCGGCGTCGGCCAGCGCGGCCCGGAAACCGAGATCGCGGTCCCGGGAGGTGTTCCCGGTATGGACCAGCGTGACCAGGCCGATGCCGGTGTGCCCGGCGTCGACCAGATAGCGGCCGGCGTCGTACGCGCCCTGCCAGTTGTCGCCGACGACCTGGTCGCAGTCGAGGCCGTCGATGCCGCGGTGCAGCAGTACGGTCGGTGTCCCCGAGGCGACCGCCATCGTGTGCAGGGACGAGGCGTACGTCGCCGACGTCAGCAGGAACCCGTCGACCAGGCGTTGCTGGATCACCTTGCCGACCGCCTCCTCCGGGTCGTGCTCGATGTTCCACAGGATCATGTGCTGCCCGATCGAGCTGAGCACCCGGCCGATCTCGTCCAGCAGCTCGGCGTGGAACGGGCTCGTCACGCGCGTCATGAACACGCCGATGGTGTCGGTCCGCCCGGTCTTCATCGCCCGGGCCAGCGCATTCGGAATGTAGTTGGCGTCCTTCAGTACCTGCAGAACCCGGGCCCGGGTCTCCGGGTTGACCTTCGGATTGTTGGTCAGCACCCGCGAGACCGTGGCCTGGGACACCCCCGCCAGCCGTGCGAGATCCCGGCTCGTCGGTGGTCGTGACATGAGCCGCCCTCCCCTTCTTCTCCGGTCCCCAAACCCTACTGAAGAGTGTCGCCTCTCGCCGTTGACCTCGGGGACCGACCTCTGTATACGTATTCATTGTATACGTATTCATCCCTAGCGGATGGGAGATTCCGGTGCAGACTTTGCCCTCCAACCTGAGCCGCCGCAGGTTTCTCGCCGGACTGACGGGAATTGCGGCCAGCGGTGCGCTGGCCGCCTGTGGTGGCAACGGCAACGCCGGTGGTGACAGTAAGAAGAGCCTGACCTTCCTGAACTGGCAGCAGGTCAAAGGCACACCACTCGAGCAGGCGATCCAGGCGTACGAGAAGTCCTCCGGCACCAAGGTCACAGTGCAGCCGGCGGTCACGCAGGAGTACGACACCAAGATGCGCACGCTGATCGCGGGCGGCAGCCCGCCGGACGTGATGCGGATCAACGACGACTTCGTCCGTGGCTTCTCCACGCAGGGCGCGCTGCTCGACCTGAAGTCGTACATCGAGAAGGACAAGCTGGACACGTCGCAGTTCGCCAAGGAGACGTACGAGTTCCCCAAGCAGCCGGACGGTTCGCACACCGCCTGGGTGCTCGGCTACGAACCCCGGCTGATCTTCTACAACGTGGATCTGTTCAAGCAGGCCGGCGTACCGCTGCCGCCGACGACCTGGTCGTCGACGGGCTGGACGTGGGACGACTTCCAGGAGAAGGCGAAGAAGCTCACCGACCCGGCCAAGAAGCAGTACGGCGCTCTGGTCTACCTGGACACGGGTTACGAGCAGACGTTCACGGTCAACCACGGCAGTCAGACCGGGATCTTCTCCCCGGACGGGACCCAGTTCACGTTGTCCGACCCGAAGGAGGTCGAGGCACTGCAGTGGGCGACCGATCTGACCTGCAAGGACAAGGTGCAGCCGCCGTGGTCCGCGCTGCAGCAGGACAACGCGGACACTCAGATGTTCGCGCAGGGAAAGCTCGCGATGATGTTCGCGACCTTCGGCACCGTGCCGTACCTGCGGTCCACGATCAAGGACTTCACCTGGGATGTCGCTCCGCCGCCTGGTGACGTGGAGCAGAAGACCGAGTCGAGCGTGATCGTGTTCTGCATCCCGAAGAAGGCCAAGAATCCGGACCAGGCCTGGGACCTGCTCAAGTACCTGGCCAGTGAAGAGGGCGGCAAGACCTTGTTGCAGGGTGGCGCGTTCACCCCGATCAACCTGAAGGCCGCGGCCGAGCTGGCACCGAACGGGAAGATGCCCGCGCACATCGGGCTGTTCGCCGAGGCGGCCAAGCACCTGACTGCGACCAACCAGACCAAGAACACGATCGGAGCCCGCGAGTTGTACCGGCCCGCGCTCGACCAGGCCTACAACTGCGAGAAGCCGGTCGGCGACGTTCTCAGCCAGATGAAGCCACAGGTGGAGAACGCCTTGAAGGGTAGTTGAGGTCAATGGCAACGACTACACCGACGCGGGACCCGGTGGTGGCGGTCGTACCGGTCGACCGCTCCGCCGAGGTCCGGCGGGCACGGCGCAGGCAGAACCTGATCGGCTGGCTGTTCATCAGTCCGATCGTGGTCGGAGTCGTGGCCTTCCAGTTCTTCCCGATCCTGGTCTCGATGGTCGCCTCGCTGACCGACTGGAACGGGATCGCAGCGCCGAAGTTCGTCGGCCTGCGGAACTTCACCGACATGTTCACCAATGACCCGTTGTTCCTGCAGACGTTCAAGAACACGGTCTACTTCACGCTGGTCAGCATCCCGTTGACGATCGGTATCGGGCTGATCCTGGCCCTGCTCTGTGTTCGCCCGATCCGCGGAGTCGCGTTCTTCCGTACGGCGTACTTCGCGCCCTACGTGACGAACGTCGTAGCGATCGGGTTCGTCTGGTTCTGGTTCTTCCAGCCGGATAACGGCGTAGTCAACGGGCTGCTCCACCAGATCGGGATCGATGGCCCGCAGTGGTTGTCGAGCTCGTCCTGGGCGATGCCGGCGGTGATCATCGTCAGCGTCTGGCAAGGCATCGGGTACCCGATGATCATCTTGCTCGCGGGCCTGCAGGGCCTTCCGAACGAGTACTTCGAGTCCGCGAAGATCGACGGGGCCGGTGCGTGGCAGCGGCTGCGGTTCATCACGCTGCCGCTGCTGACGCCACACTTCCTGTTCCTGTTGATCACGCAGTTCATCTCGTCGTTCCAGGTCTTCGGCCTGATCTACGTGATGACCAAGGGCGGGCCGGGCCACGCCACCAGCGTCTACATCTACAACATTTACCAGAACGCGTTCAGCTACGGAAAGGTCGGCTACGCCTCGGCGATGGCGTGGATCCTCTTCGTGGTGATCGCGGCGGTCACCTACTTGCAGTGGAAGCTGCAGAAGAGGTGGGTGTTCTACTCATGAGACTCGTCGGCAAGACTTCGCAGTACGTGGTGATGTCGCTGTTCGCGGTGGCGTTCCTGGCGCCGCTGGTCTGGATGATCAGTGCGTCACTGCGGCCGGAGGCGAAGGTACTCTCGGTGCCCCCGAAGTTCCTGCCCACGGACACGCAGTGGGACAACTACCGGCAGGTGTTCGACCTGATCCCGGTGTTCCTCTGGAACAGCGTGAAACTCGCCGGGCTCAACGTGATCGGCATCCTGATCGTCGCGTCGATGGCCGGATACGCGTTCGCGCGGCTGCGGTTCGCCGGCCGGGACCTGGCATTCATGGTGCTGCTGGGCACCTCGATCATCCCGGGCATCGCGTACCTGATCCCGCAATACATCGTCTTCCAGCACATCGGCTGGGTGGACACGCAGTATCCGTTGTGGGTGCCAAGGGTGCTCACACCGGTGTTCGCGACGTTCCTGATGCGGCAGTCCTTCATGACGATCCCGAACGAACTCGAGGACGCGGGCAAGATCGACGGGGCGTCCACGTTCGGCATCTATCGGCGGATCATGCTGCCGCAGACCAAACCGGCGTTGGCCGCGATCGGGGTGTTCACGTTCCTCGAGTCGTGGAACGACCTGTTCGGTCCATTGATCTACATCACGTCCGAGAACCTGCAGACATTGCCAGTAGCACTTGCCCAGTTCCAGGGCGAGTACTTCACCCAGATCAGTCTGCTGATGTGCGGTGCGACGGTGTCCGTCGTACCGGTCATCGCCGTCTTCCTCTTTGCACAGCGCTATTTCATCCAAGGCATCACGATGACAGGAATGAAGGGGTGAGCACCGTGCCGGACCGGCTCGTTGCCATGCAGATCGGAGCGGTTTCGTTCGTCGACGAAGGCGTCGACCAGACACTCGACATCCTGGCCGACCGCGGCGCGGTGAACGCGCTGTTCCTGGCCACACCGACCTGGACCCGGGGGACCGGCGGTCGCCAGATCCCCGGGCACCCGATCCCCGACCACGGCGGATCCGAATACGACCTCGGCTGGGTCGGCGGAAACTACGCGACGCCGCACCCGCAGTACTACGGCAACACGGCACTCGGCGCGGTCGGCCGGGCGCCGGAACACCCGGAGCTGGACCTGCTGGCCGAGGTCGTGCCGAAGGCCCGTGAGCGCGGCATCCAGTCGTTCGCCTGGATGGAGGAGAGCGGCGGTGCCCGCGAGCTGCGGACCTACCCGAACTTCGCCAAGGTGCTCGAGGTGGACGCGTGGGGGCGGCCCGGCCGCCGGCCGTGCTTCAACAACCCGGACTACCGCAACTGGCACCTCGGGTTCGTCGAGGACTACGTGCAGAGCTACGAACTCGACGGACTGGCGTGGTGCTCGGAGCGGCCCGGTCCGTTGAACATGCTGATGCAAGGCACGGTCGACGTGTCGGAGATCGGCTGCTTCTGCCCGCACTGCCGGCAGATTGCCCGCGAGCGCGGGATCAACGTCGACCGCGCGATGCGCGGCTACCGTGAGCTGGTCGAGTGGAACCAGCGCGTCGGCGCCGGCGAGCGCCCGGTCGACGGTGCGTTCGTCACGTTCTGGCGGATCCTGCTGAACTACCCCGAGGTGCTTGCCTGGCAGACCCTGTGGACCGAGAGCCAGCGCCAGCTGTACCGCGATATCTACGGTGTCGCCAAGGCGATCTCGCCCGAGGTGCAGGTCGGCTGGCACGTCTACCACAACATCTCGTTCAGCCCGTTCTACCGGGCTGACCAGGACTACACAGAGATGGCGAAGTTCTCCGACTTCATCAAGGTGGTCATCTACAACAACTGCGCCGGGCCGCGGTTCTTCACCTGGGTCAAGAGCATCTGTGGCGCGCTGTTCGGCGACGCGGAGCCCGACGACGTCTACCCGTTGATGATGAAGCTGCTGCAGCTCGACGAGGGCGCGTACGAGAAGCTGCCGCAGACGGGCTTCACCGCGGACTACGTACGCCGTGAGACCGAGCGGGCCGTCGCCGGAGTCGGCGGGCAGAGCAAGATCTACCCGGGCATCGACATCGACATCCCGGTCGGCGTCGCCAAGCAGCGGGGTCTGGAGAAGCCGCGCGACGTCGGGACCAAGATCAACTGGGACGACAACGAAGGCGAGCTGACCGCGTGCACCCGGGAGTCCGTCCGGGACGCCACGCTGGCCGCGTTCGCGGGCGGCGCGGTGGGCGTCGTCCTGAGTCGCAAGTACTCCGAGATGCTGCTGGAGAACGTCTCCGGCGCGGGCGACGCGATCCGGAGCCTGAAGTGAAACCTTGGTACCAGAGAACTCTGCGCTGGGCACAGACGAATCTGACCGAGAAGGACCCGGCTCGGTACGACGCCGATTGGTGGCGCGACCACTGGCGTCGTACCAAGGTGCAAGGGGTGATCGTCAACGCCGGCGGCATCGTTGCCTACTACCCCAGCAAGTTCGAGCTCCAGCACCGGGCCGAGTTCCTCGGCGATCGCGATCTGTACGGCGAGATCGCCGCGCTGGCCAAGGAGGACGGGCTGACCGTGCTGGCCCGGATGGACTCCAACCGGGCCCACCAGCCCCTGTACGACGCGCATCCGGACTGGTTCGCGATCGATGCCAAGGGCAACCCGTACCGGGCCGGCAAGATGTACGTCGCCTGTGTCACCGGGCCGTACTACCGGGACTTCCTGACCGGGATCCTCGAGGAGATCATCGAGCGCAGCGCGCCGGACGGGCTCACCGACAACAGCTGGAGCGGTCTCGGCCGGGACCAGATCTGCTACTGCCCGAACTGCCGGGACAGCTTCGGCCAGGAGCTCCCGTCACGCGTCGACTGGGCGGATCCGGTGTACCGGCAGTGGATCCGCTGGAGTTACGACCAGCGGCTCGCCGTCTGGGACCTGAACAACGAGGTGACCCGGCGCGCGGGCGGTCCGGACTGTCTGTGGATCGGCATGAACGGCGGCGATGTCGTTGCCCAGAGCAAACGACTTCGGGACGAGGTGGAGATCTGTAGACGTGCGTCGATCTTCATGCTCGACTCGCAGTGGCGGCACGACGAGTCCGGCTTCCAGGCGAACGCGGACACCGGCAAGCGGCTGCACGGCCTGCTCGGCTGGGACACCCTGATCCCGGAGAGCACCGCGATGTACGACGCGGGCGTGCCGACCTTCCGGCTCGGGAGCAAGCCCGAGCCGGAGGCGCGGATGTGGGCGCTCGAGGGGTTCGCCGGCGGCATCCAGCCGTGGTGGCATCACATCGGGTCCGTGCACGAGGACCGGCGGCAGTACGCGACGGCCGAGCCGCTGTTCGAGTGGCATGCGCAGCACGAGGACTACCTGATCAACCGCGAGCCGGTCGCCACCGTCGGGCTGCTCTGGAGTCAGCGCAGTGTGGACTTCCACGGCAAGGACGATCCGCAGACGACGAGTCTGCTGCCCTATCGCGGGTGGGTGGACGCGCTGATCCGGGCCCGGATCCCGTATCTGCCGATCCACGAGATCGACCAGCGGCTGGCGGTGATCATCGTCCCGAACGTGGGTGTCCTCACCGATGCGCAGTCCGAGGCGTTGACGGCGTACGTCGAAGCCGGTGGGCAGCTCGTGGTCACCGGGGAGTCGGGCCTGTACGACGAGTGGGGTGATCGGCGGGACGAGTCGGCGCTCGCCGGTCTGCTCGGAGTGCGTCACCAGGGCAAGCGACTGGAGGCGGGGCAGGTCGACTGGGAGACGTACGGCGCGCACAGCTATCTGCGGATCGAGGATCGGGGGATCGCGGACGGGTTCGGGGACACGGACCTGCTGCCGTTCGGCGGGCAGTTGGAGGTGGTCGAGGCTTCGAGTGCCGCGGTGACCTATGTGCCGCCGTTCCCGATCTACCCGCCGGAGTTGTCGTGGATGGCCGAGCCGCGGACCGACGTACCCGTGGTGGTGCTCGGCGAGCGGACGGCGTACCTGGCGGCCGACCTGGACCGGCTGTACGCGCAGTATCACCACCCCGACCACGGACGGCTGCTGGCGAACCTCGTCCGGCGGGCAGCCGACGGCGACATCCCGTTGCAGGTGGACGGGGCCGGCGTACTCGATTGTCAGGTCTATCGGCACGGTGACGCGGTGGTCCTGCATCTCGTCAACCTCGACCAGGGCGGTGCCTGGCGCGGGCGGTTGGAGGAGTTCACACCCTCCGGCCCGTTCACCGTCAGGCTCAAGGCGAGCGGCCGGCGGGCGCGGTTCCTCGTCGCCGGCGGGGAGGCGGAGGTGAACGAGCGGGACGGCTGGATTACGGTCGAGGTGGCGCGAATCGCCGATCACGAGGTCGTGGTTGTGGAGTGAGAGGGAGTGAGTTCGTGGCAGTCGAGGTCACCGGGGCACGGCGCGAGCGGTACGACGAGATCCTGACCGAGCGGGCGCTCGGGCTGATCGAGCGACTGCACCGTGAGTACGACGGACGGCGGCGCGAGCTGCTCGAGCGTCGCCGGGAGCGGGTCGCGGAGATCGCGGCCGGCGCGTCGCTGGGGTTCCTGCCGGAGACCAAGGACGTGCGGGACGACCCGGACTGGCGGGTCGCTCCCGCGGCGCCGGGGCTGGTCGACCGGCGGGTGGAGATCACCGGGCCGACCGATCGGAAGATGACGATCAACGCGCTGAACTCCGGTGCGAAGGTGTGGCTGGCCGACCAGGAGGACGCGAACACGCCCACCTGGGACAACGTGGTCGGCGGCCAGCTCAACCTGCTCGACGCGATCACCCGGCGGATCGACTTCAGCACCGACGCCAAGAGCTACGCGCTGAAGCCGGACGACGAGCTGGCGACCATCGTCGTCCGGCCGCGGGGGTGGCACCTGCCGGAGAAGCACGTCACGGTCGACGGCTCACCGGTGAGCGGATCGCTGGTGGACTTCGCGCTGTACTTCAGCGCCTGCGCACAGCTGCAGATCGACCGCGGCCAGGGGCCGTACTTCTACCTGCCGAAGATGGAGTCGCACCTGGAGGCGCGGCTCTGGAACGACGTGTTCGTCACGGCGCAGGAGTTCGCCGGCATCCCGCGCGGGACGATCCGGGCGACGGTGCTGATCGAGACCTACCCGGCCGCGTTCGAGATGGAGGAGATCCTCTACGAGCTGCGCGAGCACTCGGCCGGGCTCAACGCGGGGCGCTGGGACTACATGTTCAGCGTGATCAAGACGCACCGGACCCGGGGCACCGACTTCCAGCTCCCGGACCGCAACAGCGTCACGATGACGGTGCCGTTCATGCGCGCGTACACCGAGCTGCTGGTCCGGACGTGTCACAAGCGGGGCGCGCACGCGATCGGCGGGATGGCGGCGTTCATCCCGAGCAAGGACCCGGCGGTGAACGAGCAGGCCTTCGCGAAGGTCGAGGCGGACAAGACGCGCGAAGCTGGTGACGGCTTCGACGGCTCGTGGGTCGCACACCCCGGCATGGTCGAGACCTGCCGGACCGTGTTCGATTCGGTCCTCGGTGATCGGCCCAACCAGGTCGACAAGCTCCGCGAGGAAGTTGCGGTGACCGCCGAGCAGCTGCTCGACGTCGCCTCCACACCCGGCGAGGTCACCGAGGCCGGGCTGCGCAACAACGTCAGCGTCGCCATCCAGTACCTGGCGGCCTGGCTGGAGGGCACCGGTGCCGTCGGCATCTTCAACCTGATGGAAGACGCCGCCACCGCCGAGATCTCCCGCTCGCAGATCTGGCAGTGGCGCCAGAACGGCGTGGTCCTGGACACCGGCGAGACGGTCACGACCGACCTGATCGAGCGGATCGCCGACGAGGAGATCACCAAACTCGACCAGTACCTGCGCTACCAGTCCGCCCGCGCCCTCTTCCTCGAGGTGGCTCTCGCGGACGAGTACGTCGACTTCCTGACCCTGCCCGCCTACGAACGCTTCGACTGAGGCGGGTCGACGTTCACGGTCGGGATGCCGCCCCCGGCCCGGGCGATGATGGCCAGCGACGGTGCACCGGAAGGATTGCTCTCCCGGTGCACCGTGAAGGCCGGCACGTGCACGAAGTCCCCGGCCACGGCGTCGAGGTACTCGTCACTCCCTTCGAACTCCAGCCGCAGTACGCCGGACACGATGTAGAGACTGCTCTCGTTCTTGTCGTGGTGATGCCACCCCGAGATCGCGCCGGGCTCGGTGGTCACCTGCCCCGACCACAGGATCGGCAACTCGAACGCCCGCATCCGCAACATCCCGGAGGTGGGGTCGGCGGCCACCAGGTCGCCCGCCTTGATCACACGAACAGGCTCACTCATACCAGCAGTCTGTCTCGCGTCAGCTGCTCCCGCCACCGGGTGGACCGTGGAGGATGCGGGCGCGGGCATCGGGGACGGTAAGAGCCTGGGTAAGAAGCCACGTGACGCCCGAGCGTTCGTACTGCGGGATTGTCGAGGGGGTGGGTTCGGTCGCGTCGGCGTTGCCGATGAGGACGACGTCGTACGGCGTATCGGAGGTCCGGAGGGCGCGGAGGTCCGCGGCGATCTCCGCATAGGTTTCGGGCGGGATCACCGCCGTCGGCCACTGCTCGCTGGCTGGGGCGAATCCGTCCCATCGGGCGGCTCGACGGCGGGGTGGGCGGAAGGAGCCGCCGGCGCCGATCCAGATCGGGATTCTGGGGTGCTGGAGCGGCGTGGGTTGGAGGGAGACGCCGCGGCAGGTGTAGTGCTCGCCTTCGAAGTCGACCCGTTCGCCGCTCCACAGGCGGTTCACCAGTTCGAGGAACTCGTCGACCATCGCCGCCCTGGTCCGCAGATCCACGTCCATCCCGAACGCGGTGAACTGATCATCCGGGTGACCGAGACCGACTCCGAGCACCAGGCGGCCCGCGGACAGCCGATCCAGCGTCACCGCCTGTCGCGCGAACGCCTCCGGCCGCAGCCGGGCCACCGCCGTGACCAGAGTCCCGAAGCGGATCCGCTCAGTCGCCCCGCTCACAGCCGTCAGCGCCACCATTGCGTCGGCCACGTCGTCGGACTCACCGAGCGCCTCTCGGACCGCGTCCGTGTGCGGATGCAGTGGCAGCAGTTCGTCCCAGATGAAGAATCCGTCCCACCCGACCGCTTCAGCCGACTGCGCCAGCTCCACGAGCACACCCACGTCAGCGAAAGCACCTTGGTTCGGCAAGTAGATCCCGTGCCGCATAGGCCCTCCTCCCGCGGCCGGCGCCGTCGACTGCAGCCTGCGGCCCGCCGGGCGCACTGTCAACGACGCAGTCGCGCGCCTAGGCTACGAAGATGGCGAGCGTTGTGTTGCGGGTCCGGCTGACGAGCGGTGACCACCTCGATGTCACCTATGAGGAGTCCTCTGCGGCCGATGATGACGAAGTTGTCGAGCACGCTGTCGCCGCCCTCGCGAGCGATGGCGGCATGCTTCGGTGCAGACATGGCGACCGGCTTCTCGTCCTGTACGCGCGCGGAGTCGCCGCCGTGGAGATCGCGCCACGAGGCGCGGTCCTGTAATCGTGGTGATTGCGTCCGGATGCCCTGGCGTCGGCTCGCCAGGGCATCCGGATCCGTTCAGCGCTTGGTGGGGTAGGCCGCGTCGACTTCGACCTCGACCAGCCAGCCGTTCACCGGCAGGTTCTCGATCTCGAGGGCGAAGCGTGACGGCCTGGCCTTGTTGACCACGAACGGTTCGGCGGGTGGCGCCGTACCGAGGGGGACGGGGACGTACTGACCGGTGGTGAGGTCGGTGTTGGCGAAGTACTGGCGGTAGGCGCGGTTCCAGCCGGCGAAGTCGGCGGTGGCCGCGCCGGACGGATTCTGCAGGAAGACGCGCATCGTGTAGACGTCGGCGTAGGACAGGCCCGCGGCTTGGAGGTTCTCGCCGATGCGGCGCAGGACGTTGATGCCTTGGGCCTCGGTGATGGTGACGCCCGTGGGGAGCGTGCCGCCGGGGAAGACGACGGTGTCGACGTACGACGCTTCCGAGCCGGCCGGAGCGCCCGTGTTGAGGGCCGTCGGGCCGATCCCGCTGGTCTTGTAGACGGGTGTGTTGGCGCCGATGCCGACACCGCTGGCGATCATCGGGTTGGACTGACCGGCCGGCAGAGCCGGTACGACGGTGCCGGGCTTCGGCGGCTTAGGTTTGTCCCACCAACCGGCGGCCGTCGTCGCGCCGCCACCGAAGGACAGCGCGACGACCGTGACACCGGTGAGCACCGCGCGTTTCCTCATCGGCTTGTCACCCGGGTGTGCAGTGCGGTGACGGTTGCGCGGGCGGACACGATTGCGCCGTGCTGCCAGGCGATGGTGTGGGACAGGTGGTCGCCGGCGAAGTAGATGTTGCCGGTGGCATCGAGCAGCCGGGCGTAGATCCCGTCGGTCTGGGACGGCCAGCTCACCCAGGACGCCTCGGAGTACTTGGTGCCGAGCCAGTTCACCGAGAACGCCGCCTTGACGTCCTTGGTGTACACGTCTCCGTGCATCTTGGCACCCTGCATCAGGGCTCGTTCGAGTCGGGCGGCCGGCGTCAGAGCGCCGTACACATTGGCGTTCGCACCGGTGTTGTAGTAGCCGATCACGGTGCCGCGTTGGCCGTGGAAGCCGGTCGACGGGTACCAGGTGTTGACCGTGTCGAGCGAGCTGTTGGTGATGCCGCCGTAGATCTTGTGGTCCTCCTCCCACCAGCGGCGGCCGTACTCGATGCCGATCTTGCCCGCATTCGTCGGCCGGGCATACTTCAGTGCCTCGATGATCGGCGCCGGCAGGTTCGACGGGACCTTCGCGGCCAGGTGCGGCGGCAGCGTGCAGATGGCGTAGTCCGCTGTGATCGTCCGGGTCCGCGTCCCGGTCTTGTACGTGACCTCGACGCCGGGGCCGGTGTTGCGCAGCCCGGTCACCTCGGCGCCATAGCTGATCTTCTCCCGGCCGATCGCCTTCTCGAAGGCGTACGGGATCCTGTCCATCCCGCCGACCGGCTGGAACATCATCATCGCCTGGTCCCAGCCGAACTCGAACGAGAAGTAGTTGCCGACCCCACTCGCGAAGACATCGCTCAGCGAGTACGGCGCGGCCGTCGTCCCGCCCTCCAGCCCGGCTCCCGGTTCGACGACGTAGCCACGACGGCCGTCGGTGCCGGTGTACGCGAAGCCGGCCGCCTTGTTCCCGATCGAGCCGAAGCTGCCGAGGAACCCGATCAGCGCGTCCTTGTCGGCCTGCGTCAGCAAGCTGTCGAGCGCGCCCTGGTCGGTGGCTGTGGCGAGCAGTTCGGCGACATAGCCATAGACGTCCGCCTTGGCGGTGCGGTGCCGGATCGCCTTGCTGGACAGGGCTGTGGTGCCCTCGCGGTAGAGGTACGCATCGGCGTTCTGGTTGACGAACGGTTCGATCGCGACGCCGAGTTCACGGCAGTACTCCAGCGTCAGGTGGTGCTGTGGAAGTCGGCCCGGACCTGCGTTCATGTACTGGCCGGGCGAGAACGTCGCCCGCTGGGTGTTGCCGGCCAGGTCGGTCTCCACAGTGCCGCCGCGGACGGTCCAGTTGCGGCCGCCCGGACGATTGCGGGCTTCCAGCAGCGTGACCTTGTAGCCCGCCTTGAGCAGTTCGTACGCCGAGGTCAGACCGGAGATCCCGGCACCGAGGACGACGACGTGCTTGCTGTCGCGGCCGTGCAGGTCCGCCCGCGACGGCGCGGCGTACGCGGGAGTCTCGGCGGCACTCGTGAGACCGAGCGCCGACATCGTGGAGTACAGGACACCGGCTCCACCGGTGATACCGACCTGTTGCAGGAACTGACGTCTGGTCTGCGCCATGCCTTCTCCTCACTGGGCAACGGGGTAGCTGACCAGAAAGGTAAGGACCTGGTGTTTTCGGAGTGTGTCCGGGCGGTGACGACCTGAGACCGGTACTGACAGGTATGTTTCGGCTTAACGAACCTGTTGGAACTGTGCCCGCAGGGTCTTGACGGCGGGCGCGATCTCCGCGTAAACACCAGGAAATCCGGGCTCCGCGCAGCCCTTTCCCCAGGACACGACGCCGAGCAGGCGGCCGTTGAGGACCAGGGGTCCGCCGGAGTCGCCCTGGCAGGAGTCGGCGGTGCCGTCGAGGTAGCCGGCGCAGATGTTCGAGGCGGCGGCATACCCGTGGGCGACGTACTCCTTGTTGGCGAGGCAGGTGCTGTCGCCGAGGTCGGGAACGGCCAGCTTCTGCAGGGTGTCGTCGGGCCCGGTGCCGGCCGTGTCGCCCCAGCCATAGACCGTCGGTACGGCGCCGCGCCGGTCGGCCTTCGGGTTCGTCTCCAACTGGATCAGCGGAACACCGGTGAACGGGTGCGACAGCGTGAGTACGGCGAAGTCGTTGCGGTTGTTCTTCGTGTTGTACCCGGGATGGATCCACACCTTGCTGATCCCGGACACCTGCCCGGTGCTGTCATCGCTGAGGTCGGCCCGCCCCTGGACAGCGACGTACGTCGACAGCGGCTTGATCATGCAGTGCGCGGCGGTGACGAGCTTGTCCGGTCGCACGAGCACCGCACCACACCACCGCCCGGTCGCCCCCGCGGCTTCCGTGTTAGCCAGCGACACCGCCCACGGCGCCTCGCTCACACTCGCCAGCGTCCCCCCGACGACGAACGGCTTGTCCGTCGACGCGACCACCGACCCCGCCGTGACAAGCAGAAGAGCACTGGCAAGAACTGCGGCCCGTTTCAGCATAGGCCCGAACTTACTCCAAGTAACGACCCGGATGCGTCAGGTGACCACGTCTCGGGTGTGTAGTTGTGGCTCGGGTCGGTCTAGGTGAAACCTTCGGTGCTCGCGGGGGCCTGGAGGCTTCCGTAGCGTTCCATTCGTTGCCAGCGCAGGCGGGAGCCCGCCAGGGCGGTGAAGACGGATTGGATGACGACGAGGTACATGAGTTGCCGGTAGACGAACTGCTGTAGCGGGAGTGTCCAGAGTGGTCCGGGCCGTTCGCCGTCGAGCCGGAACGCGTACAGGCCCATCGCGAACTGCAGGGCCAGGAAGCCCAGCCAGACGAGGCCGACGCGGAGCGGGTCGAGGAAGATCAGGCCGTAGATCGCGAAGATGTCGACCACGGGCGCGAGGAGTGGCAGCAGGACCTGGAAGAGCATGAGGTAGGTCAGACCGCGTCGCCCGAGCTTGCCTGCCTGCCAGCGTTGCGCCCAGGCGCCGCGGTGCTTCCACATCGCCTGCAGCGTTCCGTAGCACCAGCGGTACCGCTGCCGCCACAGCGCACCTAGCGACGCCGGTGCCTCCGTCCACGCGATCGCTCGCTCTTCGTAGACCACCAGCCATCCATCCCGGCACAGCGCCATGGTCAGGTCGGTGTCCTCCGCGAGCGTCACGTCGCTGAGCCCGCCGATCCGCTCCAGCGCCGTACGCCGGAATCCGCCGACCGCACCCGGCACGGTCGGCATGCACTCGGCCAGGTCGAACAGCCGCCGGTCCAGGTTGAAGCCGATCACGTACTCGATGTGCTGCCAGCGACCGAGCAGCCCGCGCCGGTTGCCGACCTTGGCGTTGCCCGATACCGCGCCGACGGCCGGATCCGCGAACGGCTGCACGAGCATCCGGACGGCGTCCGGCTCGAACACCGTGTCGCCGTCGACCATCGCGATCAGGTCGAAGCGCGCGGCCTGGAGTCCGGTGTTGAGCGCGACCGGCTTGCCCGCGTTGCGCTGCCGGATCACCCGGACCCATGGCAGCCCGAGAGCCTCGACCACGTCCGCCGTACCGTCGGTCGAACCATCGTCGACGACGATCACCTCGAGCGGATGGTCCGATGCGACCAGCGACCGGATGGCGGCCTCGATCCCTGCGCTCTCGTTGTACGCCGGGACGATGACGCTGACCGGCTCGGTCACGGGCGGACCCCAGGACCAGTCGCGCATCCGCCGGGCATGCCGCCGGGCGGCGATCAGCGTGGTGATCGCCCGCAGCACGCTCAGCGCACCGGCGGCGTACAAAAGCCAGGTGAGCACGGTCAGGACGCCGTCGCTGACACGCATCGCCCAGATCGCCGCCAGGCCGCGGCCCCGGTCCAGCAGGCCGGCCTTGTGGACAGGCTGCGGAAGCCCCACGGCGTCGCTGACGGTCGCGAACTTGTATCCGCGCGCCTTCAGGACAGGGATCATCTTCGTGAGTGCGGCGACGGTCTCGCTGCGATCACCGCCGGCGTCGTGCATCAGCAGCACCTGGCCCGCGGTGCCGCGCGGCATCGAGTTCGCGATCACCTGCGTGGTCCCGGGACGGCGCCAGTCCTCGCTGTCCTGGGTGCTCAGCACGGTCAGGTAACCGGCTTTCCGGGATGCCTCGATCGAGGTCCAGTCGGCGTCGGTGAGTGCATCCGCCTCGGACGAGTACGGCGGACGCAACAGCGGCGTACTGACGCCGGTGGCGCCGGCGAGGATCGACTGGCTCTGGCGCAACTCGAGCGACCTGCGCCAGCCGGGCGCCTTGCTCAGATTCGCGTGGGTGAACGTGTGCAGGCCGATTTGGTGGCCCTCGGCAACTATTCGGCGGGCCAGTTGCGGATGCGCCGCGACCGCGGTGCCGACCACGAAGAAGGTCGCCTTGACCTGCTGTGCCTTGAGCAGGTCGAGCAGCTTCGGGGTCCAGACCGGATCCGGTCCGTCGTCGAAGGTCAGTGCGATGGTCCGGGCCTTGGGTGACACGGATCTCGGCTGGCCCGCTCCGGCGTCGATCACCGGACCGCCCTTCGCGATCGTGCGTGGTACGGCGCCGGCCGGGCCGACGGCCGCGACCGCACCGTCGGGCTCCGCGCCGAACAGGTGGTGCGTGTAGCCGTTCAGCAGCAGCATGCTCGACAGGCAGACGAGGAGCATGGTCAGCACCACCCAGTGGGTGCGGAGTGGGACCGGCTTGGCGCGTCGGGCGACCGGGCGGCTCACGGCTTGCCGGGCGTCTTCGTGCGACCGGGTGGCGCGGTCGGCTTGTTCCCGTTCGTCGTGGTCGTCGGCTTACCCGGTGGAGTGCTCGGCGAGCCGGTGGTGTGCGTGGTCGGTGCGATGGTCGGCGTCGTGGGTACGACGGTCGGCGTACCTGATGGCGTCGCGGTCGGCATACCCGACGGTGTGGTGCTCGGTGTCCTGGTCGGTTCGCTCTCGTGGCCCGGAGTCGGTGTCGACTTTGGTTCGATCGTTTGAATGGCTTCCGGGGCAGGAGAGATGGTCGGCCGGTGCGCGGGCCGGACGATGGCTTCAGGTAGGGGAACCAGCGGAGTCTCCAGCCGTGGCCCGCCGAACAGGCTGCTGGTCATCAGGACCAGATAGCCGACGACCGGGACGGCGAGCACCACGCCGGTACGGCGGATGGCGCGATGGCGACGCCCGGTCGAGTCGAGGAAGACCGGCCGCCTGGCGGAGGGCGACTTCACAAGCCAGGGATGTTACTGGCTACCCGTCGGTCGCGGCAGACCGGCGGGTAGTGACAGCGGAGCGTGCTGCCGGGATCACTCCGAGCGGATGACTTCCCGGAGCAAAAAACACCCCGGAGTGCGTCGGCCGCAGCCCGGGGTGGCTACTGTCGTCAGGTGCAGAAATGGCCTGGCCGTCCTTATCCCCTTGGAGCCACGTATGACGGCTCCGGGACGAACTTCGCGGTGTTCTCGGAGGTAGCTGAGCGAGTAGATCTGGCCCTGATCGGCGACGACGGGACCGAGCAGTTGGTGCAACTGACCGAAGTGGACGGATTCGTCTGGCATGCGTACCTGCCGGCGGTGCAGCCGGGGCAGCGGTACGGGTTCCGGGTGCACGGACCGTACAACCCGGCCGAAGGGCACCGGTGCAACCCGTCCAAGCTGCTGCTGGATCCTTACGCGAAAGCGATCGATGGGCAGATCGACGGTGACGAGTCGCTGTTCAGCTATCGGTTCGCCAAGCCCGACGAGCTGAACACGATGGACAACCGTGAGCACACCATGCTCTCGGTCGTCACCAACCCGTTCTTCGACTGGGGCAACGATCGCCCGCCGGGGCACGACTACCACGAGACGGTGATCTACGAGGCGCACGTCAAGGGCCTGACGAAGACCCACCCGGGGCTGCCGGAGGAGATCCGCGGCACGTACGCCGGGATCGGGCACCCGGCGATCATCGAGCACCTCAAGGAGCTCGGAGTGACCGCGATCGAGCTGATGCCGGTGCACCAGTTCGCCCAGGACGGGCATCTGCAGGAGCTGGGCCTGTCCAACTACTGGGGTTACAACACGATCGGCTTCTTCGCCCCGCACAACGCCTACTCCTCGCTGGGCGGCCGCGGCCAGCAGGTGACCGAGTTCAAGACGATGGTGCAGGCGCTGCACGAGGCCGACATCGAGGTCATCCTCGACGTCGTCTACAACCACACCGCCGAGGGCAACGAGCTGGGCCCGACGCTGTCGTTCAAGGGCATCGACAACGCGGCGTACTACCGGCTGGTGGACTCGGCCAAGTCGCACTACTACGACACCACCGGCACTGGGAACAGCCTGCTGATGCGGCACCCGCACGTGCTGCAGCTGATCATGGACTCGCTGCGTTACTGGGTCACCGAGATGCACGTGGACGGGTTCCGGTTCGACCTCGCGTCGACGCTGGCACGCCAGTTCCATGAAGTGGACCGGCTGTCGGCGTTCTTCGATCTGGTCCAGCAGGACCCGGTGGTGAGTCAGGTCAAGCTGATCGCCGAGCCGTGGGACGTCGGCGACGGCGGCTACCAGGTCGGCAACTTCCCGCCGCTGTGGACCGAGTGGAACGGCAAGTACCGCGACACCGTCCGCGACTTCTGGCGCGGCGAGAAGTACACGTTGGCCGAGTTCGGCTCGCGGCTGACCGGCTCGTCGGACCTGTACCGCGACGACAGCCGCCGCCCGTTGGCGAGCATCAACTTCATCACCGCGCACGACGGCTTCACGCTGCGCGACCTCGTCTCGTACAACGAGAAGCACAACGAGGCCAACGGCGAGGGCGGCAACGACGGCGAGAGCCACAATCGCTCGTGGAACTGCGGCGCCGAGGGCGAGACCGACGATGCCGCCGTGCTCGCGTTGCGGGCCAAGCAGCAGCGCAACTTCCTGGCCACGTTGCTGATCTCGCAGGGCGTTCCGATGCTCGCCCACGGCGACGAGCAGGGCCGGACCCAGTCGGGCAACAACAACGTCTACTGCCAGGACAACGAGCTTGCCTGGGTGAACTGGGACCTCACCGAGGAACAGCAGGACCTGCTGGAGTTCACCGGCGGGCTGGTCCGGTTGCGCAACGAGCACCCGGTGCTTCGGCGCCGTCGGTTCTTCCACGGCGACACAGGGGTCGACGGGCTCGGCGACCTGGTCTGGTTCACCCCCGACGGCCAGGAGATGCAGGACGGCGACTGGAGCCGCGACGACGCCCGCGCGGTGGCCGTGTTCCTCAACGGTGACGCCATCTCGGAGCCGGACCCGCGCGGAGAGCCGGTGGTGGACGACTCGTTCCTGATCCTGCTGAACAGCAACTACGAGTCGCAGGACTTCCTGCTGCCCGCGAAGGAGTACGGCGAGGCGTGGTCCGTGGTGGTGGACACCATCAGGCCGACCGGTCGTGCCGAGGAACGTGAGCACACCGCGGGCAGCACCATCCGGATCGAGGCCCACGGCATGCTGGTTCTGACCCGGCCGCGGCGGGCCGCTGGATGACAGCGATCCCGCAGGCCACCTACAGGTTGCAACTGCGCGCCGAGTTTGGGTTCGACGACGCCGCCACGGTCGTCCCGTACCTGTCCGGCCTCGGGATCTCGCACGCCTACCTGTCCCCGATCCTCCAGGCCGCGCCCGGCTCCACGCACGGGTACGACGTGGTGGACCACAGCCGCCTGTCCGAGCCGGCCGGTGGTCGCCCCGCGTTCGACCGGCTGGCCGCACGGCTGGCCGACCACCGCATGGGTGCGGTGGCGGACGTCGTACCCAATCATGTGGCTGTGCCGACACCGGCTCGGCTCAACAAGGCGCTCTGGTCTGTGTTGCGGGACGGGCCGGGGTCGCCGTACGCCGACTGGTTCGACGTCGACTGGGGTTCGGGGAACCAACCACTGCTGATGGCGGTGCTGGGCCAGCGCATCGGCAGAGTCCTGGCGGATGGCGAGCTGTCGGTCGATGGCGACGTACTGCGGTACTACGAGCACGAGTATCCGCTCCGGCCAGGGACTGAGAATTTGCCGATCGCGGAGCTGGTGACCGAGCAGTGGTACCGCCTCGCGCACTGGCGGGTCGCGGACGAGGAGCTGAACTACCGGCGCTTCTTCGACGTCGACACCCTCGCTGCGGTCCGCGTGGAGACACAGGAGGTCTTCGACGCGACACACGAGCTACTGCTGGCACTGCTGCACGAGGGCAAGCTCAACGGTTTCCGCATCGACCATCCGGACGGTCTGGCCGACCCACGCGGCTATCTCCGTCGCCTGGCCGAGCGCACCGGCGGTGCGTGGGTCGTGGTCGAGAAGATCCTCGAAGGCACCGAAGAGCTTCCCCACGACTGGCCCTGCGCCGGCACCACCGGGTACGACGCTCTGCTCCGGGTCGGCGGCCTCTTCGTCGACCCGGCCGGTGCCGCACCGCTTGCGGCCTTGCACTCCGAGCTCACCGGCGCACCTGCCGACTTCAGCCCGGTCGTGGAGGAGGCGAAGCGAGAGGTCGTCAAGCACGGGCAGTACGCCGAAGTGCATCGGCTGGTTGAGCTGCTCGCCGGCATCTGTCAGGACGACGTACGACTGCGCGATCACACGCGCCGTGCGTTCCACGAGGTGGTCGTCGAGCTGCTCGTCCACTTCGACGTCTACCGGGCGTACGTCGTACCAGGGGAACAGCCGGCGCCGACCGCGATCGATGCTCTGGAGCGCGCGGCCGGGAAAGCCCGGCAGAACCTGGACGAGGACCGGCAGGAGACGCTCGACGTCGTACTGCACCTGCTGCTCGGCAGGGAGACCGGGACGGCGAGCCGGATCGACGAGCACGCGCGGCACGAGCTGATCGTGCGGTTCCAGCAGACGTGTGGGCCGGTGATGGCCAAGGGGGTGGAGGACACCGCGTTCTACCGGTGGTTCCGGCTCACGTCGCTGAACGAGGTCGGTGGGGATCCGGAGCACTTCGGGGTGACGCCTGAGGAGTTCCACGCGTTCGCGGCCCGGCTGAACGAGCGCTGGCCGAAGACGATGACCACGCTGTCCACTCATGACAGCAAGCGATCCGAGGACGTGCGTGCCCGGCTCGGCGTACTGTCCGAGCAGCCCGCTGCCTGGTCCGAGGCGGTCCGTGAGTGGCGCCGGTTGTCGGAGGATCACCGGAGCCCGGTGCTGGACGGGAGCACGGAATACCTGTTCTGGCAGACCCTCTTCGGCACCTGGGACGACGGACCGCTGCCTGAGGACCGGCTGCAGGCCTATCTGCTCAAGGCGATCCGCGAAGCCAAGCGCCACACCACCTGGACCTCTCCGGACGAGGAGTACGAACAGGCCGTCGCCGCCTTCGCGAGTGCCGTCCTCACCGACGCCACGGTGCTGGAGTCGGTACGGCGCTTTGCCGCACGGCAGACCGAGTTCGTCCGGGCGGCCACGCTCGGCCAGAAGCTCGTGCAGCTCACGATGCCCGGCGTACCGGATGTCTATCAGGGCACGGAACTGGTCGACCTGTCCCTCGTGGACCCGGACAACCGGCGGCCCGTGGACTACCAGCACCGGATCGACCGGCTGCGGCGGCTGGACGACGGTGCCAAACCGGACGACCTGTCCGACGAGAAGCTGCTCGTCACCTCGCGGGCGCTCCGCCTTCGCCGGCAGTACCCGGAGGCCTTCGCCGGCAGCTACACCCCGCTCCCGACATCCAACGGTCACGCGGTCGCCTTCGCCCGTGGCGACGCGGTCATCACGGTGGCGACCCGACTGCCCGCGGCACTGCATCGGCTCGGCGGTTGGGGCGACAGCACTGTGGTGCTGCCGACTGGCCAGTGGAAGAACGTGTTGACCGGCCACGAGGTGGGTAGCGGAGCAGCCCGGATCCACGAGCTGCTGGAGAACCTCCCGGTGGCCCTGCTCGTCCGGAGCTGAAAGCCAGCCCCGGCGACGACGGCGACCTCCGCCGGCGCACCAGGTGGGGACGGGACCGGGGTAGGTGGTTCAGCGGACGGCCGTCGAGCCTGTCGGCGTGGCTGCCGGTGCCGTGCAACCGAACCATGAGACGCGTGGGGTGCCAAGCCCCTTGGCAGTAGATCAGCCGGCCGAGGCGCGTTGGTTGCTGGAGGCAATGAGTTGTCTCCCGTGCATGGACCTTCCGTGCCTGAGGCATCCACCGGGCGGCGGGCTGTGCTCATGCTCCTCTCATGGACGGCACGCGGCGCCGGCCCGGGCCGGCAGTACCTGGAGGGCCTCTGCGGCAGGTTCCTGTCAGGTCACTTTCCGGGTGGTGCGTGCAGCTCGCCGGCGTCGTTCTCCGCTCGCGCCCGGTTCATCGGACACAGTCGTTGCCGACGACAACATTCCTCTAGACGTCCGCTCGGGGTGGTAGCACAACAGCCCACCGCCCGGGTCGTGTTGTCCACAACCCGGCGTCGCTGTGGACAACCGCTTGTGAACGGAATCCCTTGAAAACAAGGGCATCCGGGTTTGAAAACTGTCCGCAGGGCTGTTTACAGTTTGGGTATGGAGATTCTCGGACAGCGACCGGTGTGGTCGATGAGCGGCAGCGAGATGCTGTCGTCTCTTGATGCTGCGTACGCCGAGATCGCCCGCCTGGAGACCTTCGCCCTGCACCTCATCGCCGGCCTGGAGTCCACCGGCCACGCCCAAGAACTCGGTGCCGGCACCACCGCCCGGCTGCTGACCTTCCGCTACCGCATCGACGCCACCAAGGCCCGCCGCGACGTCCACCTCGCCACCAGACTCGACAAGTTCCCGGCCGTCGCCGCCGCCCTCCCCATCCCCATGACAGACGACGCAACCACGGATACCGGTGCCAGCGACACCAACCCGGCCAACAACGACGTCGGCGACAGCGAGCAGGGTGCGGGAGCGGACGGTGCGGGAGCGGACGGTGCAGGAGCGGACGGTGCGGGAGCGGACGGTGCAGGCGAGCACGATGCGGACGAGGATGGTGCGGGGGTGGGGGTGTTGCTGCATCCAGCGCAGGCCGAGGCGATCGTGTCCGCGTTGGACAAGGTGCCGGCCACGGTGCCGGCCGACGATCTCCTGGTCGCCGAGCGGGAAATGGTGGAACTCGGCCGCACCCACGGCCCGCTCGACCTGCGCCGGGCCGGTCGGCTCGTCCGCGACCGGCTCGACACCGACGGCCCCGAGCCCAACGAGCAGAAGGCCTACGACCGCGAGTCCCTGACCCTCAAGAACGCCGACAACGGCGTCGCCTTCCGCGGCTACCTGGCCAACGAGAACGCCGAACTGTTCCGCACCCTGATCCACGCCCACGCCAAGCCCCGCAAAACCATCGACGGTGCGCTCGACCCCCGCGGCCGCGACAAGCGTCAGGCCGACGCCCTCACGACCGTCCTCACCGCCGCCAACAACCCCACGCACAGTGCCGGTCACCACGCCACCCCTACCGCCACCGGCTCCACACAGAGTGCCGGTCACCACGCCACCCCCGCCGCTGCCGCTACCGCAGGGGTGTCCGATGCCACGCCTCATCAGGACCTGCGCCGCCGTAGGTCCGGTGGCGGAGGCGATCCCGCTGCCGACGACATGGCCGGCACCCTGCCCGGCATGCGCGACGCAGCAGACGGTCCAGCGCAAGACCCGGCGCCGGGCACAGCAGAGGCCGCTGGCAGTGCGCCGACCGAGGTGGGCCGCGGTCACGGTGGTGGGTTCATCCCCGGGCATGGCTCGAAGCCACACATCACCGTCACCATCGACTACAACGACCTCAAGGCCGCCACTGCCGACAAACTCGGCCACCTGATCTACGGCGACGCCCTGTCAGCGGCCACCATCCGGCGGCTGGCCTGCGACGCCCACATCCTCCCGATCGTGCTTGGCTCGGACTCCCAGCCGTTGGACGTCGGCACCACCGTGCGGCTCGCCACCGGACCGATCCGCAAGGCCCTCATCACCCGCGACAAGGGTTGTGTCTGCTGCGGCGCCCCACCCCTGTACTGCGACGCCCACCACGTGAAGTCGTGGATCGACGGCGGCGAAACCAAAATCACCAACCTCGTCCTGCTGTGTAAACGGTGTCACCGCGACCTGCACGCCGGCCACTGGACCATCCAGATCACCAACGGCGTCGTCGAGGTCGCCCGCCCCGCCTGGGCCACCCCCGGCCCCGTCCCCCGCGACAGATACCGGCCACCAACCACCACACCCAACACCACCAAACCGACACCCCGCTCATCCCGTCGCGGAGCAGCCGACGCGACCACACTCGGCGTGACTACACCCGGCGCACCCGCCCGCGCCTGGCCACGCGACACCGACCCACCCTGGATCACCGCTGAGGACGCCGCACGCCTCAACCCCTGGGGCGACGATCTCGACGAGCCCAACCCCCATACCCGGGCTCGCCCACCCGCAGCCGACTTCGATCCGTGGGGCGACGGCGGGAGTTCGATCGCGAACGCTGATTGCCGGAGCAAGCTCGGGACGGGCGGCAGCGCCTTGTTCGGCCCTTCGGGCGATCGTGCCTGGAAGTCCGGCGACAGGGGAAGCGCTGATGACGACAGTTCGACACTCAAACGCGGCCCTGTCGATCCCTGGCGTGACTCCGCGGAGCGTCGCGTCGCTCCCACCACTGCCGCGTAGGCGTTCTGCCGGGTTCTGCATCAGCCGCCGGAATGGCAGCGCATGCCGGGCGCGGGCGGGTGGGTGGTGGGTGGGGCGTGTCGGGCCCGGCCTGGGACCGTTCACCGAAGCGTTCGACGTGATGGGTGACGGATCGATCGTCGTGCTCCCCACGCTCGGTCACACGCCCGGCTCGATCTCGATGCTCGTACGCCGACGCGACCTGCCACCACTCCTGACGGGTGGTTGGTGGGTGGGGGGCGTGTTGGGTGGGTGGTGGCGGTTGGCGGGTGGGCGTGTGTCGGTTAGGCGGTTGGCGAGCGGGCGCATGCCAAGCAGATGCTCCTCGATCTGGCCGATCCTCACCATTCGAGCTCTCCTCGCGTGGCCCCGCAGCGCCCGTTCTCCGGGTGCCGGCAGGCAAGTGGTGATTAGCTGAGCGCGTGCACACCTTCCGTGTTTGGGCGCCTGCCGCGTCCTCTGTTGATCTCGTGCTGCTCGACGGCGTACTGCCCCTGCGCGCGGCCGCCGACGGTTGGTGGGAGCGGCAGGTGGTCGAGGCTCACCACGGCACCGACTACGCGTTCTCTGTCGACGGAAGCGAGCCGTTGCCGGATCCACGCAGCCCGTGGCAGCCCGACGGCGTGCACGGCTTCAGTCGAGTCTTCGACGCGGACCGCTTCGGCTGGACGGACGAGGACTGGATCGGCCAGGATGTGCGCGGCTCGGTCTTCTACGAACTGCACATCGGGACGTTCACGCCGGAGGGCACGCTGGACGCGGCTGCCGAGCACCTGGATTACCTGGTGGTGCTGGGCGTCGAGGTGGTCTCGCTGATGCCGGTCGCCGCGTTCCCCGGCCGCCACGGCTGGGGGTACGACGGTGTGCACCTCTGCGCGGTTCACGAGCCGTACGGCGGGCCCGAAGCGTTGCAGCGGTTCGTCGACCGCTGCCACGACGCCGGACTGGCCGTGTGTCTCGACGTGGTCTACAACCACCTCGGTCCGAGTGGCAACCACCTGGCCGCCTTCGGTCCGTACTTCACCGACCGGCACACGACGCCGTGGGGTCCGGCGGTCAACCTCGACGACACCGGCAGCACGGAGGTACGCCGCTGGGTCTGTGACAACGCACTGCGGTGGTTCCAGTCGTTCCACCTGGATGCCTTGCGGCTGGACGCTGTCCATACGCTGGTCGACGACAGCCCGGTGCACCTGCTGGCACAGCTGTCGCTCGAGACCGAGGAGTTGTCCGAAGAACTCGGCCGGCCACTCGGACTGGTCGCCGAGTCCGATCTGAACGACCCACGGGTCGTCGAGCCGGTGGTCGACGGCGGTCTGGGGATGACCGCGCAGTGGAGCGACGACTTCCACCACGCGCTGCACAGCCTGCTGACCGGCGAGCGCTTCGGGTACTACGTGGACTTCGGGGACCCGGCCGTGTTCGCGAAGACGCTGACGCAGGTGTTCCGGCACGACGGCTCGTACTCGACCTTCCGCGGGAAGGACTGGGGCCGGCCGGTCGACCCGGCGAGGCACCGCGGTGTTGAGTTCTTCGTCTATACCTCGAACCATGACCAGATCGGCAACCGCGCGCTCGGTGATCGACCCGCTCTCACGCCGGGCCAGCTCGCGATCGGCGCCGCGCTCGTCGTCACTTCGCCGTACACGCCGATGCTGTTCATGGGGGAGGAGTGGGGCGCCTCGACGCCGTGGCGTTTCTTCACCGACTTCGACGAGCCGGCCCTCGGCGAGGCGGTCCGGACCGGTCGCCGGCGCGAGTTCGCGGCGCACGGCTGGACGCCGGACGAGATCCCGGATCCGCAGGACCCGGAGACGTGGCGCAGTTCGGTGCTGGACTGGTCCGAGCTCGATAACGCGCCGCACCACGAGCTGCTCAACTGGTATCGCCACCTGCTCGCCTTCCGCGCGCGGATGCCAGAGCTGCGCAACGACCGGCTGGACTCGGTCGGCATCTCGTTCGATCCCGGCGGGGACTGGCTGGTCGTGGCACGCGGCAGCCTGCGCGTGGTGGTGAATCTGGCCGCAGCCGGGGCCGTGGTGCCGGTCGACGAGGTCCCGGAGTACCTGGTGATGGCCTTCGGCGCCGCGGAGTTGGTCACTGGCGGTATCCGGTTGCCGGGTCACGGCGTCGCGATCGTCGCGGTCTGAGAATTACCAACGCCGCCCCAATTCCGGCGCAATCCAACAGAACACGGCGTTCGAGCCTGTTGATCGATGGTGATTTCCGGAATCGCTTGTGTGCAAGCGTCCCGTGACGCAACGTGGAATCGCGAGCAGAGGAAGCCGGGGGGTAGACGGGAGGATCTGGGTGACTATCGGAGGCGTCGATACCTACTACGACTACGACGAGAAGCAGTGGAAGAGCCGGCGGCTGGGCGGCGGACCGATCCGCCGGGGCCCGGTGTGCCCGGCCCCACGGACCGCGGACCACACGCTGCACGAGCCACCTCGCGAGCGCCATCCGGCCGGCCGCGAGCACGACAAGCCCAAGACCGTCCTCAGCTGAGAGACCGGTGGCAGGACCCGCCAGATCAGGTCACCGCACTCATTCGATCAGCACCACCACAGCGGCCGTCGAGCCGGAACCCGACGGCCGCTGCGGCCTGCCCGGCCACCACTCCGAGCCCGGACCCGGCTGACCCGCGTTCGGGAACCGGTCAGTAGTACAAAGCTCGGCAAAGACTGGCCGGGGTCGCGCGCGAGGCGGTTCGGGGGTCGCATAGAGTGACTGCTGTCACCACCGGATCGGAAGGACCGCCGCGATGGCCGATGCAAACGAGCAGGTTCCGGAGAAGCCGCCGTTCCCCGGATTCGACGTGAGCAAGCCGAGTATTGCTCGCACGTACGACTACCTGCTCGGAGGCAAGGACAACTTCGCCGTCGACCGGGCGTTCGGGGACAAGTTCATCACCGACCTGCCCGGCTCCCGGCAGATCGCGCCCGACAACCGGGGCGCCCTGATCCGGGCGGTGCGTGAGATCGTCTCGAACACGCCGGTCCGGCAGTTCGTCGACCTGGGCAGCGGGCTGCCGACCGCGGACAACGTCCACCAGGTCGCCCAGCGGTACGCCCCCGATGCGAAGGTCGTGTACGCCGACAACGACCCGATCGTGCTCGCCCACGGCCGCGCGCTGCTCGCCGAGAACGACAACACCACCGTCATCCAGGCCGACCTGCGCGACCCGAAGGCGATCTTCGACCACGAGGAGACCCGGCGGCTGATCGACTTCACGCAGCCGGTCGGGGTGATCTTCAGCGCGACCCTGCACCACGTGAACGACGACGAGGACCCGGCCGGCCTGGTCCGGTTCTGGTACGACCGGATCCCGTCCGGCAGCTACGTCTTCATCAGCCACTTCCGCAGCGAGAACGACCCGCGCAGCCAGGAGCTGGAGCAGGTGCTCCAGGGGTCGCTGGGCCGCGGCCGCTGGCGCACCGACGAGCAGATCCTCGCGCTCTTCGGCGACGGCTTCACCGTCGTCGAGCCCGGCCTGGTCCCGGCCGTCCAGTGGCGCAACCCGGACGCGCCGGACGAGCTCTCCGACTGGCAGCGGCTCATCGCCGCCGTCCTCGCGGTCAAGGACTGACCTCACCCAGGAACTCGGCCCGGGTGCGGAAGGCGAACTGCGCCGTCTTCGTCGTCCCATCCGGGTGAGTGATTGTGGCTTCCGGGCCAAGCGTGAAGCCGCTACGACGGAAGCGGTCGATGGCGCGCGTGTTGCGGACATCCGGCTCGACCACCAGGCGCGGATGCCCGAGGTGCTCGAACGCGAAGCCGGCCAGCGCCTCGATCAGGTTGCCGGTGAAGCCCGGCCGCGGTTCGCCGGGCGCGACCAGCAGATGGAGACCGAGATCCCCGGCCTCGACGTCGTACGCCGTACCCGCCGGATCGGCCTGTGGATCGTAGGTCTGCAACAGCGCGATCGGTACGTCGTCCAGCCGGACGACGTACACGTGATGCGTCGGCACCGAATCCAGGAACCGATAGGTCGCGGCGATCTCGTCCCGCGACAGCTCACCCATTCCCCAGTACGTCGCTCGCTCGGCGCTCACCCACTCGTGGATCAGTTCCAGGTCGCGTGAAGGATCTGCCTCGACGATGCGGACCGTGCCGAAACCGTCCAGGACACAGGTGAAACTCAGGTCCTCGCGGGTGAGTGAGCCCTCGACCGGGGCCAGCTCACCGCGCTGCCACAACAGGAGCTGGTCATGATGATGCGGATCCCCGAGTACGCCGGACGCACCCAACGGTACGACCCATCCACTCGCCGAGCGATCCGCGAGATCGAAGGCATAGCGGGCCGCGGAGCCGCGGACACACACGTCGGTCAGGCCGGGAAGGCTTGACGTCGACATGACGCAGTGGTGGTCACCGGACACCCCGAGATCGAACGGCTCCTCGTCCGGCGCGAACACCGGACCGCGCAGCGCGTGCAGCGGTGACAGCTGATGGGTCTCACCCCACGGCGGCCGGGCGTTGCGGGCCGCCACGTCCTCGAGCGCTTCCCGGGCCAGCCAGCCGACGTTGACTTCCGGAAGCAGGTCGGTCGCGATCAGGTTCTCCAGCGCGAACGAGACGTGCGTCAGGGTGTCCATCCACGGCGCGAACACCTCTGCGCATTCGGCGTTCTCGAGCAGCGTGAAGTGGTCGGTCAGCCGGGAGACGAGCGCCTTGCGGAGTGCGGCGTACGACGAGGCCGTCGTACTCGCGGCGTCCATCCGGCGATCCCAGCCGAGCAACTCGGTGCGCAGGGCAACGGCTTGCTCGGAGAGATCCTCCAGGCCGGGCAGGAGATCCAGGATCGAGCCGGCGGATCCGAGGAAGGTGTCGGTGTGGATGTCCGGCATCTCGCCGACTGACCACGTGGGCCGGGAGGCGAGGAGCTCCCGGATCCGGCGGGACCGGTGCGGGGTGGCGAACTCGACGCCCAGCGGCGCCGCGAGCTCACGCGCGTTCGCCATCACGGCCGGCCCGTCGACAGTTGCCCGCGGCATCGGATCGTGCCAGCCGTCCCACTGGTGCTCGGCCTCCCACGCCGGTACGACGCGCAGCCGGTTGCTCTCGTGCCGGCGCGGAACCATCCCAGCCGTCCGATGCAGCAAACCACCGGCGGTGTCAGCCGCCAATACCACGTTGACCGGCTCCACCCACTCCTCGAAGGCGGCTTCGACATCGTCCACGGTTGTTGCTCGGAGCAACTTCGGCAGCGCTTCGAAACCCAGTCGGCTGGTCACCCGGGGCGGATACCTCAGACTGATTCCGTCCATGATCATCGGACCGCGGTCGGTCTCGATCACGTCCACCCCGATCGGGTCGGCCCCACTGACTTCGACCACCTCGGTGTGCACCGCGCACGCAGTCCAGCCCTCCGGGCCGAGGGCCTCCACGCCGGATCCGGTGCGACGGAGTTGTTCGGCGTACAGGTCCTGGTAGTCGGCCATGGCGTTGGTGATGGCCCACGCGACCTTCCCGGTGTGGCCGAAGTGGGCGAGACCCGGGATGCCGGGGACGGCCAGCCCGAGAACGTCGTACTCGGGGCAGGTCAGCTGGATCTGCTGGTAGACGCCCGGGCTCTCGATGTACCGGTGCGGGTCGCCGGCGACAATCGCCTGGCCGGAGGTGGTGAGCGAGCCGGGGATCAGCCAGCCGTTGCTCCCGGACGTGTGCGGCCCTTCCGAGCTGAACAGCTCGAGCGCCTCGTTCCCGAGATGCCCGGCCACGTGCGTCCGCCACAACTTCGAGGGGAACCCGGCGAACAGGACATGCACCGCCAGCCAGATCCCGAGTGGCGTCCACGGCTCCCACGCCTGCAACGTCAGCCCGGTCTCGGCGAACTCCGGCGCGCGCCGGGCCCCACCCGGAAGCGCGTGGTTGACGCCTTCGACGTACGCCGTGATCCACTCGCGCGTCTCGTCGTCGAGCGCCTCGAAGCAGCGCCGCGCGGTGTCGGCAAGCCGGGCCTGCCGGGCGAACACGTCCCACCCCGCCGCCTCGGGACCGAGGAACGCGGCACTCGTCCCGAGGTAGCGCCGCCGCTCGAACTCGACTTGCCAGGCCCGGTCGCGAGCGACGTTGACGCCTTGCAGGTACGCGAGGGCAAGGGGGTCTCCGGCTTGCAGGTGCGGTACGCCGTACGTGTCCCGGAACACCCTCGCATTCACAGCGGTCCTCGTTTCAGTTAGGTTAGGCTGCGGTAATTTACAAGGCAGCCAACAGGCTCGCAACGCCAATTGTCGCTGGAGGTGTCACGCAGTTCAGGCGCGTGTCCTGAGCTGCTCGAAGCCGTAGTACACCGCCAGCAGGAAGACGACCAGCAGTGTTGCCCGCGCGGAGACGAAGGACAGCCCGATGCAGGCCGCGTAGATCAAGGTGCCGATCGAGTACCTGAGCAGCGACCTCCGGACCTGCGCGTTCGTCATGTTGTGCTCGACCAGGTGCTTGCGCAGGACGTGCCACCAGATCAGGCTGAACGCGATCGCGGCCAGGGTCAGGTTGGTGCTGTAGACGGCTGCGGCGACGCTCGCGTTGATCGAGTCGTCTCTGAGGTGCTCGGCGAACAGACTGGTCGGGAACGGCAGCAACGTCGCCCACAGCAACAGTTGCAAGTTGAGGAACAGCAGCCCGCGGTCGGCGTGCTGGATCTGGCGGAACAGCGAGTGGTGGTTGACCCACATGACCCCGAGGATCGCGAAGCTGGTCAGGTACGCCGCGAACTGTGGCCACTCGTGCAGCAGCGCCGGCCACAGCTGTTGGCCCTCTTCGAGTTCGGGGCTGTGCAGCTCGAGGACCAGCAGGGTGATCGCGATCGCGAAGACGCCATCGCTGAAGGCTTCCAGCCGGTTGGTCTCGGCTAGGTCAGACTGGGTGCTCACGGCCACCCAGTCTGACCTAGCACCATCAGTCCGTCGACAGAGAAAGCGCTGTCCAGCTGATCGCTGGGAGCGTAATGGTCAGCTTGCCGTCGGCGAGGCTCACCGACTCGTGAGGCTGGGCGGTCACCCGGTCCGGGTGAGCGGCCGAGTTGGTGGCGAGTGGGTCCTCGTCGTGGACGATCACGGCCTCCTCGATCGCGGTGACGCCGGTCCGGCTGACGTCCACGGTGATCTCGACCGGGCCCTCGGTCGACCGGTTCACGGCGAAGACCGCGAGCCGGCCCTCGTCGTACGTGGCGACCGCATCGACGGCCGGGATGTCGCCGTACTTGGCGGTGCTGACGGTCGGCGAGTCGGCCCGCACCTGGAGCACCTGGCCGGCGGCGAGCCGGGAGGTGATCGCGAACGGGTGGAACGTGGGCTGCCGCCAGGCCGGGCCGCCGGGCTCGGTCATGATCGGCGCGATCACGTTCGCCAGTTGCGCCAGGCACGCGACCGCGACCCGGTCGCTGTGCCGCAGCAGCGAGATCAGCAGGTTGCCCACGACAACGGCATCGGTGACGTTGTACTCGTCCTCGATCCGTCGCGGCGCCACCTCCCACCGGTCGTGCGGGCCGTCTGTCCGGCGGGACCGTTCGCCGTACCAGACGTTCCACTCGTCGAAGGAGATGCCGATCTTCTTGCTGCTCTTGAGCTCGGCGCCGACGTGGTCCGCGGTCGCGACCACGGCCTCGATGAAGCGGTCCATGTTCACCGCCGAGGCCAGGAAGGACGCCGTGTCGCCGTCGTCGTTGCTGTAGTACGCGTGGCAGGAGATGTAGTCGACGAAGTCGTACGTCTCCCGCAGGACCTCCCGCTCCCAGGTGCCGAACAGCGGCATCCGTGACGAGGACGAGCCACACGCGACCAGCTCCAGATCGGGCTCGATCATCCGCATTGCCCGTGCCGTTTCTGCCGCGAGCCGTCCGTACTCGGTCGGCGTCTTGTGCCCGACCTGCCACGGGCCGTCCAGTTCGTTGCCGAGGCACCACAGCTTGACGCCGTACGGCGATGCGCCGTGCTGCTCGCGCAGGTCGGACAAGGCGGTCCCGCCCAGGTGGTTCGAGTACTCCTGGAGGTCGAGCGCCTCCTGGACTCCGCGCGTACCGAGGTTGAGCGCCATCATCGGCTCGAACCCGGCCTTGGCGCACCAGCGGATGAACTCGTCCAGGCCGAACTCGTTCGTCTCGATGCTGTGCCAGGCGAGGTCGAGCCGGCGCGGCCGTCCTTCGCGCGGGCCGACGCCGTCCTCCCAGCGGTAGCCGGAGACGAAGTTGCCGCCGGGGTAGCGGACCACCGAGACGCCGAGCTCGCGGGTGAGCTCGAGGACGTCCTTGCGGAACCCGTCCTCGTCGGCGGTCGCGTGGCCCGGTTCGTAGATACCGGTGTAGACGCACCGGCCCATGTGTTCGACGAAGGTCCCGAAGGTACGGCGGTTCACGGGCGCGATCGTGAACGCGGGGTCGATGGTGAGGTTGGCAGCGGGCACCAGGTTGCTCCTGTCGTGGTGAGTGGTGTCAACCCTTGATGCCTGCGTCGCCGACGCCGCGGACCACATGGCGCTGGAACAGGGCGTAGACGATCAGCAAGGGAAGTCCGCCCAGGACCGCGGAGGCCATGATCTGGGCGTAGCGTAGGCCGTACGAGCCCTGCACGTTGGCCAGGCCGACCGGGATCGTCATCATCGACGGGTCGGTGGTCACGATGAAGGGCCAGAGGAAGTTGTTCCAGGCACCGATGAACGTGAAGATGCCGACGGCAACGAGGATCGGCCGCGACATCGGCACCATCACGCTCCAGACGATCCGCCACCGGGACGCGCCGTCGACCCGGGCGGCGTCCTCGTAGTCACGGGAGATGCCGTCGAAGAACTTCTTCAGCACGAACACCATCACCGGCGCGACCACCTGCGGCAGCACGATGCCCCAATAGGTGTCGACCAGGCCGAGCCCGGTCATCTCCTGGAACAACGGCACGATCAGCACCTGCGGCGAGACCAGGATGCCGGCGATGATCAGCCCGAACAGCACCCGCCGGCCGGGAAACCTGGTCCGCGAGAAGCCGAAGGCGGCCAGCACCGACACGACGAGCGTCAGGCCGGTCACCAGGACGGACACGACGCTGCTGTTCAGGAACCAGCGGATCAGATCACCCTGATCGATGACGCTCTGGTAGGCACCCAGAGTCGGTGCATCGGGCAACCAGGTGATGGGCGACCGGGTCGTTTCCGGCTCCGGTTTGAGGGAGGTGTCCAAGGCCCACAGGAGCGGGACCAGCCACACGACCGCCAGGATGACCGCGCCGACGATGCTCGCCACCTTCGGGAAGGTCCACGACGTCCTCATTCGCCGGTCTCCTTCCGGCCGGAGAACAGTTTGAACTGCAGCAGCGCGACCACCACGATGACCGCGAAGAACATGTACGAGATCGCCGAGGCGTAGCCGATCCGGTAGTTGGTGAAGCCGTTCTCGTAGATGTACTGGATGATCGGCCGGGTCGCGAAGTTCGGCCCGCCGTCGGTCATCAGGTACACCTGGTCGAAGATCTTCAGCGACGCAACCAGTTGCAGGACGACGATCAGCCCGGTGGTCCGGCTCAGCAACGGCAGCGTGATCCGGAACAGCTGCTGCCGCCCGTTCGCGCCATCGATCGCGGCCGCCTCGTAGACCTGGGCGGGAATCCCTTGCAGGGCGGCCAGATAGAGCAGGAAGTTGAACCCCACGGTCCACCAGACGGTGGTGATCACGATCGCGAGCATGGCCCGGTTCTCGGTGTTCAGCCAGTCGATCTCGGCGAACCCGCCGGCCGTCAGCAGCCCGTTCACCAGGCCGAAGCCGGGCTGGTAGATCCACACCCAGATCAGCGTCACGACGGTGGCCGGCAGGACGAACGGAGCGAAGTACGAGAACCGTAACAGCCAGCCGAGCAGGCCTTTGCGGTTGGCGAGCAGAGCCATCAGGAGGGCGATGATCACCAGCGGCGGCGTGCTCATCGCGGTGAAGACGAGGGTGTTCTTGAGCGACGACCAGACAGCCGGGTCACCGAACATCTCCCGCCAGTTCTCCAGGCCGAGGAACTGGTGCTTGACCCCGGCCAGGCTGGTGTTGAAGAAGCTGTTCCACAGGCCGGACACGATCGGCCAGAGCAGGAAGACCGCGAACAGCAGCAGGAACGGCGCCACGAAGAACAGTCCGCCCCAACGCTCCATCCACGGGCGGCCAGTGCCCGGCTTCGGTGCGGCCGGTCGGGTGGTACTGAGGGCACGAGGTGGTGTCTGCACAGCCATGATGGCCTCCTTTCAGACCGGGGAAGGGGTGTCGAGCAGCTTCTGTGTGGCTGCCTTGAACTGGGCGAGCGCGGCCTTCGGAGTGGCCTGTCCGGTCGCGATCCCGTTGAAGGCCGCGGCGGACTCGTTCTCCAGCTGGGCCCCCGAACCGCTGAACCACGCATCCGGGTCGTACAGCACGTTCGGAGCGACGCTGCGGTACTCCGCCTGCGGCTTGAGGGCCAGGTACTCCTGGCTCGTCACCACCGGCTGGTACGCCGGGATGTGGCCGCCGGCCGCCCACTCGACGCTGTGCTTCAGCATCCAGGCGATGTACTCGATCGTCGCCTTCGTGTCGTCGGCGTTGCGGTGGGCCTGGTGCGGCAGCACGAAGGTGTGCGAGTCGCCCTGGAACTTCGGTACGTCGTACACGACCGGGAACGGCGCCATGCTGAACGGCAGCTTCGCGGTCTGGTACGTCGTGACCTCCCACTCACCGTTGAAGCTCAACCCGGCCTCGCCGTTGCTGAACTGGGCGACCAGGGCGGCGTAGTTCGCCGACCGCGGCGTGAGTCCTTCGCTCGCGAGCTTCGCGATCAGGTCCAGGGCCTCGAGCGCCTTGGCGTCGTCGATCACCAGCTCTTTGCCGTCCGGACTGAAGAACTCACCCTCGAGCTGGCCGTACAGCGTCCACCACAGCCGCCACGGGCTGGTGGTGTCGACGGAGACGGCGTACTTGCCGGTGGTCTCCTTGACCGCCCGGAGCATGTCGAGGAACTCGGTCACGCCCTTGACGATCTTGATCTTGTCGTCCAGGCCAAGCAGACCTGCCTTCTTGCAGATCTCGAGGTTGTAGTAGAGGACGAACGGGTGCTGGTCCAGCGGAACGGCGTACAGCTTGCCGTCGATGACGCAGCGGTCCCAGGTCGCCGGCAGGAAGTCGGACTGGTGCACGCCGGCAGCGGACAGCAGATCGACCGGGATCGGGTCGAGCATCGTCGTCGGGCTGAATCCCTTCAGCCGGGACATGTGCATGGTCGCGACCTCTGGCGCCCGGCCGCCGGCCGCCGACATCGCGAGTTTGGTGTAGAACGGCGGGCCCCAGGCGAGGGTGGTCGCCCCGAACCGCACGTCGGGGTGCTCGGCGACGTACTGCTGATGGATCTGCAGCAGGCGGGCGCCGTCGCCGCCGCCGAAGAGGTTCCATTCCCGGACTCTGGGTTTGCTGCCGAGGCTGCCGCAGCCGGTGAGGGCGAGGGCGCCGCCGAGCAGGCCACCAAGTACTGCTCGACGCCGTGGGCGGAGGGGCGGAGGGGAGTCGTCAGGCATCTGCGTGTCCTCCAGGCGGGGGCGGGGACAGGGCGTTCTACATCGGTGTACTACATCGGTGTAGAGATGATGCCCGGGTGCTCCGGGACCGTCAAGACCTCAGCTGGCGCCGAGCGTGGATTCGCGCGTGTGCAGCTCGTACGGCGCGACGATCTCCGCGTGCTCGGAGTCGTCGCCGGCCATTCGCTGGACCAGCAGGTCGACGGCCGCCCGGGCGATCTGGATGCGGCCGGGATCGACGGTGGTCAACGTCGGAGTGCTGTACTGCGCCTCGTCGATGTTGTCGAAGCCCGCCACGGCCACGTCGTCCGGGATCCGGATGCCGTGCCGGGTGAGCACCCGGACCGCGCCGAGCGCCAGCGTGTCGTTCAGCCCGAGTACGGCGTCGAACTTCGCGCCGGACGCGAGCAACGCCTCCATCGCCTCGGCGCCGGTCGAGCGGTGCCACTTCCCCGCCGGGAAGGCGAGCTCCTCGGGCACGGGGAGGTCGTGCTGCGTCAGCGCCTCTGCATAGGCGCCGTACCGGATCGAGGCCGTGCCGATCTTCTCGCCGGGGTGGACGCCGAGGACGGCGATCCGGCGACGGCCGAGCTGCAGCAGGTGCTCGACCGCGGCCTTGGTGCCGGCCACGTTGTCGATCATCACGTGGTCGACCGGGCTGTGGAAGATGCGTTCGCCGAGCAGCACCATCGGCGTGGACGTGCTGAGGTGCCCGATGTCGTCCTGGCCGAGGCCGAGCGGGCTGTAGAGCAGGCCGTCGACGAGGTGGCCACGCGGCCGATTGATCACGGTCAGCTCGCGGTCACGGTCCGCGCCGGTCTGCTCGATCATCACAGTCAGGCCGTGCGCCTCGGCGGCCTCGATCACCGCGTCGGCGAGCTCGCCGAAGTACGGCAGGCTCAGCTCGGGGACGGCCAGGCCGATGATGCCGGTCCGACCGGACTTCAGGTTCCGGGCGGAGATGTTCATCTGGTAGCCGAGGGCGTCGATCGCGGCGAGCACCCTGGTCCGGGTCTCCTCGCGGATGTACGGATACCCGTTCATCACGTTGGAGACCGTCTTCGGCGACACCCCGGCCTGCCGCGCCACGTCCCGCATCGTCACCGCCACGGCGCCACCCCCAACCATCCGGTCATGGGCACACACGGTAATGCACGCGGGCGGCGTGTTGCCGTCGCCCGCGTGCTCCGTCGCCGCTGGAGGGTGCTCCGGTCAGCTGTCGGCCGGTTCCTCCGCCGGTTCCTCCGGGGGTGCCTTGTGGGGCGGGCGCCGGGGTGGGTTGGGCTGCGGTCCGAGAGATTTGCCACCGGGGTGGTCGGGGATCACGCCGTCGTAGTTGGTCAGCTCGAGGCCTTCCTCCTGCAGCGTCTCGTCGATCACCGGGGACGGCTCTTCGCCGGGATCCCATCTACCGGGTCTGCGGACAGTCATGACACCCTCCCTGGGACGTGTTTGCACTCCACGGTACGACGGCGCCGTCCCGGCGTCAGGATGTCGGCGTCATACGCCGTACGGCGGGCGGTTGAGCGGGGTGAGCCTGATGCCCGCCTCGACGGCCTTGGTGAGGATGGCCGGGATCGGGCGGCCGAGGCGGAGGCTGATCACCGAGGGTGGCAGGTTCTCCGCCGCGAGTCTCTCGAACTGCCGGACTTCCTTCGCTGTCCACGGTTCCGCGGCGTTACGGGTGGACTGCGGCAGGGGGGTCATCGCTCTCACTCTTTCTCTTCGGTTGACGACCTTCCAGTGCCCATCTCGCCCTGTCAAAAACAAACCGCCGTCGCCACACTTCTGAGTGAAAACCTTCATCTTCCGTCCGCGCGGGGGTCAGCGGTCGGTGGGTGGGCGGCGGCGGGTGGTGGGGTTGGTGAGGGATTCGGGGCGCCAGGCGGCGTCGGTGTCCCAGAGGTCGGTGCCTGGGGGGACGATCTGGTCGATCCGGTCGAGGGTCGCGTCGTCCAGGGTGAGGTCGGCGCCCTTCAACAGGCCGTCGAGTTGCATCCGAACGCCCGGATCTTCCCGGCGCTGACGAGATCGCTGAGCACCCAAAGTGTCTCCTCGATATCCGTCGAGTGATCCGGCCGGTGCACCTGGTAGAGGTCGATCCACTCGGTGTCGAGCCGGCGCAGGCTGTCCTCGACCGCGCGAGTGATCCACCGCCGGGAGTTCCCGCTGCGGTTCCGGCTGTGGTCGTGCAACGGGAAGTGCACCTTGGTCGCGAGTACGACGTCCTCCCGGCGGCCCTTCAGCGCCTTGCCGACGATCTCCTCGGACTCGCCCGTCGAGTACATGTCCGCGGTGTCGACGAAGTTGATGCCCTGGTCGAGGGCGGCGTGGATGATGCGGACACAGTCCTCGTGGTCGGGGTTCCCGACCGCGCCGAACATCATCGCGCCGAGGCAGTGCGAAACTGACCTCGATCCCGGTCCCGCCCAGCGTGCGACAGCGCATGAAACAGCTCCCCAGTCTTTCCTGTCCTGACCGGCGAAAGGCTAGAAGCTAGACCGCTCTCTAGGTCAACCCGTAGGTAGGTGCCGCCTGAAATAGGTGATTGGCACCGATGTGGGCAACGGGCCGGCGAACGCAGCATGAGGTTCCATGACGACCTTGATGGAACAGGAGACGCTGGGGGAGCGCTTTCGGGTGGGTGACGGGTCGGCGTTGCCCGAGGTGTACGAGCGGTATTCCGGGCCGATGTTCGCGACCGCGCTGAACCTGCTCGGGAATCGCGAGCACGCGGCGGACGCCGTACAGCGGGCGTTCGTGCAGGCGTGGCGGGCGGCTGACAGGTTCGATCCGGGGCGGGAACTCAAGCCGTGGTTGTACGCGATCACGCGGCGTGCAGCGGTCGACATCTACCGGCGGGAGCGTCGTACCCAGGAGCAGTTGACGTTCGATGACACCGTCGAGGTCGCGGTCGCCGAGCCGCCGAGCATCGTCACTGTCTGGCAGGCCGGGCAGGTACGCGCCGCGCTGGCGCGACTACGGCCGCTGGATCGCCAGGTACTGCGACTCGCGTACTACGACGGGCTCACTCAGACCGAGATCGCGGACCGGCTGGGCGTCCCGCTCGGCACGGTGAAGAGCCGCACGTCGCGGGCTCAGCGGCGGCTGGCGATGCTGCTTGCCCACCTGCGTGACTGACGGTTGTGGACAACTCCCGCGGCCCGTCCGCGCGGCTGCGTAGGGTGGAGCAATGGGAACTCTTGGGGACTTCGCCGGACTATGGGATCCGGAGCCGGGCTGGCTGAACACGGCGTCCTACGGACTGCCGCCGAAGCCGGCCTGGGAGGCGTTGCAGGCTGCGCTCGCCGACTGGCGGATCGGCGCGACGTCCTGGGAGCCATGGGACAAGTCGACGACCCAGGCCCGGGAGTCGTTCGCTCGGCTGGTCGGGGCGGACGCCGGCGATGTGTTCGTGGGCAGCACGGTTTCCGCGGCGTTGGCGCCGATCGCGGCGGCGTTGCCGGACGGGGCGAAGGTGCTGACCGACGACGTCGAGTTCACGTCGGACGTGTTTCCGTGGCAGGTCCACGGGGACCGTGGCGTCGAGGTGGTCGCCGTACCAGGGGATGAGCTGGTCGCGGCGATCCGGCCAGGGATCGACCTGGTCGCGGTGAGTGCGGTCCAGTCGTCGACCGGCGCCGTCCTCGATCTGGCCGGGGTTGTTGCCGCCAGCAAGGAAATTGGCGCGCTGGTGGTGATCGACGCGAGCCAGGCGCTGGGCTGGTTGCCGTTGCGGGTGGACGGTGTCGATGCGCTGGTCGCGCACACCTACAAATGGCTGATGTCGCCACGCGGCGCGACGATCGGGTATCTCTCGCCACGGTTGCAGGAGCGATGCCGACCGTCGGCCGCCGGGTGGTACGCCGGTGCCGACGTGCACGACTCGTACTACGGGACGCGGATGGTGCTCGCCGATGGCGCGCGGAAGTTCGATCAGTCGCCGGCGTGGTTCTCCTTCGTCGGGGCCGCGCCCGCGCTCGAGCTGATCGAGCAGATCGGCGTCGAGACGATCCACGAGCACAATCTGGAGCTGGCGAACGAGTTCCGCGCCGGTCTCGGGCTGCCACCGGGGGACTCCGCGATCGTGAGCACGCCGCTCCCCGGCGCGCAGGAGGCCTTCGCGTCCGCCGGCATCCGCGCGGCCGTCCGCGATGGGAAGTTGCGCGCGTCCTTCCATATCTACACGACCATGGCCGACGTCCATCAGGCGCTGACGGCCCTGAAACCACTGCTGTAAGAGCTACGACCGGGGTTATGGTGCCGCGTATGGACGCTGGACTGAGTATCGGACAGGTTGCGGAACGGACCGGGCTGAGCGTGCACGCACTCCGGTTCTACGAGCGCGAGGGGTTGCTCGCGGACGCCGTACGGCGGGAGTCGAACGGCCGGCGCGTTTACACCGAGGACGATGTCGACTGGCTGGACATGTGCATCAAGTTCCGCTCGTCCGGGATGCCGCTGGACACGATCCGCAAGTACACCGAGCTGGTCCGCCAAGGCTCCGGCAATGAGCAGGACCGCCTCGCCCTGCTCCGCAGTCATCAGGACCACGTCACCGCCCAGATCCAGGAACTCACCGAGTGCCTGCGGGTGATCACCCACAAGGTCAGCGTTTACGAACAGCACCTGGCCGAAGGCACGGCCGAGTGCCTATGGGTGGCGCCCTCGACCACCAAGGCCAGCGAAGCCTCCTGAACCTCCCCGTCATCAGGACAGCGTTTCCTGCATTGACAGCAGGGTTTTCCGCATGTTGGCGGACAGCTGGTCCAGGCGGCCTTGGATCATCTCCGCGGCCCGCTCGGGCTGCTGCTGCACGCCGGAACGCAGGCCGCTGTCACCAGGTCCATGGGTGAAGGACTGCCGCACCAGCGTCACCCGCCCCTGCGGCTGCAGCTCGTACTCCCAGTGGGCGAAGGGCACATCCTCACCGCTGTACACGTCCCAGCCGAAGCGCAGCGGTTCATCGGCGATCGTAACTGTGCACGTCACGTAGGTTTCATAGCCGTCCGCGAAGCGATTCCGCGCTTCGAAGCGGGCACCGGGGACAGGCCGGTCCGCGTCGTCGAGCCAGGCGCCGTAGTAGCACTCCGGGCTCCACTCGCCGTACCGTTCGATGGCCGTGATCCCTGCCCACACCGCGTCGACGGGCAGCTTCAGCAACACCTCTGCTCCGGTGGTCGCACCGGTCACTCCGTAGTCATTCATGTCCACGACGTCGGAGGCGTACGACCGAGCTCGACATTTACTGTCTACACCAAGATCGAGAGGCTGGACACCGGAGCGTAGAGCGCGGCCGGGCGGTCCTCGAGGTGGGCCCTCACAGAGCCGGTTTGACGCTAGCGTGATCGGCATGATGGCTGAAGACGACGCGACGAACCGCGAAGTGCTCACAGGCGGCATGGTGAACCCGGGCGCGGTCTTCCGTCACGGGGCGCTGGTGGATCGCCCGGCGCCGCGCACCGCGCGTGCCATCCATGCCCACCTCCTCGCACTGAGACATCACGGCTTCGACGCGGCACCGACCCCCGTTCAGCTCACCAAGGACGGCCGCGAGCAGCTGACCTTTCTTACCGGCGACGTTGCCCTGCCGCCGTTCCCGCCTTGGGCCGTGACCCAGACTGCACTGACGTCGGTCGGCAGCCTGCTGCGGCGCCTCCACGAGGCCAGCGCGGACATTCCCCTCGACATCGACGTCGCATGGCCCCGAGATCTGGCTGATCCGGAGGGCGGGACGTTGCTCTGTCACAACGACGTATGCCCGGAGAACGTCGTCTTCCGCGACGGCCGAGCCGCGGGCTGATCGATTTCGACATGGCGGCCCCTGGGCGCCCCCTCTGGGACGTCGCCATGACCGCCCGCTACTGGATCCCCATGCTCGACCCCGCATCAGCGGCCGGCTATTACCCTGCCGGATTGGATGCCCCGACGCGACTTCGGATCCTTGCCGACGGCTACGGCCTCTCGCAGCGGGAACGGGCCGAACTGCCGGGCACCATCGAGGAGGCCACCGCAGTATGCCGGGCCTTCGTCGCGCGCCGCGTGGCCGACGGCGACACCATCTATCGCCAAGCACTGGCCGAGCGCGGGGGATGGGAACGCTGGGACCGCATCCGGGATTGGCTGGTACGTCACCGCGAGACGTTCACCGCCGCCCTCCTGGAATGACCTGCTCAGCCCGGGGAGAACAAGCTCACGACAGCCTGGGGCATCCGCGAACATCCGGGTGATCCTTTCGTCGCTCAACAGAACCGTCACTGCTGGGCCACCGCCGTCCGGATCAGCGTGTCGACGACCTCGGCGTACGACATCCCGGCCGCCGCCCACATCCGCGGGAACTGCGACGCCGGGGTGAACCCGGGGAACGTGTTGATCTCGTTGACCACCGGCTCGCAATCGGCCGGTACGAAGAAGTCCACCCGGGCCAGTCCCTTGCACCCGAGTACGGCGAAGACATCGATCGCCGTACGCCGAAGCCGCTCGGCCAACCCGGGTTCGAGCGGCGCGGGTACGACGAACCGCGTGGCGCCGCTGTCGTACTTGGCAGCCGCGTTGAAGAACGGCTCGGCCGGATCAGCGTGGATCTCCAGCGCCGGCGCCGTGTCGACGCGCCCGTCCGGGAACTCCAGCACGGCCAGGTCGATCTCCCGGCCGACCATCTCCCGCTCCACCAGCACGACCGGATCGAGTACGGCGGCATCCGCGATCGCGGCCGACAGCGTCCGCAGATCGGTCGCCCGGGTCACTCCGAAGCTCGAGCCGCCGTTGCCGGGCTTGACGAACACCGGGAACTCGAGCCCGGCCACTTTGATCTTCTGCATCGCGGCCTCGATGTCGGTCAGGTCCGGACCGCGCAGGGTCACGCCCGGAGTGACCGCGATGCCGTGCGCCATGAGGACCGCCTTGGTGAGGCGCTTGTCCAGCCCGACCGCGCTGGCTGCCACGCCACTGCCGACGTACGGGATCTTCAGTTGCTGGAAGAAGCCCTGCAGCGTGCCGTCCTCACCGCCCTCACCATGCAAGGCGGGGATGGTGACGTCGCACGCCTGCAGGATCTCGATCGCCTCGTGCTGCCCGTCCAACCAGTTGCCCGCGGCATCGATCACCAACGGGATCGCGGTGTGGCCGAGGAGCTCGACCGCCTTCACGATGCCCTTGCCGCTGGCCAGCGAGACCCGGCGCTCAGGACTCGCGCCACCCAGCACCACCGCGACCTTCATCGGATGCCCTCCTCGTAACGACGGGGCACGCGGGATCCGATACCGCAGTAGATCTCGTGCGGGATGGTCCCGGCCCAGTCGGCCCAATCAGCGGCGGTCGGCTCGCCACCCGAGCCGTCTCCGAACACGGTCACCGGCTCACCGGGCTCAACCGTTAGATCACCGGCGTCGACGACGAACTGGTCCATCGCGATCCGGCCGATCACCGGCATCCGCACACCCCGGCACTGCACACCGGCCCGGCGTACGGCGACCCGCGGGATCCCGTCGGCGTACCCGAGCGGGACCAGGCCGATCGTGGTGTCCCGGTCCGCGACGTAGTCGTGCCCGTACGAAACCCCTTCGCCGGCTCCGATCCGGCGTACCTGGGCCAGCTTGCTCGTCAGTCGCATCGCCGGCCGCAAACCGATGCCGACCTCGTCGATGCCGTACAGACCGGCGCCGATCCGGACCAGATCGCAGTCCGGTGCGTTCAGCGTGATCGCGCCGGCCGAGTTCGCCAGGTGTACGACGCTCGGCCGCAGCCCGGCCCGGCGGGCGAGGCTCACCCCGGTCCGCAGGAGCTGTCGTTGCCTCCGGCTTTGCGCGGCATCGGGCGAGTCGCCGTGCGAGAGGTGAGACCAGATCCCGCGGACCGTGACGGCGCCGAGCCCCTCGTAGTGCGCCGCCGCGCGAGTGAGCTCGAGCCACAGGTCAGGTGCACTGCCTGCCCGGTGGAGTCCAGTGTCCAGCTTGAGGTGCACGAAGTGCACAGAAGGAATGGAGACGACACGCTGGAGTTCGGCTACCGTCGAGACGCTCACGTCCACGTTGACATCGCCGAGCAGCAGCAGTTCGGTTGCGTCGTACAACCAAGTCAGGATCGGAACGGTCAGGCCCCCGGCGCGCAGCTGCAGCGCCTCGTCGGCGTGGGCAACGCCGAGCCAGGTCGCGCCGGCCTCGACCGCGGCTCGGGCGACCGGTACGGCGCCATGGCCGAAAGCGTCGGCCTTCACCACCGCGAGGATGTCCTGCGGCACGAGCCGCCGGAAGGTGCGGACGTTGTCGCGAACGGCCGCGAGGTCGACGACGGCCTGGGACAGGCCGGCGATCCCACGGACTGAAGGGCGGTGGCGGGACTCAACCAGGTTCATGTCCGTCATTGTTGGTCCCGGCAACGATCTGCGGCATCGGAGCCCGGGCGGATGTTCCCCCGCCCGGGCGTACGACCCTGGTAGCACGCGCCGCAGTGCCCTGGTCTGACCCACCTCCTCCGGATGAACGATTTCCGCCGTCACGCGATAATGGCGGAGTGGAGGCTACGGATCACCTGAAGGCGTCGCTGGTCGCGGCGATCGCACTGGCGAACGCCTTCGGATCCGCCACGCGCCAAGGGCGGCCGGCGGTTCCCCCCGAGGCGGACGACATCCGCGCTGTCCTGCGACTGACCACCAACCGCGTCGGTGAGGTGGACGTGGCGGCGTACGCCTCCGGGGGTAAGCAGTTGTACGACGCTCTGAGCCGGCTGCCGGATGTGGACGGCGCCGTCGGCCTGGTGAACGACTTGCTCAGGGATACCAAGGCGGCGCCGCAGCTGGTGCGGGATGACGGGGCGCCGTGGCATCTGCACTTCGGCGGCCCCGGGGCGACTGGATGGATCGCCGAGTTCGCGACCGCGGCGGCGATGCTGCTCGGCAGCGACGAGGTCGAGCGTCTCCGCCGCTGCGAGGCGACCCGCTGTGACGACCTGTTCCTCGACGCGACCCGGAGCCGCACGCAGCGGTTCTGCTCAACGGCCTGCCAGAACCGCACCAAGGTCGCCGCCCACCGCGCGCGAACTGCCTGACCCGGTCACCATGGTTGCCTCGGGCAACCAGCCGAGCTTCCGGTAGAGGTGGAACCCGTCGGTGGTCGCCATCAGCAACCCCGTCCGCGCACCGCGCTCCAAGGCCCGCCGGCTCAGCGCGCCCATCACCACACTGCCCAGCCCACGCCGCCGATGCGCCGGATCGGTCTGGATGTCATGCATCACCGCGTCGCTCCCGACGATCGCCGCCATACCCCGCGCCGCGACTGTGCCGTCCGCCGCCAGCATGCGAACATACTCGAGCGCCTCGTCGGCGCTCACCTCAAGTCGGTACGCCGCCGTCGTCGGTTGCGAGTGTTCGCGCAAGTCGATCGACATCAGCGTCTTCTGCTCCGCGAACGGCTGCACCCCCGCGGCCGCGAGCCGTCGGGCGATCTCGTCGCCATGCTGCGTGGTCACGGTCAACCAGGTGTCCCCGGACACCTGCGCCGCGAGCCGATCCACGATCGCCGGATCGTCGCCGAGCGCGAACAACTCCCGCTCGCGTCCGGGCAACCGCAGTACGGCGGCCAGCGCGTCGTCGTACTCGATCACCGGTTCCAGTCCGCGGCAGAGCCGCCAGCCCTCGAGCCATCGCCTCACTGAGTCCATGACCTGGAGTGTAACTGTTTATCACATAATAGTCAGTTACTCGGTTCCGAGGACGAAGGTCTGGATCGCGACCACCGCGGCGCCGCGAGCCCACTCGGTGAAGTCGGCGGGCTGCAGCACCATCGGTAGCTCCGCGGCGGACGGATGCCGGTCCGCGTGCAGCGCGGCGAGCAGGTCGGCATGCGCGACCTCGGCGAGCCGGACGCCCTCGCCGCCGAGGACGACGAGCTCGGGCATGGTGAAGTTCGCGGCCGCCGCGATCAGCTTGCCCAGCGCGCGGCCCGCGCGGCCGATCACCGCGCTCGCCGCGGGGTCGCCCTTGGCCGCGAGATCGAGGCTCTCGTCGTAGCCGACCGTCCGGCCGACCGCCGTGCCGACCTGTTCGGTGATCGCGCTGACGGTCAGCAGGCTGAGCGCGCAGCCGCGGTGGCCGCGCTCGCACCGGGGGCCGTCCGGCAGCAGTGGGTAGTGACCGATGGTGCCGATGTCCGTGTCGGGACTGTCGACGGTCAGGTTGTGGACAACCAGTCCGTACCCGACTCCGGCCCCGATCGTCAGCAGCACGAAGCGGTCGGCAGTCCGGCCCGCGCCGAACCAGTGGGTCGCCTCGGTCAGCGCGGTGAGGTCGTTCGCGATCACGACGGGGATGCTGGTGTGGGCGGCCACGATGTCGCCGAACGGTACGTCGACCCAGTTCAGGTACGGTCCCCAGCGGACCTCGGTGTTGTTCGCCACCCGGCCGCCGAGGGCCACCCCGAGCCCGGTGATCGGGGTCCCGCCGGGCACCTGGATGGCGAGGTCGTCGGTGAGCTCGAGGACGAGCTCGGCCACCACGGACGGGGTCGGATCGGTCAGCGGACGCTCGGTGCTCGCAATCACCTCGGCACGCAGCGTCGTCAGTACGCCGATCGCCGAGTCGCCCGTGAGTTTGATGCCGACGAAATGGTGGGCGGCCGCGTCGAGGTCGAGTGGCTGCGATGGCCGGCCCACCCGCGCGTCCGTCGGTCCACCGGCCACCTCGACCAGCAGTCCGGACTCGACCATCGGTTTCGTCAGGCGGGTCAGGCTTCCCGGCGACAGACCGACCCGGCGGGACAACTCGGCACGCGACAGTGGACCGTCCAGCAGGATCTCCAGCGCCACCTGCCGCGAAGGCCCTGAGAGCGGCCGCCACTCACCCATCTCGACAGGGTAACCGCGCGATCGGGGTGAGGACGCCGGGACGTGACCCGGTCCGCCGTTCTGGCCGCACAAGTCCCGGCGTCATGCTCAACCCAAGGGCGCCTAGGTGTCCACACCCCTTGCACAGATGAACCATCCGCGGGCGCCGTACCCAATTCTTCTCGAAGTATGCACCCGATTTCGGCAAATGTTCCCCGGACAACGGTGTCAGATTCGGTCTCGTGCTCTCAGGCCATCCCGGTGTCCTATCGTGAACCGCAGTTCACCTTGATCGTCTGGAGCGCTGACATGACGTCCAGAATCGCTCTCGTCACCGGCGCCTCGTCCGGCATCGGCGAGGCCACCGCGCGCAAACTGCACGCACTCGGCTACACCGTGTACGGCGCGGCCCGCCGGCTCGAGCGGATGAAAAGCCTCGGCGACGCGGGCATCCGGCTGCTCGAGCTGGACGTCACCGATGAGGACTCACTGCGCGCCGGCGTCGACCGGATCCTCGCCGAGACCGGGCAGATCGACGTACTGGTGAACAACGCCGGCTACGGGTCGTACGGCGCTCTGGAAGAGGTGCCGTTGTCCGAGGCGCGGTACCAGTTCGAGGTCAACGTCTTCGGTGCGGCGCGGCTGATCCAGCTGGTGCTGCCCGGGATGCGTGCGCGGCGGAGCGGGACGATCGTCAACATCAGCTCGATGGGCGGCAGGATCTACACGCCACTCGGTGGCTGGTACCACGGCACCAAGTTCGCCCTCGAGGCGCTCAGTGACTGCCTCCGCCTGGAGACCAGGTCCTTCGGCATCCAGGTCGTCCTGATCGAGCCCGGCAGCATCCGGACCGAGTGGGGCAGCATCGCCGCCGACAAGCTCCGCACGACCTCAGCCTCCGGCCCGTACGCCGCCCAAGCCGAAGCCATGGCAATCTCGATGAGCTCGGAGTCGAGCGACCGTCGCAGCTCCCCACCGGAGCTCGTCGCCGACACCATCGCCAAGGCCGTAACCACCCGCCACCCCAGAACGCGCTACGCCGTCGGCTTCGCCGCCAAGCCCCTGATCACCCTCCGCCGCCTGCTCCCCGCCCGCGCCTTCGACACGATCATCCGCCAGGTGACCGGCGTACCGGCCTAGAACCGGGACGCCGGTTCGGATGGAGGGTTTTCTGCCGGTTTGGGGAGGGTTTTCCTCCCGGACCACACTCCCGGACCAGGCTAAAACCCTCCCCGCACCAGGGCACAGACCCACCCACCCCGGAGGGGGCGGCACCAGCAGAGACTGTGCACCCACCCGCAGTACCACCACCCCCACCCACACATCTGTCAGAAGAGCCGTTATTCCTTGTCTCAGCACCCCAGAAGAGCCAGCAGTCCTAGTGCGGGAGTTTGCGGGTGTCGATCAGATGCTGGGCGACGTCGCGGAGTTTGGTGTTGGTGTCCTGGGAATAGCGCTTGAGGATGGCGAAGGCACGGTCGCCGTCGACATCGAAGCGTTCCATCAGGATGCCCATCGCCTGGCCGACGAGTTTGCGGGCGTCGACGGCCTGGGCCATCGTCTCCTCGTGCCGTGCGGAGGCGACCGCGACCGAGGCGTGCCGGGCGAGGATGTGCGCGATCGCCTCGTCGTCGGCGTCGAAGGCGTCCGCGGTCGGGCTGTACAGGCCGAGCACACCGACCGTCTGGTGGGCCCCACCGCCGGTGACCAGCGGTACGTCGAGGACGCTGCGGACTCCGAGCGCGGCGACCTTGGCGGCCCACTCGGGCCAGCGGTCGTCGGTGGACGTGTCGCGGATCAGAACGGTTGTCTTCTCCTGCAGTGCGGTGACCAGTGGCCCGGTCTGGCTGCTGAGTTGCAGGTCGTAGACGTCGGCGACGACCGGGTCTGTGACGGCGGCGACCTCCGGGCGGGAGCCACGGGCGTACAGCGCGACGCCGGCATACGTGCAACTCAGTGCCTGCAGGGCGAACTGGACGACCGCGTCGATCGTCTCCTCCACCCCGGGTGCTTCATGCATCTCGATCGCCAGTCGCGCGAACGAGTCCGCGGACGCGCTCATGGCGAGGTATTGCTCGGACACAGGGGACTCCAGTCGTGCTCAAGCCATCGGGCACCCCGTGGCTGGAGTGATCCTCAGGACACATCATGCAGCCCGCAACCCCCGAACTGTTAGCCGGATCGGCATGGATTTTTCTGGGTCCTTCAACCCAGAACGCTAGAGTGATGCCATGACGGACTTCCCCGCGCTGATGAGCGGCCGGACCAACTGGCGGCGGGAGTTCGCAGCACCGCTCCGGGCGTTCCTCCGGACCGAGGCGGGCAGCTCCGGCGTCCTCGCCGCGGCGATCGTGGTCGCCCTCCTGTGGGCCAATGTCCTGCCCGGGATGTACGACGATTTCTGGCGGACCGACCTGTCGATCGGACTCGGCCACAACGTCCTGAGCCTGGACCTGCGGGAGTGGATCAACAGCGGCCTGATGACGCTGTTCTTCCTGGTGGTCGGCCTGGAGGCGCGCCGCGAGTTCGACCTCGGTGACCTGCGTGACCGCACCCGGTTCGTGCTGCCGGTGCTGGCCGGCGTCGGCGGGATGGTCGCGCCGGTGCTCATCTACCTGGCCTTCAACGCCGGCGGCGAGGGCTCGCATGGCTGGGGTGTCGCGATGTCCACCGACACCGCGCTGGCGCTCGGCCTGCTCGCGCTGGTGGGACGCGGCGTCCCGGACCGCGTCCGCGTGTTCCTGCTGACGGTGTTCGTGGTCGACGACCTGCTCGCGCTCGTCGTGATCGCCGTCGTCTACAGCGAGAACATCCAGCTGATGCCGCTGGTGGCGGCCATCGTGGCGTTCGGCGTCGTCCTCGGCCTCGCCCTGTTCCACGTCCGCAAGGCCTGGGCGTACGTCGTACTCGGCGTGATCATGTGGGCCGCGTTGCTCAAGAGCGGTGTGGATCCTGTCGTCGCGGGACTCGCGATCGGGCTGACAGCCACGGCGTACTCACCTGGCCGGGAGGAACTGGAGGAGGCGTCCGGGCTGTTCCGGCTGTTCCGCGAGCAGCCGACGCCCGAGCTGGCGCGCTCCGCGACGGTCGGGCTGACCGCGACGATCTCGCCGAACGAGCGGCTCCAGTACCTCTACCACCCGTGGACCAGCTACCTGATCGTCCCGCTGTTCGGCCTGGCCAACGCCGGGGTCACGATCGACGCCGCCTTCCTCGGCCGCGCGTACACCGCGCCGATCACGCTCGGCATCCTGGTCGGCTACGTGGTCGGCAAGCCGGTCGCGGTGACGACGGTGTCCTGGCTGCTGGACCGCTTCAGCCGTGGCCGGTTCCGGCCGACGGTCGGCTGGGCCGCGGTCGTCGGCAGCGGCACCATCGCCGGGATCGGGTTCACGGTTTCCTTGCTGATAGCAACGATCGCGTTCGAGGGGCCGCAGCTGGCCGAAGCCAAGGTCGGCCTGCTGTCGGCAGTGATCGTCGCCTCGGGGCTGACCTGGCTGGTGTTCCGTGCGGCCAAGCTGCTCTCACCGCCGAAGAAGGCGCTGGCACTGCTCGGCGACGCGGAGCAGTTGCTCGATCTGACCGACCCGGTCGATCCCGAGCGGGACCACATCCGCGGCCCGGAGACCGCCTCGGTGACCCTGGTGGAGTACGGCGACTTCGAGTGCCCGTACTGCGGGATGGCGGAGCCCATCGTCCGGGACGTGCTGCAGGACGACGATCTGCGGTTCGTCTGGCGGCACCTGCCGCTCAGCGACGTCCATCCCCGCGCGCAGATCGCCGCCGAGGTGTCCGAGGCCGCCGCCAAGCAGGGTGCGTTCTGGGAGATGCACGACCTGCTGCTCGCGAACCAGGACAAGCTGCAGCCGACCGACCTGATCGGGTACGCCGAGCAACTCGGCCTGGACACCGCGAAGTTGCATGACGACGTGAAGCGGCACGTGGCGGCGGCGCGGGTCGCGCAGGACGTGGAGTCCGCGGACACCAGCGGCGTGTCCGGCACACCGACCTTCTTCGTCAACGGCCAACGGCACTACGGCGCGTACGACGTCGAGACGCTGAAGGCGGCGATCAAGACCGCCCGGGCCCGGGCCAAGATCAGTGCACGGCGTGGCTGAATCTTGTAGTAGTAGGGCATTTCTGCCACTGTTGCACACTGCCGGTGATGCCTGACGCTGGTGGCTCCCTGATCACTAAGGAGCCAGCCATGACCGTTCAGACCTCGGCCGTCCTGCAGACCTCCGCCGCCGCACCGGCGGCCGCCGTCGCGCACTTCGCCGGCCGGCTGTCGTTCGAGGCGGATGTCTCGGACGTGGCCGCCGACATCGGCGCCGGCGTGACCGGGTGGGTCCTGGTCGACAGCCGCAGCCAGGAGAGCTGGGACCAGGGTCACGTACCGGGCGCGATCCACCTGCCGACCCGGGAGATCGCGGCCCGGGCGGCGTCCGCCGTACCGGCCGGCGTCACGGTGGTGACGTACTGCTGGGGCCCCGGCTGCAACGGCGCGACGAAGGCCGCGCTGGAGTTCGCCAAGCTCGGCTACCCGGTCAAGGAAATGATCGGCGGCTTCGAGTACTGGGCCCGCGAAGGGCTGCCGGTGGAGACCGCCGCCGGGATCGACCGGCGCCTGCCCGATCCGCTCACCGCGCCTCGTGGCGTCGCGTGCGCGTGCTGATGTTGCAGTGTCTGTTGGCTTCGGCGTCGCCGCTCACCCGCGCGGGATGAGGCGCAGTCCTGACGCGCCGTTCAGGGTGGGAGGTAAGAGACGGACGCCCTCGGGGTGCGCCGGAACGGGCCAGACGGAAGAGGTTTGAAGATGGCAATCGGACCAGTGCAGCTCATCGTGCTGGGGTTCTCACACCCTGAGTTCCACGGTGAGATCATCGCTGAGCTGGAGCGGCTGCGGGAGAGCGACACCGTTCGGGTGATCGACTCGCTGGCGGTCTACAAGAGCGCGGACGGAGAGATCGAGGTAGAGCATCTCAGCAACCTGACCGAGGCGGAGGCGATCGAGCTCGGGAGCAAGATCGGGGCGCTGATCGGCTTGGGCTTCGAGGGTGAAGAGGGCATGGAGGCCGGGGCGGAAGCCGGCGCCGAGGCAGTGGCCGAGGAGGGCGGCGTGAACGTGTTCGACGAGGAGGACGCCTGGGATGTGCTCGACGACATCCCGAACGACTCCGCCGCGGCGCTCATCCTGCTGGAGCACAACTGGGCTGTGCCATTGCGGGACGCGATTGCCCGCGCGGGCGGCTTCCGCATCAGTGACGGCTTCATCAGCCCGCTGGATCTGGTCGGACTCGGGCTGATGTCGGCCGAAGAGGCCAAGGAGCTGCACGACATGGAGAAGGCGGGCGCCGCCAGCTGACCATGCCGGCCGGTGTTCACGACTACGAGTCCTTTCCACTACCAGGAGGAACCACATGTTCGGATCACGCAGGGTCGCACGCCGTACCGGGCGACGCACCGCGCGGCGGACCTCCCGCCGGTAACGGATCACCACCGGCGGCGCGTTCGCCGGGATCACTGCCCCCACGCGCTCGGGCAACCGCGCGCGGTGGGGGCGTGCGTTCGGAGTGGCTGCTGAAACACCTGTAGCTCTTGAGGTTTTACACACCTTGAAACTCATCGTGCTGATTGCTTCACTGTCCGTGCGATCTTCAGAGGTTCGCGAGGTAGTCGGCGTTACCGCGGATGGCGGCCTCGTACCGCTTGATCTCCGGGCTGTCCACCCGGTCGGCGATGATCAGCAGCAGCGTGGCCAGCGCCTTGTCCTTGTGACCGGCCGCGTGCAGGGTGAGCGACTTGAACACCCGCAGCGAGTCCGACTCCGGGAACTCGGCGCACGCCTTCTTGAACACGTCCAGCGACTCGTCGAACCGGTCGAGGTTGCGCAGGGTGCTGCCGTACTGCAGCAGGCACTTCCGGCGTATCTCCCCGGTCAGATGGGGTAGCGCACGCTCGTAGTACCCGATCGCCTTCTCCTCCTGGCCGTCGGTGTCGTACGAGCCGCCGACCTCGTAGAGCACATACGGGTTGTCCGGGTGCTCGGTCAGCAGTTTCTCGAAGAAGTCGATGGTCGGCTGCATGTTGTCCCGATCCCGGCGCGCGAAGCCCGCCTCGATCGTTGCGGCCAACTCCGGAGTCAGTTCAGTCACAACACCATCATGCCGTGTCGGGCGGGGCCGGCTCGGACCGGCGTTGCTGCCACGGCCAGGCGCCGGAGATCTCCACCTCGAGGGCGAAGCTGAGAACGACCCGGATCAACACGATCAGACCGAGCACCAGCACGTTCTGGAGCGACGTGTCGACGATGATCGTGCGGATGATGTCGCCGACGATCAGGATCTCCAGGCCGAGCAGGATCACCCGGCCGAGGTTGACCCGGAGTTGCTGGTAGCTGCCCGTGCCCGTGCGGACGACGTCGTACAGATAGCGGACCAGGACAACGGCGAGGCCGACGGCCATGATGACCACGCCGGTGCCCTCGATCACCCGGGCGACATCGGCGAACACCGACTCGAAGTCCACCCTCAACAGGTACCAGTCAGGCAGCGGTCTCCGCGGTCGCCTCGCCGGGGCGGATGTTCTGGTTGAGGTGGAAGACGTTGGCCGGGTCGTACGCCGTCTTGAGCGCGGTCAGCCGGGCCAGCTTGGCCGGCGGGAACGCGCGGCTGATCGAGTCGCCGTTGAGCGTGTTCACGTAGGCCCCGTTCGCGTACGGCGCCAGCGCCGCGGCGTACTCGCGGAGTTGTGCGATCCGGGTCTCGTCCTCGGCCGGGTCGTCCCAGCGCGTCGCGGTGACGAACTCGAACAGCGTGTCCCGGTGGCTGAAGGCCGCGTCGTCATCGGGGACGTCGGCGATCGCGCCGCCGTACGCCTGCAGGCTGGCGGACACACCCGGCGTCCGGAGCAACGCACGGATCGCGTCGTCGGGCAGCGCCTTGAAGTAGTGGCCCTTCCAGTAGCGGCGGTACCGGTGACCCTGCACGTTGTCGTCCCGGGTCTGCAGCACGAGGTACGACGTCTCCTCGACAACCTCATCGCTGACCGGACCCAGCGCGCGGAAGGCCGGCAGCAAGGAATAGCCGCCCTCGCCGACCCACACGTATCCGACGGTGATCGAGTCCGGCTTGATGCTTGCGGTGAACGTCGCCTCCCGCGGTGCGTTCGCGTTCAGCTCACGCCACCCGCGCAGTACCTCGAACCCCGCCGACGCCGGGTAGGTGAACTCGACGCTGAGCGCCCGCGTCCCCACCTGGTGCAGCCGGAACTCGAAGGACGTGACGATCCCGAAGTTCCCGCCACCACCGCGCAGACCCCAGAACAGCTCCGGGTTCTCGTCGGCACTCGCCCGCACGACGGAGCCGTCCGCCGTCACCAGTTCGTACGACGCCACGTTGTCGCAGGCCAGACCGAATCGCCGGGCCAGCCACCCCATCCCACCGCCGAGCGTGAGCCCGCCGACGCCGGTGTGCGAGACATTGCCCGCGGTCGTCGCCAGACCGTACGGCTGCGCGGCCTTGTCCAGCTCACCCAGCAGCGCGCCGCCCTGGACCCACGCCACCTGCCGCTCGGGATCGACCCGGACCGCGTTCATCGGCGTGAGGTCGATCATCAGGCCACCGTCCGGTACGGCGAGACCCGCGATGTTGTGCCCGCCGCAGCGGACCCCGATCTCGAGGCCGTTCGTGCGGGCGAACCGGACCGCGGCGACCACGTCCTCGGTGCTCTCGCACCGGGCGATCACGGCGGGGCGGCGGTCGATCATCGCGTTCCAAACCGTCCGGGCCTCGTCGTACCCCTGGTCTCCGGAGCGCAGCAGTGTGGTCATCGGTCTCTCTTCTCTGATCGGCTTGCTTCAACACTGACAGCGCTGCGGTACTCCGATAAGGTCCAGTTGTGTGAGCCGAATCAGTACCAGTTCAGGGCCTGGCGAGCTGCTGGTCGAGCTCCGGCGGGACACCGGCGTACCGCTGCACCAGCAGTTGGAGAGTGGGATCCGGACGCGGATCCGGGCCGGTCTGCTGCGCGCCGACACGGTGATGCCGTCGACCCGGGCGCTCGCGCACGACCTCGGGCTGTCCCGTGGCGTCGTGGTCGAGGCCTATCAACAGCTGGTCGCCGAGGGGTACCTGGTCAGCCGGGGCGGCGGCTACACACAGGTCGCCGACATCGCCGTGGTCGAGCCTTCCGCGGTGAAGCCGTCGCCGAGCGGTCCGCCGCGGATCGACTTCCGCTACAGCCGGCCGGACGTCTCGCAGTTCCCGCGCGCCGCGTGGCTCCGGTCGATCCGCCGGGTGCTGAACGAGACGCCGTACCGCAGCCTCGCCTACCTGGACGGTCGCGGCACCATCGAGCTGCGGACGGCGCTCGCCGACTACCTGAACCGCGTCCGCGGTACGGCGGCCCGCCCGGAGAACATGCTGATCTGCAACGGCTTCGCCCAGGGATCGCGCTTGCTCCTGCAAGTCCTGGCCGCGCAGGGGTATCGGCGGCTCGCTGTCGAGGATCCGTCGGACAACGACCTGCGTGACGTCGCGGCAGCGGCCGGTCTCGAGGCGGTCGGCGTACCGGTGCTGGACTCGGGGATCGATGTCGACGCGCTCGAGCGGTCAGGAGCTGACGTCGTACTGGTGACGGCGGCGCATCAGTTCCCCACCGGGGCGGTGGCGTCGGCCGAAACCCGGGCGGCGCTGGTGGCCTGGGCGGCTCGCGGCGATCGGCTCGTCTTCGAGGACGACTACGACGCGGAGTACCGGTACGACCGGGAGCCGATCGGGGCGATGCAGGGCCTCGCGCCGGATCGGGTCGCGTACGCCGGGACAGCGAGCAAGACCCTCGCGCCGGGGCTGCGGCTGGGGTGGTTGATCCTGCCGGCCCGGCTGGTCGAGCCGATGTCGCAGGCCAAGCTGATGGACGATCGGGGATCGCCGGTGTTCGATCAGCTGGCGTTCGCGGACTTCGTGGCTCGGGGTGAGTTCGACCGGCATCTGCGCCGGATGCGGCCGCGCTACCGCCTGCTGCGGGACGCGCTGGTCCATCGGCTGGCGGCTCGGTTGCCGGAGTTCGAGCCGGTCGGGGTGTCCGCGGGGCTGCATGTGATGGCGTTGCTGCCGCCGGATCTGGCCGAGGAACCACTCCAGGCGGCTGCGCTCGAACGCGGTCTGGGGGTTTACGGACTGGCGCCGTACTGGGTGTCGGCCCCAGGGCCGGCCGGACTGGTCTTCGGCTACGGCTCGCTCACCCCGAAGGAAGTTGTCGAGGGCATCGATCTGCTGGCGGACGTGATCGGGACACTCCGGAATGCATGAATAATTATGCAATCGGTTGCAATTTAATCCGCCTGCTTCTACTCTTGGGCGGGTGATCACTACAGCTCGCATGAATGGTCTGATGAACCAAGGGTGGCCTGCCGCGGACAGCACCGACCTCGACGGCTGGCTGGTCCGCCGCAACGCCGGCGTGACCCTCCGAGCGAACTCGGTGCTGCCCGCGGACGCGCCGTCCGACCTCGGAAAAGCCTTGGACTACGTGGAAAACCTGTACCAGGCGCACGGCATCACGCCGTCCTTCCAGATCAGCTCGGCGGCTCGGCCCGCCGACCTCGACGCGCACCTCGAGGCGCGTGGCTATGAGATCGTGACACCGACGCTCGTGCAGTGCGCCGAGGTCGCGGACATCCTCGCCAAGCTCCCCGAGCCGACGGTCGAGGTGAATATTTCCTCGGCGCCGGACGACAGCTGGACGGACTTCTGGTGGCGGGTCGACGGACACGGCACACCTGCCGAGCAGGCGACCGCCCAGCAGATCCTCCACCGCGGCCGGGCCCTGTACGCAACCGTCCGCGCCGGCGACCACATCACGGCGATCGGGCGGCTCGCGCTCGTCGACGACTGGTCGGGGTTGTACTGCCTCGCCGTCGATGACCACCTGCGCCGGCAGGGACTGGCCCAGGCCGTCATCCACGGCTTGTTGCAGGCGGCAACGGCCCAGGGGATCGGCCGCATCTGGCTGGCCGTGGTCGAGGCCAACGCGCCGGCCCGCGCCCTCTACGACCGCCTCGGTTTCCAGACCGTCGCCTCGTATCACTACCGGGTCAAAGCGTGATCTTCTCCAGGTGATCCAGGAGGACGAACTCCGCGCCGGCCTTCTCGACTGCGGCGCGGAGTGGGGCGAGGTCGGTCCACGGAACGCCCGGCTCGTCGAGCGGCTTGTCGAAGTCGTCCCAGTGGGTCGCGATGACCTTCTGCACCGGCTTGATGGTGTCGAACAGCCGGTCGGTGATGCCCGGTTCGCCGCCGGGCGCCGCGAACACGACGTCCACCTGCAGGTCGCGCAGTGCGTTCTGGTCGAAGTTCGCCGTACTGAGGCTGAGGATGCGCAGGCCACCGATCGTGATCACGTACGCGAGGGTGCCGCCCTCCACCAGGTCCTCGATCACCCGCGGGCGCGGTGGCGCGGACTCCAGGTGGTAGCCCGGGTACGCGTAGGTGTGCCGCTTCCCGCTGCAGGAGTGGAGGGACGGGAACACCTCGATGGCGAAGCCGTCGAACGGCAGGTATTCGCCGCCGCGCACCGGTGACAGCAGGTCCTCCTGGGTGCGCATCGCGCGGAGCAGGTTGACGTGGGTCTGCGTGCCCAGGACCGTCGCCTGCGTCTTCTTCGCGACGTACGGTACGTCGGCCATGTGGTCGTAATGCGCGTGGTGGACGAGGATCGCGTCGGCCGTGCCGAGGTGGCGATCGATCACCTCGGGCTTGATCACCAGCTTGGTCTTGGGATCCGCACCCTCCGGCGTGAACGTGCCGGTCTTGAAGCGGGTGAGCCACGGATCAGTCAGTACGACGCTCTTGCCGCAGCGCAGCTGCCACGCGTGGGTCCCGAACCAGGTCACCTCCACCGGGGTCCGCTGCCCTGACCCGCCGTGCGTCTCGGCCGTCTGGGTCTGGGCCATCTGGGTCTCGCCGGCTTGCGTGTCTGCCGTTGCGGCATCCTCGCGGGTCGCCGCCCCGATCACGCCGGCCGCTCCGACTGCCGCCGCGCCCGTCAGCATGCCTCTGCGACTCACCTTCACCGTGTCTCCTCTCGCCGTACCGGAGCTTCAGTCAAGGTGAGGCCGCCGGAGTCTGTCGAATATGCTCTTACGCATGCATCGATTGGCTGGAGATATCACTGCAGGTCAGTCAGGTCATGCTGACTGAGCGGCATCTGCAGATCTTCATCGCGCTGGCCGAGGAGCAGCACTTCGGCGACGCGGCCCGGGTGGTCGGCATCACCCAGCCGCCGCTGTCCCAAGGGCTGCGCCGGCTTGAGGCGCTGGTCGGAGCCAAGCTGTTCGAGCGCGGCCAGGGCCGGGTCGAGCTGACCTCGGCCGGCGCCGCGTTGCTGCCGTACGCGCGGCGGGCACTGAGCTCGATCGACGAGCTGCACCAGGCCGCGGTCGGACGTGATCCGGAGGGGCCGGAGATCAGGCTCGGACTCGCTCCGGAGGTCCCGCCGTCGGCCGGTGCTGCGGTAGCGGCGGCTTGTGGTGCGGTGATCCAGGGCAGCCGGGTGACGGTGGTGTCCGCGCCGACCAGCTCGCTCGTAGCTCAGGTGTCCGCGGGCCGTCTGACGCTGGCCGCCGTACTGCATCCCGCCGTGCTCGACGGGTTGGAAGCCGGGCCGGTCACGCTGCTGCCGACCTGGGCGCTCGTACCGACGTCGGTAATGGCCGATGACGGCTCGGAGCTGAAGTTGCGGCAGTTGGAGCGGCTGCCGATCGCCGTCCGGCCGCGGGCCGAGGCGCCGGCGGCGCGGGATCTGTTCCTGGACACGCTCGCGTTGCACCGGCCCGACGGCGGGACCGTCGTGGTCACGGACGAACGCGCCGGACTGGCGATGGCGGCCGCGGGTCAGGTCGCGGTGGTGACGGCGGATCCCGCGCTCGCGGCGCCGGGGATCGGCCGGCACCGGCTCGTCGATGATCCGCTGCCGTTGCGGCTCCGGCTCGTCTGGTCCAGGACGCGTACGCCGTTCCTGCGCCCGGCGGACGTGATGGCGCAACTCACGGATGCATTGGTGGCGTCGTGAGCGCCCGGATCCGTGCGGTCTTCGAGGACGCCGGCGTTCGCGGCTGGTTGCATGCGGTCGCACTCGATGCGCCGGAGTCGACGGTCGAGGTGGATGCGGATCGCGTCGTACCGATGGCGTCTGTGTACAAGCTGCCGTTGCTCGCCGGGTTCTGCCGGTTGGTGGACCTGGGCGAGGTGGATCCGCGCGAGCGGCTGACGTTGGATCCGTCGACGCGGACCGCCGGGCCCACCGGGCTGTCGTTGTTCGCGGACCCGGTGACGGTGTCGCTGCGCGACCTGGCCGTGTCGATGATGACGGTGTCGGACAACGCGTCAGCCGATGCGTTGCTCGATGTGGTCGGGTTGCGGCGGCTGGCCGGCTTGCTGGAATCCTTCGGCCTGCAACGGACCTGGGTACGACGAGGGACCGCGGGCAACCTGCGTGACCTGCAACGCCGGACCGGACTCGACGATCCGGATGCGGCACTCGCCGTACTCGCGGACAACGACCGGACCGATCCGGCCGGGATCTACGAGGCGGCGAATGCGTCGGCGAGCACTCCGCGGGACCTGACGTCGCTGTTGCGGCGATTGTGGGCGGGGGAGTTGCTGTCACCCGAGCAGACCGCGTTCGTGCAGGCGACGATGCATCGGCAGGTGTTCGGCCACCGCTTGGCCTCCGGCTTCCCGCACGACGCGATTCGCGTCGCCGGGAAGACCGGGACGTTCGGAGCCCTCCGCCACGAGGTCGGGGTGGTCACCCTGCCCGACGGTGCCGCCTTCGCACTCGCGATCTTCACCCTGGCCGCCCGCGGCGATTTCCGCCAGCCCCGCGTCGACGCCGCCATCGGCGAAGCCGCCCGCGTCGCCGTCGACCTCCTCCGCTGACCACCCCAACCTCGCTCCACCCCGGTTCCGTGCCCACTCGCGCGGATAACCCCCGACCTGGATGGTTGCCCCCTGCGATTCTGAGTGGGCAACCATCCACCTCAGGGGTTATCCCCGCGAGTGGTGCCTTCTCCCGTCGTACGCCAGCGGAGAACCCAGCACGCGCACGGATATCAGGCGGCCGCAGGATCACGACGGCGACCGGGTCCACCGGCCAGGTGCGCTCTGGCGGGCGGGGACGGGGACACCATGTCGGGACCTGGGACACCTCACGACCTGTCCCAGGTCCCGACAACTTGTCCCAGCCCCGGCTCCTGTCGGATGTCCCCGGCCCCGTACTCCGCCAGCGGTCCCGGCGCCCGTTCGCCAGCGGTCCGGCACCCCGTCCTCCAGCGGTGCCGGCACCCCGTCCTCCAGCGATCCCGGCCCCCGTTGTCCCCCGGCGGTCCCGGCCGCCGTACGTCGCCAGTCGTGCCGGGCCGGCCGTACGACTGCCAAGGTGGCTGGGGTCTGCGACCCACGGAAATGACAACAGAGCGGGATAAACCCTGGTGCGGTGGGTTCTCTGGTCGTATGCGAGGGGAGAACCGACACCTCGAGGGGTTATCCGGCTCTTCTGACTGATGTGTGGGTGGGGGTGGTGGTACTGCGGGTGGGTGCGGTCGCGGTACAGCGGACTTTTCGACAGGACGTGTTCGCGTTCGGCTGGCCGACCTAGGCTCACGCAATCGTCGATCACCTGGCCAGTGGGGTTTCGCTGAGGTCTGTGTCTGCTGCGGGGAGGGTTTTAGCCCGGTACGGGAGTGTGATGTGAAGGGACATGTCGGACAGTGTTGGGTGGGACATGTCGGACAGTGCGTGTGTTAGGTCG
>NZ_JBSXMZ010000052.1:0-46450 GCF_054073265.1 Kribbella sp. CWNU-51
CTGCTCCACGTCCAACACGCCCTTGACACCACCCCAACCCACCTAACTAACCGGCTTTGGGGTTGACCCCTCAAAGTGTGGACCGTGGTCGAGTCCACGAGGGCCAGCTGGGAGCTACTGGGGCGGGTTCAGGCTGGTGCCGAGCGCCTGCCAGTCCAGGACCGGCGTGGCCAGCTGACCGATCGTGGCCAGCAGGCCGAGGCGGGCGGCACGGATCTCCGGGTCCTCGGCCATCACCAGGATCTCGTCGAAGAAGGTGGTGACGGGCTCGACCAGGACCGAGGCGGCGCTGACGAAATCTGCCAGCGCGGTCGGCGCCTGGCCGACCTTCTGGACGGCCTCGTGCAGGACGACCTCGGCGGGCTCGGTCAGCTTGCTCGCGTCGTACGACGCCTCGGTGCCTTCCGGGACGATCCGGCGTACCCGCTGGAGCACGGCGACCAGGTCGGCGAAGTCGGTGCCGCCGACCAGCTGCTGCAGCGACGCCAGCGTCTCGTCCGCGACCACCGGAGCCGTTGCCAACGGCAACACTGCGGCGACCTGGTGGTGGTCGTCGCCACGGTCGAGTAGCTGCTGCTCGTAGCGCCGGACGGTGAACTCGGCCACCTCGTCGAGCGACTCCGCCGGTACGTCGATGCCCTGGGCACCGATCTCCGCCGCGGCGGCCTGCAGACCGACGGGCAGCGTGATCGCCCGCAGCTCCGGGTGCTCGCGCAGGATCGCGACCACACCGGCGGCGGCACGACGCAGCGCGAACGGGTCCGAGCTACCGGTCGGCTTCGCGCCGATGCCGAACAGCCCCGCCAGCAGGTCGAAGCGATCCGCCAGCGCCAGCAACGCACCCGGAGTCGTCGACGGCACCGGGTCACCGGCCGACCGCGGCAGCTCCATGTCGTACAGCGCCTGCGCGACCCCTTCGGTCTCACCGGCCCGGCGTGCGTACTCGCGGGCCATGGTGCCGGCCAGGCTGGTCAGCTCGACCACCATCTGCGACCCGAGGTCGAACTTCGCCAGCTCAGCCGCCCGCTTCAGTGTGGTCAGGTCGTCGTCACCCAACTCGACCGTCGACGCCAGCGACAGCGCGATCCGGCCGATCCGCCCGGCCCGGTCCGCCATCGAACCGAGCCGCTCCTCGAAGGCCAGCTTCTCCAGCTCGCTCTTCATGTCCTCGAGCGACGTCTCCAGATCGGCCCGCCAGAAGAACGCGGCGTCCTCGTAGCGTGCCCGGAGCACCGCCTCGTTGCCGCCGCGGACCACGTCCTCGTCGACCGAACCGTTGGCCACGGCAACGAAGTGCGGCAGCAGCTTGCCGTCAGCGTCCCGCACCGGCAGGTATCGCTGGTGCTTGCGCATCACGGTGGTGAGGATCTCGCCGGGCAACTCGAGGTAGTCGGCGGAGAAACCACCGAGGATCGAGGCGGGTTCCTCGACCAGGTTGACGATCTGGTCGACCAGTGCGGCCTCGCCCTCGACGTCGACCGTGCCGCCGGCGCCCTCGGCCAGCTCGCGCGCCGCGGTCACGATCTGCTCGCGCCGCCGGGCCGGGTCGGCCTCGATGCCGTGGATCCGGAGCAGGTCCAGGTATCCCTCGGCCGCGGCGATCTCCACCTTCGGCTGCGCGGCGTTGCGGTGAACGCGGGTGAGCCGGCCGGCGGCCAGCGTCGACACCGACACCGGGACGATCTGGTCGCCGAGCAGCGCGACCAGCCAGCGGATCGGCCGGGTGAACGACAGCTTGGCGTCGTTCCAGCGCATGTTCTTGTCCGACCGCAGTCCGCTGACGATCTCGCTCAGTATGCCGCTCAGCACCTCGGCGGCCCCGCGACCTGGGTCCGGCTTGGTCACCGCGACGTACTCGACACCGTCGACGTCCAGGTCGTGCAGCTCGCTGACGTCGACACCCTGACCACGGGCGAACCCGGCGGCGGCCTTGGTGACGTTGCCGTCGGCGTCGTACGCGGCGGACTTCCGCGGGCCGCGCACGACCCGCTCGGCGTCCGGCTCACCGGACTGCACACTGGCGACGAACGCGATCACCCGGCGCGGCGTCGCGTACGTCGTGATGTCGCCATGGCCGAGCCGGGTCGCGGCCAGCTTCTCGGTGAGAGCGGTCTTCACGGCCTCGGCGGTCTTCGTGACCTCGGACGGCGGCATCTCCTCGGTGCCGATCTCGAAGGTCAGCTGCCGGGTCCCGCTGCTGGCAGGGAACTCGGTCGGCTCCGGCGCAGCGGCGGGCAGCTCCGCGATCCCCAGCGGGTACTCGAGCTCGGCGCGGCGCTCGGCCCACAGGCGCGAGACCTCGCGGGCCAGGGTCCGCATCCGGCCGAAGGCCTTGGCGCGTTCCGTCGTACTCACGGCGCCGCGGGCGTCGAGCACGTTGAACGTGTGCGAGCAGCGCAGCACCATGATGTGCGCGGGCACCGGGAGCCGGTCGTCGATCATCCGGCGGGCCTCGTTCGCGTACTCCTCGAACAGGCGCTTCTGCGACTCGACGTCGGCGTCGTCCAGGTAGTACCGGCTCATCTCGTACTCGGCCTGGCCGAACGCCTCGCCGTACGAGATGCCCGGGGCGTAGGAGATGTCCTTGAAGTGCGAGACGCCCTGCAGCGCCATCATGATCCGCTCGATGCCGTAGGTGATCTCCACCGACACCGGGTCCAGCGTCATGCCGCCGGCCTGCTGGAAGTAGGTGAACTGGGTGATCTCCAGGCCGTCCAGCCAGACCTCCCACCCGAGACCCCACGAGCCCGTCGCCGGATTCGCCCAGTTGTCCTCGACGAACCGGATGTCGTGCGCATGGATGTCGATCCCGAGCACTTCCAGGCTGGCCAGGAACAGCTCCTGCGGGTTGCCCGGGTCCGGCTTGAGCACCACCTGGAACTGGGTGTGGGTCTGCAGGCGGTTCGGGTTCTCGCCGTAGCGGCTGTCGTCGGGCCGCACACTCGGCTCGACGTACGCGACCCGCCACGGCTCGGGACCGAGCACTCGCAGGATCGTCGCCGGGTTCAGCGTCCCGGCTCCGACCTCGGTGTTGAACGGCTGCACGATCATGCAGCCACGGTCGGTCCAGTACTTCGTCAGCGCCAGCAGCGCGTCCTGCATGGTGAGCACAGCGAACCTCGAGCCATCTTCCGGAGGGGTTTCCGGGAACGAAGTCTATTCGCCCCGGCCGGACGCCACGCCCCGGATAACCAGGTCGAGCAGACGGCCGGCCTGGGCGGAGTCCTGGTCGCTCGCCAGGGAGATGCCGTTGACCAGTTTCAACAGGTCGTCGACCGCCACGTCATCCGGCACCGCGCCGTCCTTCTGAGCCCGCACCAGCAGGCTCCGGCCGGCGTCGACGATGCGGGCGTGACACTGCGAACCCCGCTCGGCGCTCAGCTTCAACGCCGGGCCGAGACCGCGGCTCGTCGTGATGTGACCGACCAGGTCGTGGAGCCAGATCGTCAACGCCTGCAGGGGTTCCGGGTGATCCTGGAGCTCGTCAGCCCGCGCGCAGACCGCGTCGATGCTGTTCTGGAAGACCGCTTCGAGCAGGGCACCCCGGCCGCCGAAGTGGCGGTGCAAGGTGGCTGAACCGACCCCTGCCCGGCGTGAGATCTCCTCCAGCGAGGCCTCGGCACCCTGTTCCCCGACGACCTCGGCGGCGACCGCGACCATCCGGTCGTAGTTCCGCTGCGCGTCAGCCCGCATGGTCAAGTCCCTTGCTAACCGGGGTGGTCCCCCATATCGTAGCAGCCCTAATCGGGGACCCACCCCGTTTATCTCGGGAGGCTTGGATGCAGATCGGACTGGCGTACGGCGACGTTCGGGGACAACGCGATCCCGGCGTGATCGCCGAGCAGATCCAGGCGACGAGCGGTACCGCCTGGATCTCGCAAGGGCCGAACCTCGACGCCCTCACCACGCTCGCGGTTGTCGGCGAAGGTCCGGCCGAGCTCGGCACCGCGGTGGTGCCGTTTCCACAGCGGCATCCGTTGGTGTTGGCCAGTCAGGCTCTGACCGTGCAGGCGGCGACGGGCAATCGTTTGACCTTGGGCATCGGCGCTGGGATCTCGCGGATGGTCCACGCGATGTACGGACTACCCACGGACCGGCCGGCTCGACGACTGCGCGAGTACCTGGAGGTACTGCGACCGTTGCTGCGCGGCGAGTCCGTCGACCATCGTAGTGACACGCTCACCGCGGTTGGATCAGTCACCATCGAGGGTGCGAAGGCGCCGCCTGTGCTGGTAGCCGCGCTCGGGCCGGCGATGCTGCGGGTGGCGGGTGAGCTCGCGGACGGGACCATCACCTGGATGACTGGGCCGCGCACTCTCGCCGATCATGTCGTCCCCTCGATCACCAAAGCCGCGAACATTCCACCGCGAATCGTGGCTGGTTTCGCGGTGTGCGTGACTGCTGAGGAAGACGCCGTACGCGCGCGGTTCGCAAAGGACTTCGCACTGGCCGGGCAGGTGCCGGAATATCGGGCGATGCTCGACCGCGAGGGTTTCGACGGACCGGCCGACGTACTCCTCGCCGGCGACGAGAAGATGATCGCCAAGCGGATCGACCAGCTACGGGATACCGGAGTCACCGACCTGATGCTCGCTCCGATCGGTACGACGACCGAGCAGGAGCGGACTAAGGAGTTCCTAGCGACGCGGCACGGAGGTGGTCGGCGGGTCGGCCCCGTTGACGCAAGGTGACTGCGAGCTCCCGGGCACTCGCGGCGGCGAACGGCCGGAGTCCGGCCTGCTGATGGCGATCGAGCGCCGTCGTCAGGTGCTCGATCGCCTGGTCGAGGTCCCCGCACGTGCGGGCGAGCAGGCCGACCTGGTGTCCGGCGAAACCGGTCACCGTGATCCCAGTGCCGCCGAAGACCAGGCGATCGGCGTACGGCGCCAACTGGCGGAGCAGGGCCTCGGCGGCGTCCGGCGACGCCAGCCTGGACCACAGCTCGGCCCGGATCGCGAGGTGCGTCAGGCACAGGTAATCCGCCGGGATGTCCGGTTGCAGTTGCCACGGCCCAAGCTCGGACCGCGCCTTCTCCGCTCGCCCCGCCTGTACCAGTGCGAGCGCATGCCAGTCGTGCAGCAGTGGGAGCCCCGTTGCCGCAGCCGCGCCGGCGAGCATCGGCTCGATCGTGGGGAGCGATCCGCGGACCAGATGCAGCGTCGCGGTGACCGCCATCGGCACCTCGGCCCGACCCGCAACGGTCGTCAGCGAATGGAACCGGTCGGCGGCGGCCATCGCCGCTTCCGCCTCCGCGAATCGGCCACGCGCGATCGCGATCACCGCGTCTGCCCAGTCGAGGGCGACGAGCACCGGTGCGTGTGCATGGGTCCGGGCCAGTACCCGCGCGCGTTGATAGTCCCGTAGGCCGGCGGCGAGATGGCCCTGCTCCATCTGGTCCCGGCCCCGGAACACCAACGCGCGGGCAAGGGCGATGGGATCGTCCGCGGACTCGGCGAGGTCGACGAGCTCGCCGGCCGCGGACAGTCGTTCGGTAAGCAACTGCGGACGCTCGTAGGCGAGATGGCGGAGCTCCAGCACCCTGGCCAACTCGTCCTGACCGTCACCAGTCCGGCCGCGGACAAGTCGTTCGGCTTCGGCCGACAACTCGACGGCACGGCGGCCGGCGTCGGGGTCGTAGTAGATCTCACCGGCCAGGGCCGCCAGCAACCTGGCCCGGATCACGTCGGACCCGGGCGGAATCTCGCTCAGCAATCGCTCGATCAACGCGACACCTTGGCCGTCGACCACTTGGTACTCCCGCCAGCTCCACACACCGTCGGCGGTGATCTCGACCAAGGCCTTGGCCGCTGCCAGCGCATCCCCGTCGGTCAGAGCGATCTCGGCCGCGGCGCGCGCGGTCTCCCCGGCCTGCCGCTCCTGCCCGGCGCGCTTCTGGGCTCGCGCCAGGCCGACGAGTACGTCGTACCGATCGGTGGCCGTCGCGGTGCTGTCACGCAGCACTGACGCGTGCGCGAGAGCCTGCAGCCGCGCGGCCTCGGCCGGCGCGGGTTGGCGGGCGGCCACCGCTGCCGCGCGGACGGCCGCGGTCCACGCGGCGCGAGCATGATCAGGGCCGGCCTGCGCGTGGTGGTGTGCGATCTCCGCCAGCCGGGCGCCACCGAAACGCTGCTCGAGCAGTACGGCGAGTGCGCCGTGCAACTGACGACGACGGCCCAACGGCACCCGCGCATAGACGGCCTCCCGCACCAGGGCGTGCGTGAAGCGATACTCGTTGCCGTCCGCAACGATCAGGCCGGCCAGCAAAGCTGTCTCCATCGCCGCCACCGCGCCGTCGGCCGGCAATCCGGACACCGCCTCGACAAGTTCGCCGTCGAACGTCACACCGGATACCGCGGCGGCGGAGAGCAGCGGCTCCACCTCGGCGGGCAGCTGGGAGATCCGCTGCCGGACAACGTCGCGAACACCGTCAGGCACCTCGAGTGACCCGGCGGCCGCAGGATCCGCGAGGCGCCGCTGTTCGGCGAGCAGCCGGATCAGCTCGCCGACGAAGAACGGGTTCCCGTTCGTCCGTTCCATCAGCGCGCCGGCCACCGCGACTGGGAGGTCGGCCTCATGGTGCAGCTTCGCGAAGGCCCGTACCTCAGCTTCGTCCAAGCCGTGCAGTCCGATCCGCACCAAGCCCGCCCGGGCGAGATCGGCGAGCACGGACCCGAGCTCCGGAGTCAGATCGGCATCCGCATCACGGCTGGTGAGCAGCAGTACGACGGGCAGTCCGGACAGCGTCGCGCCGAGCCGCTGCACCAGGCGCAGCGTGTCGCCGTCGGCGCGATGAAGATCGTCGAGCACCAGCAGGATCGGACCGGCCGACCGCAGCAGCGCACTGACACCTTCGGCCAATTGGAAGGCCGCTGTGTCCGCGTCCGTCGTACCAGATCCGCCGTCGCCTGGAGTCAACGCGGCGAGGGCACCCGAACTGTGGTGATCAAGCCACTCCGCCAAGGCCTGCGAAAAGGGCCACAGCGCGGGTGCACCCTCGGCGCCGTCGCAGCGACCCCAACCGGTCTTGAGACCCATGGCGGCCGCAGTGGCTGTCAGCGCGCGAGCTAAAGCGGTCTTGCCGATCCCCGGCTCGCCGGTCACCAGGACCGCGACCCCACGTCCGGCGCTCGCGTTGACGAGGTGCTCGGTGAGCCCGTTCAGGTGGCTGTCCCGGCCGACCAGACCGGCGGCGGCCGGCCCGCGGAGACGGTCCACCGAGCCGCCGATCGGCCGCGCCGGGACGAGCGGTGCCGCATCCAGGCTCGGCTCGTGATCGAGGATCGCCTGCTCCAGCCGGCGCAACTCCGGACCCGGATCCGCACCAAGCTCCTCGGCCAGGACTCGTCTGGCCCGACGCAGCGCGTCCAGCGCCTCGCCCTGGCGCTGGGATCGGTACAAGGCCAAGGCCAGCAGACCCCACGCGGTCTCGCGGAGCGGATGGAGCTCGACCAGACCCTCGATCTCGCCGATCAGCCGCTCATGGCCTCCCAGCGCGAAGTCCGCACGGAGCCGGTTCTCGGTGGCGAGCAGCCAGAGCTCGCCGAGCCGGACAGCCTCGGCGGCCAGACCCGGCACTGCTGCGGACAGATCTGCGTACGGCTCGCCGCGCCACAGACCGACAGCAGTTCCGAACAGCTCACGAGCACGCCCGGGATCATCCGGCAGTACGTCGTGGGCCGCCGTCACCAACTGCTCGAACTCCACCGCGTCGACCGACTCGGCCGCCAGCGAGTAGCCGGGTGGCTGGGTGACCAGGACCTTGGCCGCGGACCGGGCGGCCCGGTCGGGCTCCAGCACCCGGCGCAGATTCGCGACATAGGACTGGACCGACACCAGGGCCTTCGCCGGCGGATCCTCGTCCCACAGTTCGTCGATGATCCGGGAGACCGAGACGACCCGGCCTCCGGACGCGAGCAGCAGGCCGAGCAGGGCCCGCTGCTTCTGGCCCCCCAGATGGACCAGCCCCCCGTCGGCATCGAGAACCTCGACCGGCCCCAACACCCGAAACCGCACGGTACGACGCTAACCCGGCACGGCGCCGATTGACAGCAGTCCGTTTCCAAGCCGGACCGGGGTGACTTCCAAGTGCGCCGATCCACGATCGGACCACCACACAGCGAAAGGGGAGGACGATGACGAGCCAGACCGCGGACGGACGGCAGCTGCACGGACCAGGGCTCACCGATGTCCGGATGATGAAGGTGGCGCACGACAACTTCCGTCGCGAGCTCGGGCTGAGCCCGGCGGCGGTACGCAGAACGGTTGCCGGCGACGAGCGCCGTACCCGCGAGGTAGCGGATCACGTCGGCCTGTTCCTGGCGTTGCTGCACCACCATCACACCATCGAGGACGACTTGCTCTGGGCTGCCCTGCTCGAACGGGTCCCGCAGGAGCTCGCGCCGCTCGTGCATGTGATGGAGAGCCAGCACGAGACAGTCGCCGGCCTGCTGGAGCAGTCGAACGCGACTCTCGACACCTGGCGGACGACCGCGTCCAGCAGCGATGGCGAGGAGCTGGCACGGGTCCTCACCGAGCTCTGCTCGGCTTTGTTCGAGCATCTGCAGGCCGAGGAGACGCACCTGCTTCCGCTGATGGCCCGGCACATCACGACCGCCGAGTGGGCGGAGTTCACCGCTCAGGGAATGTCGTCGATTCCGCGCCGCAAGGTGTTCCTGGGCTTCGGAATGATGCTCTACGAAGGCGACCCCGAGGTCATCGGGCTCGAGCTCGCGAACCTCCCCGCGCCGGTCCGGCGGCTGCTGCCGATCATCGGCCGGCACTCCTTCCGCCGCTACGCGCGCCGCATCCACGGCACCAGTACGCCGAGGCGCAGCACCGACCTCGCCACGCCTGCTACCAACCACGTCACAGATCAAGGAGTTTCGTCATGAGTTCAGCGACCACCATCGACAGCGCCAGTGACATCGCCGACGCAAGGGTCCGGAACGAGGCGCTCTGGCAGCGTTCCGCCGGGTTCCTGTTCGGCGGCGACATCGACGCCTACATCGAGTGCTGGCAGCCGGATGGCAGCTACGAGGCCGCCCTGCCCGTCGCGGGACTGCCCGCGGTCATCACCGGCACCGAAGCTCTGCACGCGGCCTTCACCGGACTGATCTCGGCCGCCCGCAGCATCACCATCCACGACCTGGTCTTCCACCAGACCGACGACCCGGACGTGGCGATCATCGAGGAGCGAATGGTGGCCGAGCTCGTCACCGGCGACCACTACGAGAACAGGTTCGCGATCAAGGCGACGTTCCGGGACGGCCGGATCGCCGGAATGGTCGAGTACTACGGCCAGTTCGCGCACCAGGACCTGCTCCGGAAGCTCGGCCTGTCGGACTGACGCCGCCCCAGTTGTCCATCGGCGCGGGTGCCGTTCGTGGAGACGACATGAACAACACACTGGTGGTTCCCGAGGCGGAGTTGTACTACGAGGTGCGTGGGACCGGACCGTTGGTGGTCCTGGTCGGCGCACCGATGGATGCGGACGCGTTCGCGCCCCTGGCCGACCTGCTGGCCGACGACTACACGGTCCTGACGACGGATCCGCGCGGCGTGAAGCGCAGTCGGCTTCACGCCGGCGGTACGTCGACACCCGAACAGCGCGCCGACGACCTGGCCCGGTTGATCCGGCACGTCGATGCGGGCCCCGCGACGGTGCTCGGTTCGAGTGGTGGCGCGGTCACCGTGCTGGCGTTGGCCCAGGCTCACCCCGACGTCGTGAGCACGGTGATCGCGCATGAGCCGCCGCTCGACCGGCTCGTCGAGGACGCTGACGAGCTGCTCGCCAGGTCCGAGCAGATGATGGCCGACTACCTGGCCGGGGATGTGATCGGCGCGTGGAAGCAGTTCTTCGCGATCGCGAACATCCAGGTGCCGGACGGCATGATCGAGGGGATGTTCGGCGGCGAACGGGATCCGCAGCAGGTGGCCGACGAGCGGTTCTGGTTCGCCCACGAGATGCGAGAGTCGATCACGTGGCTGCCGGACGTGGATCGGCTGCGGGACAGCGGCGTACGGATCGTGATCGGGATCGGTGAGGAATCGACCGGTCAGCTGTGTGACCGAACCTCGACCGCTCTGGCTGAACGCCTCGGCATCACGACGACGCGGTTCCCCGGTGACCACACCGGCTTCGTCGGCGTACCGGACGAGTTCGCGAAGGCGCTACGCGGTGAGCTGGTCGAGGTGAGTCTCGACCCACGTGCGTAAGGCGGCGAGGGGCTTGGACACGCTGTGGCCGAGGTCGGTGAGTGAGTACTCCACGTGCAGCGGCACGGCGGGGTAGATCTCCCGATGCAGGAAGCCGTTCTCCTCGAGGCGGCGCAGGGTCTGGGTCAGCACCTTCGGGCTGATGCCCTGCAGCCGTCGCTGCAGCTCACCGAACCGCAGTGGGCCGTCCTCCAGCGCACCGATCGCGAGGGCGGCCCACTTGTTCGCGAGCAGATCGAGGATCTCCCGGCACGGACACTGCGCGGCGTACACGTCGTGCTTGTCGTGGATCCCGGTCGCACAGGTGGTCGACATACCCTCGTACTTCCCTTTAGATAGTAGTGGTCCTTGCGGGATACTACCGTCCCACAGATAGCTTGCGGTCCATGAGAGCCATCAGTCAAGACACTTTCGGCGGCCCTGAGGTCCTGCACCTCGTCGAGACCGACCGCCCCACGCCGCTCCCCACCGAGGTGCTGGTCCGCGTCCACGCGGCCGGCGTGAACCCGGTCGATGCCAAGACCCGTGCGGGTCAGGGCGTCGCCGGCCTGCTCGGAGACCCGCCGTTCATCCTCGGCTGGGACGTGTCGGGTGTCGTCGAGGAGATCGGTCACGGCGTCCACACCCTCGCGGTCGGCGACGAGGTCTACGGGATGCCGTGGTTCCCCCGGGCGGCTTCGGCGTACGCGGAGTACGTGACCGCGCCGTCGCGGCACTTCGCCCTTAAGCCGGCCAACCTCAGCCACACCGACGCAGCCGCGGTCCCGCTGGCCGGACTCACGGCGTACCAGATCCTGACCGCGCTGGCCGGCGTAGAGAAGGGTCAGCGGGTGCTGATCCACGCGGCCGCGGGTGGAGTCGGGCACCTGGCCGTGCAGTTCGCCAAAGAGCTCGGCGCGTACGTCGTCGGTACGGCGAGCGCCGGTAAGCACGAGTGGCTGCGGGGCCTCGGCGCGGACGAGGTGATCGACTACCACTCGGCGGACGTGGCCGGGGCGACCGGGGACATCGACGTCGCGATCGACCTGGTCGGCAGCGAGACCACGCTGGCCCAGTCCGTGGCGGTGACCAGGCCGGGTGGCCTGGTGGTCGCCGTACCGTCCGGGACCTCGCCGGAGCGGCTCGCCCGCGCTGCGGAGTCCGGTGTCCGAGTGGCGTCGTACCTGGTCGAACCCGACGGTCACGCACTCGCCGAGATCGCGGCGCTGATCGAGTGCGGAGCGGTCCGGGCCGAGGTCGAGGAGGTGTTCCCACTGGCGGATGCGGCCGCGGCGCACCGGCAGCTGGAGGACGGCCGGACCCGGGGGAAGCTGGTGCTCGCGGTCAGGTGAGACGCCGCCGTGGATCCTGCGGAGCAGTATGTGAAGCTGGGGGTGTTCGGTGCGTGCGCCGTGTGAACGGCGGTCGCACCGGGCACCGGTCGGAGGTGCTGCCTGGCCCGTCCCACAGCGTGGCACCTTGACCTCAACCGTGGTTGAAGTTTCAAGCTGGTGCCGCTGAGACAGGACATCGCAGATATCGGCCCCCGCGGGCCCCGACGAAGGAGCAGAGTTGACCACGTACACGCTTCCCGACCTCCCCTACGACTACGGCGCACTGGCGCCGAGCATCGCCGGCGAGATCATGGAGCTGCATCACGACAAGCACCACGCCACCTACGTGAAGGGTCTGAACGACACCCTGGACAAGCTGGCCGAGGCCCGCGAGAAGGGTGACTTCGGCTCGATCGTCGGGCTGGAGAAGACGCTGGCCTTCAACCTCGGCGGGCACGTCAACCACTCGATCTTCTGGAAGAACCTGTCTCCGGACGGTGGCGACAAGCCGGACGGCGAGCTGGGCGCGGCGCTCGACGAGTCCTTCGGCTCGTTCGACGCCTTCCAGGCCAACTTCACCGCCAGCGCCACCACGATCCAGGGCTCCGGCTGGGCGATCCTCGGCTGGGACGCGCTGGGCGGCAACCTGCTGATCCACCAGCTGTACGACCAGCAGGGCAACCTGCCGGCCGGGCAGATCCCGATCGTGATGCTGGACATGTGGGAGCACGCCTTCTACCTGCAGTACAAGAACGTGAAGCCGGACTACGTGAAGGCCTGGTGGAACGTGGTGAACTGGGCCGACGCGCAGGCCCGCTTCGACGCCGCGCGCGCCGGCGCCGGCGCGCTGGTCACCGGCGCCTGAGCAGCGCCTTTCCGGGGTCCGGCGAGCCATCGGTTCGCCGGACCCCGGCGGGCGTCAGCGGGTGAAGAACCCGGTCAGCACCGGGGCGATCGCGGCCGTCTTGATCAGGTGCGTCTGACCCGGCACCTCGTGGCAGTCCGCCCCCGGTACGGCGTCAGCCACCGCACGCACCGACGCCTTCATCCAGGCCGGGCTCTTGCCGCCGTAGACCGTCAGCACCGGGCTCTCGATTCCGGCCCACTGCGCCGCGTCCAGTGGCCGGCCGGCCACATTGGCGCCGACGACGCGGGCGTCGTACGGAAGGGTCGGGGCCATCGCCTTCAGGTGCTTCCAGGCCGGCATCAGCCTCATCATCGCGACGAACGGCCCGGGCAGGCCGATCACCTTCGTCATGAAGTACTTCACCGCGTCCGCCGGACCGCGGGACTCGAGGTCCTCGACCCAGGTCGCCGGCACCGGCTTGCGGCTGTCGTCGACGACGAACGGCGGCTCGAACGCGACAAGCTTCTCGATCGCCACCCCCGCCGCCGCGGCCCGCAGCGCCAGCGCCGCCCCGGACGACGAGCCGTACACGTACGCCGAACCACCCGCGGCCTCGATCACCGCGGCCAGGTCCTCGATCTCGCGATCCACTGCATAGCTGTCCGCGTCGCCGGACTCACCCCGGCCGCGCCGGTCGTAGTTGTAGACCGTGAAGTGACTTGCCAGCTCCTCGGCGAGCTCGGGCATCGGCCCCTGGGCTCGCCCGCACAGCGCACCGTCGACCAGCACCAGGGCCGGCCCGTCACCACGCCGGTCATAGGCAATCGTCGTACCGTCCTTGGAAAATACTGTGCTGGTCATGCGAAGAACTCCTTCAGGAACGGAGCCAGCGCGGCTGGGTCCACATTGTGCTGCTGATCGGGGACCACGCGGCCGGTGGCGCCCGGGATCACGTCCTGGACAGCCTGGTTGCCGAGCTTCATCCACTCCTCCGACGCGCCACCGGTGAAGACCCGGGTCGGTACCGTCACCGTTGCCGCCGCGGCCGGGATCGAGTAGTCGCCCATCACGGTCGCGTCGTACGCGAGCGTGTGCGCGATCGCCTCCTGAGCGGGCCACCACGGCGACTCCTTCGCCATCGCGACGAAGTCGGCCGGCAGCCCGACCACCTCGGCCATGAAGTACTCGGCCGCCTTGTCGCGACGACCCTCGGCGACGAACGCGCGGTAGATCGACGCGGTGTCGGCCGGCGGCCGCTTCCGGGTGCCCTCGAGGATGTACGGCGGCTCCCAGAGCGCGAGCTTGGTCACCGGGCGGCCGGCCGCGGTGGCGAGCAAGGCGAGCGCCGCACCGGACGAGGTCCCGTACAGGCAGGCCGGTCCGCCGACAGCCGCGAAGATCGCGTCCAGGTCCTCGAACTCGCGCTCGATCGCGTACTCCGGCGCATCGCCGGAGTCGCCGCGGCCACGGCGGTCGTAGTTGTAGACGGTGTGGTTCTGTGCCAGCAGCGCTGCCAGCGGGGCGTTCGACATCCGGTCCACCGAGCCGCCGCAGACGAGGACCACCGCGGGTCCCTCGCCGAGCCGGTCGTACGCGATGGCGGTGCCGTCCGCCGAGGTGACCTTCTCCATGATGTTCCTCCAGGTTCAGCGGGCCACTCAGCTGGCCTCACCCACGGCGTCGAACGACGCCACCCGGAATCGACACCCCTGTGACCCAGATCACTACATGGTGTTCCACAGGCTGCAGCGGTGGGCGTGAGTGTCGTCGATCGGGTGGGTTGATCCGGGAGCGAGAAGCTGGACGCTCGGCCAGTGCGGCCAGGTCGGCGTGCCGTCGCCGTTGGGGTTGCCGGAGCGGGCGAAGTTCGTCCAGTAGCGGCGGAGCTGGGTCGCGAGCTTCTCTTGAGTCTCGGTCAACTGGTACGGCGCACCTCCCGCGGCGTCGAACAGGTAGTTCAACTCCGAGGCGTGGGACGACCCGGTCGGGAAGCCGGGTGGGAACAGGACGTAACCCGGGGCGGCCGGGTCCGCGAACTCGTAGGCATAAGTGGCCGGCGCTTTTCGGGCGAACGCCTTCGTCGAAGCCTGTTGCGTGCAGGCGAACACCCGGTCGGTGTCCATCGCCGACCACGCCAGCGCCGCCGACAGGTCGGCCGATTGTCCAGGCGCCGAGTACGCCGACGCCGGGTACGCCGCCTCGACCTCGGCGGCGCGGTCACCGAACGCCTCGACCAGCAACGACCGGTAGTTGGCCGCGGTCACCGGAGCCTGGAGCAGTTCCGCGAGGGCCGCGATCGCGCGCGCCTCGTCCTTGGTGTGACCGGACAGCACCGGGATCTTCGGGAACAGCCCGGCCCGGATCGCCTTCCCCGGTTCGACCGGCAACGTCTGGGTGCCATAGGCAACAGATCCGAAGGCGCCGGACTCGGCGAACACCTTCTCCGTGTCCAGGTCCCGCAGGCAGTGCAGGACCGTCGTACGCGAGCCGGTGCAGCTCAGGTGATCGGCCGCAGCCTTGCCGGTCTGCTGCACGGCAGCCACCGGATGCCAGAACGAGCCGGCCGGAACGCCCATCATGAGACCGTTGCGGGGCCAGCTCAACAGGCAGGACCCGCTCTGCATGATCGCGCGGTCGACCAGCCCACGAGTGCCTGGTGAGGTGAGCAACCCACAGGTCCCGACACCGCCACCCGATTCGCCGAACAGCGTCACGTTGTGCGGATCGCCGCCGAAGGCACCGATGTTGTCCCGCACCCACCGCAGCGCCGCCTGCTGATCCTGCAGCCCGAACGTGCCGGAGCCCGGCAGTCCGCGGAGCCCGAAGTTGCCGAAGACACCGATCCGGAAGTCGACGGTCACCATGATCACGTCGCCCTCGGTCACCAGCTTGCTGGACACATGTTGACTCCCCGAGCCGGAGTTGAACCCGCCACCATGCGACCAGACCATCACCGGCCGAGGCGTCGAGGACTTGGTCTTCGGCATCGTGACGTGGAGATAGAGACAGTCCTCGGAGGTCCCGGGCATCAACGACTTGCCATCATTACCCGGTTGGGCGCAGAACGGAGTCGGCTTGGACGCGTCCCGAACGCCGTCCCAGTGCGCGGGCGGGCGTGGTGCCGTCCACCGCAGTTCGCCGACGGGCGGAGCGGCGTACGGAATGCCCTGAAAGGTGATGGTCGACGGGCCGGTCACCCCGCGCAGCACGCCGTCGCGGACGCGTACGACGTCCTGGTGCGTGCCGGCCTGGCTCGCCTGCAGCGGTACGACGGCCAGCAGCAAACCGACCGCGGCCGGGAGGAATCGAAGTCTTCTCAACATGGTCTTCAGCCTGTCCATCAGACCCGGCTGACCGGCAGTAGCCACCTGGCCAGACCTGCCAGCCGATGGTCGACAATCCACACCGCACGGACCGAACGGCTCCTTTCTCGAGGACGTGGACGATCACGAGGAGCAGCCCTGGCCACGCCGGCAACGCCTCGGCGACGTCTGCCTGATGCTGCTGGCCTACCTCGTCGCCGCGGCGACGCTGACCGGTGAGTTCGCTGCGGACCCACAGCCCGCCCGGGCCTGGCTGGTGCTGGACCTCGTGGCCGCGGTCGCCGGGCCGCCGCTGCTCCTGTTCCGGCGCCGCCGGCCGATTCCGGTCGTCGCGGTGCTGCTGGTCGCGACGGCTGTGACCACTACCGCGGGCCCCGCCGCGGCGATCGCGGCGATCATCGTCCGGCGGCGCTACCAGCAGGCACTCGCGGTCGCCGGGTTCGCCCTGGCCGCGGTGACGGTCAACCTGGTGGTCCGGAACGGGTTCGACACGTACTGGCCGATCTTCGGGGTCCTCGTGCTGATCGGCGCGATCGAGCTGGGGCTGTTCCTGCGGCTGCGGTTGCGGCTGGCCCAGGAGGCCGAGGAACGGGCGCTGCGGGCGCAGGCCGAGGAGAAGGCCCGGATCGAGCACGCCCGCAGGTCCGAGCGGCTGCGGATCGCGCGGGATATGCACGATGTGCTGGCACATCGGATCTCGCTGCTCAGCATGCATGCCGGCGCGCTGGCGTTCCGCCCGGACGCCCCGCCGGCGGACGTCGCGGCCACCGCCGAGGTGATCCGCGGCTCGTCGCACGGCATCCTGACCGACCTGCAGAAGGTGATCGGCGTCCTGCGGGACGACACCCTGCCGCCGGACCCGGATCTCCGGACGCCCGGCCTGCAACGGATCGCCGAGCTGATCGACGACGCGGTCCGGTCCGGTCAGCCGGTCGAGGCCACCAAGTTGCCGGACGCAACTATTCCGGAGGCGGCCGGGCGAACGGCGTACCGGGTGGTGCAGGAAGGGTTGACGAACGCTCGCAAGCACGCACCCGGAGCGCCCGTGCGGATCGAGTTCAGCTGTGCCGACGGACTCATGGTTGTCGTCAGCAACAAACTGGTCCGGCCCGGCGAATCGGCGGTGCCCGGCGCCGGTCTCGGGTTGCTGGGACTGCGGGAACGCGTCGATCTGCTCGGCGGCCGGCTCGGCTACGGGACGTCGGACGGCGTCTTCCGGCTGACTGCCTGGCTACCCTTGGCGTCATGACCGCGCCTGCTGATCGTCCGATCCGGGTGCTCCTGGTGGACGATGACGCACTGGTCCGGATGGGCCTGCGGACGATGCTCGGCGGCGTACCCGACCTCGTGGTCGCCGGTGAGGCGGAGGACGGCGCCGCCGTACCCGATCTGGTCGCCTCGACCTGGCCGGATGTGGTGCTGATGGATCTCAAGATGCCGGGCACGGACGGGATCACCACGACCGCGGCCCTGCGCGACCGGCCGGATCAACCTGGCGTCATCGTGCTGACGACGTACGACGCCGACGATCAGGTGCTGCGGGCGTTGCGGGCGGGCGCGGGCGGGATTCGTGCTGAAGCACACGCCGCCGGCCGACATCGTCGACGCCATCCGCCGCGCGGCCGCGGGCGAGCCGGTGCTGTCCCCGAGCGTGCTGGCCGGGCTGATCGAGCACGTCACCATGCCCGATCGAGACGTCGTACGCCGGCAGTCACGCGAACTGCTCGCCACACTGACCGATCGCGACCGCGCCATCGCGACCGCGATCGCCCGAGGTCGCACGAATCGCGAGATCGCCGGCGAGCTCTACCTCAGCACGGCCACGGTCAAGGCACACCTCACCCGTCTGATGGCCAAGCTCGACGTCACGAATCGCACGCAGGTCGCCGTACTGCTGCACGATGCGGAGTAGCTAGCAGGCGGCGGCACGTTCGAGCAGGAGGGTGCGTTCGCGTTCGTTGCGGGTGAGGGCGGCAGCCTTCTCGAATTCCTCGCGGGCCTCGGCGAGGCGGCCGAGTTTGAACAGCAGGTCGCCGCGGACGCTCGGGAGCAGGTGGTAGTCCTTCAGGGACGGGTCGTCGGCGAGCGCGTCGACGGCTTCCAGGCCGCGTTGCGGGCCGAACGCCATGGAGATCGCGACCGCCTGGTTGAGCTCGACGACCGGCGACGGCGTGACTTGGGCGAGGATCGCGTACAGGCCGGCGATGCGGGCCCAGTCCGTGTCGTCGGGGTCGGCGGCGCGGGCGTGGCAGGCGGCGATCGCGGCCTGGAGGAGGTACGGGCCGGGCGGCTTCTCCAGGGCCCAGGCGTGGTCGAGACCTGCGAGGCCGCGGCGGATCAGCAGTCGATCCCAGTGGCGGCGGTCCTGGTCGAGCAGGAGGACCGGCTCACCCTCGGGGCCGATCCGCGCGTTGGCACGCGACGCTTGCAGCTCCATCAACGCGAGCAGACCGTGGACCTCGGGCTCGTCCGGCATCAGCTCGGCCAGCAGCCGGCCGAGGCGCATCGCCTCGTTGCACAGCGCCGGGCGCATCCAGTCGTCGCCCGCGGTCGCGGAGTAGCCCTCGTTGTAAATCAGGTAGACGACCTCGAGCACCGCCGACAGCCGCTCGAGCAGCTCGTCGCCGGCCGGCACCTCGAACTGCACGTTGGCCTTGGCGAGGTTGCGCTTGGCCCGGACGATCCGCTGGGCGATCGTCGGCTCAGGGGCTAGGAACGCGCGAGCGATCTCGTCGGTTTTCAGGCCGCCGAGCAACCGCAGCGTCAGCGTGACCCGCGCATCCATCGTGAGCACCGGGTGGCAGGCCGTGAACACGAGCCGGAGCAGGTCGTCCTCGATGTGGTCCTCGAGAATCGCTTCGACGTCGTCCTCGACACTGTCGCCGTCGATCTCCAGCTCGTGACCCATCTCGGCGAGCTTGCGCTGGTAGGTCTCCTTGCGCCGGATCAGGTCGATCGCGCGCCGCTTGGCGATCGCCATCAGCCAGGCGCCGGGATTGTTCGGTACGCCGGACTCCGGCCACTGCTCGAGCGCCGCCACCAGCGCGTCCTGCGCCAGCTCCTCGGCCAGCCCGACGTCCCGCACGATCCGGGTCACGCCCGCGATGATCCGGGCCGACTCGATCCGCCAGACCGCGTCGACCGCCCCCGCCGCCTCGATAACTGTCACCCGCCGATAGAACAACACCCCACGTCCAACATCAACCCACCCCTCTCCCACAGCACGCCCCCCACTCAGGGGCTGCCCCACCAGCCGGAGGGTTGCCCACCCGCAATCCCATGGGGCAACCCCCCAGCTCAGGGGCTACCCCACCAGCCGGAGGGTTGGCCGCCCGAAATCCCAGGGGGCAACCCTCCAACTCGGGGGGTGCCCCACCAGCTGGAGGGTTGCCCACTTGGAATCTCGGGGGGCAAGCCTCCGGCTGTGGGGGCAGGCTCAGGAGTAGAGGTCCGAGTTGGGGTCGAAGTCGGCTTCTTCGACGACGCGGCGGACCTCGACCTCGTTGCCGAGGGCTTCGGCCAGGCGGGCGGCCCACTCGACGGCCTCGTCGCGGTTGCGGACCTCGACGACGATGACGCCGCCGATCAGTTCCTTGGTCTCGGCGAACGGGCCGTCGGTGACGGTGCGCTTGCCGTCCTCGACCTTCACCCGGGCGCCGAGCGAACTGCGGTGCACGCCCTCCGCGAACAGCAGTACGCCGGCCTTCGACAGGTCCTCGACGACCTTCCCGACCCCCTCGGCCACCTCCGGCGCCGGGAACCTTCCCGCCTCGCTGTCAGCGTCCGCCTTGTTGATGATCATGTAGCGCATCGCACCCGCTCCTCGTCCTGTCGGTCGACCACTTACTCTCACGTCGAGCGACCCACCACCAGATCGACACCCGATCCGCGGCAATCAGTCGGTCGTTGCGTCGGCGATCGAGCGGGGTGGCCGGACGCGGGAGAACTGGAGGTTGCCGGCGGGCATCATCCAGGTCATGACCTCGACCGCCAAGCGGCCGGCCCGGACCGCCGGATCGGCTTCGGCATGCTTGCGAGCTGTCGCGGCGTCCACCGACCAGATCGAGAAGCCCCGGTAGCGTTCGTTGTCCTGGTCCACGAGTGGTCCGCGAGCCAGGACCAGCCCGCGCTCCTGCATGTCGGCGCCATGCGCCAGGTGCCGGTCCTGCAGTTCGTCCGCCTCCTCGTCCGTCATCGTGGGCGCGTCCGGGCGCAGCGCCAACAGGATCACGGTGTAGCGGTCGAAACGCATGACGCCGAACCTACGCCCCTAATTGGGCTGGTCGCCGTTGGGCTGATAGGCGCAGGCGTCGACGAGGTTCTGCGTCGGGCCGGCCGGCGTCGGCGGCGGAGCGACGGGCCTGCGGGCAGACTTCGAGGGCGTCGGCGGGGTGGTCGGCGTAACGGCCGGCGCCGGGTCGGCTTCGAGCGCCTTCTCGACGGTGTCGCGCAGGGCGCCGTAGTCGGGGTGCAGGTACTTCAGCCGCAGCTTCGACGCGTCGAGGGTGACGTTGGAGACGGTCCCCGACTTCACCTTGAGTGCGAGCTCGACCAGTGCGGGCAAGAGCTCCTGCGGGATGTCGGTGCGCAGCAGGTGCTGACCGGCCTTGGCGATCGCCCGGTACTTCGTCACCAGCGTCTGCGGGTCCGCCGCGTCGACGATGCCTTTGATCGCGCACCGCTGGCGGACCTGCCGCTGGTCGTCGTCGGCGCCGTACCGGCCGCGGGCGAACCACAGGGCGTGCCGGCCGTCCAGATGCTGCCTCGGCCCACGCTCGATCCACTCGGCCGGCGGGATGTGTGAGCTGCTGATCCCGCCCATCGCGACCCGCTCGTTGACGTTGACGGTGATCCCGCCGATCGCGTCCACCAGCTCCGGGAAGCCCTGCAGGTTGACCTGCAGGTAGTAGTCGAGCTTCAGCCCGGTCGCCTCGCCGACCGATTGCTTCAGTACGTCGGCGCCCTCGTTGTCGGACGGTCCGAGGATGCCGGGGTGCGCGTCCGGGATGTTCTGGTACATCGCGGTCAGCATCCACTCCAGCCGGCCGTCGAGGCTGAGCCCCTCCTTGCCGAAGCCCTCCGGGTAGATCCTGTGCAGCGGCGAGTCGCTCGGGAACGGCATGAAGGTGAGGTTGCGCGGCAACGAGATCAGCGCCGTGTTGCCGGTCCTGGTGTCGATGCTCGCCACGATCACCGTGTCGGTCCGGACGCCGACCCGGCTCGGTGCGTCGTCACCGCCGATCAGCAGCAGGTTGAGCCGCGGCCGGTCCTCCCAGGGATCCTTGACGTTGACCACCGTCGGCCGGGTCGCGCTCTTGCTCTCCGCCTGTGCCTGGAACACGTCCTGCACGAGGGTGCGCTGCGCGAGCACGCTCTGTACGCCGAGCGCCGCCGGGGCCGCGATCGCGAAGCACAGCATGCCGACGAACATCGCGCCGATCGCCCGCCCACCGCGGCCACCCGTTGCCGGACGCAACGACCGGTGCGAGGCGACGATCACCACGATCCAGAGGAACGCCAGCACCCCGATCACGACCGAGGTCATCAGCAGCCGGCTCGGTACGACGGCCGCCGCGAGGACCTGGTCCCGCCGGGTCAGACCGACGTACACGCCCAGGCCGACCAGCCCGAGGGCGAGGGTGAGGACGAACGCGCCGATCCGACGGCGACCGCCGGCGATCAGTCCGAGCCCAGGCAACAGCGCGCCCAGTAGCGTCAGACTCAGCAGCTTCGGCACCGACCGTGGCCGGTTGGCTGCCGCGCGCGCACTTCTCCCCATGGCTCCCCTGTCGCCGTCCCCAGATCCAGTGTGCGTCAAGTACCCGCACCTGTACCTCCTCAGACGTATTACAGGGTCAATCGGTTGTCATACGGACAGATGGGCACCCGCGAAACCGTCGACCTCGACGAGGGTCCGGACGACAGTGGCGATGCGCGCCGGCGGGGTCCACTGGGAGGTGTCGGCCTTCGGCCTCTCGGCCCGGTTGGCGGGGGTGTCGATGGTGCCGGGGATGATCGTGTTCACCCGGATGCCATCGCGTGCGTACTCCGCGTGCAGTGCGTCCGCGAACGCGATCACGCCGGCCTTCGCGGTGATGTATCCGGCCGCCCCGGAGAAGGGCCGCTGCGCCGCGCCACTCGACGTACAAACGATCGCTCCAGCACCCGCGGCGAGCAGATGCGGCAGCACGCCCTGAGTGATCAGGTACGTCGGGCGCAGGTTGAGCCGGAGTTGTTCCTCGAAGTCCTCGATCGGGGTCTCGTGCACCCGTGCGCCGGAGGCGAAGCCGCCGATCAGGTTGACCAGTGCGGTCAGTGGGGCGGTCTCGTCGGAGGCGGCCAGCGCGACGACGTCCGCCGTACCGGCCGGGTCGAAGGGGTCGGCGATCACCGGGTTGAGGGCCGGGTCGGTGCCGAGCCGGGCCAGGGACTCCTCGGTCCGCCCAGGGACCACGACGCGCCACCCGGCCCGGAGGAACTCCGCGGTCACCGCGACCCCGAGCGCACCGGTGCCACCAGCAACCACCACAGTGTTGCTCATCGACGTCCTCGCTTCGCTCCGGGCGCCGATGAGACACGAAATCGACTGTGCTTGATGATGCCCTCGCTCCGCTCGCTCATGACGGCAGCCTAATCCGGTCGCGGTGGGCGGGGAGCCGGGACTAGGTTGGTCGGTTGTGCGGATTCTGATGCTGGGTGGGAACGGGTTTGTCGGTCGCGCGGTTGTCGAGGACGCGCTATCACAAGGCGCGGAGGTCGCGTCCTTCAGCCGCGGAAAGAGTGGTACGGCGCTGCCACCGGAGGTCACGCAGTTGGTCGGCGACCGGGAGACGGGCGACTACGAGGCGCTGCGGACCGGCGAGTGGGACGCGGTCGTCGATCTGAGTGGCTTCCAAACGAAGCAGGTCGACGAGACGATGGACGTGCTCGGCGATCGGGTCGGACGGTACGTGTTCATCTCGAGTCACGCGGTGTACGTGCGCGACCTGCCGGCCGGGACCGACGAGACGGCGCCACGGAGGCCGCCGATGCGGGCGGCCGACGTACTCACGAACGAGACCTACGGCCCCTGCAAGGTCGCCTGCGAGGACGACATACTCGCGCGGTACGGCGACCGCGCGACGATCGTCCGTCCGGGTCGGGTCACGGGTCCCGGTGACTCGTCGGGCACGGCCCTCTACTGGGTACGACGTGGTGCCCGCGGCGGTCGGGTCGCGCTGCCGACGAAGCCCGAGGCGCCGCTGCAACTCGTGGACAGCCGCAACGTCGCCCGGCTCGTCGTCCAGTTGATCACGGACGAGCGCTCGGGCGCCTACAACGCGATCGGCCCCGACAGCACGATCGCCGAACTCATCACCACCGCCGCCGACCTCTCCGGCACCACAGTCGACATCGTCCAGGTCCCCTTCGACTCCGTCCCGCCCCGGTTCCCGCTCATCGACCCCGAGGCCGAATGGGGTGAACGCCGCCGCAACCCCGCCAAGGCACGAGCCGCCGGCATGCCGGTCACTCCCCTCCGCCGAACAGTCGCCGACGTCCTCACCTGGGACGATGCTCGAGGCAAACCCGAACTCGGAATCGGGCTGACACCCGAGGAAGAAGCACGACTCCTCGCCGGCAGCTGATCACCACCAGCCCGTCTCACGCCACCTTGCCCTCCCCTCAGGGCCCGGCTGCTATTCCGGGAGGGCGAGCGTGCGGCCCGCGTCGCGGGCGGCGTTGATGGTTCGGGTGAGGGTCTCCTTGAGGGCGGTGGCTTCGTCGGCGAAGCCTTGCACGATCGAGGTGTCGCCGACCGGCTCGGTGCGGGCCAGGAGCTCGATGTAGCGGTCGCCGTCACCTAGCGCCGCCTCGGCGCGGAGAGCGGCGTCGGCGGAGCGGACCCGGTCGGCGTAATGGTCGAGCAGATCCACCTTGCGTTTGATCGCGTCCACCGACAGCGCGAGGGCCCGGCGCTGCGGCCCGAGGACAGTCTCCAGCTCGGCGGTCGCCATCCCACGAGCCACGTCGCGCTGCCGGGCCCGCAGCGCGGTGTGCTCCCGCAGCACCTGCGCGATGTCCCAGAGCTGCTCGGGCAGGACCAGCTCGTTCTTCATCTCGTCGAGCAGCCCGCGTTGGGTAACTGTTGCCTCGAGCACCGTTTTCACCGCGCGCTGGGCCCGGCCGAGCAGCCGCGCCGCGGGCGCGTCGAAGTCCTCCGGCAGCAGGTACTTCCCGTGCTGCAACCGGACCGCCTTGTGCCCGCGGTCCTCCATCCCAGACTTCACCAGGATCCCGCCGGTCGCGACCACCGCGATCCCGGCGAGCGCCACCGCCGACCAGGCGGCGACCGCAGCCGGCAGCGTCCCGGCCAGGAAGATCAGCGCCAGGATCCATCCGCCGACACAGACCGTGATCCACACCAGCAGGGTGCCGAACGTGTTCGCGGGAGCAACCGACCACGACGTCTCCCGCTTCGGCCGCGGCGCCGAGGCCGGGACGAACAACTCGGGCCGGTGTTCGTACAACCGCCGTACGCCGACTGGCACGTCAGGCACGAACACAGGGTCCACAGTCACCTCCTCGAGACCGTCAGTACTCAGCGTAGCGGCGCGAGTCTCATTTCGAGCCCGTCCAGCACCAGTCCGAGACCGAACTCGAACAGCCGGTCCAGGTCGTAGTCGAAGTCGAAGCCGTCCGCGAGCAGCTCACGGAACCCGATCAGATTCCCCGTGGCGACCAGCGCGGCCATCTGCCCACTCTGCCGGTCGACCCATTCGTCAGCGGTCAGCCCGGTGTCCTGTTCGGCGTACGCCTCGGTCTCCATCGCCAGCGCCACCCCACGAACGAACGCGAACACAGAGATCGCGGCGTACAGCGCGTCGCTCTTGTCGACCCCACGGAGCGCGCGCAGGACGGCATCGGTGTGCGGCAGCAGGTTCGGCAGCAGTTGCGGGCGGCCGAGGCTGACCGCGCTCGCCAGCCACAGATGCCGCCGGTACGCCGCCCACTGCGACCGGGCCACCGCGGCGACCCCGTCCCGCCAACCGTCCGGCGCCTCGGTCAACGGGAACTCGCCCATGGCGGTGTCGACCATCTGCAGAACCAGCGCGTCCTTGCCGCCGACGTACCGGTACAGCGCCATCGTCGACACCCCGAGCTCGGCCGCGATCCGGCGCATCGACAGCGCGCCCAGCCCCTCGGCGTCCGCGATCGCGATCCCCATCCGCACCACTTCGTCGCGATGGAGACCCAGGCCGCCGTCCGTCGGTACGGCGCGGTGAGCGGCGGCCGGCCGGGATCGCGTGGCCGAGCGTGGCGGCGGACCGACGACCGTCCCGACGCCCGGACTCGCATGCACCAGCCGCTCCTGCTGCAGCGCCTGCAACGCCTTCGTCGCGGTCGCCATCGCGACCCCGAAGTCGCGCACCAGCGCCCGCGTCGACGGCACCCGGTCCCCCAGCTTCAGCTCGCCCGCCTCGATCCGCCGCCGGAGCTCCGCAGCGATCACCTGGTACGGCGCCGCACCCATCAACCCTCCCGAACTAGTACGCATACATCGTACGCGCAATAGCCCGCCGAGCCACTGCTTCGTGTCAAGATGGGCGCCATGCTGCGCGAACTCCACCTGACCGGCAACCCGGACGCCGACAAGTTGCTCAACGACGACCCGTTCGCCCTGCTGGTCGGCATGCTCCTGGACCAGCAGTACCCGATGGAGCACGCCTTCTCGGGGCCGCTCAAGATCGCCAACCGGATGGACGGCTTCGACCTGCACAAGATCGCCGCCACCGACATCGACACGTTCGTCGAGCTCTGCGTCACTCCACCGGCCATCCACCGGTACGGCGGATCGATGGCCCGGCGGGTGCACGCGCTGGCCGAGCACATCATCGCGAAGTACGACGGCGACACCGCGGGCATCTGGACCGCCGGCCGCCCCAAGCCCGACGGGGCCGAGGTGCTGAAGCGGCTGAAGGCGCTGCCCGGGTTCGGCGAGCAGAAGGCCAAGATCTTCCTCGCGCTTCTCGGCAAGCAGCGCGGGGTCGAGCCCAAGGGCTGGCGGGAGGCGGCCGGCAGCTACGGCGACCGCGGTTCGCACCGCTCGATCGCCGACGTCACCGACGCCGCGTCCCTCAACAAGGTCCGCTCCTTCAAGAAGGCCGCCAAGGCAGCCGCCGCGGGAACCGCCTGACCCCAGCTGCCCCTCCCGGCCCCACCGCGCGGGTTGTCCCTTGTGCTCACGCGGGTTCCTGCCGAATCACCTTCGAGCAGCCTATGCTCGCTGAGGCGGCCGGCGACGGGAGGAGCACGGATGGACATCCGGGATCTGGATCGTAGGGCCGGCGCAGTCCTCGGGGAAGTCGTGATGCAGGTGCGACCCGAGCAGCTCTGGTTTCCGACTCCCTGCCCGGACTGGACCGTTCGCGGCCTGCTCCGTCATATCGTCAGCGAGAACGAAGGCTTCGCCGCCGCGGCCCTGAACGGCTCGGCCCCCGTGCAGACCTGGAACGGCGGCCGGCTCGGCGACAACCCGGCCGGTGCGTACCGGCGGTCCAACGTGGGCGTCGCCGACGCGTTCGCCGACGGCGGCGCACTCGACCGGCTGATGGAGGTCCGCGAGTTCGGCTCGTTCCCGCGCCGGGTCGCGCTGACCTTCCACCCGCTCGACTGCGTCGTGCACGCCTGGGACCTGGCCCGGGCCATCGACGTCACGTACGACGCGCCGCCGGACATGGTCGAGATGGCGCTCGCCCTGGCCCGCCGGATCCCTGACACCGACGCCACCCGCGGCCCGGGCGCCGCCTTCGAGCGCAGCGTCAAGGTCTCCGGCAACGCCTCCGAATTCGACCAGCTACTCGGCCTGCTCGGCCGCAATCCGGACTGGGTCTCCCCGCTCGACTGAGTAGTCGGGCAGGTCGATCGCGTCGGGCTTCGCGATCGCCATCTTGGCCAGGAGACCCGCGAACAGGCGGGACGTCATCACCCGCGTCGAGGTGTCGCGCAGCCGGACGCCGACTGAGCTCATCGGCATCGCCATCTTGATCCCACCGGGCGGCAGTTCCATGCGCTGGTCGACGTACGCCTGCATCCGGGCCTGGTACGCCGGGAATGCCTGCAGGTGATCGCCGTCCGCGGCGGCGAGCTCTCCCGCCAGAACATACGCGCCGACGAGCGACAGCGCCGTACCGTGGCCGGTCAGCGGCGAGCCGCAGTACCCGGCATCCCCGGCGAGCGCGACCCGGCCGCGCGACCACTCGGGTACGACGACGCGGCTGACGCTGTCGAAGTAGAAGTCGTCCGCGTCGCGCAGCCCGGCCAGAATGCGCTCGGTGTGCCAGCCGAGGCCCTCGAACCGCTGGCGCACCAAGGCCTTCTGCGCCTCGGCGTCGCGGCGGTCGTAGCTGAGCACCGGCGATCGGAAAGCCAGCAGGGCCTTCGCGAAGCGCGGGTCGTGGTCGGGTCGCAGTCCGACCCAGCGACCGCCGGGTGCGGTGTAGATCTTCATCCAGTCGTTCAGCGGTTCCGGGGTCTCGATGGTGAAGTACGACATGTAGCCGCCGAGGTGCCGCACGAACCGCTCCTCCGGACCGAACGCGAGCCGGCGGACCCGCGAGTGCACGCCGTCGGCCCCGACCACCAGGTCGAACCGCCGCTGGATGCCGCCGGCGAACGTCACCTCGACACCGCTCGCATCCTCGTCCAGCTTGGCGATCGAGTCGCCGTACAGGTACTCGATGTCGCCGGTCGCGTCGGCCAGGATCTCGGCGAGATCCCCACGGAGGATCTCGATGTCGGCGACCGGGCCCGCGCCGTCGAACAACTCGGCCGGCATCGCGGCCGCGCGCCGCCCGTTGGCCCGCACGTACTCCAGCCCACGCTCATGCATCTGCCGCTCCCCGACCGCGGCCATCAGCCCCATCCGCTCGACGACCACCCGGGACACCCCGCGCAGGTCCACGGTCTGCCCACCCGGCCGCGGCCCCGGCGCGACCTCGACGACCGTCGGCACAAACCCGAACCGCCGCAACCAGAACGCCACCGCCGGCCCCGCGATCCCCCCACCGGAGATCAATACTCGCTTCGTCATCCTGTCTCCTCACCTAGTGCGCGTACGCCGTAAACGGTGCACTGCACTCCCCGCCCGAGGCGAGCGCGCACTAGAGCACTCCGGTCGAATGCCCTAGGGCGCCATCACAAGGTGAGGGCTAGGCGGGTGGCCTGGTCTATGGCGCGTTTGGCGTCGAGTTCGGCGGCTATGTCGGCGCCGCCGATGAGGTGGATGGGGCGGTTGGCCGGGGCGAGGGCGTCGGCGAGGTCGCGGACCGGTTCTTGGCCGGCGCAGATGACGATGGTGTCGACGGCCAGGACGCGGGGGTTCTCGTGCTGCAGGCCGAAGGTGAGGTGGAGGCCTTCGTCGTCGATGCGTTCGTAGTTGACGCCGCGGAGTTGCTCGACCTGCTTGCTCTTCAGTGCGGCGCGGTGCACCCAGCCGGTGGTCTTGCCGAGGCCGGCGCCGATCTTCCCGGGCTTCCGCTGCAACAGATAGACCTTCCGCGGCGACGGCTCCGGCCTCGGGGTGGTCAGCCCACCAGGCGCGACGGTCGGATCGGCGACACCCCACTCGGCCTTCCACGCAGCCAGGTCAAGCGCAGGCGACGCCTCCGTGGTCAGGAACTCGCTCACATCGACACCGATCCCGCCCGCGCCGATCACGGCAACGGTCGCCCCGACGGGCTTGCCTTCCCGGACGACCTCGACGTACGACAGGACCTTCGGGTGATCGATGCCCGGGATCGCCGGCACCCGCGGTACGACGCCGGTCGCGAGCACGATCTCGTCGAAGCCGGCGAGGTCGTCGGCCGTCGCGCGCCGACCTAGGTGGAGCTTCACACCGGTGAGCTCGAGCCGGCGCCGGTAGTACCGGATCGTCTCCGCAAACTCTTCCTTCCCAGGGATCCGCCGAGCGATTCCGAACTGCCCACCGATCTCCTGATCCGTCTCGAACAGCTCGACCCGATGCCCACGCTCGGCCGCCGTCACCGCGGCGGCCAGCCCGGCCGGCCCGGCCCCGACGACCGCGATGTTCTTCGTACGACGGGTCGGCAGCAACTGCAGCTCCGTCTCGCGAGCGGCCCGCGGGTTGACCATGCAGCTCGCCTTCTGCTTGGCGAACACATGATCCAGACAGGCCTGATTACACGCGATGCAGACGTTGATCTCGTCGGCCCGATCGGTCGTTGCCTTGAGCACCCAGTCCGGATCGGCCAGGAACGGCCGGGCCATGCTGACCAGGTCGGCGTCCCCGCGGGCCAGCACCTCCTCGGCGACCTGCGGCAGGTTGATCCGGTTCGAGGTGACCACCGGGATGCCGACGTGCGGCTTGAACGCGGCAGTCACGCTTGTGAACGCGGCCCGCGGCACCGAGGTCACGATCGTCGGCACCCGGGCCTCGTGCCAGCCGATGCCGGTGTTGATGATCGACGCGCCGGCCGCTTCGATCTCCTTGCCCAGCGCAACGACCTCGTCCCAGGTCTGGCCGCCTTCGACCAGGTCGGCCATGGAGAGGCGATAGATGATCAGGAAGTCGTCGCCGACGCGTTCACGCGTCTGGCGGACGATCTCCACGGCGAGGCGGCGGCGATTCTCCGGGCTGCCGCCCCAACGGTCGGTGCGCTTGTTCGTGCGCTCGGACAGGAACTGGTTGATGAAGTACCCCTCGGAGCCCATGATCTCGACGCCATCGTACCCGGCTTCACGCGCCAGCGCCGCGCAATCGACGTACGCCTTCAGTTGCTTGCGGACTCCGCGATCGGAGAGCGCCCGCGGTTTGAACGGGTTGATCGGCGCCTTGAGAGCCGACGCAGACACGCTGAACGGATGGTAGGCGTAGCGGCCGGCATGCAGGATCTGAAGCGCGATCCGGCCGCCTTCGGCATGGACGGCGTCGGTGAGCAGGCGATGCTTGCGGGCCTGGCGACGACTGGTCAGCTTGGACCCGAACGGCGTGAGCCAGCCGGTGCGATTGGGGGCATAACCGCCGGTCACCATCAGACCCACACCACCACGAGCCCGCTCGGCGAAGTACGCCGCCAACTTCGGTAGATCCTTGAGCCTGTCCTCGAGGCCGGTGTGCATCGAGCCCATGATCACCCGATTGGGCAGCACGACATGACCGAGATCCAACGGCGCCGTGACGTGTGGATATGCGGTCATGGGGCCTCCCGGCCTGGACTGAGGAGCGTAGGGAGCGAAGCGACTGGAGCGACGAGGGAAGGCCGGGAGCCGAGGCCCCATGACCACGCCGGCGCCGAAGGCCCGGCCAAAGGCACAGTCATCAGTGGTCCTTCCGTAGAGCTTCGATCACTTCGTCGCACCAGTCCACGAACGACTCCTCGGCCCGGATCCCGCCACGGAGCACGAGGTACTGGTGCAGGTCCCGGTCGTGCAGCTTGGCCGGCTTCGGGAAGTCGCGCTGCTGGATCCCGCGATACACCTCGAGCCGCGTCGCATGCTCGGCCCGGTGCCGCTCGATCTCCTGCAGTACGACGCCTGTATCGCCGAGCGACGCACCACGCAACTTCACCCCGAGCCCATCGCGCAGTACGGCGGGATCCTCCGGCTCGGCCAGCCAGCGCGAGAGTTCGTCCCGGCCCGTCGCGGACACCCGGTAGACCTTCTTGTCCGGACGCCCCTCCTGGGCGATCTCGGTGTGCGTCACCCAGCCGGCCTCGTCCATCCGGCGCAACACCCGGTAGATCTGCTGGTGCGTGGCCGGCCAGAAGTAGCCGATCGACCGGTCGAACCGCCGGGCCAATTCGTAACCGGACCCGTCGCGCTCGCTCAGCGCCACCAGGATCGCGTGCTCCAACGCCATACCGGGGACTCTACCTATGCAACTCGTTGCAGTGCACCTGAGTGCATGGCAGATCACATCAGGCTGGGGGCCAGATCACAGCCAGCTCCCGGACCGCAGGCTCAGACTTTGAGACAATGGTTGCAGACGCCAGCTATCGCGGATCGGAGCATCATGGACCACCAGGCCCACCCGACCAGAACGACGTTGCCCGGGATCGGCACCCGGTACGACCTCATCACCGAGGGCGGCGAGCACGTGTCGGTGGTCGTGCACAACGACGGCCGGCGGTTCCTGGGCTTCCACGACCCCGAGGACGACGACGCCTGCAAGGACTCCGTCCCGCTGGATCCCGGTGAGGCCGCGGCGCTGGCGCAGTTGCTGATCCCCGCGCCGCTCGACCCGGTCCGCGGCGAGATCGAGATCGACCTGGTCACCGAACACATCCCGATCACGGCCAAGTCGCCGTACTCGGGTCGCACCCTCGGTGACACCCAGGCCCGCAGCCGGACCGGCGCGTCGATCGTCGCCGTACTGCGGCGTCTCGGCGCGACCCCGTCGCCGACCCCGGACTTCCGGTTCGCGACCGGGGACACGCTGGTCGTCGTGGGCACGCGTGAAGGTGTGGACGCCGTCGCCGATCTGATCGCGGGAGGGTGACGTGCACGAGAACATCACCGCCCTGCTGATCGAGCTGGGCGCGGTCATCCTTGCCCTCGGCATCCTCGGCCGGATCGCCGGGCGGCTCGGGTTCTCGCCGATCCCGCTCTATCTGCTGGCCGGGCTCGCGTTCGGGCACGGCGGTTTGTTGCCGTTGGCAGCCAGTGAGGAGTTCGTTGCCACCGGCGCCGAGATCGGCGTGATCCTGCTGCTGTTGCTGCTCGGCCTGGAGTACACGGCGTCGGATCTGGTCGGCACACTCAAGACGCAGTACGTGTCGGGTGCGGTCGACTTCCTGCTGAACGCCTTGCCCGGTGCGGCCGTCGCGTTGCTGCTCGGCTGGGGGCCGGTCGCCGCGGTCGCGCTCGGAGGTGTCACCTGGATCTCGTCGTCCGGCGTGATCGCGAAGGTGGTCGGCGATCTCGGCCGGCTCGGCAACCGCGAAACCCCGGTGGTGCTGGGGATTCGGTCCTCGAGGATCTGTCGATGGCCGTCTATCTGCCGATCCTGACCGCGATGCTCGCCGGAGTAGGGCTGGCCGGCGGGAGCGTGACGCTGCTGATCTCGCTCGGTACGGTCAGCGTCGTACTGTTCATCGCGCTGCGCTACGGGCGGGTGATCAGCCGGGCGGTCTCCTCGGACAACCCGGAGATGTTGCTGCTCGTCGTACTCGGGCTGACGCTGCTGGTCGCGGGCATCGCGCAGCACCTGCAGGTGTCGGCGGCGGTCGGCGCGTTCCTGGTCGGGATCGCGTTGTCGGGCGAGGTCGCCCACGGCGCGCGCAACCTGCTCAGCCCGCTGCGGGATCTGTTCGCCGCGGTCTTCTTCGTGTTCTTCGGGCTGAGCACCGACCCCGCCAGGATCCCGCCGGTCCTCGCGATCGCTCTCGGCCTCGCCGTACTCACGGCCCTCACGAAGATCGCCACCGGCTGGTACGCCGCCCGCCGCGCCGGCATCAAGTCAGCCGGCCGCTGGCGAGCCGGCGGCACCCTCGTCGCCCGCGGCGAGTTCTCCATCGTCATCGCCGGCCTGGCCGTCGGCGTCGAACCCAAACTCGGCCCGCTCGCCACCGCCTACGTCCTCATCCTCGTCATCCTCGGCCCGGTCGCCGCCCGCTACACCGAACCAGTCGCCCGCCGCCTGTCCAAGACCAAGCGCGTGACCCCCGCCCAATCCCCCGCCCCCAACACCTGGACAACCCAGCCAACACCCCCACCTGACCCCCGCGCACCAGACCCCGCGTCCTGACCACACGCCCTAACCCCCATGCCCTGACCCACGCCCTGACCCACGTACCGACTACCCGCCCAGGCCCTTTGGCGCACCATCTCTCGTCGACCCCGAGCACCACATTCGGCCGGGTCGGCTGACCCACACCACCGGGGCCGTGAACAAGCTATTTCGGCTCCCCTGTCGTTTCCGTGGGCGTACCCGGGCCGAGCTGGCTACCTTGGGCACGGTTCAACCACGAAACCGCCCACACAACGACCATCCCGTGCCCAAAGTCGACCCCGCGCCGGTCGGGTGGGGCGTGGCCGACTACTACCCGTTCCTCGGTACGCCAGGTCCTCCCTGGGACTCTATCCAGCAACCCTCCGGACCTCGGACACCTGATCGAGACCACGGACACCACACCCGATGTCCGCACTCCCCACCAGGTGACCCCACAGCCCCCGAACCCACCGACCGCACCGCAGCGCCCGACCCCTGTCACCCACACACCCAGCACAAGAGCCGCTATCTCCTGTGCCAGCACCCTGGCTGCTGTTCAAGCCCTCGGTAACTGGCGCGCGGGTAGGTGGGCAGTCAGCAGGGCCGCCTGACAGGTCTAGCGCTGTGGGCGCCGGCGGGCGTGTGCGGGCGCCCGCGGGTGGGCGTGTGGGCGCCGGTGGGTGGGTCAGTGGGGGGTGTTGGCGCGGTGGTTGTGAGTTGCTTCGGTGACGGTTCGGGTGATGCGGGCGGCTCGGGTTTGGGGGCGTTTGGCCAGGGTGATCCATTCGAGGATGGTGCGGCGGGCGGAGGGTGGAAAGGCCTGGAAGTGCTTGTTTGCCTGGGGATTCGCCACTAGTGCGGCGGCCAGGTCGGCGGGGACGATCAGGTTCTGGGCGTCGGCCAGGAGATCCCAGGTGCCGGTGTGGCGGGCGTGGTCGACCAGTGCCTGGCCGGGTGGTTCCATCAGGCCGGCGGCGGTCAGGCGGTCGACGCGGTCGCGGTTGACTTTGCTCCAGGTGCTGCGCGGGTTGCGTGGGGTGAAGCACTGGTAGGTGCTGCGGTCGTCGCGCTTCACGGTCTTGCTGTCGATCCAGCCGAAGCACAGCGCGTGCTCGACCGCAGTCGCGAGATTCACCCCGCCCTCGTCACGGCGGACGATCAGCCAGACCGAGCGTTCCGTCTGCCCGTTCGCGGCCAGCCACTCGCGCCACTCGGCCGCGGATCCACACGCCAGCGCTTCCTCGTCAGTGATGCTCATACGATGAGCATGCGCCGGATAAGTGCTCATCGAGTGAGCACTTTCCTCAGAAGAGGACGTCGCCTCGCTCGTGATCCAGCAGTGCCTGCTTGCGCTCGAGGCCTCCGCCGTACCCGGTCAGGCTGCCGGTGGAGCCGACGACGCGATGGCACGGGACGATGATGCTGATCGGGTTCTTGCCGTTGGCCAGGCCGACCGCGCGGGAGGCGCCCGGCACGAGGCCGAGCTCCCGCGCGAGATCGCCGTACGTCGTGATCTCGCCGTACGGGATGTCCTGGAGCGCCGTCCAGACTTGCTGTTGGAACGGCGTCCCCGCGAGATGCAGCGGTACGTCGAACGTCGTCCGGCCGTGCTCGAAATACTCGGTGAGTTGCGCGGCGACCGCGGGCAGGACCGAGTCGTCGCGGTCCCCGAAGGTCTCCATCGGCGGGCGATGCCGGTGCTCGGCCATGTATAGCCCGGCCAGCTCACCCGCGCCGGTCGCGACCAGCGTGAGTGGGCCGAGCGGGCTGTCCATGACCGCGTACGTCAACGCATTGCCTCCCACCGCGAACGGTTGATCCGGTAGAGCACGTGCCGCTGCAACCGGTGGCCGGCCGGAATGCGGACGTGGTCGAAGTCCCCGGCCTCGTCGTGCGTCATCCCGATCCGCTGCATCACCCGCTGCGACGGCAGGTTGGTGGTCGTGGTGAAGGAGACGATCTCGTCCAGCCCGGCCGGGCCGAAGCCGTGCGCGAGCGCCGCCCGGGCCGCCTCGGTCGCATAACCGTTGCCCCAGGCACCCTTCATCAGGCGCCAGCCGATCTCGACCGCCGGCATGAAGTGGGCCTCGAAGCTCGGCACCGACAATCCGGTGAAGCCGATGAACTCGCCCGTCTCGCGCACCTCCAGCGCCCACAGGCCCCAGCCTCGCCCGTCGATCTCGGGAATGTTCCGGTCGATGAGGGAGTCGCTCTGCTCGCGCGTCTGCGAGGCCGGGAAATGCTCCATCACGGCCGGGTCCGCGTTCATCACCGCGAACGGCTCGCGGTCGGAGTCACGCCACTGGCGCAGGAGAAGACGGTCGGTGGTCAGCTCGGTCATGCTCACTCCGGAATCTTGTTGATGGCGTGGTCACCGGTGGCCCAGAGGTACTGCACCGCGTACGCACGCCAAGGCCGCCACGCACGCGCGTGGTCGGTCAACGGTTTGGGGGCTTCCGGCAATCCTAGATCACGGGCGGCGTATCGGACACCCAAATCACTGGCCACGAAGGCATCCGGGTCACCGAGCGCCCGCATCGCGATCGACTCCACTGTCCACGGCCCGATCCCCGGCAGCGCGGCCACCTGCTCCCGCGCGCGATCCCAGTCCGCGCCCGCACCCAGGTCGATCTCGCCGGCGGCAAGCGTGGCGATCAACGTGGTGAGCGTCGTACGACGGGACTTCGGAAAGGCCAGCGTCTCCGGATCGAGCCCCGCCAGCGCCTGCATCGTCGGGAAGAGATGCGTCAGTCCACCGGCCGCGTCCTCGATCGGCTCACCATGCTGAACCACCAGCCGATGCGCGTGCGTCCGCGCCGCCGCTGTCGACACCTGCTGACCGAGCACCGCGCGTACGGCGAACTCCTCACCGTCGACGGTGTGCGGGACGCGGCGCCCCGGCGCCTTCGCGATCAGCGGCGCGAGCAACGGATCCGTGCTGAGCAGATCGTCGACGGCGATCGGGTCGGCGTCGAGGTCGAGCATCCGGCGGCAGCGGCTGATCGCGATCGCCAGGTCGCGCTGGTCGGTGAGCGAGACCTGGCAGGCGATGTGGTCGGGCATCGGCCGCAAGGCGACCACACCATGACCGTGCGGCAGCCGGAGCGTGCGCCGGTAGTGACCGCCGCGCCACTCCTCCACCCCTGGCACGCCGGTCGCGATCAGGTGACCGAAGAGGTTGTCCGGGGTGAGCGGCGCGCGGAACGGCAGCCGGAGTGAGATCGTCCCGGGCGCTGAGGACGTCGTACCTCGTCGGGCCCGGCGGCGCAGCTCGGTCGGCGCGAGCGCGAAGACCTCCTGCACGGTCTCGTTGAAGGTCCGCACGCTGGAGAACCCCGCGGCGAACGCGACATCGGCCATCTGCAGCTCGCTGGTCTCGATCAGGAGCCGAGCGGTCTGCGCACGCTGGGCGCGGGCGAGCGCGAGCGGCCCGGCGCCGAGCTCGGCGTGCAGTTGACGCTGCACCTGGCGGACGCTGTAGCCGAGCTGTCCGGCCAGGCCTGGTACGCCGTCACGGTCGACCACGCCGTCCGCGATCAGCCGCATCGCGCGGGCGACCAGGTCGGCCCGGTCGTTCCACTCCGGTGAGCCGGGGCTCGCGTCCGGCCGGCATCGCTTGCAGGCGCGGAATCCGGCCTGCTGCGCGGCCGCGGCGCTCGGGTAGAACCGCATGTTCTCGACCTTCGGCGGCACCACCGGGCAACTCGGCCGGCAGTAGATCTTCGTCGTCAGCACCGCGGTGAAGAACCACCCGTCGAAGCGCGCATCCTTGGACTGGACGGCGCGGACACATCGCTCCCGGCATTCGTACATGTGCTCCAGCATCCCTGCCGCCACCGACAGTTCTCTAGCGGTTTTGCGCCATCGAGGTATCGCGGGATTGCGACGCCAGGATCCGGGGTCCGATTTCCGCCAGCTTCGACCCGCGCAGGTCGGTGGACTGGAGGCATGAACGAACTACTTGGCAAGAAGGCCCTGGTGACGGGCGGCAGCCGCGGGATCGGCGCTGCGACGGCGATCGCACTGGCCGAACGCGGGGCCGACGTCGCCTTCACTTATAAGAGTTCCGCCGACGCAGCGGCCAAGGTGGTGAAGGAGATCGAGGCACTCGGACGGCGGGCGTTCGCACTCGAGGTCGACGCCGCGGACGCGGTGGCGGTCGCGGACGGCGTACAGCGGGCCGCGGATCGGCTCGGCGGGCTGGACATCCTGGTCAACAACGCCGGCGTCGGCGCGATCGCCCCGATCACCGAGCTCACCCTGGCCGATGTCGACCGGGTGCTCGCGATCAACGTCCGGGGCGCGTACGCCGCCGCGCAGGCCGCCGTACGGCGGTTGTCCGACGGCGGCCGGATGATCCACCTCGGCAGCTGTGTCACCGAGCGGGTCCCCGGACCGGGCATGACGCTGTACGCAATGAGCAAGTCCGCGATGACCGGCCTGAGCAAGGCCCTCGCCCGCGAACTGGGAGAGCGTGGCATCACCTCCAACGTCGTCCACCCGGGTCCGATCGACACCGACATGAACCCGGCCGACGGCCCGTTCGCCGCCGCCCAGCTGACCAATCTGGCCCTCCCCCGGTTCGGTACGGCGGCCGAGGTCGCGGCCGCTGTGACGTACCTGGCCGGCCCGCAGACGGCGTACATCACCGGCACCGCGCTCACCATCGACGGCGGCCACACCGCCTGACCACCTTTGTGGAAACAAATCATCGCCATCCGCCGATTTGTTTCCACAAAGGAGCGTCGACCTGTCGGGCTAGGGTCCGGGGCATGAGGTTTTCGGTGACGGTTGGGGCGGTGGGGGCGGGGCGTGACCCGCGCGGGCTCGCCGAGCTCGCGCGGGTTGTCGAGGAGTCCGGCTGGGACGCGTTGTTCCTCGAGGATTACCTGATCTACCAAGGCGACACCTCCGAGCCGACGTGGGACCCGTGGATCTGTTTGGCGGCGATGGCCGTGGCGACCTCGCGGATCAGGATCGGTACGACGGTGACACCGCTGCCCCGGCGTAGTCCGTGGAAGGTCGCGGCCGAGGCGGTCGCGCTGGATCACCTGTCGAACGGGCGCTTCGTGCTGGGGGTCGGGATCGGTGACCCTGGGGATCCGTTCATGCCTGCGCGGGCGCCGAGGGAGCTGGCGGAGATGCTGGACGAAGGGCTCACCGTGATCGACCGGTTGTGGACCGGGCGTCCGGTGAGCTTTGCGGGCCGGCACTATCGGCTCGACGACGTGCAACTGACGGCCCGGGCGGTGCAGGAGCCGCGGATCCCGATCTGGATCGGTGGGAACATGCTCGTCCCGGCGGTCCGGCGCAGGATCCTTCGGTGGGACGGGAGCTGCGCATACAAGGGTACGACCGACGCACCGCACCGGATCACGCCGGACGACGCGCGGCAGTTGCTTGCGGAGCGTCGAGCAACCGCCGGGACCGCCGCCGCCTGGTTCGACGTGAAGGTGAGCGGGGGCGATCCGGCGGCCTTCGCCGCGGCGGGAGCGACGTGGTGGGGGCGATGGATCCCGCCACTCCCGCCGGACGAGACGGCGGCGATCGTCAGGCAGGGACCGCCGACGCTCTGAGCCGTTGACACGACGAAGGTCGCAGGAGAGACTGCGGGTGTTTTTAACGTTCAAACCCCCGTGGGAGGTTGCCGTGGCCACCTTGAAGCAGGTCGCCGCCCACGCCGAGGTGTCGGTGCAGACGGTGTCCAACGCTCTCAATGCGCCGCAGCGGCTCCGCCCAGACACGCTCGAGCGGGTCAGCCGCTCGATCGAACTGCTCAACTACCGGCCGAATCGTAACGCCCGCAGCCTACGCACGAGCGCGGTCGAACTGATCGGGTACTGCGTGCCCAACTGGCCGAACCAGACCCATCTGGTGATGGATCAGTTCCTGCACGCCCTGTGCGCGGCGGCCGAGGGCAGCGGCCGCCACATCCTGCTGTTCACCGCTCCGGCCGGCGTCGACGGTATGGAGGTGTACGACGATCTGCACGCGCGCCGCATGGTGGACGGGTTCGTGCTCTCGCAGACCGAGACCCACGATCCGCGGCACGGCTGGCTGAAGGACCAGAAGATCCCGTTCGTGTCCTTCGGCCGGGTCTGGAAGGAGACCACCCAGCCCGGCCCGTGGGTCGATGTCGACGGCGCGGCCGGCACCGCCACAGCGGTCCGGCACCTGCACGAGACCGGCCGCCGGCGCATCGCCTTCATCGGCTGGCCGAAGTCGTCCGGCCTGGCCGAGGACCGTCTCGGCGGCTGGCGCAGCGCATGTAAGGCGCTCGGCCTGCCGACCGCGGGCCTGTCGGTCCGGTGTCGTGAGGACAGCCTCGACGAGGGCGCCCGCGCCACCGCGAACCTGCTCGACTCCGAGCGGCCGCCGGACGGAATCGTTGCCCTGAGCGACATTCTCGCGCTGGGCGCGCTCCGCGAGTTCAGCCGCCGTGGCCTCACCCCCGGCCGGGACGTCGGCATCACCGGCTTCGACGACTCACCTCTCGCCGATGTCGTGTCCCCCGGCCTGACCAGCCTGCGGCAACCGATGAACCGGATCGCCGCCGAGCTGATCACGATCCTGACCGCTGCCGGCACCGACGCTGATTCAGGTGCTGATTCCGGTGCCGATTCCGGGCCACCGATCGAACGCCTGCTGCAACCCGAACTGGTGATCAGGGGCAGCTCAGCCCCTGGCTGATGCGGCGCAAACCCCGAGCGCCGCGAGAAGGAGGAACCGCCATGACTCCCCGACCCGACGTCCGATCCTTGATCGGACACAGCACCGCCCCACCGCGCCGCAAACCGGTGCGCAAGACGGCCGGCATCGCCTTGCTGGCCACCGCCACCGTGCTGGCAAGCACAGCGTCCGCGATCGCCGGCCCCACCACCACCGGCGCAGCCGCCGGCCCGGCCACCGCGGGCTCGGCTGCCGGCGCTACGGCGGCCGCCGCTCAGACCGGCGGATCGTCCGAGCTGTCCACCACAACCCGCCTAGCCGACCGCCGGTCGCTCGTCGTCGGCGATCGCGCCTACGCGATGGGCGACGAGAGCGGGCTGTACCCGGCCAGCGGCTGGCACATCCGCGGCGAGATGGGCGGGTTCTGGACCCAGCCGATCAAGCTGCTCGACGGGCTCTGGTTCGGCCTGGACGGCAACTGGCTCGGCAAGGACGTCGCCGCCGCGAAGTACACCAGCGGCCACGGGTACAGCCGGATCGACTACTCCGGTTCCGTCGACGTCCGTCGTACCGACTTCGTCCCCGACGGCGTCCGCGCGACGCTGGTCGGCCTGACGCTCAGCTCGAGTACGGCGAAGACGGTCAAGCTGGCCGTGGACGCGCACTCCGAGCTGATGCAGTCCTACCCGTGGGGCTGGACCGCACCCGGTGCGGCGGACGCGAACCTCCCGGACACGGGCGCGTACGCCAACGGTGCACTCCGCTTCCAGGAGCAGGGCACACCGTCGTACCCCAACGCGACCGCTCACGACTACGCCGCGTTCGTCGGATCGTCCCTGCGTCCGACGGCCCACGCACTCGGCCCGAACCACCGTGGCCCCCAGGACCCGGCGGTCATCTGCCCCGCCGACGGTACGACGCCCGCGCGGTGTGACGACTCGCTGGTCGGCAAGGGCACCGGCGGGCAACTGACGTACGACGTCAGCCTCAAACCCGGCCAACAGAAGACGATCTGGTTCGCGGTGGCCGGCTCCGACCAGGGTGCGTCGGCGGCGCAGCGCGAGTACGGCAAGGCGCTGAGCAACCCGGAGAAGTTGCTCAAGGCAAAGGCTTCCGAGCGGAAGCAGATCGACGCCCAGTCCGCGGTGGACCTTCCTGGTGACCGGCTACTGCAGCAGAGCGTCGAGTGGAGCAAGCAGAACCTGGCCGACTCCGTGCAGGAGTCGCACAACCTGCAGATCCGCGATGTCAACGAGGGCAAGGACTATCCGGCTCCGGTCGGCACGGTCCCGACCGCGCGCTGGTTCGGCGCGGGATTCCCGGACTATCCGTGGCTGTTCGCGACCGACGGTGAGTACACCGCGTACGCCGCCGTCGCGGCCGGTCAGTTCGATACCGTGAAGCAGCACCTGCGTGCATTGCGCGACGTCAGCGACATCCTGAACAACCGCAGCGGCAAGGTCGCACACGAAGTGACACCGACCGGTGACGTGTACTTCGGTTCCAACCAGAGTGCGGGCAACACCGACGAGACGGTGAAGTTCCCGAGTACCGTCGCGCTGCTGTGGCGGTGGACCGGCGACAACAGGTTCCGCGACGAGATGTACGACTTCAGCGTCCGCAACCTGCAGTACGTCTACCGCGAGCTCGACAAGGACGGCGACGGCTGGCCGGAAGGCCTGGCGAACGTCGAGCGTGCCGGGATGGGCGTGGAGAAACTCGACAGCACCGTCTACCTCGCCCGCGGTCTGCGCGACCTCGCGGACCTCGCCGCGTCCAAGCACGACGCCACGGTCCAGCAGTGGGCGACCACCCGCGCGAACGACCTCGAGTCCCGCTTCGAGGCGCAGTGGTGGGTCCCGCAGGCGATGGGGTACGCCGACTCCGTCGACGACCCGGCGAATCCGGCGAACGACAACACGCCGATCTTCCAGCGGCACTGGATCGGCGTCACGCCCATGGAGGCGGTCCTGGTCCGGCCGGGTCAGCCGAACTCGCCGCTCGCATCGGCCGACCACGCGAAGACCGCTCTCGACCAGCGCGAGAAGCCTTGCTACACAGGAGAATTCGGCCTGTTCCACACCGGCACCGGTCCGACCTCCGACCCGGCCGGCAACCCGGGCGCCTCGTGTGACCCGGTCGTCTCCCAGGTGAAGAGCGAGCGCACCATCTTCGGACTGAACACGTCGATCATGGCGGTTGCCGAAGGCAACTTCGGTCGGCTGGGCACGAAGCAGCAGCAGGTGTACACCACCGGCAACGCCCGGATCCAGCTCGACCCGACGGTGTGGGAGACGCCTGGCGCGATGCCGGAGATCGCTCCCTCGCCGGACTCTCCGGCGAACATCGGCCGGCCGTTCTACGACCGTTCGATGGCGCTGCAGGCCTGGGGCGCGTACGGCATCCTCTGGCCGGTGATCCACCAGCAGCTCGGTGTCGACCCCGATCTGGGGCACGGCCGGGTCTCGGTGATCCCGCAGTTGCCGCAGGGTCAGCAGAAGGTGGCCGGAAGCAACATCCGGGTCGGCCACGGATCGGTCGATGTCTCGGCACGCCTTACAGGTAAGGAATTGCGGACCGACGTGACCGTCAAGGGTGTCGGCGGATCGGTCACGATCGGTGCGGTGCTGCCGTCCGGTGCGAAGGTCAAGAGCGTGACCCTCGACGGCCGGACCGCGACGTACAAGCTGGTCACGACGACGCGGGGAGTGGAAGTGCAGGTGCCGGCGCGCGGCGCGTCCTCGGCACTGAAGATCACCCTCGCCTGAGACCACGGGGTCGTGGCCGGTACGGCACGGGCCCCCGGATCGCCGGCCGGCGCACAACCGTTCTGTGCGCCGGCCGGCTTTCTGTTGCCCGGACCCGCGGTTATCGATACGTGTTGGTGTCGTTACAGGACACAAGTGTCGTGCCGGACGCGAGGCGGGGCCCCTCCGAGTATGAGTCGGAGGGGCCCCACTAGCTGAAGGAAGGTGACGTCTCCAGCCTCCCGAACGGGTCCGTAGAGGCCGGCAGACCCCGTCACCGGTCTACCTCGGTGGGGATCCCCACCGTGAAGGTCCTCGGTTTCCGTTCGACCCGCCACCCCCTAATCGAAGTAGCGTGTCGACATTTCTACCGCCGCGAGCCAGGGTCGCACAACCCTTCCCTGCCAACAGATTTGACTACTTCGCGAGCCGGTGCGTGTCATCCACAGTGACCGCCTGACCATCCACAGAAAACGGCCGACTTATACACACCCCCTGTGCATAACATCGCTCAGCCTTTCGCTTGTTTCATCGCCATCGGTCGCAGTACGAGATAGCCGGCGTACAGACCGAGAGCACTGACCACGAGGACGGAAGGTACGGCGACGGCCAGTGGTGGACGGTGATAGCCGAGACCGTTCAGCACGTCCGCGAGCCACTGCGCGACGAGCAGGAACTCGGCGGCCGCGGCCGGGATCAGTGACAGCGGCAGGAGCAGCACGCCACGCCAGAAGCCGAACCGGACGAACGTGATCCCCAGCAACCACCCGGCCACCTCGTGCGACAGGATCAGCAGGAAGAACTCGGTGAAGATCAGGCCCACTTGCGAGGTCTTGGTGAACAGGTGCGGGTTGGCGAGCGCCTGATTCCACGCCTGCCAGTCGTAGATCAGATGCTCGACCTGGTAGACCACCACCCAGAGCGCGGCAGTGGCGGCCGCGGCGCCGGCGAGATAGATGCTCACGGCAACAGACATCATCCGCCGGGTGATGCCCTGGGCGATCAGCAAGGTCAGGTACGCCGGGGTGATGATGATGCCGACCGCCATCGAGAAGTACTTCGGCGACTGGGTGCCGTAATCCCAGGTGCTGTGGTCGATCCCGCCGGTCGCGGCCTTGATCCCGATGCCGACGATCAGGAAGCCGACCAGCATCACGATCCAGTAGCCGACCAGCATCGGCCGCATCCCGACCCACATCGCGAGCAGGATCCGGCGCAGCCGATGGCCATTCGTCACACCACGCGGCAGGGACGCACGAGCGACCGCCTGCTCGGCCGGACGCGTGCGGTTGTCGAGTGCAGCGCTCATCAGCGGCCTCCCGTCGGGGCGGTCAGGTGGACGAAGAGCTCCTGCAGGCCGACGGGTCCGATCTCGAGACCGGATGAGGCGGCCTGCGCGAGCAGAGCCGGATCGAGGTCGCCGAGGACGGTGGTGGACTTGGTGCCGCCGAGCCGATCCTCCGCGAGCACCGTGAAGCCGGCGGTGAACTCGTCCACCGCCGCGGCCGGGCCGACGATCGAGGCGCCACGGCCGCGCAGCGCGTCCACCGGCGACTGGGTGACCAGGCGTCCGTTGTCGAGGATGACCACCTCCTCGAGCATCGTGCTGACCTCGCTGACCAGGTGGGTCGACAGCAGGACCGTACGCGGCACCTCGGCGTAGTCGGCGAGCAGAGCGTCGTAGAACAGGTTCCGGGACGGGACGTCCATGCCCAGGTAGCTCTCGTCGAAGATGGTCAAGGGCGCCCGGCTCGCCAGGCCGAGAACGACCCCGAGCGCGGACTTCTTACCACGGGACAGCTTCTGCACCTTCTTGTTCAACGGGACCTCGAAGCGATCCAGGAGGTCGCCGGCCAGCTCGTCGTCCCAGTACGGGCGCAGGCTCGCGGCGAGACCGATCGCATGCCGGACCAGCGCCGCGTCGATCAGGTCGCCGGACTCGCGGATCAGGCACACCCGGCTCGTCACGACCGCGTTCTCGTACGGCTCCTGCGCCGTACCGAGGTCGCCGCCCTCGATCCACACGCGGCCCGCGTCCGGCCGCCGGAAGCCGGCCAGGGTCGCGGCCAGCGTGCTCTTGCCGGATCCGTTCCGGCCGAGCAGTCCGTGGATCTTGCCGGGCGCGAGGCGCAGGTCCAGCCGGTCCAGCGCGGGCACCCCGGCGAACCGTACCGAGAGGTCCTCCGTGCGCACAGTCAGGGCGGTGTCTGTCAGGGTGGTCATCAGGCTTCTCCGTAGGTCCGGATGTGCTGGACGACGTCTTTGAGGGGTACGCCAATCGCCTTGGCCTCCCGGATCATCGGGTCGACGACGTCCGCGAAGAACGAGTCCCGCCGGCCGGTGCGGAGCAGGTCGCGGGCGTTCGGGCTGACGAACATCCCGATCCCGCGCTTCTTGTACAGCACGCCCTCGTCGACCAGCTGCGCGAATCCCTTGGCCGCGGTGGCCGGGTTGATCCGGTAGAAGGCGGCGTACTGGTTCGTCGACATCACCTGCTCGTCCTCGCCGAGGGCGCCGGCGACGATGTCATTCTTGATCTGCTCCGCGATCTGCAGATAGATCGGACTCCGATCGTCGAACACCACGGCCCCCTCTCCGGTTCCTGGGTTAGTTACTTGAGTAACGAACCATAGCACCCCGCAAGGTCAGCCGCCCGCGGAATACTGCGACTGCTGCAGAGACCTCTTCAGAGCAGGTACGACGGGACCGACGCGGACCGCCAACTGAGCCAGTCGGTCCTTGTGGCGGGTGCGCTGCTCCTTCGTGACGACCGTCCGTAGGTCTGCCGTGGACGCCAGGACGACGATCGCGGCGTCACGGAGATCCACGCGGCTGACCAGGCGAGACGGCCGCAGGGTGTCGCGCGCGCTCTGCAGGATCTGGCGTCGTACCAGCGGGTGGCGCAAGGTGATGCGGTCGGCAGGGATCAGGCCGAGGATGCGGTGCGGCTCGACCTTGATCATGCGAGCGCGCTCGAGGTCGTCGCGGACCTCGCGGACGATGGCGCGCTGCCGCCGGTCGACCCAGTGCCGCCACTTCCGCGGTCCGACGGCGCGGATGTCCTCGAGGACAAGGGCGAGCACCGGATCGGACGGTGCGGCCGCCATCGTCAGCCTGGCCCGGCCGTTGTCGTCGGCAAGGTTCCCGTTGAGCTGCAGGTCGGTCAGAGCCGCGGCCCGGAGCAACTTCCCGAGCTTCGATCGACCCACCGGCCGCCCACGCTCCGGATCGTAAGCGAGCAGGAAAAGCCTTGCAGCCAAGGCATCCGGGGCCTTTGTGTTGCCCAGCGCAACTGCCTTCCGTCGGCGCGGCACGTGTCGCGCCGGCATCGGCGGTCGCCTCAGCGGAGTCACCAGTGTCCTACTCATCGTCTTCCTCCTTGGCCGGACGGCCCGGGCGGCGGATCTTACCGACGCCTGTCGGCAGCCGGCCGGCGTCAGCCAGCGCCCGCCGGAGCAGGTACTCGATCTGGGCGTTGGTGCTGCGCAGGTCGTCGGCCGCCCAGCGGGCCAGCGCGTCGTGCACCACGGGATCCAGCCGGAGCAGGATCTTCTTGCGTTCGGCGGCCACGGCGGCCGCTTACTGGTAGAGCGTGCCGGCGTTGACCACCGGTTGGGCGTCACGATCGCCGCACAGCACCACCAGCAGGTTGCTGACCATGGTCGCCTTGCGCTCCTCGTCGAGCTCCACCACCTCGTGCTCCGACAGCCGGTCCAGCGCGAGCTCGACCATGCCGACCGCGCCCTCGACGATCCGCTGCCTGGCCGCCACGACCGCACCGGCCTGCTGGCGCCGCAGCATCGCCTGGGCGATCTCCGGGGCGTACGCGAGGTGGGTGATCCGCGACTCGATCACGTGGACGCCGGCCGCCTGCACCCGGGCACCGATCTCGGCGGACAGGGTCTCGGTGATCTCCTCGGTGCTGTCCCGCAGCGACAGTACGCCGTCGTCGGTGTGCACGTCGTACGGATAACTGTTCGCGATGTGCCGGACCGCAGTCTCGGTCTGGATCGCGACGAACTCGACGAAGTCGTCCACCTCGAACATCGCCTGCGCGGTGTCCTCGACCTGCCAGACCACCACCGCGGCGATCTCGATCGGGTTGCCGTCGGCATCGTTGACCTTGGCAACGGCCGTCTCGTGGTTGCGGATCCGGGTGGACACCTCTTTGCGGGTGGCGATCGGGTTGACCCAGCGCAGACCGTCGATGCGGATCGTCCCGGCGTACCGCCCGAGGATCTGCAGCACCCGCGCCCGCCCCGGCGCCACCGGAGTGAGTCCGGCCGCGACGATCACGCCCGCGACGAACACCAGGATCCCGACCGTGATCAGCACGCCATTGCCCGACCCGGCCGCGGCGATGAACAACGCCACGCCGCCCACCACCAGCACGAAGGCCAGCCCGGCCATCGGCCACCCGTTGAGCTGCCAGGCCACCCGCTCGGTCACCTTGGGCTTCGGCATCTCCACCGCGACATCCACCATCACCAGCTCCTCTCGAATAGCTCAAAGGTAGCAAAGTGATATCACATTAACAAGCCACTGCTGGTCCCGTTTCAGGGGTCAACCCCAAAGCCGGTTAGTTAGGTGGGGTGGGGTGGTGTCAAGGCGGTGGGGTGTGGATGGTG
>NZ_JBSXMZ010000054.1:0-509 GCF_054073265.1 Kribbella sp. CWNU-51
AGAGATGCTCGCGTCCACTATACAGTTCTCAAAATACGGGCAGGAACACCAACCCTGAAACCACCACACACATGATCGAGAACACCATCCAGGGAAACAACACACCCATCAAGCGAACCCACCAGCAGTTTGGTGAGAGCCGGCCCCAGCCACCCACCACACCAGAACCATCCAGTATGGCTGTGACCCAGAAAAACCAGTCCACGTCCCCCAAGACATCACGTCCAGTGGGCCGGGCCCGATTTCTCAGGACCCAACAGCGCGCCTCAGCCTTTCACTCGATCTTCACTCACGTTCCACGCTTCCTCTCCGAAGAGAATCAGCAGTACTAGCCAGCTCAGACGAGATCCCGGCCTAATGGTCAATGTTCCACATTCCGAAGCACCGTCGCCCTGGAACGAACGTCCAGGAAACGACGAGTAGACACCAGACCCTTACAGGCCCTGGCGTCAATGCTCCTTAGAAAGGAGGTGATCCAGCCGCACCTTCCGGTACGGCTACCTTGTTAC
>NZ_JBSXMZ010000055.1:0-507 GCF_054073265.1 Kribbella sp. CWNU-51
AGAGATGCTCGCGTCCACTATACAGTTCTCAAAATACGGGCAGGAACACCAACCCTGAAACCACCACCTGCCAGGTGAACACCCAGCCCCAGGGAAACAACCCACCCAGAACAAGACACCCACACCAACGGTTTGGTGAGAGCCGGCCCCAGCCACCCACACACTCCAACTCGCAAGAGTTCAGTGTGATCGTGACCCAGAAAAACCAGATCCAACCCCCAAGACATCACGTCCAGTGAGCCGGGCCCGATTTCTCAGGACCCAACAGCGCGCCTCGACCTTTCACCCTCGCTCCTCCACGTTCCACACCCACAAAGTGAGTAGTACTAGCTTCACAGCTCGAGATCCCGGCCTAATGGTCAATGTTCCACATTCCGAAGCACCGTCGCCCTGGAACGAACGTCCAGGAAACGACGAGTAGACACCAGACCCTTACGGAACCTGGCGTCAATGCTCCTTAGAAAGGAGGTGATCCAGCCGCACCTTCCGGTACGGCTACCTTGTTAC
>NZ_JBSXMZ010000056.1:0-11967 GCF_054073265.1 Kribbella sp. CWNU-51
CGCTGGTCAGGAGCACCTTTCAGTTCACCAACACAGCCTCAGCATCCATAGCCGTGAAAGCGCCGGGCTAGGGCGCGGCCGCGTGCCTCTAGCCCAACTACCCAGTCCGCTCCTGGAAGGACCAACGTCGTCAGTTCGTCCAGCGCCTGGCACGCCAGGTCGGAATGCCCAGTCCGGACGGCACCCTCGATCAGCTCGCTGAGTACGAACGGCTGCATGAACGACCAGACAGGGGTCGCGTCGCGAGCGGCGTCGACGGCCTCGGCGTACCGGCACAGCCCGTTGTTCAACAAGGCTGCGGCGTAACGGACCTCGTCCGCGGCAAACCCGTCATCGGGTGCCGCGAGCTCGTCGTCGATCGCGGCGAGCTCGTCCGGATGGCCCCGATAAGCGGCTATCAGCCGACCGCCGTACGAACCCATCCGAATGCCGGTCACGTCCTTTACGGAGCGCAGCTCGGCGACGACTGCTTCCCCCACCGCCAGGTCACCGCGCCACGCGACGACGTTGGAGTGCAGGTTGAGGGATAGAGCAAGCTGAGCCAACGCGCCGGACTCCCGGACCCGTGCGACCTGCCGGTCGCTTAGTGCCTGGTATCGGGGGAAGTCGAATAGGGCGATCGCGGAGCACGTCGCGCCCCGGCCGAACCGGATCCAGTCGTCATCGGACACTTGGTCTGCCATATAGAGGTCGATCACCGTGTTAAGCGTTGGAGCAGCCGCCTGTCGCCCCTCGGTGATCATCGTCGCCAACCCGTCGAGCATGAGGTCGCACGGCCGCGCGGCGTCAGGCCGCGGTGCAGCGCGGGCCGCTCGGCTGACCTCCAGCAGGTCGCCACCCGGGGTTGCGAACCGGCCGGCAAGGAGGGCTGCCCACCAAGCCTGCAGATAAGTCTCACGCGCGAGCCCGACGTCGAGCGGTTCGAGCCGTCGTGCCGCCTCCAGCAGCCGCAGCGGTACCTCGCCGCCGGGCCGGGAGGCTGCCTCGATCTGGCCGGTGAGCTGCTCGACGCGAGCCTGCTGCAGGGCGTCGAGTTTCCCGGCGGCGGACTCAGCAACCAGAGAGCGCGCCCGGTCCAGGTCGCCTGCCTGCAAGCTCGCTGTGGCGGCGGCCATGCCCCGGTCGACGCGCCGGGTCGGGTCGGCGGTCAGCACGAACGCCCTCTCGAGGAACGTCGCGGTGCCGGCCAGCCCGGCTCGTGCCTGCGCAGCAGTCGCGGTTCGCTCGAGCTCGGCCGCGACCCCTTCGTCGGGTCCGGTGGCCGCGACCGCGAGGTGCCAAATCCTGCGCTCAGGGTCTCGCTCGGCGTCGGTCGCTGTCGCCAGAGCGAGGTGCGCGGTTCCCCGGTCTTCGGCCGAGGCCGCGGCGTAGGCCGCCGAGCGCACCAACGGGTGTCGGAAATGGACCTGCGAACCGATCTCGAGCAGTTGCTCGCGGTCGGCCGGCGCGGCCGCTTCCCGACCCACGTACAGCGCCTTCGCGGCGCGCCACAGAAGCGTGGCATCGCCGGTGGGGTCGGCGGCGGCAAGCAGCATCAGCTGCTGCGTCGGCCCGGGCAGGGCCCTCACTCGTCGCACGTAGCTGTCGTGTAGCTGACCGGACAACGGTTTCGAAGACGGAAGGGCGTAGCCTCCGGCCAGCTCGCTCGCATTCATGCCTCGCGGCAGCTCCAGCAGGCCCAGAGGGTTACCGCGCGTCTCGGCGATGATCCGGTCGCGGACCCGGTCGTCGAGGTGCCCCGGAACGGTGGCGCTGAGCAATACACGGGCGTCCTCGCCGGTGAGCCCTTCGAGGGTCAACTCAGGAAGCCCGGGGAACAGGTGACTGTCGCCAGCTTCGCGGACCGCGAAGAGCATCAGGATCGGCTCGGCCAGCAGGCGTCGGGCGACGAATCCCAGGACCTGGGCAGTGGGCTCGTCGAGCCACTGGGCATCGTCGACCACGCAGACCAGCGGACGTGACGCAGCCGCTTCGGTCAGTAGGGTCAACACGGCCAGGCCCACCACGAAGCGGTCCGGCGTGCTGCCCGCCGAGAATCCGAACGCCACTCGCAATGCGTTCGCCTGCGGTTCCGGCAGCATCGACAGGTCGCTGAGCATCGGCCGGCAGAGCTGGTGGAGCGCCGCGAACGGTAGCTCCAGCTCAGACTCGACGCCGGTGATCCGGGCGGTCCGGTAGCCGGCTGCCTGGCGCAGGCAGTAGTGCAGCAGCGCAGTCTTGCCGATGCCGGGCTCGCCCCGGATCACGAGCACAGCGCTATCGCCACCGCGCACGCCGTCCAGTAGACGGTCCAGCTGGTGACGCTCCCTCGTCCGCCCTCTGAATGGCTCCCGGACAGCTGCCACTTTGTCACCCTAGAACCAGTGGCACGGCACGGGAACTCCCTGCTGCGACGACTTGGCGCTCGCCGCAGACCGCCGAGCATGACCACGTCGACCGGAGGCTCACCTGCGAGCCGGGTGGCGATCGTCGCAGGGGCCACGCGCGGGATCGGTCGAGCCACTGCCTGCCGACTGGCGCGCGAAGGGTGGTCAGTGATCGTCAACTACGCCCACGACCCCGAACCCCGACCAAAGTGCCGGCCGATCGGGCCGTCATCCCGGAGTCGTGAGGCCCCCGCCGGAGGCACTGCTCTTGGCCGGCGGCCTGTTCCGCCGGCAGCCTGACGTCGACGCGGAATCCCACGTCCGCCTCCAGCGACGAGCGGACCTGATTCGCCGATCCACGTGCGCTCAAGGCGTACGCCGGCTCCACCCCGCTCACCCGCTCACCCGCGCGTCCGGTCATCCGGTCGCCCGGTCGTCCGGGCGCAGCACCGTCATCACCGCCGACGCATCAAGAACGACCGTCGCCGAACGTGGGGCGACTGGCCGCGGCGGCGCTGCGCCGCCTGCTGGCAATCCTTCGGCATGGCGGGCCCAGCCGCGGGCTATCCGACCGGCGGCGGCAACTCAGCCGTGATCTGCGTCCCGTTGCCCGGCCGACTGTCGACGCGAATCGAGCCGCCGAGCGCCTCGACGCGGTCCATGAGGCCGACGAGCCCGGAGCCGCGGGCGGTATCCGCTCCGCCAACGCCATCGTCGCGAACGGATAGCAACAGGCTTTGGTCGCGCTGCTCGAGCGAGACGTCGATGCGCGACGCCTGTGAATGCTTAGCCGCGTTGGCAAGAGCCTCTGAGGCGACGAAATAGGCCGCCACTTCGATCGGCTCCGCCACTCGCACGTCGATCATGATCTTGAGGTCGACAGGAATCACGGAACGGCGAGCGAGAGACCGCAAAGCCGGGCCGAGACCACCCACGGAGAGGATCGCCGGGTGGATCCCCCGCGAGATCTCCCGAAGATCCTCGACCGCGGCTGCCAAGCCGGTGGCCACGTCGGACAGCCTGGCGCGGAGGTCGTCTCGCTCGGGGGGAAGGTCCGCCTCCGCCGCGCGCACCGCCAATCCAAGCGAGACGAGCCGCTGCTGTGTGCCGTCATGCAGGTTGCGCTCGATCCTGCGGCGAGTCTCGTCCGATGCCGCGACGATGCGACGGCGCGAGGCCGCGAGCTCGGATTTACCTTCCGCGTTCGCAATCGCCGTCGCGACGAGCTCCGTGAACGAAGCGAGGCGCGCCTCGGTACCCGGCGGCATCGGCCCTTCGGTCGACGTAGCCGTCATGACGCCCCAGAGATAGCCTTTGACGACGACCGGGCTTCCAACCGCCGACTTGATGCCCGCCTCCTGCGCAGCGTTGCCGATCGGGTCGGTCGCAGCTGAGAAGTCGTCGAGACGAGCGGCCCGGCCCGTCTGGAGCACCATCCACGCGACGTTCGTGCCCTCCGTCGGCCACCGCCTGCCGGCTGGAAAGGCAGCCTCGGTGGTGCTCCACGAAGCGACCGTGGTAACGCTGCCGTCGGGTTCGAAACGCCCCATCGTGGCGCCCCCGGCGGGTAACAGGCAGCCGACCTCCTCGGCGACGGCCTCGAAGAGATCTTGGGGCGATGCCCCTTGTGCCACCAGCGTCGCCACCCGTCGCAGCGCCGCCTGCTCGTCAGCGAGTCGGTGCACCTCTGCGCGCGCCTCGGCGTTGGCGATCGCAGTTGCCATCAGCTTGGTGAACTTGTCGAGACGCGCCTCGCTATCCGGTGGCAACGGCGCTTCGTGGGTCGACCCGGCGCTGATCGCGCCCCACAGGCGCCCTTCCACCACGACAGGAACACCTACTACGGCGCGAACGCCGATCGAGCGCGCAGTCTCGGCGTCCTGCCCGGCCGCGGCCCGGTAGTCGTCGAACCGTGCCGGTCGCCCCGTCCGGAGCACCCGCAAGGCAACGGACTCGCCTTCCAGATGCTGCTGCGAGCCGACCGGGAACGCGTCTGCGCGCCCCGAACTGCCTACGATGACCGCGCTTGTGCCGCTGTCGAAGCGGAGCATCCGAATCTCTTCCGCGCCGAGGAGCCGCCCGACCTCTTCGGCGATCGCGTCGAATACGTTAGCTTCGGGAGCTTCCTGCGCGACGAGCGTCGCGATGCGTTGAAGCGCAACTTGTTCCCACTCGCTGCGGCGTCGCTCGGTGACGTCGCGCCCGATGCCGTACATCACGCGCTCCTCCGGGACGGGCGTGACCGTCCACTCGATCCACTTGTAGGAGCCGTCCTTGCAAACGATTCGGTTCTCGAACGAAACAGCCGTCGCACCTCCCATCACGCGGCGTGCCTGTTCCTCGCTGCGCGCGCGGTCGTCCGGGTGGACGAACTCCATGAACGGCCGCGCGAGCGCCTCGCGCTCGGTATAACCGAGAACCGCCCCGACGGTCGGATTCACACGCTTCCAGTAGCCGTCGAATCCGGCGAGGATGACCATCTCCGGAGCGAGCCTGAAGTACCGCTCAACCTCGGGCATCGCCTGCCGCTGCCGGGCCCTCGTCAGGGCGAGCACGCCGACGACGGCGGCGAGCGCCAGCCCGCCGGCAAGCACGAGCACTCCGTCGCGTAGGGATTCGATCCGCGTCACCGCGAACGCACCGGCGATCACGGCAATCACGAGCAACACAGCCGCTACGAATCGCAACCGCACGTCGATCCCCTCGATCCAAGGGACCATTGTGCTCCTCGCGACGCCCGGTGAGGAACCTCGTCCTTCCCGCACCACGGGCGATGGTGGCGCCAGGACGTCCTCCTTCACGTGTGGCCCCGTCAGTCGTCGGGGTTGTGTTCGTTCCTGGCGAGCATTCCTATCAGCCATGCGGGCGGAAGCACTCAATTCGGGATGACAGCGCTGATCGCGGCAGATGCGGACGTCCCACAGCGACCAGGCCTTAGCTCAAACTTCTTCGGCGGGAAGGTCAATGGGGGTTGGTCGGTAGATGAGCTCTTGGGTGTTGCCGTCGAGCGTCCGGATCTCGATCAGCTCGAGGGGTCAAGTCGGCCCCACCCCTGGAGGATCGGGCGCCCCGCGGCCAGCCGCCCCGCTGTAGACCTCGACAGCAGGCTCCCTCCGGCGGCTGGCCGCGGGACGGAAGCGTCGCAGCCTGGGCTACGCAGGCTGCTGGCGACAAGCCGTCCAGGGTCAAGGCTCGGCGCATGCGTAGCCCAGGCTTTGCGAACCGGGCATGGCGCGGTTGCTTCGACCGGCCGGGCTTCTTCGTTCATTCGATGCGCAGCGGTGAGGAGGTCTGGGGCACGACTCCACCCCCGAGGCTTCTCACCTCCAAGCCGCTGGGAAGCCTGGGCGTGAGAACGGGTTGGGTGCTAAGACCTGAAGAACTCGAGCAGGTCGGCGTTGATCACGTCGGCCTGGGTGGTCGGCATGCCGTGCGGGAAATCCTTGTACGTCTTCAGCGTCCCGTTTGGTAGCAGCTCCGCCGACCGTGGCCCCGACGCGATGTACGGCACGATCTGGTCGTCCTCGCTGTGCATCACCAGCACCGGCAGGGTGATCTTCTTCAGGTCGTCGGTGAAGTCGGTCTGCGAGAAGGCGACGATGCCGTCATATTGGGCTTTCGCCCCGCCCATCATGCCCTGGCGCCACCAGTTGTCGATGATCGCCTCGGAGGACTCCACGCCGGGCCGGTTGAACCCGTAGAACGGTCCCGACGACAGCGCGCGATAGAACACCGAGCGGTTTGCCGCCAGCTGTGCCTGCAGGTCGTCGAAGACCTCTTCGGGCAGGCCGTCGGGGTTGGCGTCGGTCTTCACCATCAGCGGTGGCACCGCTGCGATCAGCGCGGCCTTGGCGGCGCGGCCTTCGCCGTGCCGGGCCAGGTAGCGCGCGACTTCGCCGCCGCCGGTCGAGTGGCCCACATGGATGGCGTCGTGCAGGTCGAGATGTTCGACGACCGCGGCCAGGTCGTCGGCGTAGTGGTCCATGTCGTGACCGTCGCCGGTCTGGGTGGAGCGGCCGTGACCGCGGCGGTCATGGGCGACGACGCGATACCCGTGCCGCAGGAAGAACAGCATCTGGTTGTCCCAGTCGTCGGCCGACAGCGGCCAGCCGTGACTGAACACGATCGGCTGACCGCTGCCCCAGTCCTTGAAGAAGATCTCGACGCCGTCGTTGGTGGTGATTGCTCCCGATGACATGACTTTCCTCCGTGTGCGATGGCTCGCCGTCCGCGCGTCCTCGAGCGTCAGCTGGTGTGCCTTCGATCCTGTGTCGGCCGAACCCGCCCGGCATCGGAGAAGCCGCTGATCGGTTGCGGAAATCACGAGGGCACCGGCCGCTGCCGACCAGGCCGCCACCCGTGACGACGTCAGTCCTTGATCGGGCGCGCCGGCCGTTGCGACGGACTTCGGCGTCGTCCCGCGGCTGTACCGCCGACCCGGTCCGAATGTGACCGAACTCGGGACCGAGTCGGTCAGCGTGCACATGCGCGGCCGCTCCGACCGCGCCTGCAACGAAGTTCATCTGCGGATCTTGTTCGCCGCTGAGCCGGGAATGGAAACGGCAATCCGGCAACTCATCGAGTCAGCCCTGTCCACAGGCGTATTGCAGGGGTCCGGACGGCGTAACCACTCGGTGGCAGGTCCGTAGCAGCTGGCACAGCGACGTCGATACAGAGGACATGGATCAAGCTCAGCGCCTGATCCGCTACTGACTGACGCAGGCTCTCCGGAGACCACCGCGCGGTCATGTCAGGACTAGAACCGTACACGCCGCGCGCCGCCCCGTCTGAACGCCCTCACATCGGCAGATCCGTGCGTCGGCCGGCGTCCCAGTAACTAGATTTCTAGCCTGTCGCAGATCAGTTGGCGGACATGTGTCGCGCAGTGGTTGCCGGGTCACATCTCGGCCGGGCGAGGCGCTGCAGCAAGCCTGGCCGCGCGCATGAGTGTACGTTCGACCTTCCGGTTGCGGCTTGGGGCCCAGGCCGCCGAGATAGCCGTGCGTTTAGCCGTCTTGACCGTCAGCGACTGTCGCCCAGGTCACTAGAACACCAGTTCGAATATGTGGCATCCTGGCGTCATGGTTGGTCGGTTCAATGTGCGCGAGGGCTCGGGCGAAGAGGACTGGTCGGTGTGGGACAACGCGGCGAACGGCAGCCGGGGAGCAGGCTTGTCCGAACAGGCCGCCCATCGGCTCGCAGCGGACCTGGAGCTGCAGTACGACGTGTACGGGCCGCGGTCACCGGACCACGTCCGGCGCGTCGACCCGCCCGTGCCGGTGGAGAAGGCCTGGCAGCCGGCCGGGTTCCTGGACGCCTGGATCTTCGAACACGGAACCTGGCTGGGACGGGTCAAGGGGAAAGATGACAAGGTCTCCTGGATCCCGCAGGCCGAGCTGCGCCGCGCCGAGCAGTTCTGATGGCCGCCGCCGACCGGGGACCGGTCATCCGGCTCCAGGGCGATCCCAGCGACAAGTGGCAGTACTACGAGCAGGACTTCCTCGGATGCATCCGCGCCGCGCAACGGATGCATCGCAGGGTCGGCGACCCGGCGGGCTGGCCACTGTCGTACGAGCGGCCGGTGTCGGGTCTCATCTGGGTCTGGCGGGAGGGGAAGAACTGTCACCCGAACCCGATCGACTGACCTGAGCCCTTCACCGCCCTGTGCCGCCGCGGCGCCCCGAGCGGCCGGCCGACGACGCGGTCGCGCCGGGCCCGTCGCGCGCGGCGGATCATCTCGATCCGGTCGGGGTCGAACCACCATTGTCGGTCCTGGAAGACGGCCGGAAGTTTCTCCGCCGCGGCCAGCTGGGTCACGTAGATGGCGGTGAGCCCCAGGCGTTCTGCCGTTTGTTTGGTGTTGAGGTAACCAGGAGGGCCTGTGGGACGCCGGATCGGCAGCTGGGGTTTCGCGGCCGTGATGGCCGCGAGGTCGGCCGGGTAGACCATCGACTTCGTGCCGGGCACGAGCGGCAGGTGGCCGTCGGCCACGAGCTCGAGGGTGGCCCTGAGGGATCGACCCAGCCTGTGGGTGGCGTGTTTCAGCGGCATCGGTTCACCCTTGTCGCGCAGCGCCTCGACCTCCGACAGCAGCAGCGGGCGGCCGTTGTTCCCAGGGCCGTGCCGGGGTAGCCGGCCGAGCGCGACAAACCGGTGGACCTGCGCGGGCTTCTTGCCCAGGACACCGGCTGCTTGCGTGATAGAGATCCGAGGGTCGTCGACCATCCGGGGCTGCCCGAGCAGTGGATCGACCGGCAGCTCGCCCGGTTCATCGTCCTGATCGGCTGCCATGCACCAAGCCTCACACGAACAAGGTGCCGGCTCAGTGTTCCAGCGCGTTCAGGCGTCGCTGCTCTGTGTCGCGGCGTTTCCGGATGGCGGCGGCGTTGCGAGCGGCCTGGTGGAACGCGCGGTGCAGTCGCGGGAGGTGTTTGCGGGCGTCGCGGAGGGCTTGGCGGGTCTCCTCGAGTTGGTCGTTGAGCCGGTCGAGGTCGGCTTGCAGGTCGGCGAGCCGGTGCTGGTGCGCGTCGAGCACCCGCTCGGCCTGGTCGCGGTCGGTCTCGGCAGCGGCGTAGTCGGATTCGGCCGCGCCGAGGCGAGCCTCCTGCGCGGCGCGGCGTTGCGCGAGGGTCCGGTCGACCTTGGCCCGTCCGGCGGTCGGCGCGGCGGCCCGCTTCGCAGGCTTCGCCGCCGGCGTCCTGGCCGCAGGCTGGGAGCGGCGGACGACGCGGGGCCGGATCGGGGCGAGCTGCGCCGGGTCGCCGTTCTCGTCGACGACGCCGAACCCGACGTGCCGCAGCGCGCTGGTGAGCTGCCCGGTCCGCAACAACTGGGCGGCGCCGGGGTCGACCAATGCGGCGTCGAGGGTTTCGGTCAGCCGCTCCGCGGTGTGGGCGGTAACACGCCTGCCGCCGGCAGGTCGCTGGCTCGCTGTGCGGACGAGATGGCGGACCAGGTCGTGGCGCTGCCGGGTCAGTTCGCGCCGGCGGGCGCTGTCCGAGGTCAGATAGGTCTCCCGCAACTGCTCCCCCAGCTCGGTCAGCGCATGAATACCGTCGGGGTCGGCCCGGACGAGCTGGTTGGCGAGCCACGCGGCGATCGTGGGCTTTCGCAGGGCACCGATCGCTGCCGCGGCCAGCTCGTCACCGCGGTCCCGTACCGCCTTCGCCAGCTGGTTGCGGGCAGCCACGAACTGCTCGGGCGCCAGCCCGTACAGCTCGACCACTGCCGCGTCTATCTCCACGCTTCCACGATCCACGCCCGATCAGCCACCGCCAACCCCCCTGCAACGGTGGGCAGGTCGTCGGGTCGCAGATCCGGGCGCAGCCGCACATAGCGCATCCCGTGACGTGCCTGTCCGGCCTGGGTTGCCGCATCGGCGGTGACCTCGACCACGACGGCTGGTTCGACCTTGATCAACGGTTTCTTCGAGTCGGGGCCACCCCACCGGTACGACGCGATCTCGTCCGGCCAGGGGTGTCCGCCCCGCGCGGGGGCGAGTACGCCCGCGAGCTGCGCCGACTGCTCGGGCTTGAGCGGGACGGTGCGCCCGACAACCACGACCAGCTCGGCCTCGGCGTTGTAGGGCCCGGCGATGACGACCTCGGGCTGGGTGATCGAGCCCAGCACCCCGCCGACGACGACCCCGCGGGTCTCGCGATGTTTGACCTCTCATCTGGGTCGCAATGCATGTTGCGCACTGTCGCGCTGAGGTGATTGGCCGGCTTGTGCGCGACACCTTCTCCGCGCTGAGTGGCTGGCAGCGGGCAGGTGTCCAGATTAGGCGTTCGTTCCAACAACAGCTCATGGAGCTGCGACGGCAGCTCGAGGAACGCACCAGGAGCTCGCCGCCGACCGGGCCGCCAACCGCGAGCTGATGACTCAGCTGAACACCAGACCGACATAGCCGCCCGCACCAGCCACGCACTGCGGCGTTCGGGGCCTGCACCGGCCCGGGCGGGCAGATGCTCGACCTCGCCGCGGCATGACTTGGGCTCTATCGTGGCGTGGGTGGACGAAGCCATCGCCGAGCAGATCGAGTACTACCGGGCGCGCGCCGGAGAGTACGACGAGTGGTGGGTCCGTCGAGGGCGGTATGCATTGCCACCCGAGCTAGAGCGGCAGTGGTTCCACGACGTCGCCCAAGCGGAGACAGCGTTGCGAGATTTCGCTCCGACAGGACGGGTGCTCGAGCTGGCCTGCGGCACCGGGCTGTGGACCCGGCACCTGGTCGGACACGCCCAACACGTCACCGCCGTCGACGCCTCACCGGAGGTGATCGAGTACAACCGCGAACGACTCGCCGGGGCACGACTCAACACCGAATACATAGTGGCCGATCTGTTCGGCTGGCAACCCCCGCCAGCGGCGTATGACGTGGTGATGTTCACCTACTGGCTTTCGCACGTCCCCGACGATCGACTCGCAGAGTTCTGGTCCGGGGTCCGGTCTGCGCTGAAACCCGGCGGCCGAGTCTTCGTCATCGACAGCGCTGCCGGTGGAGTTCCAGCAGATGATCGGGCGGCTTGGCCCTCGCCTCCGCCGTCCGGCGGGCGCCCGGAGCAGCGCCAGCTGGCCGACGGCCGCCAATTCATGGTGCTGAAGCGGTACTGGGGCGTCGACGAGCTCGAGTCCGACCTGCGCTCCCGCGGATGGAGCCCGACGGCGTACACGACCGACAACCAGATGATCCTGGTCGCAACCGCCACCGCCACCGGTCCTGAGCGCCCTGACTGACTGAGTCGCCATCGCGGCAGACTGCAGCAGCGCGGCTAATCCCACTTCGGGTCGATACCGCGACCCGCCCGGCCGCGCGTGCTTCCCGCAACTCTCCTCCGTCCGCGCGAGCTCAAGATCCACCGATCCAGATAATCCCTGCTCGTGCACGACACGTGTCGCTCACCGCCACGACGCCTCGACTCGGCGCCTGACCTCGGCAGCTGATGCTCCGGTCAACGACTGAGCACCCTTCACCCCAACAGAATTGACCTTGACCCAGGCGTCACGGCGGCCCGGGGTGTAGCGGGTGGCTGCACCTTTCACGACCGTCCCTCGACGCCCATCGCGGCTGGAAGCACCTCGAACCATTCGGTGGCTTCGTCGAGATCGGTCGTCACGGGAGTCAGTTGCAGCGGCGCCCAGCCGCGCGACACCTGCTCCAGCCGCTCGCGGCGCACCGCCCAGCGCTGGGTCCGCAGATCGACCCCACCGGCCGCGAGCAGATCGAACGCGGCAAACGAGGCCGGCAGCTCGGCAGCCTTCGCACGCGCCTTCGCCGGGCTGGTGACGAGACGCTGCTGCAGCGCGTCGAAACTCACCCGGCCGTCCGCGCCGAGGATCACCAGCTCGCCGCTTATCTTGAGTCGGTCGCTGGATCCTGCCGTTTTGCTGGTTGTGAGCGGTTGATCTGGCCGCCACAGCGCCGTGGATTCGATCTGGACTCGAGGCTGACACTGTGGCCAGGGGCAACTAGTCGCCCGGGCCGACCCCGGTCCAGCCCGCGTCAGGCGCTGAGGTGTTCGTGGATCATCTGCCAGCGGCCCTTCTGTTTGATCATTGCGTTCGTGCCTCGTCCCTGGCCTTCGCGCCTCTCTCCGTTGGT
>NZ_JBSXMZ010000057.1:0-132066 GCF_054073265.1 Kribbella sp. CWNU-51
CACCCACGACGCACGCACCAAACTCCGCCACCTATACCCCACACATTAGGTGCGACGATCTACTAGTTGGCCGGAATCGGCGTTTGGCCGGATCCGGCGTCAAACCGGCCCAACCAGCGCTTAGCGTGTCCCCAGGAAGCGCCCTTGTCCGAGGAGTGAACTGTGCGTTTACATGCTGGCCGTTCCGCGATCGCCCTGGCCGGTGCGGTTGCGACCGCCGTTCTCGTCGGCTCCGGCGCCGGCGTGGCGACCGCGCAACCCAACGAACCCGCCTTCGCACCGCAGTCGATCGTCTGGCCGACGCAGAACGACGGTTACCTGCTGGGCGGCGTCCAGTGTGGGACGGCGCCCTGCCCGGCCGCGGTCAAGGCCACCCACGACGGCGGCAAGACCTGGACGACCGCAGGCCGCACGCACAACGGGCTGGCGATGAGCGGTGAGCCGGGGCTGACCAGCCTGCAGTTCGCGGACCAGAAGTTCGGCTGGGCCTACGACCCGTTCCTCGAGGTCACCCGGGACGGCGGCAAGTCCTGGACCCAGGTCCCGGTGCCCGGCGGCGACGCCAAGGTCCTCAACCTGCTGGCCGCCCCCGACGGCACGTACGTCATCACGTCGGGCTGCGCGATCGGAACCGGGATCTGCGACGACCGGCCACTTAAGGTCTGGCGCGCACCGGCCGGGAAGTCCACCGGCTGGATGCAGCTCGACCTCGCGGTCGGGGCCGATGACCACGTCACCTGGGCCGCCGAGGGCTCGACGGTCTACGCGCTCACGGCAGGGTTCAACGGACCGGGCCGGCTGTCCACCCTGCGCAACGGCACGGTTCGCCCGACCAGCACGGTCAGCTGTGCGGACCCGGACGACGCCGCCATCACCGACCTCGCGACGAACGGCCCGAACCGTCTCTTCGTGCTCTGCATGGCGAACTACGGCCGCGGCCACTCCGACAAGACGCTCCTGGTCTCGGGCGACGGCGGCAAGACCTTCCGGTACGACGCCATCCCCGGCGGACTCGGCCTGGCCGGCCAGCTCGCGGTCGCGCCGGATGGCGCGGTCATGCTCAGCACGCTGACCGCGAGCCTGGTCTACAACCGGCCGGCGCTGTCGAAGTCGTGGCGCATCGACTCGACCTGGCTCGAGAACAGCGAGCACATCCACGACCTGGTCTTCCAGTCCGGCACGACCGCGTGGCTCGTCGAGCGCGATGCGGCGTACACCCCGGACACCAAGCTCTGGGTGACCCGCGATGCCGGCAAGAGCTGGCAGCAGGCCACCGTCGTCCCGGCGTGACGCCGATCCACTCTCGAATCATCGGAGTACACCTGTGATCTCACTGCGCCGGTTGGCGATCCCGCTCGCCCTCGTCCTCGTCGGCGCCACCACCACGGTGGCGGCCGCGGACGTCCAGGAGTCCCCGAAGGTCGTGGCCAGCTGCGACCAGAAGGTCGAGCCCGGACACTTCACCTGCTTCGCGCAACGCCGCGCCGACCTGGGCTTCCGGACCCGCGTCGCCGGTGCGCCGGCCGGCTACGGTCCGGCCGACCTGCAGGCGGCGTACAAGTTGCCATCGGCATCTTCTGGACAAGGACAACGGGTCTACATCGTCGACGCGTACGACGACCCGACCGCCGAGGCGGACCTGGCCGTCTACCGTCAGCAGTTCGGCCTGCCGCCGTGCACGACCGCGAACGGCTGCTTCCAGAAGCTCAACCAGGACGGCCTGCCGAGCCCGCTGCCGGCGCCGTCGCGCTCCTGGTCGGGTGAGATCTCGCTCGACCTCGATTCGGTGTCCGCGGTCTGCCCGCACTGCGGCATCACGCTGATCGAGGCGGACTCCGCCAGTACCGATCTGCTCGCGGCCACCAAGACCGCGGACCGGCTGGGCGCCAAGTTCGTCTCGCTGAGCTGGGGCGGACCGGAGTCGGCCGACCTCGCCGAGCTCGACAGCACGTACTTCAACCCTCGCGGCGTCGTCTACGCGGCATCCACCGGCGACAGCGACTACGACGCCGGTGTCTCGTATCCCGCAAGCTCGGAGGCCACCACGGCGGTCGGCGGTACGACGCTCACAAGAGACGACTCGGCGCGCGGCTGGACCGAGACGGTCTGGAACAGCTTCCCCGGCAACGGCACCGGCTCGGGATGCTCCAGCCTGATGGCCAAGCCGAGCTGGCAGTCGGTCATCCCGGTCGCGGTCTGCCCGCAGCGCGCCGTCGCCGATGTCTCCGCGGTGGCCGACCCCGCGACCGGCGTCGCCGTCTACCAGACCACCGGTGGCGCCGGCTGGGCCGTGTACGGCGGGACCAGCGCAGCGGCTCCGATCGTCGCTGCGATCTACGCACTTGCCGGTGACCCGGACCCCGCCTCCCGTCCGGCGAGCTATCCGTACGGCGTCACCGGCAACCTCAACGATGTTGTCCAAGGCAACAACGGCGAGTGCACCCCCGCACCGCTGTGTACGGCGCAAACCGGCTGGGACGGCCCGACCGGCCTCGGTACGCCGAACGGCACCCAGGCCCTGAAGTCGCCGACGAGCGCGAACCGGATCACGGTCGACGCACCGGCACAGCAGGCCAGTGCCGTCGGCGACGTCGTCGTACTCCGGGCGCGCGCCACGGACTCCGGCCGGCGCCCGGTCCGGTTCACCGCGACGGACCTGCCGGCCGGACTGCGGCTCGATGGGTCGACCGGCATCATCCACGGCCGGCCGACTCAGCCGGGTACCCACTCGGTCACGGTCACCGCGACCGACTCGACCAAGGCGCGGGGCAACACCGTGATCAGCTGGGTCGTCAGCACTCGCAAGGGCGCGCGTGGCATGGTCAACGGCGACTTCGAGTCCGGTACGGGCGGCTGGACGCAGACCGCGGACGTGATCCGCGCCGACGGCCAGTACAGCCACGACGGTCTGGGCTACGCCTGGCTCGGCGGCACCGGAACGACCCACACCGACTCGCTGAGCCAGCGGGTCAGCGTCCCTTCCGTCGGACATCCCGGTCTGCGCTTCGCCCTGCGGATCGCGAGTGACGACACCTCGGCTGCGAACCACGACGTACTCCGGTTGACCATCGACGGCCACCCGGTCCGCACGTACACGGCTGCCCAGAGCAGGTCGTCGTACGGCGATCAGGCCGTGGACCTCACGCCGTACCGCGGCCGGACGGTCACGCTGGCGTGGACGAGCACCGAGGACGACGCGACCCCGACGACCTTCCTGCTGGACGACATCAGCGTCGCGCGCTGACAGCTGTTCTCCGGCAGTCTGCATCAGCATCACAGGGTACTGTTCATCTTCGCGTCGGCTCGCTCGAGTAGATCTCGGGAAGGACCACATGACTGACTGGGCAGCACTGACTCGATCTCCCGGCCGGCGCCGGAGCCGCTCGATCAACGCCGAGAACCCGACCGGCGCACGCGGCCAGGCCGCCACGACCGCGTCGGCGCTCGGCCCCTCTCGCAAGGGCCGCCCGGCCATCTCCCTTGACTCGGGCGAGACCGCGACGCTGGCCGATATCGACGGTCCGGGCGTGATCCGGCACATCTGGATAACCGTTCCGGACAAGACGTCCGCGGGGCCTTGGGTACTGCGCGACCTCGTCCTGCGGATGTGGTGGGACGACGACGAGCGGCCGGCCGTCGAAGTACCGCTCGGCGACTTCTTCTGCAACGGGTTCGGCCAGCGGGCGCTCGTCACCTCGGAGCCGATCGTGGTCGCGCCGACCGGCGGGCTGAACTGCTACTTCCCCATGCCGTTCCGGCGGCACGCCCGCATCGAGCTGACCAACGATCACCCCGGCCCGGTCGGGGGGATCTACTACCAGCTCGATTACACGGTGGACGACGAAGTGGCCGACGACACCGCCCTGTTCCACGCGCACTGGCGACGCAGCAACGCCTCGACAGCGTTGGGTGAGGACCATGTGATCCTCGACGGGATCGTTGGCAGCGGCAACTATGTCGGCACCTACATCGGACTGACCGCGCTGGAGCGGTTCTGGTGGGGCGAGGGTGAGGTCAAGTTCTACCTCGACGACGACGAGGAGTACCCGACACAGTGCAGCACCGGACTCGAGGACTACGCCGGTGGTGCGTGGGCCTTCCAGGATGCGTTGCGCGTCAACCCGTCACCGGTGCCGTTGACCTTCAGTGCGCCGTACTGCGGGTATCCGTTCTACTCGGCGGAGGATCGCACCGGGCATTCGCCGTTCGTCACCGCCACGCTGCAGTCGCATGGCATGTATCGGTGGCATCTGCCCGATCCGGTGATCTTCCATCAGCGACTGCGGATCACGCTGCAGCAGATCGGCGCCTGGGATCACGGGCACTTCGAACGCAGCGACGACATCTCCAGCGTCGCGTACTGGTATCAACTGCCCGGCGGCGGCAACGACCTGCCCGCCCTGCCGTTGCGCGAGTATCGCCGTCCCCGTTGAGAGGCTTCCGTGACCGACTACCACGAGACCAACCGCGGTCAGTTCCACTTCAGTCCCCGGCATGGGTGGATGAACGACCCGAACGGGATGCTGCACTACCGCGGCACCTACCACTTCTACTTCCAGCACGCCCCCGGCAGCCTGGTCTGGGACACGATGCACTGGGGGCACGCCACCAGCCCCGACATGGTCCACTGGACGGAGCAACCGATCGCCCTCGATCCCGCCGTACATCCGGGTGAGCTGTGGTCGGGCGGTGGTGTGGTCGACGCCGGCAACACCTCCGGGCTCAAGGACGGGGACCACGACCCGATCGCGGTGTTCACCGGCACGCAGGGCGTCCGGATGTTCTACAGCCTCGACGGTGGCATGACGTTCACGGCGTACGACGAGGGCCGGGTGATCGCGCAGCCGAGCGGTCACGAGAGCCGGGACCCGAAGGTGGTCTGGCACGAACCCTCGCAGACCTGGGCGATGGTGGTGTGGTCGGACGACAACGGGAACGGGGCGGATTTCTTCGTGTCGCCCGATCTGTGCACGTGGGAGCGGACCGACCGGTACGCCGCGGACTGGGTGTTCGAGTGCCCGGACCTCACGCCGATGGATCTCGACGGGACGCCGGTCTGGGTCCTGCGCGACGGATGCGGATCGTACGTCGTCGGCGACTTCGACGGCCGGGAGTTCCGTACGTCGTGGCCGGAGCCGCGCACGGTCACCATGAACCCGGGTGGAGCGGCCGGTCACTACTACGCCGCGCAGTCCTTCGACAACATGCCGGACGGCCGCGTGGTCACGATGGCGTGGCAGGGGCTCAACCGTGGCTCGACCTGGACCGGCAACGCGAGCTTCCCGGTGCAGCAGCGGTTGGTCTCGACGCCGGACGGTCCGCGGCTGTTCAGCCTGCCGGTCGACGAGCTGGCGTCTTTGCGCGAGTCGACGAAGTCGTGGGGCCCCGAGGAACTCACCCCTGAGTCCGCTCTCGTCCTCGACGACGCCGCCACGAGCTACGAACTCGAAGCAACCTTCGACCGTCCTGAGACTGGCACACTCGTCTTCCGCCTTCGGACCGGCGCCGACGGATCGTCCGCTCGTGACGTCGTCTACGACATCGGAGCCGGACTGCTCGACGGCCTGCCGCTGCCGGCACCCGATGGCACCCTCACGATCCGGCTCCTGGTCGACCGCGGTCAGCTCGCCGTCTTCGCCGCCGACGGCGCGTACTACGCCTGCTACAACGTCGACTTCGACACGACCGCCACCGGAGACGGTGTCCAACTCGTCACCACCACTCCCCTTCAACTGACATCCCTCACCCTTCATCATCTCGCCTCCATCTGGCCGGCCGATACAGTCGCGCCATGACCCGAACTCTGCTGGTGGCGGCGCCGTCGTTCCGGGGGACGGTGTTCTCCGCGCGGAGTGTGGCGCGGCTGGAGCGTCTCGGGGAGCTCGTCGTACTCGACGATCCGGCGGATGCCGGCACGCTGATGGCCGCGCTACCGGGGACCGACGTACTGATCACGTCCTGGGGTGCGACGCCGCTCACTGCCGAGGTGCTGGATCACGCGGACCGGCTGCGGTTGATCGCGCACAGTGCCTCGTCGGTGAAGCATTTCGTCACCGACGAGGTGTTCCGGCGCGGCATCCGGATCACCCAGGCCGGACAGGCGATGGCCCGGCCGGTGGCCGAGGTTTCGCTGGCGTTCACGTTGGCGATGCTGCACCGGATCCATCGGTTCGACCACGCGCTGCACCGCGGGGCCGCGTGGCGGGACGCGATCGGCGCGCCACCGCAGCACGGTATCGCCGGTTCCCGGATCGGGGTGGTCGGCGCCTCCCGGACGGGCGTCGAGTACATCGCGATGATCGTTGCCCTCGGCGCCGATGTCGTTGTCTACGACCCCTACCTGACCGAGGAGCGCGCGGCGGAGCTCGGCGTACGACGGATCGCCCTGGACGAACTGCTACGGACCAGCGCCGTCGTCGCCCTGCACGCACCGACGCTGCCGGAGACCCACGAGCTGATCGGTGCGCACGAGCTGGCGCTGATGCCGGACGGGTCGTCGCTCGTCAACACCGCCCGATCCTGGCTGGTCGACTCGGACGCATTGCTGGCCGAACTCCAGACCGGCCGGATCGACGCCGCGCTCGACGTCTTCGACGAAGAGCCGCTGCCGTCGGACAGCCCACTCCGCGGTCTGCCCAACGTCCTGCTCACCCCGCACCGCGCCGCCGGAACGGTCGAGTGCTACCTCGAGATGGGCGAGATCGTCGCATCCGAGATCGAGCGCTACGTCTCCGGCGCGTCGTTGCAGTACGAACTGACCGAGGCCGCGCTCGCCCGCATGGCCTGATCCCACCCATCCGGTGACGTCGCGGCTCCGAAGGGTTGTTGTCAGCAGCCCCTTCGAGAAAGCGAACTCGTCATGCCCAAGAACCTTGTCCGCGTCGGCCTCGCCGTGTCCGCACTGGCCCTCGTCCTCGCGACGTCGGCGTGTAACAGCGACGACAAGACCGCCTCCGCCGGCTCCGCCCCGTCCACGACCACGAGCGCCGCTCCTTCGATGGACGCCGCCGCGGCCGGGCTCGTCGGCCCGGGCTGCGCCGACTACGCGAAGGCCAATCCGAGCGGCGCCGGTTCGATCGCCGGCATGGCCGCCGCGCCGGTGGCCACCGCCGCGTCCGGCAACCCGTTGCTGACCACCCTGGTCTCCGCCGTGTCCGGGAAGCTGAACCCGAAGGTCGACCTGGTCTCCACCCTGAACGGCGGCGAGTTCACCGTCTTCGCCCCGGTCGACACGGCGTTCCAGAAGGTCCCGGCCGCCACTGTCACCACGCTGAAGACGAATGACGCACTGCTCACCAAGATCCTCACCTACCACGTGGTCGCCGGCCAGCTCGACCCCGCGGCCGTGGTCGGCACGCACCCGACCGTGGAGAAGCAGGACGTCACCGTGACCGGGTCCGGCGACGGCCTCAAGGTCAACGGCGCCAACGTCATCTGTGGGGGTGTGAAGACCGCGAACGCTACTGTGTATCTCATCGACTCTGTCCTGATGCCGCCGGCGAACTGACCGTGACCGATCCGACTTCACTGCCTTGGCCCACCGGGTCGCACCAGCGACCCGGTGAGGTCTCGGACGGCGACCTGCTGGTGATGACCGCCGGTGGCGACACCGCCGCGTTCAGCGCCCTCTACGACCGGGTCACGCCCTCGGTGTTCGGCCTGGTCCGCCGGATCCTGCGCAACCCGGCCCAATCGGAGGAGGTGACGCAGGAGGTGATGGTCGATGTGTGGCGCACCGCGACCAGGTACGACGCCGCCCGCGGCTCGGCGCACTCGTGGATCCTCACCATCGCCCACCGCCGGGCCGTCGACCGCGTCCGCTCCGAACAGGCCGCGGCCGATCGCACCGAACTCGCCGGCATCCGGTCCGCCGAGGTCGACTTCGACCAGGTCGCCGACACGGTCAGCACGCGGCTCGAGGCGGAGCAGGTACGGCGCTGCCTCGGCGCGCTGACCGAGCTCCAGCGGGAGTCGATCGAGCTGGCGTACTACAACGGCTACACCTACCCCGAGGTCGCCCAGCGGCTCGGGGCGAAACTGCCGACCGTGAAGGCGAGAATGCGCGACGGCCTGATCCGGCTCCGCGACTGCCTCGGAACCACCGAAGGGGGCGTACGCCATGACTGATCCCGACGTACACACTCTCACCGGGCCTTACGTCCTCGACGCGTTGCCGGAGGACGAACGAGCCGACTTCGAGGCGCACCTCGCCGAGTGCGCGTTCTGCACCACGGAGGTCGCCGAACTGCGCGAGGCCGCCGTCAAGCTCGCCACCCCGGTCGCGACTCCGCCACCGCCCGCCCTCAAGACGAACGTGCTGGCCGCGATCGAGCACACCCGCCAACTGCCCCCGCTCGTCCCCGGCCAGTCCCCGACCCCGGTCGTCCAGCGCCGGTTCAGCCGTCGATCCGTGCTGGCGCTGGCCGCGGCGGCTCTCGCGGTCGCCGGCGCCGGTGGTGTCGCCATCGACCAGTACCGCGAGAAGACCGACGCCGTCCAGGCCAACGAACGGATGGCCGCCGTACTCACGCAGCCCGACGCACGCACCGTCCGCGGTCCGGTCGCCGGCGGCGGTCAGGCCACGGTCGTCGCGTCCGCGCAGGCCGACGCGGCAGTCGTCGTACTGCGGGATCTGCCGAAGCTATCCGGCAACCGCACCTGGCAGCTCTGGATGATCGATCCGTCGCAGACCGCCCACTCCGTCGGTCTGGCATCCGGTGACGAGGCGCAGGTCCTCAACGGCGACGTCACCGGCATGGTCGCCTTCGGCCTCACCGTCGAACCGGCCGGCGGCTCGACCAAGCCGACCCTCCCCGTCGCAGCGCTGATCCCGATGACCTGAGGAGAACCATGCGGGCGATCGTCATCAAAGGCAAGCTCGAGCTCGTCGAGGCCGAGCTGCCCACTCCGGTCCCACAGGCCGGCCAGGTCCGGCTGCGGATGGCGTACGGCGGGATCTGCGGCTCGGACCTGCATTACTACAACGACGGCGCGAACGGCGCGTACGTCGTCCGCGAACCGCTCGTGCCCGGACACGAACTCTCGGGCACCGTCGACCTCGACCCCTCCGGCGAGCTGGCGCCCGGCACTCCGGTAACCATCCACCCGGCCACCTTCGGCACCCCGGCGCCGGGTATCGAGGATCGCCCGCATCTGTGGCCGGACGGCGCCTACCTCGGCAGCGCGGGCACCTGGCCGCACACCCAGGGCGGCATGAGCGAATTCGTTGTCGTGGGCAAGCACATGGTCCGCACGCTGCCCGCGACCCTGCCATTGCGCCGTGCCACGCTCGCGGAACCACTGGGCGTGGCCCTGCACGCCGTCCACATCGCCGGTGGCGTCGAAGGGCGGCGGGTGCTGGTCTCGGGTTCGGGCGCGATCGGCCTGCTGGCGGCGGCTTCGGCGCTCTCCGCGGGCGCGACCGAAGTGGTGTCGACCGACGTTCTCCCAGGTCCGCTCCGGCGGGCCCGCGAGCTCGGCGTCCACGGCACGATCCAGGTCGGCACCGACGAGATCCCGTCGGAGTACTTCGACGTCGTCCTCGAGTGCACCGGCGTGCCCGCGGCCATCACCGCCGCGCTCGACGCAGCCCGCCGGGCCGGCATCGTCGTCCTCGTCGGCGTCCCACCCAACGAGCCGCGCGGCGTGAACCTCTCCCCGTTGGTCTCCCGTGAACTCCAGCTCCGCGGCACCCTCCGCTTCAACGACGAGATCGACCGCGCGGTCCAGCTCCTCGACGCCGATCCGCGGCTCGAGCAGGTGATCACCCACGACTTCCCGGCCGAGCAGGCCGGCCGAGCGTTCGCCACCGCCGCCGACTCGAACACCTCCGGCAAGGTCCTGATCTCCCTCTGGTCCTAGAAACGCACCCTGCTGAAATTGGTGCTCATCGCAGCGATGAGTTCGGCTGCCGCCGCTGGTCTGTACAGGTGAGAGCAATTTCCTGGAGGAACCTGTGCGGACGACAAGTGAACAACGATGGGTGCTGGGGCTGGCCTCGATCGGGTCGGTCATGGTGGCGCTGGATGTGCTGGTGGTCGCGGCCGCCCTGACCACCATCCGGGCGGATCTCGGCGCCTCGGCCGAGCAGCTCGAGTGGACGGTGAACGCGTACGCCCTGAGCTTCGCGATGCTTCTGATGACGGCCGCCGCGATCGGTGACCGCCTGGGCCGGCGACGGACCTATGCCGGTGGGTTGGCGCTGTTCACGGTGGCGTCGGTGGCCTGTGCGCTGGCCACTTCGCTGCCGTGGTTGATCGCGGCGCGAGCCGTCCAAGGCGCCGGCGCCGCCGCGGTGATGCCGTTGGCGATCGGCCTGCTGGGTGCGGCGTTCCCGCCGGAGCGGCGAGGCTGGGCGACCGGTGTGTTCAGTGGACTGACCGGTCTCGCCGTACTGGGCGGGCCGATGATCGGCGGAGCGGTGACGGAGGGGCTGTCCTGGCAGTGGATCTTCTGGATCAACGTGCCGATCGGCGTGATCGCGATCGCCCTGGTACTGCGGAAGATCCCCGAGAGCACCGGTCCGTCGCGCCCGCTCGACCTGATCGGTGCGGTCCTGATCAGCCTGGCCGTACTCGGTCTGGTCTGGGGTGTCGTCCACGGTGAGACCGCCGGCTGGTCGAGCGCCGAGGTGCTCGGCTCGTTCGCGGCCGGGGTCGTCCTGCTCGCCGCCTTCGGAGTCTGGGAGGGACGGTCGGCGCACCCGATGATCCCGCTCGCCTTCTTCCGGAACCGGACCTTCACCGCGGCGAACTCGGCCGGCTTCTTCCTCAGCGCGGCACTCTTCAGCGCTGTCTTCTTCTTGTCCCAGTACATGCAGGTGGTGTTCGGGTCGGCCCCGTTGAAGGCCGGTCTGCAACTGCTGCCGTGGACGGCCACGCTCTTCCTGGTCGGTCCGCTCGCCGGCCGGCTGATCGATCGCATCGGCGAGCGCCCACTGGTGGTCATCGGGCTGGCGCTCCAGACCGTCGGCATGTTCTGGATCAGCCGAAGCACGGGTCAGTACTACGAACTCGTCGTACCGCTCGTGGTCACCGGCTGCGGGATCTCGCTGGCGATGCCGGCCGCGCAGAGTGCGAGCGTCGGTGCGCTGCCGCGGGAGGCGGTCGGGATCGCCTCCGGGGTCTACAGCATGACCCGGCAACTCGGTGGCGCGGCCGGTGTCGCCGTCCTCGGGTCGGTGTTCGTGTCGGCCGGTGGGTACGCCGGTCACGGCTTCACCCGGGCACTCGCGGGGTGCGGCGTACTGTCGTTGCTCGGGGCACTGTCGGGTCTCGGCATCGCCGCACGGCGCCGTACCGGCGAGCTGGTCGCCACGAAGGTGGTGGAGGGAGTCGGATGAACCTGGAGGAGGAGTTCGCACTGCATCGGGGTGGTCTGGTCGCGCACTGCTACCGGATGCTCGGGTCGCTGTACGACGCCGAGGACGCGGTGCAGGAGACGTACCTGCGGGCCTGGCGCGGACACGCGGACTTCGAGCACCGTTCGACCGTCCGGACCTGGCTCTACCGGATCGCCACCAATGTCTGCCTCAACTTCCTGCAGCACAGCAGTAGGCGCCTGGTCCCGTCCGCGCTCGGTGCCCCCGGCAACGATCCGAACGAGCTGCATCCACAGGCACTCGAGGTGCCGTGGCTGGAGCCGTTCCCGGACCAGTTGCTCGGCGCCGACCCGGCCACGGTGGTCGGCGATCGGCAGAGCCTCCGGCTGGCGATGGTCGCCGCGATGCAGCACCTTCCACCGCGCCAGCGCGCCGTACTGATCCTGCGTGAGGTGCTGACCTGGCCGGCGGCCGAGGTCGCGACCTTGCTCGACACCACGACCGCGGCCGTCAACAGCTCGTTGCAGCGCGCGCGGGCCGAGCTGGCGCGGCTCCGGCCGAGCGAAGAGGACTTCAGCGAGCCGGACGAACCAGTCCGGCGGGCGGTGCTCGATCAGTTCTCGGCTGCCATGGAGAGCAAGGATCTGGTCACGTTGGAGGGACTGTTCACCGCGGACACCCGGTGGGAGATGCCGCCGATCCCGACCTGGTTCAGCGGACGCAGCGACGTACTGCGGCTCCTGGACGCGAAACTGCTGTCCGGTCCGGACCGACGGATCCTGGTCGAGACCTCGGCGAACGGGCAGCCGGCGTTCGCGCTCTACATCCGGGGCGAGGACGCGCTGTACCACGCGCATTCCGTCAAGGTCCTGACCGTGACCAAGGCCGGTATCTCGGCCGTTCTGTCCTTCCACCAGCCCGCGCTGTTCCCGGCGTTCGGGCTGCCCATCGTTCAATCCCGCTAAGACGGAGACACCCATGTCACTCGCAACCACACTCCGCGCCTTGCACGTGCCCGGCTCACCCTTGGTCCTGCCCAACGCCTGGGACGCGGCCTCGGCCCGGATGGTCGAACGGGCCGGCTTCCCCGCCGTCGCGACCAGCAGCAATGCGACCGCCGCGATCCTCGGGTACGACGACGGCGAACAGGCACCGGTCGACGAGGTCCTCGCGGCGGCGGCCCAGGTCGCCCGCTCGGTGTCCGTCCCGGTCACGATCGACTTCGAGCGCGGCTACCGGCTCCCGCCGGCCGAACTCGTCGAACGCTTCACCGCGACCGGCGCCGTCGGCCTCAACCTGGAGGACTCGGATCCGGCCACCGGCGGCCTGGTCGATCCGGCCGAACAGGCGGACTTCCTGGCCGCGATCCGCGCCGCGGCCGGGACCGAACTGGTGATCAACGCCCGGATCGACGCGTTCCTGCGCAAAGCCGGTTCGCCCGACGAACAGCTCCGGACCGCACTCGACCGGGCCGCCCGCTACCTGGCGGCGGGTGCGGACTGCGTCTATCCGATCGGAGTCGGCGATCTCGACCTGATCGGGACGCTGGTGAAGGAGATCGGCGGCCCGGTGAACGTCGGCTACGGCCAGGGTGCCAACACGCTCGCCGACTACGCAGCGCAGGGCGTCGCCCGGATTAGTTTCGGCCCGATGGTCCAGCGCCACCTGTACGGCAAGCTGGCCGGAACATTCCTCCCGGCCGTCGCCGCCGACCGGAATCCCTTTGCTGAATGAACGCTGGAACAACACGCCCACGGGAAAGACCGGCGGCCAGTACGGCGACAAGATCGACCAGGGCACCGACATGGCCAAGGACCAGCTCGACAACCTCGACGGCCAGGACGACGACATCGAGTAGCCGGACCCCGACCACCGACGCCGAGCGGCCGCAGGCTTCCCGCCCGCGGCCGCTCGCGGCATTCGAGCCGATGGGGCAGTAGCGTCAGGCTATGGCTGACGATGTTGGATTCTTGCGGCAGGCGGTGGAGCTTGCGCGGGTGAACGGCGCCGCGGGACAGTTGCCGTTCGGCGCGGTCATCGTGAACGGCGAGGATGTCGTCGCGACAGGCGTGAACACTTCGCTCCGCGACAACGACCCGACGGCTCATGGCGAAGTGGTGGCGATTCGTGCCGCGTGCCGGGAGCTGGGCGCGATCACCCTGGCCGGTACGACGCTCTACTCCAGCTGTGAACCGTGCCCGATCTGTCACACCGTCGCGATCGTGGGGGAGGTGGACCGCGTCGTCTACGCCGCGCCGAAGGAGTGGGTGCCGGACCTGCGTACGCCGTACGCGCCGATTCTCACCGAGATCCAGGCTGCTGCGCGTGAGCTCGACCCCGGACGGATCGAGCAGCTGGAGTTGCCCGAGGCGCGTGAGCCGTTCGCCGTCTATCTCGAGCAGCTCAGGTGAAGCTCGGGCTGAACCTGCTCAACTACGGCCCCGACACCACGCCCGAGCTGCTGCTGGCGTGGGCACGGTTCGCCGAGGAGTCCGGGTTCGCGCTCGCGATGATGTCGGACCACGTCGCCATGGCGCCCGAGGTGCAGGCGCTCTACCCGGTCCCGTTCTACGAGCCGTTCACCGCGATCACGTGGCTCGCCGCGCACACCACGCGGCTCCGGCTCGGCACCTCGGTCTCCGTCCTCCCCTACCGGCACCCGTTGCAGACCGCGCGCGTCGGCGCCAACCTCGCCGACCTCAGCCACGGCCGGTTCGTCCTCGGCGTCGGTTCGGGCTGGTCCCAGCAGGAGTACGCCGCACTCGGCGTACCGTTCGACCGCCGCGGCCCCATCACCGACGAGTACCTGGCCGCGATCACGCACGCCTGGACTCACGACATCACGTCGTCCCCCGGTCCTTATGCGCCGTACGACGCGATCCACACCGGACCGCCCTCGGCGCACCGTCCGCCGATCTGGGTCGGCGGGGCCGGCCGGGCCGCGATCCGGCGGGCGATCCAGTACGGCGACGCCTGGCATCCCATCAACCCGCATCCGCTCTGGCTGCGTGACAAGGGCGTGCCGGCCCTGCGGTCCGCCGCAGCCGATGCGGGAGTCGCCGTACCGGCGCTCTGTCCGCGCATCCGGGCTCATCCGACGACGAAGCTCGCCGACGACGACCGCGTGCTCGGCGAGGGAACACTCGACCAGATCCGTGCCGATCTGGAAGGTCTCGCCGAGCTGGGTGCGGAGTACGTCGTACTGGACACCTACATCAGCCCCGACGTGCGGCGCACCGCCGAGGAGGACTGGCGCATCCTCGAGCAGGTGGCCGCCCTCAAGCCCTAGCTTGCGCGGATGGGTATCGCTGCCGGGACCGGTGGGCTTGGGTTTACCTTCGGTGTAGGAGGCGAGCATGAGCGAGCAGGGCTGGCGGGAGTTCCACGCCGCGGAAGGCGTTGACGACTGGGTCGTGTTGCACGGCGGGGCGAGCTGGATCCTCGCGGACCCCGCCGGAAACCGCGTGTGCATCTGTGCGTGGCCAGACGGCTCCACCCTGTCCGCTCCCGTTGATCCGCAACACGATGCCTGACCGGACGGATCTGCTGGTCGTCGGCGCAGGCCCTTATGCCTACTCTGCGGCCGCCTTCGCCCGCGACAACGGCATCGAGACCCGCATCGTCGGCCACCCGATGGGTTTCTGGCGGAAGCACATGCCGGCAGAGATGTTCCTGCGCTCAGGTCCCGACTGGCATCTCGACGGAAACGGCGAGTACACGTTCGAGGCATTCTTCGAGGACCGGGGACTGCGACCCGCAGACTTCGACCCGATCCCGATCTCGGTCTTCCTCGACTACACGGAGTGGTTCCGCGAGCGCAAGCGGCTCGACGTCGACGAGCGCCTTCTGACCGGCCTGACCACGTCGAACGCAGGCTTCGTGGCAACGATGGACGACGGTGCGACGATCACCGCGGACAAGGTACTCGCCGCCCCCGGCATCGGCTACTTCCTCAACCTGCCGGAGTGGTACGCCGACATCCCCGCGCCTCGCCGCTCGCATACCTGTGAACTGGTCTCCTTCGATTCGCTCGCCGGTGCCCGGGTCGTGATCATCGGCGGCCGGCAGAGCGCCTACGAATGGGCAGCGTTGCTGTGTGACCACGACGCCGAGCATGTGGACGTGGTGCATCGCCACAGCACGCCCAGGTTCGCCAAGGTGAGCTGGGGATTCGTCGACCAGTACGTCGACCAGACGCTGGCGCACCGGGGATGGTGGCGAGGACTCTCGGTCGATCGGCAGCGAGCAATCGCCGCCGAGTTCTGGCAGGTCGGGCGTCTCACCCTGGAACCCTGGCTCGTGCCGCGGATCCCTGACACCGTCGTGACCAGTCATCCTGAGTGTGCGGTGGTCGACACGGCAGTCGGCGAACACGACGTGACGCTGACGCTCTCCGATGGCAAGGCGCTGACAGCCGATCATGTGGTCTTCGCTTCCGGTTACCGGGCTGACCTTGCTCACGTGCCTTATCTCGGCGGTGTCGTGGATCGGGTCTCGCTGACCGAGGGGTTCCCCGACCTGACCGAGGGCCTCGAGACGTCCCTGGCCGGGCTGTACATGACAGGTTTCGCGTCGACCCGCGACTTCGGCCCCTTCTACGGATTCACCAAGGGGTGCCCGTCGGCCGCCCGCATCGCCATCACCGACATGATGCGCTGAGATGCCGGTGACGCGGCCCCACCCGACGACCCGGCCCGCGCACCTCCCGCCCCGCCGTTTGAGGGTTAGCGCCAGATGACGGCTTCGATCTCCCGGCGGCGTTCGGAGAACAAGCCGTTGCCGGCGGCCTTGGTCAGCAGGTCGCGAAGGTCGGCCTCGAAGGCGGCGAGGTCCGGGCCGAGCAGGTGTGGGGTCGAGCTGGACAGCGAGAACACGGACGCGACGATGTCGTCGACGCTGCGGTCCTCTATCTCGTTGCCGCCGACGACGATCCGGGTCGGGCCGTGGTAGCCGGCCGCGCGCATGACCTCCTCTTCGCCCCCGCGGGTGCCGGTCGGCAGCACGCTCCGACCGGCGCGGCGGACCGGGCCGAGGTAACGGACGACGAGCTTGTCGATGTCGTCCCAGGGTGGGCGTGGATGCGGGAGCTCGTCGGTGCCCTCGACGCCGCGATGAGTGGTGGCACCGACATGCACCCACGCACCGTCCGGCGTCAGCATGCCGCGAACCCGGTCGGCGACGAGCGCCTGATCCATCCAGTGGAAGGACTGCGCGAACGTAACCACCCGGAAGGTCCCGAGATCGGCCGGCAACTCTTCGGCTCGCAACTGCCGCCACCGCACGTTGGTCAACTCCGACCGACTCGCGGCCACCTCGAGCATCCCGGCGTCCGCGTCCACCCCGACCGCTTCCGCGAACAAAGGCGCGAGCAAGAGCGTCAGCGACCCCGGACCACAGCCCACGTCCAGCAACCGCCCGCTCCCGTCGAGCCCGAGCTCGTCCCGTACGGCGTTCGCCAACGCAGCCGGGTAGGCCATCCGCCCGACCGCGTAGTGCTCGGCGCTTCCGGCGTACAGGCTCGGATCCCACTGCCAGTTCCACTCGGTCGAGTCCATCCCGCGATGCTATCGACGGCTGCTGGTCTGCCGTCGACCGAATTTCCGGCGCACACTCGAGGTGGGGAAGGAGTGCGTCATGTGGCAGCCGGATGGATGGGATGTGCGGGCACGGATCGGCGTACTGACGCCGCACGGTGACGTCGGCCCCGAGTCGGAACTCCAGGCGATGGCTCCGGAGGGTGTTCGGGTGCATGCGACCCGTGTGCCGTTCGGCGGGATCAGGACGGGCGGCCAGATGGACCCGACGATCCCCTTGGCGCCGGTGCAGGCGTTCGTCGAACCGCCGGACATCGACGAAGCCACGGCCCTGCTGGCCGCCGCGCCACTGGGTGCCATCGGCATCGGATTCACCAGTTCGGCGTACGTGATCGGCGCCGACGGTGAACGCAAGGTCGTCGAGCGGCTGATGGAGCACAGCGCCGGTATCCCGGTGGTGTCCACGTGCGCCGCGGCGGTGGCCGGACTGCGGACGCTGAACGTGCAGCGGATCGCGCTCTTCAACCCGCCCTGGTTCGACGCTGAGCTGGACCGGCTCGGTGCCGGGTACTTCACCTCGCTGGACCTGGACGTCGTCCTGCACGGACCCTGCGAGCTGCCGAGCAATCAGCGGAGCATCAGCCCGGCCGACCTGTTCGCGTGGATCGTTGCCCACACACCCGACAACGCCGAAGCCGTCTTCATCGGCGGCAACGGCTTCCGCACGGTCGGCGTGATCTCCACCTTGGAAGCGGACCTGCAGCGCCCGGTCCTGACCGCCAACTCAGTCCTGCTCTGGGCTCTCCTCCATGCCGCCCGCACGTCCGCCCGCCCGACGAACTACGGCAGGCTGTTCGCGCTCTGACGCGAGAGCCCGCGCGTCGGTGTCGCCTCGCCGTACCAGGACCAACTCCCCAGCCGGCTCCCCCAACCCGAAGGCGCTCGCGATCTCAGCAGCCGTCGGTACATGCATGGACCGATGCTGACACAAGTGTCCTGTAACAGCCTCCGACTCTGAGTGTCTGCTGAGAACTCCGTGTGTGGTCAGGGGATTGCGAGGGGTCAGAAACGCCGACAGGGGTTCGATCTGAGCACTTCACGACGTAGGCTGCTCCTGCATCGGGGAACGGTGGGGCGTTGCAGGGGGGAACTGCATGATGCTGGACTTTTGCCTGCCTTTCGGCTGGTGCATGCGATGATTCCGTTGCGACGGATTCTGGTGTGGATCTCCGGAGCCTCGGCCGGGCTCGGCGCCGCACTGGCGGCGACACTCCCGTTCGACGCGGAACTCGTCGACATCTCTCGCCGCGGTGGTACGCCGGGAGCCCACCACGTCGCGGTCGATCTGGCCGACCCGGACTCTTGGCCGGTGGTCGCGACGGACTTCAGGCAGCGACTGGACACGTACTCCCCGGAGATGGTGGTCTTCGTCCACAACGCCGGCTCGCTCACACCGCTGGGGCCGGCCGACCGGGTCGACACCGCGCAGTACACGCGCAACGTGCTGCTGAACTCGGCCGCGGCCCTGGTGCTCGGCCAGGCGTTCCTCAGCGCGGTCTCCGGCCGCGACTGCGAGCAGCACCTGATCATGATGTCGTCCGGTGCCGCCAGCCGACCGCACGAAGGTGAGTCGAGCTACTGCGCCGCCAAGGCCGCGATCGACCAGTGGGTCCGCACGGCCGGGCTCGAGCAACGCCGGCGGGATCCCGGCTGCCGGGTGATCTCGATATCACCCGGCGCGGTCGACACCGGCATGCAAGCCGAGCTGCGCGCCTGTAGCGACGACCAGGTGCCGGAGTCCAGCCGCTTCCGCGAGATGGACGCCGAAGGCCTGCTGTCCAAGGCGGAGGACATCGCCCGCACGATCTGGTCGACGCTCGACCGCGACCTCGACAACGGCAGCGTCCTACACATCCGCGATCTGACCTGAGCGCGCCAGCCGGTGGATCTGCACGCGAGTCGCCGGATACAGCTCCGTGTAGGTCTGGAAGAGCTCCGCGTACGTCGAGGCCGTCGACGGATCGGGACGGACCACGTGATCGGGTCGGGCCCAGTCGGTGTCCGGCGGCACCAGACCGATCCCGATCGCCGCCAGCAGGGCATCGCCGTACGACGCTCCGATCGTCTGCGCGGGTACCTGCTGCTCCAGCCCGCACACGTCACTCACGATCTGAGTCCACAGCCCGCCTTGCGTACCGCCGCCGACGGCAACGATCCGCTCCGGCCGCCCGGCCGCTTCCTCGAGAGCGCCGATGATCTGCCGCACGCCACAAGCGATTCCTTCGTACGCCGCTCGCAGCAGGTGACCACGCCCGTGCCGCAGGGTAAGTCCGGCGATCACACCACGGGCCAGCGGATCGTAGATCGGCGTACGCTCACCGCTGAAGTACGGCAGCAGCACCAGCCCCTCACCACCGGCCGGAACGGCGGCCGCCTCCGCGACCAGCGTCTCGAACGGCACTCCACCGGTCAGATCCTGCAACCACGTGGTGATCGTCCCGGACGTCGCCATCCCGGCCGCCAAGGTGTGGGACGAGGGCTCGACGCCTGACGTCGTCCAGAGCCCACTGACACTGGTCGGTGCGGTCAGCACCTGGACGAAGAACATCGTCGAGCCGTACATCAGCATCAGGTCGCCAGGACGCCGCACCCCGACACTGAAGGCTTCCGCCCAGGCGTCGACCGTGCCCGCAACCACTGGAGTCCCCTCGGCCAGTCCGGTCTCCGCAGCCGCGACACCTCGCACCACGCCGACCTGCTCGGACGGCCACACCAACCGTGGCAGCGCCAGACCCGGCAGCACCGCTTCAACCCAGTCCCTGGCCCAGTCCTGCGCGCGGATGTCGTAGAAGGGATCGCACTGGCTCGCGGTGTGATGATCGAGCACCCACTCACCGGTCAGCCGGGCCACGACGTACGTGTGCGCGCTGAACCATCGATCCTGCGGCTGCCAGTCCTCCCCTGCCTCCCGCCGCAACCAGGCCAGTTTCGGTCCGATCGCCTGGCTGGACAGGTCTTTGCCACAGCGTTCGAGGATCGCGTCCGCGCCGAGTTGCGTGGTGATCTCCTCGATCTCCCGGGTCGCACGGGTGTCAACGCCGTACAGGATCGCCGGCCGCCGCGGCCGCAGCTCGGCATCGGCCTGTACGACGCATGGTCCGAGGCCCGAGACACAGACGGCGGCGATCTCCGCGTCCGGATGCGTGGACGTCAGCTCGGCGAGGACGTCCACGACATCACCCCACCAGTCGCGATCCGCATCCATCTCGGCCCAGCCCGGCTGCGGCAGGCTCGGCGCGTGGTCGCGCCGAGCGACCGCCCGCACCGTGCCGTCGAGCGTGGTCAGAACAGCCTTGGTACTGCCCGTGCCGATGTCGACCCCGATCACGAAGCTCATCCGCCAACCCTAGAGTCTCGCCTCTCAGGCTGCCTTCTCGAACTGGGTGGAGTAGAGGTCGGCGTACAGGCCGCCCTTGGCGAGGAGCTCCTCGTGGGTGCCGCGTTCGCGGATGCGGCCCTCGTCCAGGACGAGGATGACGTCGGCGTTGCGGACGGTCGACAACCGGTGCGCGATCACGAGCGACGTACGGCCGACGAGCGCGTTGGCGAGTGCTGCCTGGACGGCGGCCTCGGACTCGGAGTCCAGGTGCGCGGTGGCCTCGTCGAGGATCACGATCGACGGCGACTTGAGCAGCAGCCGCGCGATCGCGAGCCGCTGACGCTCGCCACCGGACAACCGGTAACCGCGATCGCCGACGACGGTGTCGAGACCATCGGGCAGGCTGCCGACCAGGGTCGCGATCTGCGCGGCCACGAGTGCTTCGTGCAGCTCGGCGTCGGTCGCTTCCGGGTTAGCGAGCAGCAGGTTGGAGCGGATCGTGTCGTGGTACATGTGCGAGTCCTGCGTGACCACGCCGATCACCTCTCGCAATGAGCGCTGGGTGACCTCGCGGACATCGCGGCCGCCGACGAGTACGGCGCCACCGGTCACGTCGTACATCCGGGAGACCAGCGAAGACAGGGTCGTCTTGCCGGCGCCAGACGGGCCGACGACAGCGACCAACTGTCCGGGCTCGACGGTGAAGCTGACGTCCTTGAGGACGTCCTCGCCGGTCTCGGCCGACAGGGTCGCGACCGACTCCAGCGAGGCGAGCGACACCTCCTCGGCGGACGGGTAGTGGAACGACACGTGGTCGAACTCGATCGACGGCTCGGCGTTGGCCGGCAGCTCCTTCGCGTCCTTGCGGTCGGCAACCATCGGCGGGAGGTCGAGCACCTCGAGCACCCGCTCGAAGCTGACCAGCGTCGTCATCACGTCGACCTGGATGTTGGACAGCGCGGTGAGCGGTCCGTAGAGCCGGTTGAGGTACGCCGTCAGCGCGACGACCGTGCCGATCCCGAGTGTTCCTCCGACCGCGAACACGCCGCCGACGCCGTACACGAGGGCAACGGCCAGCGCGGCGACCAGGGTGAGCGAGACGCGGAAGATACTCGCGTACATCGCGGTGGTGACGCCGATGTCACGGACCCGAGCAGCCTTGCCGGCGAACTCCTTCGAGGAGTCCTGCGTGCGGCCGAAGACCTTGGCCAGGACGGCGCCGGCGACGTTGAAGCGCTCGGTCATCGTCTGCGCCATGGTCGCGTTGAGCTTGTAGGTCTCGGCGGTCAACTCGCGCAACTTCCCGGCCATCAGCCGAGCGGGGACGATGAACAGCGGCAGGACCACGAGCGCGAGCAGGGTGATCTGCCACGACATCACGAACATCGCGCCGAGCACGAGAGTGACGCTGAGCAAGTTGCTGACCACGTTCGACAGGGTCGAGGTGAAGGCCTGCTGGGCGCCGAGGACATCGCCGTTCAGGCGCTGGATGAGCGCGCCGGTCTGGGTGCGGCTGAAGAACGCGACCGGCATCTGCTGCACGTGGTCGAACACGGCGGTGCGCAGATCGTAGACGAGTCCTTCGCCGATCCGCGCGGAGAACCAGCGCTCGCCCAGCGTGACCGCGCTGTTGACGACCGCGAGCAGCGCGACGACAAGGGCCAGCCACACGACCACGTCGGCGCGGCCCGGGACGATGCCGTCGTCGATGATCGCGCGGAACAGCAAGGGGGTGACGGCGCCGGTGCCGGCGTCGAGGGCAACGAGGACGAGGAAAAAGGCCAGGTAGCCGCGGTAGGGGCGGGCGAAGCCGAGGATGCGGCGGAGGGTGCCCGCGGTGAGCTTGTGGTGCCGGACGGAGGAGTCCTTCATCAGCGATCGCATCGCGCGACCGCCACCGCCTCCCCCACCCGGGAGTCCAGAGATCTGTGACATGCAGATCCTTTCGGTCGGGGACCAGATATACTGAGCTTACCTCACTATGAGCTAACCTCACAAGATCCTCAACCACTAGGCTCTGGTCGTGCACGCTCCGGATGACTCCGCGGAACAGATCGCGGCCCTGCTCGACGGCATCGTCCGCCGGCAGCGGCGCGCGTCCCGGGAAGGGCTCGGCGAGAGCGTCACCCATGGCCAGTTCCGCGTGCTCCGCACCCTCGACCGCGCCGACCGCGCGCTCCGCCTGAGCGAACTGGCCGCACAACTCGGCATCGTCCCTCGCTCGGCCACCTCGGTCGTCGACGACCTCGAGGCCGCCGGCCTGGTCGCCCGGCACCCCGACCCCAACGACCGCCGCGCCACCCTCGTCACCCTCACGCCGGCCGGCACCCAGATCCTCACCACCCTGCGCCACAACCGCCGCGAAGCCATGGCCACCCAACTCACCCGCCTCACCCCCACCGAACAATCCACCCTCATCCACCTCCTCCAACGCCTCACCGACGACTGACGGACATCCCCGAAGCCATCAGCAGGCAGCGCAGCCCCGGGACCGCGCGCTTTCCCGAAGCCACACCGGTCCGACACGCCTTCACAGCCCGACACCGCCCGCCGACTGAACGTCAGTGGGGATAACCGGGTCTCCTGCTCAATGTGTGGGTGGTGACCCAGGTCCCGCAGATCCGCATGCTCAGCGGCCTCGGTCTGGAGTGGCCGCGCTGAGGTGAGTCAGTACGGCGAGCACCCGGCGGTGACCGTCCTCGGTCTCGGGTAACGACAGCTTGGTGAACACGTGCCGGACGTGTGCCTCGACCGTTCGCTCGCTGAGGTAGAGCCGCTTGGCGATGCCATTGTTCGTCAAGCCTTCGGCCATCAGCTCGAGTACGTCGCGCTCGCGATCCGTCAGCATCGCCAGCGGATCGCCGGCCCCACGCCGGGCCACCAACCCCGCCACCATTTGCGGATCCAGCGCCGACCCACCCCGCGCGACCCGCTCGGCCGCGGCCAGGAACTCGCCCACGTCGAGCACCCGATCCTTCAGCAGATACCCGAACCCACCGAGCGATACGAGCTCGACCACGTGATGCGTCTCGATGTGCTGGGACAGCAGCAGTACGCCGATCTCCGGGTGCGCACTCTTCACCGCCTGAGCCGCCCGGGCACCCTCGTCGCCGAAGTCGGGCGGCATCCGGATGTCCGCCACGACGAGATCCGGCCGGTACGACGTCACCGCCGCGAGCAGCCCGTCCGTGTCGCCGACGGTCGCCACCACCTCGTGCCCACCGTCGACGAAGAGCATCTTCAGCCCTTCCCGGAGCAGGACCTGGTCCTCGGCGATCACGATCCGCATGGCAGCTCCGCGACGAGCGTCGTACCGGTGCCGGGCCGGCTCTGGATGTGGAAGGTGCCGCCGAGCGCCGCGACCCGATCGGCGAGGCCGGTGAGCCCGGTGCCGCTACGGGCCGCGGCTCCACCCACGCCGTCGTCGACCACGCGCACGACCAGCCGCTCGCGGTCCTGGTCGGCGATCAGATCGACCCGCGTGGCGCTGGCATGCTTGACCGCGTTGGTGAGGCCTTCACAGCAGATGAAGTACGCCGCGGCCTCGATGCCGGTGTCGAAGCGCTGGTCGGGCATCCGCACCGACACCGGCAGCGGAGCACGACGCGCGAGTTCCTGACAGGCTGGGGCGAGACCGGCGTCCAGTTGGGCGGGCGGCAGACCGCGGGCCAACTCGCGGAGCTCACCGATCGCCACCGTCGCCTCGGCGACCGCGCCGTCCAGCGTGACCCGCACGTCCGCGGGTGGCGCCGCTCCGAGTTGGTGCTGCGCGTGGCGGAGCGCGAGGCCGATGGACACCAGCCGCTGCTGGGCGCCGTCGTGCAGATCGCGTTCGATCCGGCGGCGCTCGGCGTGCCCGGCGGCAACGATCCGGGCCCGGGAGGCCTTCACCTCGACGAGTTGGACGTTGAGCTCGGCGCGGAGCCGTGCGACCTCGACGGCGAGACCACCGTCCTCGACGACCCGGCGCAGCAGGTCCGGGCCGATCCCGCCGGTGGCGTCGTACAGGACCACGCCGATCGGCTGGTCGCCGCGTTCGATGGCGATCCGGTGCCGGCCGTCGGTGTCGGCGCGGGTCGTGCCGGCCAGGTCGACGTACCGGCGGCTCTCCGGCAGGAAGACAAGGAGGTCGAGGCCGGGGTCGCCGAGGATCTCGCGCAGGACGACTTGGACGTCCTCCGGTGCGCGGCGGCCCGAGCGGACGTCTTCGAGGAAGCCGGCCATCCGCTGCAGCGCGTCGTACCGGGCCCGGTTGAAGCGGCGGTCGACGGCGTCCTGGACGCGGCCACGCAACGGGCGGAACAGCACGGCGCACACCAGGGTCGCGATGGCTGTGGTCCAGGCCGAACCCCGGCCGAGAAAGGCGCCCAGGGCAACGGTCACGACGGCGTACGCCGAAATCAGCAAGACCGTCAGGCCCGCGTAGGCGACGGTCCGGCTGATGAACAGATCGATGTCGTAGAGCCGGTAGCGCAGGATCGCGGCACCGGCGGCGATCGGCAAGCCCGAGAGCGCGACGGCGGCGATGACACCGGCCGCTGGAGTGACGTACCAGAGCAGGAAGCTCGTCGGCAGAGCCACGCCGGCGACGGACGCGGCGAGCACGAACCACTTGAGTTGCTGGCGTTCCAGGCCGGCCGAGCGCCGGAAGCGGACGGCAAGTGAGACGACGGCGCCGATCAGCGCGCCGAGGAACAGCGGCATGCCGATGGCGAGAAGGGCACCGGTCGGCAGCGACTCGACCGCCCACGGGTTGTGGCCACTGCTGAAGTCCCGGCCCCTGGCCGGACTCAGCGACCAGGCGAGCATGCTGAGCACCAGACCGGCCGCGGCGATCCACGGCAGCGGACGCCAGCGCCGGCTCGGCAGATGGCCGGTCGGGAAGAGCAGGAAGGTGAGTGTCCAGCCGAAGCCGCTCGGCAACCAGCTGACAGCGGAGATCCCCTCGCCGATCGGACCGCCGGCCCAGCCTTCGGCGGCGGCCCGGAGTCCCCAGCCCTGGGCGAGATCCGCGGCGAGTGCGTTGAGCAGTCCGAAGCCGCAGAACAGCCAGCCGATCGCGTTCTCCGGATGCCGCCGGGCGATCAACGCTCCCGCGCCGACGGTGGTGAGCGCGAACGCACCGTACAGCAGCGTGTCGTAGACGGGTTCGAGCCGCCACGACAGGGCGATCGCGGCGATCTCCGCGACCACGGTCACTCCGAACAACACGGTCGGTAACGGCCGGCGCCCACCCACGCCACCATCGTGGCAGCGCCGGATGATCCCGCCAACAGTGCTGGCACTGACGCGGTTTCGCGCGCCGATCGGCGTACTGACGCCGATGCGCCGGGCAACCGCCGAAACCTAGCGTCGAAGCACACTTCGAAAGGTGGGAATCATGAACCGCAAACTCGCAGTCTTCGGTCTCGTCGGCGCCGTCCTGACGACGCTGTCCGGCATCGCCGTGGAGGTGCTGGTGAAGCCGGCCTCCGACGTCTCCGACACGATGTGGAGCTACCCCTGGAGCAGTGACGCCATCCTCGGTGTCTCCGTCCTGTACGCCGGGTTCCACCTGCTCGTTCTGCTCGGCATGCTGGCCGTCGTCCGCGCGATGGGGAGCCGCGGCGGCCGGATCGGCGCGATGCTCGCGGTGGCGGGGACGTTCGTCCTGCTCGTCGCGGAGCTCGCGTCGATCCCGATCGCCGACCAGCGGATGGACGACACCGGGCCCAAGATCGTCGGCCCGGTGTTCGGCCTCGGGGTAGCGCTCACCGCGGTCGGGTTGCTCATCGCGGGCGTGGCGGTCCTGCGCTCAGGTGACTGGACGGGGTGGCGTCGTTACGCGCCGCTGGCCGCGGGCATCTGGGCCTTCCTGTTGATCGGCGTGAGCGTGACCAGCGCCCTCGCACTGGGCGTCGCCATCTACGGAGTCACCCTGTGCGTGCTGTTCGCAGCCGTCTACCCGCGCCAGGCTGTCTCAGCCGAACCCCGCGTGCGGGCCCGGATCGATCACTGAGGGGTCGTCCGAGCGGCGGCGAGTTCGTAGAGGAAGGTGTTGACCGGAGTGGGAACGCCGGACTCGCGTCCAAGGCGTACTACCGCTCCGGTCCACGCCTCCAACTCGGAGGGCCGGCCGGCGATCAGGTCCCGTTGGAGAGACGTGGTGCCGTCAGCCGGCAACTGGTCGATCAAGGCGAGAGTTCTGGGTACGACGTCCGCCGCGAGAGCGACCCCGCGTGCCAGGGCGACGTCGCGGATCTCCGTGGTCGCCTCGGTGAGCAGCCGGCGGGTACCAGGTCTCGTCCGGAGGACGCCGTACCCGGCGCCGGTCGCCGTACCGAGGCCGCCGCTCGGCACGACGGAAAGGAACTTGGTCCACAGGCCCGCCCAGATGTCGTCCGGGACGGTCGCTTGCAGGCCGGCGTCGACGAAGGCTTCCCGCAGCCGGCCGGTGCGGACTGTCGGCTGGTTGTCCCACTCGCCGAAGGTCAGCTTCCCGTTGCCAAGGTGGCGGATGATCCCCGGACCGTCGACGTACGCGATCACCTCCGCAGCACCTGGCAGGACCGCCTCGCGGCCGTAGACCGCCGCAACCTGGTCCGGCGCCTCGACGCCGTTCTGCACGGTGACGATCGCCGTCGCATCGCCGACGAGCGGTGCGATCGCCGTGATCACCTCGGCCAGTTGCCAGGTCTTCACACAGACGAGCACATAGTCGGCCTCGCCGAGCTCAGCCGGGTCCGCGGTCGCTCGCACGGGCGAGAGCTCCAGGTCACCGGCCGGACTCCGCACGACGAGCCCAGTGGACTGCAGCGCCTCCAGGTGTTTGCCGCGCGCAACAAAACTGACGTCCTGCCCGGCCGCGGCCAGCCGGGCACCGAAGTACCCGCCGACGCCACCCGCTCCGACGATCGCGATCTTCACAGCCCCACTCCTCTGTTACCTGTTCAACTGGTAACACCGAGGATAGACTAGTCGCATGAGTTTCACCTGGGTGGGCGGCCGGCCGTCGGTCGACTTCACCGCGACCCTCGGCAAGCGCCTGCAGACCCCGTTCGAGCGGATCCCGGCCGCGGCCGACCTGGGCCGCTGGTTCCACGACGCCGGCCTCGCCGATCGCCCCGTCGCCGTGTCTCCCCGCACCTTCCCCCAGGCCCTGGCGCTGCGCGAAGCCTTCTACCGCCTCTTCACCGGTACGACGCTCGCCGCGGACGTCGACCTGGTCAACCGCTGGAGCGCCCGGCCGATCCCCGGCCCTCGGCTCACCCGGGACCGTCAGGCCGAGAGGATCACGACGGACGCGGCCGGTCTCCTCAGTGTGCTCGCGCGGGACGCGGTCGACCTGCTGACCGGACCGCTTGCGGACCGGATCCACACCTGCGCCGCCGACGATTGCTCGCTGCTCTTCGTCGACGAGAGCCGGGCCGGCCGACGGCGCTGGTGCTCGATGAACTCTTGCGGCGCCCGCGCGAAGATGGCGCACTATCGCGCGGGCCGGGTGGATTGAAGACATTCTGCAGTCCAACTGGTAGACAACCCGCGGCATGGTTCAGTGGGCGCATGCGTACACCGAAGACTTCTCCGGTCGAGGCGGCACATCTGCTCCGAACCGACCAGGAGCTCCTGCTGACCCGCATCGACGGACGGACCGAGGCTGAGCTGCGAGCGCCGTACCGGGTGACGGCCGGTCCGCTCGGCCACTTCTGCGACTCGTTGCACGACCTGGTCGCGCACATCCTGATGTGGGACGAGATCACCCTCGCCGTACTCCGGGACGCCAAGGCCGGCCGCCTGCACTGGAGCATCGACCCGCGCTGGGAGACGGCCGAGGTCGGCAGCGCTCTCAACGTCGGCGGCGTCGAGGCCGGTCGCCACATCCCGTCCGACCTGCTCCGGCACCGCTTCGACAGCGTCGGCGCGGCACTCGTCGCCGAGATCGAGCAGTACGACGAGAAGTCGTGGTCGGACCCGTCGACGGGCGGCGGGTTCGACGGTGGCATCGGCGCGCTGGCCGAGTACGCCTCCACTCCGCCCGACGGCATCGTGTTCGGCCACGCCGCCCGCCACCTCCAGCCCGCGGCGGTCTCCGCATGAAGGCCGAGATCGTCGACAGTCCGCAGTTCGCGGCCGAGACCGACCAGCTGCTGAAATTCTTCGCGAACCAGCCCGAAGGCCCCGACCTCGACCCCTATCAGGCCCTGTTGCTCGATCGCGAGGAACTCCCGGACCCGGAGCTGGCCGGCGAGTGCGATCCGCGGACTCACCCCGAAGACCTCACCATCACCTTGCCGGACCGCCGCCTCCAGGCGCGCGTCTATCGTCCGCTCACCTCCGGGCCGAGGCCAGTTGTGCTCTGGTTGCATGGTGGTGGTTTCATCGGTGGGGATCTCCGCGACATCGAGTACGCAACCTCGGGGATCGCTGCCGCAGGCAACGTTATCGTTGTCTCGCTCAACTACCGACTCGCGCCCGAAGACCCTTATCCAGCGGGGCTTCACGATGTTCGCGACAGTCTCGATTGGCTCCGCGAGTACAAGGCAGAGCTCAACGGTGACGGCAGGATCGTGATTGGCGGCCAGAGTGCTGGTGCCGCGCTCGCCGCCGGCGCCTGCCTGCTCGCGCGCGACGAGGGCACTCCCCTCCCCGACCGCCAGATACTCTGCTACCCATCCCTCGACCTGGACCAGGACACCGAGTCGTACCGTTCGTTCGACGGCACATTTCTGAGCATCGCGCCGGGTAGTTGGTCGTCGACGCAATACTTCCCCGACGGCGACCTCCCCGCCGCGGCCGTACCGCTACGGGCAGCCACGCTCGCCGGCCTGCCGCCCGCGCTCGTCCTCGCCGCCGGACGTGATCCGCTGCGCGACGACGCGCGCACCTACGCGAGCCGGCTCGGGCAGGACGGCGTACCGGCGCGGCTGGTCGAGTACGCGGACACGATGCACGCGTTCCTCAACTTTCCCGCGGCCCTGTCGGCCGGTCGGCACGCAGTCGAGCTGATCGGCGCCGACCTCCGGACGACGTTCAGCGGACCCCGCCCATGAGCCTGCCGATCGCCGGGGCCGCAAGGGCGAGCGCCCCACCTCAGCTGGTGTGCGGGATGAAGAACCTGGCCGGATCGCCGGCGGCTCGGGCGCCGGAGTGGATCCAGGCGGCGAACGCCTCCGGACTCCGTCGCTCGAGCTCGTCGAGGTACGCGCGGCGGACGTCGGCCATCGCGGACCGATGCTCGGCGGTCGAGGAAGTCTGCAGCCGGGTGAAGCTCCGCCGCCACGCCAGGCAGATCTCCTCGTCACTCAGCTCGCACAGGCTGCGCGCCACCGCGGACAGATAGCGAGGTGTGGGTAGCGATGGTGGAGGCACATCCTGCGGCTGACGCATCGGCTCGGCCGGCTGGCGGGCGGCAGGCCGCAGCCGGGCGAGCACCGGCGGCGACAAGGTGATGATCAGCCCGACCAGGACCAGCGTCTCCAGGCCCACCGCCGCGGCGAACCCACAGATCGCCAGCACCAGCAGACCGCCGAGAACGGCCAAACGAGGTGTCGATCGGATCAAATCCGCCGACGGCAACTCCCGCGCGAGGCCGACCTGCAGAGCGGCGGCCCCAGCCACGGCGGCCGCGACCAGGAAGGCCACCAGGTTGGTCGACAGGCCGACGAACACGATCGCCGAGGCCAGCCCGATCGTGGCCAGCAACACGACGGCCGCTCGCCAGATCCGGTCGTAACGCGACGCTAGGCGCTCCCGCATGCGGACCCAGTGCCCACTGCACCGGATCTCAACACGCCCTGCAACGCCCCGACGAAGGCCGTGGTGGCCGGCGGGTCCGGTGGTTCGCCGTACGTCGCGAGGTAGATCCGGCGTACGACGGACAGCTCGGTCGCCCGCACTCCGTCCAGATGGTGTGAACGCAGCGCCAGGCCAGGCATCGTGGTGACTCCGAGACCAGCCGCGACGAAGGCCTGCTTCACGATGATGTCGTCACTGGTGTAGGCGATGCGCGGCGTGAACCCGGCGTCCGCGCAGTGCTGGAGCAGTTCCTGCCGGCAGTTCACGCACCCCGCGATCCAATCCGAGTCCCGGTGGTCGGTGAGGGTCTCCCCCGTCCGGCGACTCAGCAGCTGCACAGGATCGTCGAGGAGATAGGTGTACCGAAGTCCGTCGTCCGGGATGTCGTCGTCGTACCGAAACAAGATCGCAAGGTCGATGTCGCCCGCGCGCAGCTGTCGCGCCGCGACGACCGGGTGGGCGTCGGCCAGCTCGAGCTCGAGGTTCGGATGCTCGCGGCGCAGCTCCGCGGCGGCCGGCGGCACCAGGACGCTGAGCGCCGAGGAGAACGCCCCGACCCGGACGCGCCCGGACTGCAGACCGACCAACGCGGCGAGCTCCGCGTCGGCCGCATCGACCCGGCCGACGATCTCGGCGGCCCGGCGCGCGAGCACCTCGCCTTCGGGCGTGAGCCGGATGCCACGGCCGACCCGCTGGACCAGTTTCGCGCCGGTCGCGGCCTCCAGCCGGGCGAGGTGATGGCTGACGGTGGGCTGGGTGTAGTGCAAGGCCTCGGCCGCCGCGGTCACCGATCCGTGGGCGGCGACCGCGGCCAGCACGCGCAGCCGGACGAGATCGAGCATGGATCGATGCTATCTATGCTTTCGCGCCGGGATTGGCATTAGACGCATGCACTTCCGGACCGGCAGGGTGGTGGCCGAACGAGAGGAGAACAGCATGACCGGCAAGGTTGTCTGGCACATGACGATGTCCCTCGACGGCTTCATCGGCGACCGGGACGACAAGCTGGACTGGAGCTTCGGCGTGAACGAGCCGTCCGAGCTGGCGGCCGAGGTCATCCGGACCACGGGCGCGTTCCTGTGCGGCGGGCGACTCGTCGACGCGGTCGGCGACAACCGACCGTACGGCGGTGCGTGGACAGGCCCGGTCCTCATCTACACCCACAAGGACCCGGCGACCAATCCGGTCCCGGAGTTCACCTACGTCTCCGGCGACATCCGCGACGTCATCGCGAACGGCCTGAAAGCCGCCGACGGCAAGAACCTCGTCGTCACCGGCGGAGCCGTACCCCGCCTGACCCTGGACGCCGGCCTGGTCGACGAGATCGTCCTGCACATCGTCCCCGTCCTCCTCGGCGAAGGCGTCCGCTTCTACGACAGCCCCGGCGTCCATCCGGCCAGCCTCAAGGTCCTGACCACCGAACGCACCAACTTCCGCTTCGAGGTGATCAAGTAGATGGCCCAGCGCTTCGTCGTCCTCGATGCCATGGGCGTCCTGTACCGGCACGGCAACGTGGTGAGCGGCGTCCTCCTCCCCTACCTCCGGAGGCACGACTGCCCGTGCACCGAGGCCCAGATCCGCGACGCGTACCGCCGTTGCACCCTCGGCCAACTGTCCACCGACGACTTCTGGGCGGCGGTAGGCGTCGGCCGGACAGCGTCCGACAGCGACTACTGCCGCAACCACCAGTTGACGGTCGGCACAGTCGACATGCTGCGGGGTCTCCACGAAGCCGGTGTCACGGTGTTGGTGCTCACCAACGATGCCGGGCCATGGTCCGCCCACCTGCGGCGACGCTTCGACCTCGAGCCGTACGTCGACCACTGGTACGTCAGCGCCGAGATCGGTGCCCGCAAACCCGACCCGGCCGCGTACGACGCCGTACTGGCGCACCCCGGCCTCGACCCGGCGCACACGGTCATGGTCGACGACCGGCCGACCAACCTCGCCGCAGCCCGGGCCGCGGGGTTGTGTCCTGTTCTCTTCCACAGCGAGGACACCGCCGCCAATCCGGCTCCCGACCTCGACGTGGCCGGTGCCCGCAACATGCCGGAGCTGCTCAAACTTCTGCTCGCGCACGGCTGACCCCCAGCGTGCGGGCGACGGCGTCTGTCTCGCGGGGTGGACTCACACAGTTGGGGGCCGGCGCGTTCCCTGGGTATGGACAGATACGCGCAGCGAGTGGCGAAAGCCGACTGGGACGCCGTGACCACCGAGGTGAACGATCTCGGGTGCGCGCTGCTGCCCCGGCTGCTCACGCCCACCGAGGCGGCCGGCATCGCCCGGCTCTATGACGACGTGAGCCGGTTCCGGGCCACGATCGACATGGCCCGGCATCGCTTCGGCGAGGGACAGTACCGGTACTTCGATCGCCCGTTCCCCGAGGCGATCGAGGCGTTGCGGCAGGCGCTCTACCCACGATTGTTGCCGATAGCACGCGATTGGTACGCCAAGCTCGGCCGCGACGCGGAGTGGCCGGACACGCTCGACGAGTGGCTCGACATGTGTCACCGCGCCGGCCAGACACGCCCCACGCCGATCCTCCTGCGGTACGGCGCGGGCGACTGGAACGCACTGCATCGGGACCTGTACGGCGACAAGGTGTTCCCACTCCAGGTCGTGATCAACCTCAACGACCCCGGCGTCGACCACACCGGCGGCGAATTCCTGCTGGTCGAACAACGCCCCCGGGCCCAGTCCCGCGGCACCTCCACCCTGATCCCCCAAGGCCACGGCCTCGTCTTCACCACCCGAGACCGCCCCGTCCCCTCAACCCGAGGCTGGTCCGCCTCCCCCGTCCGCCACGGCGTCTCCACCATCCGCACCGGCCACCGCCACACCCTCGGCCTCGTCTTCCACGACGCGAAGTAGACAACACCACCCCCGGCAGCGCGTGCTGTGGGGGCGCGAACGCAGATGCGAGCACCTGACGACAAAGCCAGTGCCTCGCCAAGAACGGTTGAGGGCATCACCGCGCTTAGCTTCCGCACCGGCGGGCCTGCGCTGGGCAGAGCCAGCCGGTGGGGCAACTTCAGGGGAGAACCTCGCAGCTGCACCCTTCTACCCCCCGCATCCCCGTGGTGAAGGGGCCAGATCAGGGGTGAACCCCTGATCTGGCCGCCGGGGCCGGCTCCGGGGCGGGTGGCACTCCGGATTCCCCCAACCTTGCTTGACGCTGCGAAGGCGGTGTCCTTCTACTCGGCGGAGGCCAGTTGTTCGCAGATGTTCCAGGCGGATCGGCGGAGGAGGGCTGCTGTGTCAGCGGGCAGGCCCTTGACTGGTACGTCGGTGCCGACTGGGTCCTCGTTCAGCAAGGCGATGAGGAAGACGCAGGCCGCGAGGTAGCTGCCGGCGAGTGCGGGGTGACTGTTGTCAGCGTCGTGGAGGACGGGTTCGTCGTACTGCGCCAGGAAGCGTTGCCAGACCATCCCGACCGGTACGAGCGTCGCACCCAGCTCCACCGCGCTAGCGGCATACGCGTCGGTGAGGGCCTGTTGGGTCTCGGGGGCGTTCCGCCTCGCCCAGGTCTGGTAGAGCGCGGTCCGGGCGCCGGCGGCCGAGATCGCGGTGTGGAAGTCGCGGGCGCCCTCCCGGAAACGCGCCGGGCTCTTGATCGGGAGCGTGCTCTGCTCCTGCAGTACGACGGTGTCGAAGTCGCCGGTCGCGATCGCCTCGAGGGCCTTCCCGGCGTTGAGGTGCTGACGCAGGGACGCACCGCCGGCCGAGATCAGCTTGTGCTCGAGATCGATCCCCCGGGCGCCGGCCAGACCCTTGAGCAGGCCGGGCAGGTTGTTCCGGGCCGTGAAGCTGTTACCGACAAAGAGAATCCGCACACCCGGACGCTACTACGCTGGGGAAGTGACTGAACTTCGGATCGTGCCGGTGACGGACGACGCGGCGGTGCTGGACTGGCAGCGGGTGCACAACGAGATCATCCCGACCGCGCCGCTGTCGGTGGACGACATCCGCGAGCGCGCCAGCCGCAACGTGCTCGAGGTCGCGTACGACGGCGACGTACTGGTCGGCTGCTCGACAGTGCGGCCACCCTCGGAGGAGACCGAGGCTGTCACGGTGATCGCCCGCATCCTGCCCGAGCACCGGAGGAAGGGGTACGGCGAGACGCTCTACCAACACTGTCTCGCGAAGGGCCGAGAGCTCGGCGGGAAGGGCATCGAGACCCACATCCTCGCCACCAACGAGGACGGCCTGCGGTTCGCCAAGTCCCACGGCTTCACCGAGGTCGAGACCTACCTCCTGCCCGGCGACACGATCCCGTTCATCGAACTCCACCTCGCCTGAGTGTGAAATGACGTCAAGCGGCAGGACCAGCGAGACCGGACACCGGTACGGCGTGCTCGCCGCGAGCGCGGCCGTGGTCGTGGCCGGCACGCTCGGGTTGATCGTCCTGGCCGACGCGGCGACCGAATCCGACGGGTTGGCGGCGTTCGATCCCGAGCTGACGGCAGACGCGGTGTCACACCGGACGACCGTCCTCACGGCGATCGCCCGCGTGTTGACCTTCATCGGCAGCGCGGTGGTCCTCGTGCCCCTGACGGTTGTCGCAGCGCTGGTCCTGTGGCGTTGGACCCGATCGTTGCGAGCCCCGGTCGTGCTGCTCGTGGCGATGATCGGCTCGACAATCTTGACGAGTGTGTTGAAGTCGCTGATCGGGCGTGCTCGACCGGATGCCGTGGACGTACTGGGTCCCGTCTCCGAGACGTTCGCGTTCCCGTCCGGTCACACCCTGAACTCCACGGTCTTCTACCTCACCCTGGCCGCCCTGGTCTGCACGAGAATCAGGTCACGCCGGACCCGGACGGCGATTCTCGCGGCCGCGGTGGTGCTGAGCATCGGCATCGGCCTGAGCCGTGTCTACCTCGGCTACCACTGGGCCACCGACGTAGTCGCCGGCTGGACCGTCGCGATCGTCTGGCTGGTGATCGTCCTGAATGCCGCCGCCTTCATCCGCAACCGTCTCGACCAACGCCGCGACGGGCCTGCGCCCACGGCGGAAGGTTCACCCCCACACTGACCGCAGTCGCCCGGCTCCCGCGGTGGCAAGTCGATTGCCCGGGCCCGGCGCGATGGGTGAGGATGCTGGGGTGCGCTTTTCGATCAATGTGCCGAACTTTGGGGACTTCGCCGACGCTCGTACGGTCGCGCGGGTGGCTGCCGCGGCTGAGGAGGCGGGGTGGGACGGGCTGTTCGTGTGGGATCACGTCGTGCACAGCAAGGAGCAGCGGCGGGGGCAGGCGTTCGGCGATCCGTGGATGTTGCTGACCGCGGCCGCGCTGGCGACGTCGCGGATCACGGTGGGGCCGTTGGTGACGCCGGTGGCGCGGCGGCGGCCGGAGCAGCTGGCGCGCCAGGTGGCGACGCTGGATGCGCTCAGCGGTGGACGGGTCATCTTCAGCGCGGGGCTCGGTGGGCCGATCGCGGACGAGTTCGGCAGCTTCGGGGACGTGACCGATCCGAAGGTGCTGGCCGAGAAGCTCGACGAAGGGCTCGACCTGCTGGCGGCGTACTGGTCCGGTGACACCGTGAATCACACCGGCAAGCATTATCGGGTCGACGACGTGACGTTGCTGCCGGCCACGGTTCAGCGGCCGCGGCCGCCGGTGTGGATCGCGGGCTACTGGCCGCGGAAGGCACCGATGCGCCGGGCCGCGCGGTGGGACGGCGCCGTACCGCTGTTCCAGAATGCCAACCACGGCGAGGCTCCGCCGGTCGACGAACTGCGTGACCTCGTCGGCTTTCTCCGTGACCAGGGTGTCGCCCGGAGTACGCCGTACGACGTGATCGTCGGCGGCATCAGTCCGGGCAACCCTGCGAAGTCCCGGGCGCTGGTCGAGCCGCTCGCGGAAGCCGGCGCGACGTGGTGGGACGAACGCCAACTGATCACCGGGACCGACTTCTACCGCCTGGAGCCGGTCCTCCGCCGCATCGAGCAGGGCCCGCCCAGCCTCGGATGACCTACCGGCATCACGCCAGGCCCTGCGACTGGCGGATCGTCGTCTACCTCAACCACCAGGACCTGCGGTCACTCGCGTCAGCGTGACGTGAGAGATCCTGGAGGTATGAGCGACGAGCATCCGTCCTGTTGTGCGCCACCGCGACCGGTGACCGAGGCCTCCACTCCGCCGCCCGTGTCTTCGGAGACCGGGCAGCACGGAGTGGAACAGGTTGTGGTCGAAGGTGGCGAGTTCGCCATGGGTGACGGGACCGGGGACGGGAACGCCGGAGATGGCGAGACACCGGTTCATCGGGTCCGGCTGGCGCCGTACAGCATCGATGCGTCGAGCGTGACGAATGCTGACTTCGACCGATTCGTCGAGGCGACCGGCTATCGGACGGAGGCGGAGATCTTCGGCTTCTCCGCCGTCTTCCACCTCGCGTTGGCGGCCGAGCCGGACGAGGTGATGGGGCCGGCCGCGGGTACACCGTGGTGGGCCGGGGTGCGGGGCGCGGACTGGCGTCACCCGGGTGGGTCCCGGTCCGATCTCGACGGACTCGACGACCATCCCGTCGTACACGTGAGCTGGAACGACGCCGTCGCGTACTGCCGGTGGGCCGGTCGCCGCCTGCCGACAGAGGCCGAGTGGGAGTTCGCGTCCCGCGGCGGGCTCGAGGGCGCGCGGTATCCGTGGGGCAACGACCTTCGTGACGACGGGGTTTGGCGCTGCAACATCTGGCAGGGCCAGTTCCCGGGCGTGAACACAGAAGACGACGGCTACCTCACCACTGCGCCTGTCCGCAGCTTCGAGCCGAACGGATTCGGCCTGTGGCAGACGGTCGGCAACGTCTGGGAGTGGTGCGCCGACTGGTTCGGCCCGCGCTACTACAAGTTCTCCCCCGACGCGGACCCGCAGGGCCCGTCGCTCGGCGCGGCCCGGGTCATGCGCGGTGGCTCGTACCTGTGCCACGACTCGTACTGCAACCGCTACCGCAACTCCGCCCGCTCCTCCAACACCCCCGAGTCGTCGATGGGCAACACCGGCTTCCGCACCGTCGCCTCGATCGGCAGCTAAGGACAGACATCCCTGGTGTTAGACACCTCGGCAGACCTGAGGCCTGGGGTGGTGACTGCTACGGCGGCGACGGCGGCGATGCAGAGCAAGGCACCTGAGGCGAGAGCGGTGACCGGCGAGGTGATCTGGGCGACCAGACCGCCGCGGAGGTTGCCCAGATCGGGGCCGGCCTGACCGACGATCTGCTCGGCGGCGCTCACCCGGCCGAGGAGTTCGCTCGGCGTGTGAAGCTGGATGATCGTGCTCCGGGAGACGACCGCCACCGTGTCCGCGGCGCCGGCCACCGCGAGGAACACCAACGCCAGCCACGGCACCGGCGAGAACGTGAACAAGACAAGCGCGATCCCCCACCCAGCCGATCCAGCGAGCATGACCACGCCGTGTCGCGGCAACCGGGTGAACGCACCGGACAGCACGGACGCGGTGACGCCGCCCACCGCGATCGCGGTCAGGAACAGGCCGAGCGTCCGCGGATCGTTGCCGAATCGCTCCGCGTTGATCACCGGGAACAGGCTGATCGGCATCGACAGCACGGTCGCCGCGAGATCGGTGATCAACGCACCACGGATCACCGGCGTCGCGACGACGAACGCCAGCCCGTCCCGCACTCCCCGCAGCCCCGGCTTGGCGACCGCCTCGACCCGCAGGCGGGGGAGTCCGAGTACGCCGTACAGCGCGGCCAGGAAACTGAGACAGTCGATCAGGTAGCAGGCCCCCGCGCCCCAGGCACTCACCACCACACCGCCGATGGCGGGACCGAGCAGCATCGCTGCCTGGAAGGCGATCCGGTTGAGGGCGATCCCGGCGGCGAGGAGCTCCCGGGGCAGCAACTGCGGCAGGACGGTCCGCGCCACCGGCCCGGCCGCGGCCGCGAACGACGCCTGCGCCGCGACGAGCCCGAGCAGTACGCCGACCGGCACCGCACCGATCACCAATTGGCTCGCCATCACGGCCGAGGTGATCAACTGCCCGCACGTGGTGATCAGATAGAACCGCCGCCGCTCGACCCTATCGACGAGCGCACCCGCGAACAGGCCGAGCAGGATCAACGGCAACGCCTGCGACAACCCGACCGCACCGGTCCACGCCGTACTCTGCGTCTGATCCCACACCTGGAACATCACCGCGACGAACGCCAACTGGCCGCCGAACGTCGACAACAGCTGCCCGACCCACAACCGCCGGAACACCGGAGCGGCTCGCAATGGCTCCAGGTCGATCAGCGCCTGCTTGACGCTCACCGCTCCGGCTCGACGCGGTCGAGCTTCGCCGCGATCCGGTCGTGGAAGCTCTTGCGGGCCAGGGCTTCCTCGACATCCCGGACCACCTGCGTCATCGGATACGGAAGCTCTGCCTCCAGCTCAGTGATCGCGGCCTCGGTTGCCCGCCACTCGGCCGCCAGCAGCTCGACGATCTTCTTCGCCTTCGCGGTCAGCGCGACCTTCTTGCTCCGGGCATCGGTCCCCGGCACGGTCCGCACCAGCCCCGCGGTCCGCATCGCCGACACCTTCTGACTGAGCGCGGAATGCGTCCGCCCGACCGACTCGGCCAGCTCGGTGATCGTCATCGGGCCCTTGGCGTGCAGCCGCAGCAGCTCCATCACGAAGCTCGGCTTCAGCCCCTTGATCTGCCGGTCGGTGTAGATGCGCCCGATGTCGGCGTCCATCCGGGTCTGCAACTGGTGCAGGCCTCGCCACTGACTCTGCTCCGTCGGATCGTCCATGGCAAAATCATAACAGTACTTATATAAGTCCTGTCGAGCTGGGCTCGGCGGATCCAGCCGAGGGCCAGTACGGCGGCCAACACGCTGATGGTGACGAGGGTCGCGAAGCCGTACCGGGTGTCGGTGCGTCCGGTGACGATCGAGGTCACCAGCATGACGACGACGGTGGCCGCGAGACCGTAGCCGTTGGCGACCCCGAACGCGTGCCCGACCCGCGACTCGTCGACCGATGTCATCAGCAAGGACCGGGCCGCGATCCGCGCCTGCCCGAACACGAACGCGCCGACCAGCACCAACCCCATCAGCGCACCGACCCCGAACAGCGGCTGCAGGACGAGTAACGCGTTGCAGGCCAGGAACCCCACCACGGCAACCCGAAGATCACCGAACCGTACGGCGGACCGCCGATAGGCGACCGCGGCGAGCAGGAACCCGGCACCCCCGAGCGCGTCCACAACACCAAGGACGGCCGGACCACGATGCCACTCACCGACGAGGAGCACCGGCAGCAACGCGTTGAACACCGTGACCACCACAAGCCGTTGCCCGAAGAGCAGGGCCAGCGGACCGAGCGGCAGAACCGTTCCCCCCACGGACCGCACAGTCGGGACAGGATCACCGCCGGCGTCCGCCACGGGCCGGCGGCGCCCGCCGACAGCGGCGACAAACAGCGCGGAGGCAACGAACGTGATCCCGTTGAACACGAACAGCGGCGTAGAACCGAAGTACTGCAAGGCGAAACCGCCAACCGATGCCGACAGCAACATCCCGCTCTGCAGCGCGATCTCGTAGTTCCCGTTGAACCGCCGCAAGTCCGCCACCGGCACGCGCTCCCGCACCAGCGCCGCACTCGTCGGCACGAACAGCGCGGCAACGACCGCGAGCGCGAAGTTGCTCCCGTACACGAGCACCTGCTGCGGTCCACCGACCGCCAACCCGACCGGCAGACACAGCGCCGCGACGGCACTCACCACATCACACCCGATCCACAGCCGGCGCCGATCGAACCGGTCCGCGAGCCGACCGAAGTACGGCGAGAGCACCGCCTGCGGCACCGCGACCGCGATGAACAGCCAGCCGACGTCCAGCATCGATCCCTGCGCGCGGACGAGCAGCAGCGCGGCGCCGATCAGCTGGATGTTGTTTCCGAGGGACGTGATGAAGGCTGCCGGCAACAGCAGCTTGTGTCTGCGCATCCCACCACGGTCGCAGCGAACACTGACAATCCATGTCAGCGATTTCCTTCCGCTACCGCAGTTGCGTAAATCCGCCCGCCCGCGCTACCGTTCTTTCCGACACCGCAGTAGCGAAAAGAGGACGGCGATGGTGGGACGAGGGCGGCCGCGGGATGCCGGGGTGGAGGGACGAGTGCTGCAGGCCGCCATGGCCGAGATGCGGGCCCGCGGGTACGACGGGATGTCGGTCGACCGGGTCGCGGAGCGGGCCGGGGTGGCGAAGACCACGATCTACCGGCGCTGGCCGACCAAAGCCGAGCTGGTGATCGCGATGATCGCCGGTCTGCGTGACACCGTGCCGTTCGAGCCGACCGCGGACACGCGGCGCGACCTGACCGATCTGGTCACCGCGATCGTCGCAACCCTCACCGCGCTGCCGGTCACACTCATCGCCGACCTCGTCGCCGCCGCGGCCCGGGAGCCGCGAGTCGGAGAGAGTGTCCGGGCCCTCTGGACCGAGCGGCATCGCGCCGTCACCGCGGTCCTTGCGCAGGCCCAGGCGGACGGCCGTGTCCGCAGCCACGCGTCGCCCGCCGTGCTGGTCGACCAGCTCATCGGGCCGCTGTACTACCGACTCCTCGTCACCGGCGAGCCGATCACGTCCGTCTACGCGAGGGAGCTGGTCGACAGCGTCCTCGGCCCCGATCTGGAGCAGTCATGAAGAAGAGAAAGAAGCTTTTCATTGCCCTCGGCACCTTCGTGGTGCTGCTGGCCGGCTATACGGTCGTCACGATCGTCCGGCCGCTCGTCCTGCACACCGAGCTCGTCGTCGACGCGACCCCCGAGCAGGTCTGGAAGGTGCTCGCCGACCGGCAGGCCTACCCGGAGTGGAATCCGTTCATCGTCTCCTCGACCGGCGACCTGACCCAGGGCGGCACGATCACCAACGTGCTCCGCGACACGAAGGGCTCGGAGACCACCTTCAGCCCCAAGTTGCTCGCGGTCGAGCCGAACAAGGAGCTCCGCTGGATCGGTAAGGTCCCGCCCGGCGGGATCTTCGACGGTGAGCATTCCTTCCGCCTCGAGGCGCTCCCGGACGGCCACACCCGCCTGATCCAGGAGGAGAAGTTCCGCGGCGTGGCGATCCCGTTCACGCGGTCGTGGCTCACCAAGACCATCGAGCCGCAGTTCGTCGCGATGAACCACGCCCTGGCCGCCCGTGCCACCGGCTACTGAAGCTCATACGCCGTACGCATCGAATGCCGGTGAAAGATGCATTGGACGGATGAGCGAGTCGCTGGTTGGGTTGGGGCATGGAGATGCGCACGTTGGGACGAGTAGGGATCGAGGTCAGCCCGGTCGGATTCGGGTGCTGGGCGATCGGCGGTCCGTTCAGCAATCCGGCCGGCGAGCCGTTGGGATGGGGCGAGGTCGACGACGACGAGTCGGTGCGGGCGATCCGGCGGGCCGTCGAGCTCGGGGTGACGTTCTTCGACACCGCTGATGTGTACGGCGCCGGCCACAGCGAACGCGTGCTCGGCAAGGCACTGGCCGGGATCCGTGACCAGGTGGTCATCGCGACCAAGTGGGGCAACACGTTCGACGAGTCGACCCGGGTCATGCACCACCAGGACACCTCGGTCGAGTACGTCCACAAGGCCGTCCGGGCCTCCCTGGACCGGCTCGGCACCGACTACCTCGATCTCTACCAGTTGCACTTCGACACCGCCGACGAGATCGCGCTGCCGTTGCGCGAGGCCTGTGAAGACCTCGTCCGCGAAGGACTGATCCGCAGCTACGCCTGGAGCACCGATACCCTGCACAGCGCGGAGCTCTTCGCCGCAGGCGAGCACTGCTCGGCGGTCCAGCACGAGGCCAGCGTTCTGCACGACGCTTCGGACTTCTTCGCGCTGTGCGAGCAGGCCGACCTGGCGAGCGTCAACCGGACGCCGTTGGGGATGGGTATCCTCGGTCGGCGGACCGCGGACCGGCCGGCGACCGGTGCGGACATCCGCACGCTGCCGCCGTCGTGGCTCCGGTTCTTCGACGAGGGCGGCGTACCGGCGCCGGAGTGGTGGGACAAGGTGTCGGCGATCCGCGACGTACTGGAGAGCGACGGGCGGACGCTGGCGCAGGGCGCGCTGGCCTGGCTGTGGGCGCGGAGCCCGCGGACGGTGCCGATCCCGGGCTTCCGCACGGTCGCGCAGGCCGAGGAGAACGCCGGTGCGATGGAGCTCGGCCCGCTCAGTGATGACCAGATGACCGACATCGCCAAGCTGCTGGCGGCCTAGGTCCGAACCCCTCGGCGCGACACCGTCCAGGCCACGGTGTCGCGCCGAGGTCTTGTCGTCGACCGAGTTTATCGATATACCTACCCACATGGGTGGGCCGCGGGTGTCAGTCGGCGGGTTTGGTCGTGCCGCGCAATACCAGGCGGGCCGGCACGACCAGCTCGGTCGGATCGCCGGTCGCGCCACCGCCCGAGTCGCCGGTCGGGTCGTCGCCGAGCTGAGCGATCAGCAGTGCGACGATCGCGTCGGCCATCTCCTCGTGGCCGGGATTGATGCTGGACAGCGACGGGACCAGGTACGGCGCTTCGTCGATGTCGTCGAAACCCACCACCTGGACCTCGTCCGGCACCCGCAGCCCGGCATCGGCCAGCGCCCGGAGCGCACCCATCGCGGTCACGTCGGTCAGCGCGAAGACGGCATCGAAAGTGATGCCGCGATCGAGCAACGACCCGATCGCGCCGTACCCCGCTTCAAGCGTGAACTGGCACCGGACCGTCAGCTCCGGATCCATCGGTACGCCGGCCTCGGTGTGCGCGAGCGCGTAGCCCTCGGCCCGCAGGGCCGGCATGTTCGCGGTCGAGTCGGGGTTGCCGCCGAGCATGGCGACCCGCCGGGCGCCGGTGGCGAGCAGGTGCGCGGTCGCCTGCCGAGCGCCGTCGACGTTGTCCATCATCACGTGGTCGAAGCGCGACGGCTGCGCCCGCTCGCCGATCATCACCACCGGTGCGTCGGTGCGGATCTGGGCCAGCTCGGCCGGGTCGATGTCGACCACGCTGAGGATGAGGCCGTCGTACATCCGCAGCCGGGAGAAGGCGACCGCGTCCAGCTCGCCCTCGCGGCTGGCGCCGGTGCGCTCCATCACGATCCGCAGCCCGTGCCCCTCGAACCGGTCAGCGAGCCGCGCGGCCAGCTGGGCGAAGTACGGGCGCTCGAGCTCGGGGACCGCGAGGCCGACCACGCCGGTGCGGCCGGCGCGCAGGTGCCGGGCGGCCAGGTTGACCTGGTACCCGAGGTCGCTGATCGTGGCCAGCACCCGCTCCCGGGTCGCCGCACCGACCCGCGGCCGCCCGTTGATCACGTTCGACACGGTCATCGTGGACACCCCCGCGGACCGCGCCACATCGGCCATCGTCACCACGGCGGAAGCTCGCTTCATGCCGACACTGTAAACAGACCGAGGAGCTGAGCCTTGTCCACGACATCGTCGACCCGCGTCGTGATCGACCTCGACGTACCAGGACCGACCATCAGCCGGCATCTGTACGGGCACTTTGCCGAGCACCTCGGCCGGTGCATCTACGGCGGCTTTTACGTCGGTGAGGATTCAGAGCTCCCGCACGAGGGCGGCATCCGGCTCGACGTGGTCGAGGCGCTGCGGGCGTTGCAGATCCCGAACCTGCGCTGGCCGGGCGGCTGCTTCGCCGATGAATACCACTGGCAGGACGGGATCGGGCCGAAGGCGGAGCGGCCGTCGATGATCAACACCCACTGGGGCAACGTCGAGGAGAACAACCACTTCGGCACCCATGAGTTCATGGCCCTGTGCGAGTTGCTCGGCGCGGATCCGTACGTGAACGGGAACGTCGGCAGTGGGACCGTGCAGGAGATGAGCGAGTGGGTCGAGTACCTGACCCGCGACGGCGACAGCCCGATGGTCCGCCGGCGCAAGGCCAACGGTCGCGACGAACCGTGGAGGGTCCCGTTCTGGGGTATCGGCAACGAGGCCTGGGGCTGCGGCGGGAACATGCGCGCCGAGGCGTACGCCGATCTCGCCCGAAGGTACGCGACGTTCTGCCGGGACCACGGCGACAACAAGCTCTACCGCATCGCGGCGGGTGCGGCCGATGACAACCTCGCGTGGACCGAAACGTTGATGAAGGCAATCAGCTGCCTGGGCTGCAGGCGTGACCCGAAGAACATCTTCCAGGCGATCTCGTTCCACTACTACACCGTGGCCGGGACCTGGGAGCACAAGGGCAGCGCCACCGACTTCGACCTCGCCGACTACTACCGGACCATCATCAAGGCGCAGGACATCGAGCGGGTCATCCGCGGCCACTCCGCGGTGATGGACGCGTACGACCCCGAGCGCAAGGTCGGCCTGGTGCTGGACGAGTGGGGCACCTGGTGGGATGTCGAGCCGCGCACGAACCCCGGATTCCTGTTCCAGCAGAACGCGATGCGCGACGCGCTGGTGGCGAGCCTGCACTTCGATGTGTTCCACCGGCACGCGGAGCGGCTGGTGATGGCGAACATCGCGCAGACGGTCAACGTGCTGCAGGCGATGCTCCTCACCGACGACGACGGCGGTCTGGTGCGGACCCCGACGTACCACGTCTTCGAGATGAACAAGGGGCACCACGACGCGGTGTCCGTGCCGGTGCACGTGGTCGAGCAGCCGGCGCCGTACGAACTGGATGGCGAGACGATGGAGTTGGTGTCGGCCTCGGCTTCGGTGAAGGACGGGCGGGCCCTGATCTCCATCAGCAATCTGGATCCAGTTGCGTCGCTGGACGTCGTACTGGATCTGCGTGGTGCCGAGATCCGGGAGCCGTCCGGACGGTTGCTGACGGCATCGAAGCCGCAGGCTTTCAACACGGTCGGCGAACCCGGCGCGGTGGCTCCGGCTCGGCTCAGAGTGGAACCGGAGCCCCGCGGCCTGCGGGTCACGCTGCCGCCGCACTCCTTCGCGACGGTCAGTGCGGCCGTCTAGTTCGGCTTGGTGACCGGGATCTGGAACTCGTGCACCCAGTTGGCCGGGTTGTCCATGTCGAACTGGAGTGTGACCTCCCGGGCGTACCCCTGACTGCGGTAGCCGTTGTCCTCGATCCAGCGGGCCAGCGTCTGCATGCTGCGGTCGGCCTCCATCATGTCGCCCTTGTGCACGATGGTCGCTGCCTGCGTGAGTTCGGGAAGATCGACGAGGTCGACGCCGGCGGCTGTCCCGGTGTCGACGGGTACGGCGGCGTGGACACGGACCGTGTCCCCGTCGGCGTCCTCGTAGTACGCGACCGGCGAACCGCACGGGTTCACGCCGGCCTCGCCGAGGCGCTCGAACAGCTGGCCGAACAACGGCTGCAGCACCGGTCCGATGTCCTCGCCGTCGTAGCTGGGTGAGATCGCGGACAGCTCCGCGACCCGGGTCGGGGCGATGCGTTTCAGAACGACGTCGTCAGTGGGCATGTGGCCTTCCTTCTCGATCAGCCGGAGCCTCGCCTCGACACTGACCAACCGCGACGCGCTCCGCTCCAGCTCCGCCTCGAGCTGGGCCTGCCGCAATCGCAGCATGCCGCGCAACTCCTCGGCGGACAGCTTGGCGTCGACGATCTCCGCGACCTGCTGCAGGCTGAAGCCCAGATCCTTCAGGGCGATGATCCGGTTCAGCCTGCGCAGCTGGTCGGCCGAGTAGAAGCGGTACCCGCTCTCCGGGTCGACCACCGCCGGCCGGAGCAGTCCGATCGCGTCGTAGTGCCGCAACATCCGGGCCGATACCTGCCCGAACGCCGCGAAGTCTCCGATGGTGAACATGCCCCCACCTTCCGGCTTGACACTGTGTGAAGGTCAAGCCTGCCTGCCGCGAACGGTCAGGAGGTGACGCGGGCCCGGCGGTCGCGGACGGCGACGACGGCGAAACCGGTGAGCAGGACCGCGATGCCGCCGGCGCCGAGGCCGGTGACGAGGTCGCTGCGACTGCCCAGCCGGGCGTCGCATTGCATCGGCGTGATGCCCTTCTCGGGCTGGAAGACCGAACCGCAGGCCTCGCCGTTGACGTGGACCGGCCGTACGGCGAACACCGCCCCGGCGATCAGCAGGACCACACCCACTGCGCCGAGAACCTTGCTCAGCACTGCCCGTCTCGCAGCGCGACGCCAGCCGCAAGGACCGACCACACCTGCCTGGTCAGATCCCGCATACGGCACTCACGCTCCCTGGTAGCTCGGCAAGATTTGATCAAATCTAACGCAGCTAGCAGCTACCGCTGAAGCCAGGAACCGGCCCCCGATCGAATCTTCACTCAGTTCTAACGATCTCCGGGCCGGAACCGTTCACCCCGGGAGCACAGCCACCAGCGAACCACTGGCCCGGCCGTGGGCGACGTCGGCCAGCGCCCGATCGACCGCTCCGAACGGCACCGCGGTGGTGTGGGCTCTGACGGGCAGCCGGGCGACGAGGCGGAAGAGTTCCTCGCCGTCGCGGCGGGTGTTGGAGGTGACGCTGCGCAGGTCGCGTTCGTGGAAGAGATAGCGCTCGTAGTTCAGCACCGGTACGTCGCTCAGGTAGATCCCGGCGACCGCGACAGTTCCACCAGGCTTGAGCGCTTCGAGGGCGTACGGGACCACGTCGCCGGCCGGAGCGAACACGATCGCCGAGTCCAGTGGCACGGGCGGTCGGTCGACGGTCTCCCCGACGTACGCGGCACCTAGGGAGCGGGCCAGCTCCCGGTTCTGTTCGCCGCGGGTCATGACGAACAGCTCCGCGCCCTGGGCGGTTGCGATCTGGGCGGTGAGGTGGGCGCTGGAGCCGAAGCCGTAGATCCCGAGGCGGCCGCCCGGCGGGAGGTTCGCCCGCAGGAGTGACCGGTAGCCGATGATCCCGGCGCACAGGAACGGCGCGAGTTCCTCCGCGGGACGGTCGGCCGGCAGCGCGTACGCGTAGTCCTGCGGTACGACGGCGTACTCGGCGAATCCGCCGTCCGCGTCCCAGCCCGTGTACGACGACAGCGGGCAGAGGTTCTCGGCTCCGGCGCGGCAGAACTCGCAGACCCCACAGGTGCGCCGCAGCCACGCGATCCCGACCCGATCTCCGATCTCGAACCGGTCGGCCCGCGGTCCGCGATCCACCACCGCACCCACGACCTGATGCCCTGGTACGACGCCGGGCCGCCGCGGCTCGAGGTCGCCTTCGCAGAGGTGCAGATCGGTGCGGCAGACCCCGCAGACCTCCACCTTCACCAGCACTTCACCAGGTCCGGCTTCCGGGACGGTACGGCGTACCTTCCGCAACGGCCCGTCGTCGATCGGGCCGGGCCGCTCCACTGCCCATGCATCCATCAGCTCGCCCATAGAACAACCATCCCAGGCGACGCGCGCCGCCTCACCCCGACGCAGCCCCACGCGCTGCGCGATTCCTGAGATAGCGCTGCTCCGAGGTATTCGTGGCGAGCTTCGCGGCCGCCAAATACAGCTCCTTCGCCGCGTCGGCGTCACCCTGCAGATCGAGCAGATGCGCCCGTACGGCGGGATAGCGATGCGACCGGGTCACGCGATCGTCGTCCCGCAACGTGTCGAGCAACGCGAGACCCGCGGCCGGACCGCGCACCTTCGCGACCGCGACCCGATCGCCTGCTGATCCCACAGCCCGCGGTCCTGGTCGTCGAGCGGCACCAGCAACCCGTCCGCCGTCGTACGAGCAGCACGCCGCGCATCGGTCAGCAGCATCAGCGCGAGCAGACCGGCGACCTCGCCATCGTCGGGCAGGATCGCGTGCAGCATCCGGGTCAGCCGGATCGCCTCCTGCGCCAACTCGACCCGGCTCAGCCGCTCCCCCGCCGTACCCGTGTAGCCCTCATTGAAGATCAGATAGAGCACCTGGAGTACGGCGGCCAACCGCTCGACGTACTCGGCCGGCAAGCGGAACGGCGTACCGCGGACCTCCTGCTTGGCCCGGCTGATCCGCTGCCCCATCGTTGCCTCCGGCGTGAGCAACGCGGCGGCGATCTCGGTCGTCGTCAGACCACCGACCGCGCGCAGCGTCAGCGCGATCTGCGACGCGGTCGACAAGGTGGGATGGCAACACAGGAACAGCAAGGTCAGCGAGTCGTCCGGCCCCGCGGCCGGCTCGGGAGCGATATCCGGAACGCGTACGGCGTCCTCCCGGTGCCGGCGTGCTTCCTCGTTGCGGAGGATGTCGATCAGCCGCCGGGAGGCGACCCGGATGAGCCACGTCTTCGGCTCATCCGGGACACCTTGCTCCGGCCACTGCGTGGCGGCCACCAGCAACGCCTCCTGGACCGCGTCCTCACAGGACTCGAAGTGCCCGTACCGCCGCACCAGCGCGCCCAGGACCTGCGGGGTCAGATCTCGCCAGATCTGCTCGATCATGGTTGTTCGGGCGGGCCTGCCATGATCGGCCGGACCTCGACGGCGTCGCCGACGGCGCCGGTGATTCGGGTGGCGATGGCCATCACCCGGTCGTGGCTGTCACAGTCCACGACCGCGAAGCTGACCAGCACCTCCTTGGACTCGGCGAACGGCCCCTCGCTGGCGATCGGCCCGTCCACACCCCTGCGGACGGTGTGCGACAGGGCCGGATGGGCCAGGCCCTCGGTCGACAACAGCTCACCGGATGCGGTCAGCTCGGCACCCAGCTCCTCGTAGAACGCACACGCCGCCAGGAACTCCGGGCTCGTCACGTCCACCGTGTCCCAGTCGGCCTGCTTGGTGTAGGCCAGCAACAGATACTTCATGACGCTCTTCCCTTCAGTAGTCGGTCACCTGCTTGCACCGACACCTCGAAGCTCTCGGAGCCGTTTCGACATGATCCGCGGACTTCTTTTCTACGACATCAGGCCGCGCAACAGGCGGCGGGTGATCAGGCCGTCGGCCAGGCCCAGCTCGACCAGGTCGTCGAAGATGCGCTGGTCGGCGGCGGCCGCGCGGATGCCTGCGTCGAGGACCCGGCCGGAGCGGGTGAGTTGGGCGGTGAGGGCGGTGTGCCGGAGATGCCTGGCGAGAAGGCGAGCCGTTCGGCGACGGTACGACGTACCCGCATCGGCACTGTCTGCCCGCAGAGCATTGGCGACCGCGCGGCCGGCAAGCAGACCGGTCGCGACGGCGTAGTAGATGCCCTCGCCCGTCATCGGGTTGATCAACCCGGCGGCGTCGCCCGCCAGCATCACCCGGCCCGCCGTCGGACGCCAGGTCCATCCGGACAGTGGTAGATGGTGTCCCCACCAGGACTTCCCGCCGTCGGACGCGCCTGGCAGCAGGGCTTCCAGGTGCGCAAGTAGGTCGGCCCGGGTCGGACGGGGCCGGTCGCTGGTCAGCTGTTCGCCGTACCCGACGTTCGACCAGCCGTCGCCACGGTCGAAGGACCACGCGTACGACGGCTGCCGCCCCGGGCCGTACGCGATCACCTGACTCGCTTCCCGCGCAGTCGGCGTCGGCGCATACCCGCGGATCGCCAGCGCCACCGGACCCGGCTTCACTCCGAGATCCCGCCGTACGACGGAATGCGCACCATCAGCGCCGACGACGAACCGGGCGTCGACCTCGCCATCCACCAGCACCGCCTGCCCTTGGATCTCGAGACCACGGACCCGTCGGCGGACGAGCTGCGCACCGGCTGTCTGGGCCGCGTCCGCCAGTCGATGATCGAAGACGGCCCGTGGCACCACCCAGTTCGGCCGGGCCATGTCCCGGTCGACTCCGACGTCGCCCCGGGTCAGGGCGAACCGTCGTACCGGCGTCCAGTCGTCGACGATGCCGGTGACGCCGACTCCCGCCAGTAGATCGAGCACGTGCGGAGCGATCCCGTCACCACAGGCCTTGTCCCGCGGGAAGTCGTGCCGATCGAGCATCAGCACCGAGAGGCTCGGGTCGGCCGCCAGCGCGCCGAGCGCAGCCGAAGCCCCCGCCGGGCCGGCTCCGACGACCACCAGATCCCACACAGGCACCTCCCGCAGATCCCTCCCAGTGTGGCAGCGGGCACGACCTGCTAGCTGCCGGGACGCCTGCCTGGCTTGTTGGGACCGCGGGAGCCGGTCCGGCGCGGGCGCGGGACCGGCCGATCCGCGTGACCACTGGACTGACCCAACGAACCGACCGGGCGGGCCTCGTCGAGATCGACCACCCGCGGTGGCGGCGGGACGAAGACCTCGATGGTCTCCTCATCGACCGGCGGCGGCGCGACCACCTGGACCGGCTTGGCCCGGGCCGCCGACTCCTTGCTCGCGCGCGACACCGGCGCCGCCACCCGCACCGCGGCGATCGGGACCCGGACCGGGCGACGCGGCAACTTCGTCCGCAACTCGATGCCGAGCGCATCGATCAGCTTGCGGCAGGCAACGATCGACACCGCGACCGCCAACACCGTGCAACCGGCGAACAGCACCGACTGACCACCGGACGCCCAGTTCGACGGATCGGTACGACGCATCGCGGCGATCATCGCGACCACGATCGCGTTGGTGATGCCGAGGGCAACGGCCAGGCCGGTCGTGCGGAGCAGCACTGCCCGGTCGAGGCCGACATCGTCAGCCGCCGCCACCAGCCCGGCGATCAGACCCGCCAGAACCGGCACCGTATAGACCAGCGCCAACGTGAGACCGGGACTCGCAACGAGATAGAAAACGTCGAACACCAGCGCGGTGCCGGTCAGGGCGGCCGCGAAGCACACCACAATGCGCGGGTACGCGCGGACCACGGCGACCGCGTCCGCGGGCACCGTCCTGATCATCCGCAACGCCAGGAACAACGACTCATCCCCTCGTTTTCCCCCATTGTGCCGCTACCCTGCACCCTCGGTAACCATCCACTGCGGGCGAGTCGCCATAGGGTGGGTGGAATGGACCAGGTGGGGATGGTTGTCGAGGCGGAGCTGAGTCTGTTGCGGCCGGACGTCCGGTCGTCGGCGCAGGCGGTCGAAGCGTTGCTGGATCCGGATTTCGTCGAGGTGGGCGCGTCCGGTCGCCGCTGGGACCGGGCGGCGATGGTGGCCGCGCTCGGCAGCGGTGAGATCACCGACCCCGAACCGATCCACGCGACCGAGGTCGCCGGCGTCCAGTTGGCCGACGACCTCGTCCACGTCACCTATGTGTCCCGCCGTACCGGCGGCACCCCGGTCCGCCGCAGTTCACTGTGGCGGCGGACCGACGGCACCTGGCGCCTCTACTACCACCAAGGCACTCCGGCAGATGTCGCCTCGGGCAACGGTTAGGCGGCAGCCGGCAGCGGAGCGAGCTTGTCGCGCAGGTCGTCGAGAATCTTGCGCAGCACCCGGGAGACCTGCATCTGGCTGACGCCGATGTCGTTCCCGATCTCCGACTGGGTCCAGCCCTCGACGAAGCGCAGTTGCAGGATCCGCCGCTCGCGCTCACCGAGATCTGCCAGCACCGGCTGCAACATCTCGACCGTCTCCAGCTGATCGATGCTTCCGTCATCGACATCGGCGACCACGTCGGCCAGCGTCAGTTCGGCGTCGACCTCGGCCGGCCGGTCCAGCGAGAGCACGTTGAAGCAGCCCTTGGCGGCGAGCGCCTGCTCGACCTCGGTGACGTCGACCTCGAGGTGCTCGGCGATCTCGCTCGGCGTCGGCTCCCGGTTCAGCTCCTGCTCGAGCTCCGGCAGCTTGGTCGCGATCGTGCCCTGCATCTCCTGCAGCCGGCGCGGGATCCGGACCGTCCAGGCGCAGTCGCGGAAGTACCGCTTGACCTCGCCGCGGATGGTCGGAATGGCGAACCCGATGAACGGGGTGTCCGCGTCGAGCCGGTAGTGATGCGCGGCCTTGACCAGACCCAGGTAGGCGACCTGCTCCAGATCGTCGGCCTCGGCGCCGCGGCCGCGGAACCGGCGCGCGATCCCCCGGGCCATCTCGAGGTTGAGTTCGACGACTTCCTCGAGCAGGCGTTGCCGCTCGGCTTCGTCGGTGCAGGTAGCCCTGCGTTCCATCAGTTCCCTGGTGGCTGCTTCCCGGGCGGCCCGATCGGCCGGGGTCGTGCAGCTGGTGGAGGTCCGTCCTGACCGGGACGGGGCGGTGGCGAACAACACGGTGCTCGTATTCATTTGGTATGACCTCGCGACTCTTGTCACGGCGTGGCACTTCGCTGAACCACGGTCATGCCTGCGTCTGGTTGGTACCCATCTGCGGCGATTCCATGCATCCCGGGTCCGCCTGCCCAGCCGGCGTCGTACCGGGGATTCCTGTCACCGATCGCGACCTCGGGATGGTTTGCAACGCGCGTTTGAGCCTGTCCTGATCACTACACGTAAGGGGGCGGACACCCGGCCCCGAAACGTGTACGATGCAAATGCAAGGCCAAATGCACGTGCATATGCCAAAGACGTACGGAAGGTGCAGCTGATGACTGCTGTCTACAACGGCATGCCCGGCGACTCGATCAGCGAGCTGATCTGGCGCAAGAGCCAGCGGAGTGGCCCCAACGGCAACTGTGTCGAGGTAGCGAAACTGGCGGACGGTGGCGTGGCGATGCGGAACTCGCGTCACACCGGCGGCCCGGCACTGGTGTTCACCAAGGCCGAGATCGAGGCGTTCCTCGGCGGCGTTCACGACGGCGAGTTCGACTACCTCGCCTGACGGAACCGGAAGCAAGAGGCCCCTTCGCCAGGCGAGTGACGAAGGGGCCTCTTCCGTTGTCCGCTGCGACGGCGAAAGCCGAGTACGGCGGTCGGCAGCAAAACCTCACGTGCGGCCGGCCGCCCCACCCGAGCGGGCGGGCATCGGGTGAACGCCGCACCAAGGAACGACGAAGGCCGACCCTCGGACGAGGGCCGGCCTTCGTGTTACCGGGAGGGGTCGAACGGGCTACTGGACGGTGAGCGGCCAGAGTTGTTCGCTGGGCAGTTCGGAAGCCTTGCCGGTGGCCGCATTGTCAACGGTGATACGCAATCCGGTGAACTTCGGCGTCATCACCCGCTGGTACCGCGACGCGCGGTCCGGCTCGGCGACATACTCGGCGATCAGGTGGTCTCCCAGCCAGATCCGCACCATCTTTCGGCCTCCTACTGCTCTGTCGGTGGTCATGGGGCGAGACTCACGATCGGGTCTCCGTCGAGGTGGCGGACACCGCGCAGCCAGCCCTCGAAGGCCCAGCGCTGTTGCTCAGGGCAACGCGCGACCAGTGCCTGGATCTCCCGCTCCGTCAGTTCGTCGGGCGCGCGGCCGCCGGCCAGCTGGGCGGTGCGCTCGGCTGTTTCACTGTCGTCGTCGTTCATCGACTCGGGTTCCCCAACCAGTCAAGCCAACGGGAGGGCCGTCGGCGGCCTGTAGGACCGGCCTGCCAGATCACGCAATGTTACGTATCGCGAGATCTGGCTCACCTTCTGTGTATGAATCAATCATGGCGTCAGCACGCTTCGAATGCAAGCGTCAGATGCACGTGCATCCGCACGTTTTCCATATCGAGACCACAAAGCCGCGGTTTCCGCCTGCCGAGGGCTGGATCGAGGGCCGTCGAACGGTGTTCGCCTCAGCTCGAAACGGGCTATTATGTCCGGACAAACTGCGGCGTTGCGCATCGGCTACTGTTACGGCGCGTGATTGTCGGTCCGGATTCGCTGCTGATATGTAAGAACTTCGGCAGATTCGCTCCTGAGCGTGCGATGATGTGTACTGCGGGCGATGTTGCCGCTGATCAGACCGGTGGGGGCTGTGGGAGGTGGGTGTGACCGAGTCGGGCGCGCAGAGCGGACCGACCGCGCTTCGCATCATTCTCGGAGCGCACCTACGGCGGATGCGGGACGCGGCTGGGATCAGCCGATCCGACGCAGGGTGGGAGATCCGATCATCGGAATCCAAGGTCAGCCGGATGGAGCTGGGCCGCGTCGGCTTCAAGGAACGAGACGTCGGCGACCTGCTGACGCTGTACGGCCTGGATGACGGCGAAGAGCGCGAGCGGCTGCTCGCCCTCGCCCGTGAGGCGAACAACCCCGGCTGGTGGCACCGCTTCGGCGACGTGCTGCCGAGCTGGTTCCACTCCTATCTCGGGCTCGAGGCAGCGGCCGCGCTGATCCGTACCTATGAGCTCCAGTTCGTCCCCGGTCTGCTGCAGACCACGGACTACGTGCGCGCGGTCGTCCAGCTCGGTCGTGGGCTGATCCCGGCCGAGGAGGTCGAGCGGCGGGTCGCCCTCCGGGTGAACCGGCAGGAAGTCCTGACCCGGCCGAATCCGGTCCGCCTCTGGGCCGTCGTCGACGAGTCGGTGCTGCGCCGGCCGATCGGCGGCGTGAAGGCGATGATCATGCAACTGGACTCGCTGATCGAGGCGACCCACCTGCCGAACATCACGCTGCAGGTGATGAAGTTCGACTCCGGCGGCCACGCGGCGACTGGTGGCGCCTACAGCATCCTGCGGTTCCCGGAGCAGGACCTGCCGGACATCGTCTACATCGAGCACCTGACCAGCGCGCTGTACCTGGACAAGCTCGAGGACCTCGACCAGTACACGGCCACGATGGAGGCCCTCTGCGTCGCGGCCCCGCCGCCGAACAAGACGCGAGACATCCTCGCCGGGATCCGCCGCGACTTCGACCGCTGATCCCGGGCGTCCCGCCGGCGGTCAGGTGTTGTCGGTCAGCCAGGTGATGAGTGGCCGGGTGGCCTTCCAGTCCGCGCGGATCTGGCCGGCCAGCTCCGGCTTGTGGATGACGGGCTCGAAGCCGTAGGACTTGCTGACCGTCAGGGACTTGTGCCGGAGCAGGTCGATCCTCGGGTGCTCCGCGTCGTACCCGCGGGGGCTCGTCTTCAGCCGGTCCCCGCCGACCGTCCAGCCGGCCGCGGTGAGCTTGGCCAGCAGCTTCTCCAGTTGCCTGCCGCGCCGGTCGTCGTCGATCGCGGTCCGGACCCGGGCCAGCCGCTCCGAGTTCGCCTCGTAGAACCCGGCCGCGACCCGGACGCCGGGCGCCCCGAGCTGGACGTACCAGCCGGTCGCCGGAGCGACGTCGATGAACGCGCCCTGATGCGTCTTGTACGGCGTCTTGTCCTTCGCGAACCGGACGTCACGGTACGGCCGGAACAGCTTCGCCGGACCGAAGTCCGGTTCGAGTTCCGCGAGCAATGCGGCCATCGGGGCCTTCACCGACTCCTCGTAGACGTGCTTGTGCGCCGTCCAGAAGCTCTTGGTGTTGTCCATCTCGAGGTCGTCGTAGAAGTCCAGCGCCGCCGCCGGAAACCCGGTGAAGCTCATCCACGTCCTCGCTTCGCTCCGGGCGCGGATGAGGCACGAACCACGCTGTGTTTGATGGTGAACTCGCTTCGCTCCTTCACAGCGCCACGATAGTTCGGCGCATAGGCATCGCCCCAACGGGTACTGGGAGAGCTTCCGGACAGGTGCGTCGGCCAGGACCAGGCGCAGGCCGGCGCACCACCGGGCTCAGGACTCCGTGGCCCGCAGGGTCGCGAAGAACGCACGGATGTCGGTGACGAGCACGTCCGGTTGTTCGAGCGCGGCGAAGTGGCCGCCGTCCGGGTGGCTGGTCCAGCGGACGATGTTGTCGGTCCGGTCGACCTTGTGCCGGAGCGGGATGAAGTTGTCGTGGGCCAGGTCCAGCAGGGCGGTCGGCGTCGTCGACGGCTCGGCCGGCTGTCCCCAGTACGACGCGTGCGCGCGCTCGTAGTAGATCGCGCCGGACGATCCCCCGGTGCGCGTGAGCCAGAAGAGCATCACGTTGGTGAGGAGATGGTCGCGGTCGATCGCGGACGCGGGATCGGACCAGGTCGCGAACTTCTCCGCGATCCAGGCCAGCTGCCCGACCGGTGAGTCGGTGAGGGCGTACGCCAGGGTCTGCGGCCGGGTCGACTGCAGATCGGCGTACCCCTGCTTGTCCTTCGACCACTCCTGGAACCGCCGCCAGGAGGCCCAGGTGCGGTCCCGCTCGGCCTGGTCGAGCGGCTCGAGCTCCGCCGGCGTCGGCTCGGACGTGGCGCCGGAGTTGGGGATGAGATTGAGGTGTACGCCGATCACGTGCTCGGCGTCGATCCGCCCGAGCTCACGGGAGATGCCGCCACCCCAGTCGCCGCCCTGAGCGCCGTACCGGTCGTAGCCGAGTCGCGCCATCAGGACGGACCACGCGTTGGCGACCCGCAGGAACTCCCAGCCGGGCTCCCGGGTCGGTCCGGACAGCCCGAAGCCGGGGATGCTCGGGAGGACCAGGTGGAACGCGTTGGCCGGGTCGGCGCCGTACGCGCGGGGGTCTGTCAGTGGACCGACGATCTCGCTGAACTCGACGAACGAGCCCGGCCACCCGTGGGTGACGATCAGCGGGGTCGCGTCCGGCTCGGGTGAGCGGATGTGGGCGAAGTGCACGTTCGCGCCGTCGATCGTGGTGGTGAACTGCGGCCACTCGTTCAGCCGCGCCTCGGCCGCCCGCCAGTCGTAGCCGGTACGCCAGTACTCGACCAGGTCCTGGAGGTACGCCAGCGGCACGCCACGGGACCAGCCGGACCCGGGGAGTTCGGCCGGCCAGCGGACGCGGTCGAGCCGCTCGTGCAGGTCCTTCAGGTCCGTCTCCGGCACATCCAGCCGGAACTGTTCGATCGTCACTGCGGCAGCGTCTCGCAGCCGCGGCCGTCCCGCACCTGAATTCAGGCGCTGACCTTGTCCCGGACCACCTTGACGGTGACGGCGGCGACCAGGCAGAGCACGCCTGCGCTGATCACGATCGTGACCAGGGTGCCGGCGCTGTTCAGCGCGTTGTCGCACGCCATCGGCGTGATCCCCGCAGCCGGCTGGAACGCCGAACCACAGTCGGTGCCACCGGCCGAGACCGACCGGAAGCCGAGCAGTACCCCGGCGAGCAGCAGTGCTGCTCCGGCGATGCCGAGAATCTTGTTCAGCGTCGTCACGGCGAGACCGGCTCCGCTGATCGCGGGCATGCCGACGGCATACCCCGTGAGCCCCGTTGCACTTCGTTCACTCCTGACGTCGACGGACCACCCGCAACCGAACTTACGGTCCGGCGCCGGATGATCCCCAACCGTGCGGGCCGTCAGGACTGATTCTTCACACAGTCCTTACTCAGGACATGACCCGCTGTGACCGCGGTCTCAAACGTTCACCGGGTGGGCTCAGCCGAGGCGTTCTTCCAGGTGGACGGTGATCTCGTCGCCGGGCTCCTTGCCGATCAGGTCGCGGAGGTCGCCCTTCACCGGGAGTTTGTGGGTGCCGTCGCCGAGGGCCATGAAGGAGCTCTCGAACGGGTGTCCGTCCATGGTGCCGCGGACCTTCACCAGGCCCCGGGTGCCGAAGTACTCGGCCGAGTCCGGCATCTTCACGTAGGTCCAGCCGCCCTTGGCGTCGCTCTTCAGCAGTGGTGCGGTGAACGTCTTGTCCAGCTTTCCGGTCTTGCTGCTCACGGTGAGCTCCTCTCTACACCCCTAGGTAGAGACTGGCGGACGGGTTTCGACACCCCGCCAAACTATTCTGGGGACGTGCAGATCAACATCCGCCGCGCGGGGCGGGAAGACGTACCGGCGGTGCTGGCACTGCTCGACGGGGCGACCGAGTGGCTGGTCGCGCGCGGGCAGACCGATCAGTGGGGCACCGAGCCGCACTCGACCAACCCGCGACGGGTCGAGCAGATCACCTCATTCGCTGACGACGGACTGTGGGTGGCCGAAGCCGACGGCCGGGTTGTGGGTGCGCTCGCGGTCGGGGACGCGATGCCGTACGTGCCCGCGGCAACCGAACCGGAGCTGTACGTACGGTTGCTGGTCACCGAGCGCGGATCCGCGGGCCACAACCTCGGCGGCGAGCTGCTCGATCACGCCCGCGAGCTGGCTCGTGCGGCGGGAGTCGGGTTGCTCCGGGTGGACTGCTTCGCGGGTGGCGACGGTGCGTTGGTCCGCTACTACGAGAAACAAGGATTCACCCGGGACGTGGAGTTCGCCGTACCTCGGGTCAATGATTCGGACTGGCCGGGTCAGGTGCTCGTGCAGCGGCTGTGATCGAGCGGTGCACGGTGCCGTGGGCGTCGCTGCAGTGGGCCGCGGGGTCGTCGCCGGTGGCATGGTCGACCTGGAGCGTGGAGTGCGTCAGCTGATGCCGGTCCGCGAGTAGCGCCTCGATCTTGATCCGGATCTGATGGCAGTCGAGCCCCTCGGCGACCAGGATGTGCGCGGACGCGGCCGACTCGCCGGAGGTGATCTCCCAGACGTGCAGGTCGTGCACCTCGACCACGCCCTCGACCGCGCACAGCTCGGCGCCGAGCGCCTGCGGGTCGATCCCGGTCGGCGCCGCCTCGAGGAAGATCCGTCCGGAGTCGCGGACCAGCGAGATACCGGCCTTGAGCATCAGCGCGGCGACCACCAGCGCGGCGATCGCGTCGGCCCGGGCGAAGCCGGTGAGGAGTACGACGAGACCCGCGATCGCGGTCGCGATGAACGCGAAGAGGTCGTTCAGGATGTGCTGGAACGCGCCCTCGACGTTGAGACTCGAGCGATTGGCCTTGCTGATCAGCCAGGTGGCGAGCAGGTTGACCACGATGCCGGCCAGACCGGTGATCAGGACCAGCCCACCCCTCACGTCGGGTGGGTGGATCATCCGGCTGATCGCCTCGAAGACGAAGTACGCCGCGAGCAGCAGGAGCGTGATGCCGTTGGCCTGCGCGGACAGGATCTCGACGCGCTTGAAGCCGTAGGTGTAGCCGCCGGCCGGTGGGCGGGCGGCGAGCCGGATCGCGATCAGGGCGAGCAGGATCGCGATCGCGTCGGTGAGCATGTGCGCGGCGTCGGTGATCAGGGCCAGCGATCCGGCCGCGATGCCGACGATGATCTCCGCGGCCATGAAGCCGACGATCAGGGCGAGCGCACCGCTCAGCAGCTTCCGATCCGCCTCGGAGCTCACACCGTGCCCGTGACCGTGTCCCTCGCCCATTACGACTCCGACCTCTCCGGGTGGATGGCGTCGGTGTGTTCGGTGTGGGCGACGGCGAGGTCTACGAGCATGCGGACGTGGGCGTCGTCCAGGCGGTAGTACGCCATCCGGCCGTCCCGGCGTACGGCGACGACGCGGTGCGCACGCAGCAGCCGGAGCGCGTGCGAGGTCGCAGACTCGCTCAGCCCGGTGACCGCGGCGAGATCGCAGACGCACAGCTCACCGTCGAGCAGCGCGACCAGCAGCTTCAGCCGCCGCGGGTCGCCGAGCAGGCCGAACACGTCGGCCGTGTCGACGATGTCGTCCGCGCCAGGCATCCTGGCGTTGACGCTCGCCACCCGCTCCGGATCCACCAGCCGGACCGAGCACGCGTCGACCTGCACATCTGCAGAACTCTTCATACGTCCAAAGTAGTGCATCCCGCCGCCGAACGCGACGGTCGCGCGCGGGAGCGACTGGATGTCCTCCAGATGTGTGCCGCCGCTCAGGTGAGGCCGAGGCGGTAGGCGTAGGCGACGGCTTGGGCTCGGTCGCGGAGGTTGGCTTTGGCGAAGAGGTGGTTGATGTGGGTCTTGACCGTGGCTTCGCTGACTACCAGGCGGCGGGCGATCTCGGTGTTGGACAGGCCGTCGGCGATGAGGCGCAGTACCTCGATCTCGCGTGGGGTGAGGCCGGTGTCCGCGGGGTCGGCGGGTTTGGGGGCGGCGGCACCTTCGATCAGCCGGCGCTGGACCTCGGCGTCGACGATCGACTGACCGGCCGCCGCGGCTTGCAGGGCGCGGCCGATGGACTCGGCGTCGGCGTCCTTCGTCAGGAAGCCGCGCGCGCCGGCCCGCAGCGCGGACAGGACCGAGTCGTCGTCGCTGTAGGTCGTGAGTACGACGACCTCCGTGCCGGGGTGATCCGTACGGACCCGGCGCGTCGCCTCCACGCCGTCGCACTTCGGCATCCGCAGATCCACCAGCAGCACATCCGGGTTGTGCTCGGCTACCAACCGCACGGCCTCGTCCCCGTCCGACGCGGCCGCAACCACATCGATCCCCGGCAACAACTTCAGCAACGTCACCAGCCCGTCCCGCACGACCCTCTGATCGTCCGCAACCACCACCCGCACCGCACTCATACCGGGATCCTCAGTTCCACGCGCCAGCCGTTGGAGGTTGGACCGGCGTCCAGTGAGCCGCCGATCAGGTCGGCTCGTTCTCGCATTCCGAGGAGACCATAGCCTCCGGGTGCCGGCCGGCTCGGACGCCGTCCCGGGCGGTCCTCGATCGTCAGACGGACCTCGTCCGCGTACGACAGCCTCACGTCGACCGGAGCGCCGGGCGCGTGCTTGCGGGTGTTCGCCAGCGCCTCCTGCAGCGTGCGATACAGCGTCCTCATCACCTCCGCCGGGAGCATCCGCACCTCACCCTCCACCTCGAAGTCCGCCGTCGCCCCACTCTCCAGCCGGTACGCCGTGACCAGATCGCCCAACGCTCGTACGTCGGGAACGGCATCCTCACGTAATGCCGCAACCGCTCGCCGAGCCTCGGACAGCCCTTCGGCCGCCAGTCCCTGCGCCCGCGTCACCTGCTCGATCGCCTCAGGCGAAGCACCGTCCCGAACCAGCATCAGCCGCGCCCCTTGCAGACTCAACGACAGTCCGGCCAAGGAGTGCGCGAGTACGTCGTGGACGTCGCGAGCGATCCGGGCTCGCTCGGCCAGCGCGGCAGCGCGACTGTGTTCCTCGATGGCGGCCTGCTTCCGGGCGAGCGAGACCTCCATCCCTTCGAGTTGCTCCTCACGCCGCTGGCGGTTGATCGACGCGAGGACCAGCGCGGTGACACCCAACGCAGTTCCGAAGGCCCCGGGCAGGGAGCGCGTGCTGAGGTAGACCGGCACGCTCGCGCCGAGCACGCCCAGTGCCACGACGACCATCTCGGCCCGACCGGCCTGGTGATAGCGCACCGCGACCCTCGCGGCCCAGAACGGCAGCACGATCAGGGCGCTCTCCGGGAGCGCGTACCAGAGGAGCGATCCGGCAATGACGAAGACCAGCAACGCGATCGACGTCCGCCGCGCCAGGGGTTCGCCGTACCGAGGCGAGAGCAGGAACACGTTGCTCAGGACAACCACTGTGCCGAGGACCACGACCACCGGCACCGGGAGGCGATGCCGGTGGCTGGAAACGGTCAGCACCGAGAAGATCACCAGGAGGCCCGGCAGGGTGCGCAGCAGCAGACCCGGGACCGGCGATCCCTTCACCAGGTCCCAGGTCGTCCGGCTCATACCGTCATCATGCCCGCTCGACGGCGAACGGGATGTCCAGGCTCAGTGCCCGGCGGTAGATCATCGCGTTCTGGGCGGCGATCGTGAGCCCGATGGTCAGTGCCAGGGCCGCGCGGCCCAGCGTCCCGTCCGGCCAGATCGCGGCCGACCCGAACGCGGCGCCGACGCGGAGCGCGATGGTCAGCAGCCAGAGTGCGAGTGTGGCGCCGGTCCCCTGCTGGAACAGGCCGTCGTCGCGGCGCTCCAGCCGGATGCTGACGCCGCGGGCGAACCCGAGTCCGATCAGTACGACGCAGTCCAGCCCGAGGAACGCGAGCTCTCCGACGGAGGCACCGTGGATCGTCGACGAGAGCGAGAGCACGCCGAGGACCAGCAGGATCGCCGGCATCAGCACCAACTGCCGCTGGGTGACCAGCGATCCGGTGATCTGCCGGCCGACGACGCGCACCAGCACCCACAGCCCCACCAAGATCCCCACGAGGAGTTGCGTCGACATCTCTGGTTGTCCTTTCCGAGGAGTTTCGTTGTTGGTGACAACACTCCCCGGAAACGGCGGCGGGAACGTCAGCCCGGAGTTCGCATCCGGGTGGAACCCGGACCTCAACCCGTGGGTTGAGGCCCGGGATCACGCCAGCGAGACCAGCTCCAGGTAGTCGTCGGACCAGAGGTCCTCGGTGGCGTCCGGGAGGATCAGCACCCGGTCGGGGCGGAGCGCCTCGATGGCACCTTCGTCGTGGGTGACCATGACGATCGCGCCCGGGTAGCTGCCGACCGCGCCGAGGACCTCGCCGCGGGAGGCCGGGTCCAGGTTGTTGGTCGGCTCGTCCAGGAGCAGCACGTTGGCGCCGGAATGCACCAGTCCAGCCAGCGCCAGGCGGGTCTTCTCCCCACCGGACAGCACGTGGGCCGGCTTGTCCGCGTCGTCACCGCTGAACAGGAACGACCCGAGCACGTTCCGGACCTCGCCGTCGGTCAGACCGGGCGCGACGGACGCCAGGTTCTGCCGGACGGTGCCGGCCAGATCCAGCGTGTCGTGCTCCTGGGCGAAGTACCCGAGCCGCAGCCCGTGACCGGCGACGACCTCGCCGGCATCCGGTTCCTCGCGACCGGCGAGCAGCCGGAGCAGGGTGGTCTTGCCCGCGCCGTTCAGCCCGAGGATGACGACCCGGCTGCCCCGGTCGACGGCCAGGTCGACCCCGTTCAGCACCTGGAGTCCGCCGTACGCCTTCTTGAGTCCGACGGCGGACAGCGGGGTCTTCCCGGACGGCGCCGGCTCGGGCAGGCGGATCCGGGCCACCCGCGCGGCCCGGCGTGCCGGCTCGAGATCGGAGAGCATCTTGTCCGCCCGCCGCGCCATGTTCTTGGCGGCGACGGCCGTGTTGGCGCCGGCCTGCATCTTCGCCGCCTGGGCGTGCAGGACCGCCGCCTTCCGCTCGGCCGTATGACGCTCCCGGGTCCGGCGGCGCTCGTCGGTCTCCAGCTGTTCGAGGTACTTCGTCCAGCCGGTGTTGTGGATGTCGATCGTGGTCCGCTGGGGGTCGAGGTGGAAGACCCGGTTGACCGTTGCCTTGAGCAACTCGCGGTCGTGGCTGATCACGATCAGGCCGCCGGGGTACCCGAGCAGGAAGGCCCGCAGCCACAGCACCGAGTCGGCGTCGAGGTGGTTGGTCGGCTCGTCGAGCAGCAGCGTGTCGTGCTGCGCGAACAAGATCCGGGCCAGCTCGACCCGGCGACGCTGGCCGCCCGACAGCTCGCCGACGGGCTGCTCGAGCGCGCGGTTGGGCAGACCGACACCGGCCGCCAACCGGGCCGCCTCCGCCTCGGCCGCGTACCCACCGCCGGCCTGGAACTGCGCCTCGGCCCTCGCGTACTCCGCCATCGCCTTGTCCTGCGCATCGCCGGTGGCGGTGCTCATCGCGGCCTCCGCCTGACGGAGCTTGCGTACGGCGACATCGAGGCCGCGCGCGGACAGGATGCGGGCGGTGACGGTGACGGCCGGATCGGCGGCGCGCGGGTCCTGTGGCAGGTAGCCGACGGAGCCCGAGACGGTGATGGCACCCGCGGCCGGGCGCTCTTCGCCGGCCAGGGTCTTCATCAGGGTGGTCTTGCCGGCACCGTTACGGCCGACGAGCCCGACACGGTCGCCCGGGCTGACGTGGAACGAGAGGTCGGACAGCAGCAGGTGGGCGCCGACACGAATATCTACACCGCGAACGGTGATCATGGTTACTCTCCGTGATAGCTAGTGGACGCACTTCAGGTGAGGAAGCGAGTCCGCAGCTAGACACAGAGGCAAGTAGCCATGCGTCAACGGTAACCGGAGGCTCAAGAACCGTCAGCTGATTTTCGCGGGGAGCTCGACGGTGAAGCGGGCGCCGCCGCCGGGGCGGTCGCCGACCCGGATGGTGCCGGCGTGCCATTGGACATGGCGGGCGACGATGGCCAGGCCCAGGCCTACGCCGCGGCCGCGGCCGGAGGTCTCGCCGCGGCCGAAGCGTTCGAAGATCCGGGTGCGATCCTCGACCGCGATCCCGGGACCGGCGTCGTCGACGGTGATGATGACGCCGAGACCGCCGGCCTCCACGCCGACGCCCTTGCAGCCACCCGCGTGGTCCTCGGCGTTCTCGACCAGGTTGGCGATCACGCGCTCGAGCCGGCGCTTGTCGGCCTGCAGTGTGAGCCCCTCGGCCTCGGGCTCGACCGTGGTGACCTCACGACCGGCGGTGGCGTCGGCGGCGGCCCGGACCAGGTCGGCGATCCGGACGATCTCCCGGCTGCCCTGATCACCGCCGTCGTCGCGGGAGATCTCCAGCAGGTCGATCACCAGCCGCCGGAAGCGATCCAGGTCGTACCCGAGCAACTCGACCGGTTCCCGCACCGCCGCGGGCAGTTCGGCGCGATGGTTCTGGATCAGCTGCATCGAGTTCAGCATCGTCATCAGCGGCGTACGCAACTCGTGGCTGACGTCCCCGGCGAACCGCGCATCGACTGCCACCCGCCGTTCCAGATCGGCCGCGGTCTGGTTGAACGAGCGGGCCAGCCCGCCGAGATCCCGGTCGTTCTCGGCCTGCAGCCGCGCGTCCAGCTTCCCGCGCGCCACCGCGTCCGCCACCCGGGTCAGCTCGGCCAGCGGCCGCAGCGCCAGCGTGCTCGCAAGCCGGCCGACGGCCAGGCCGATCATCGCGGTCACGAGCGCCGCCGCCACCAGCGTGATCTTCAGCGTCCGCAGCGTGTGGTCCAGATTGTCCAGCGGATGCCACTCGAAGAACGCCTCCCCCGGCCGCGTCATCGGTACGCCGACGGCCAGCACCTGTTGCCCGTTCACGCTGATCCGGCGGTGCTGGGTGCTGCCGGCCCGGACGTTCGCGATCAGGTCGGACGGGAGATCTTCCGGCTTCCCGGTCAGCGAGTACCACTGGTCGTTGAAGAACAGCATCGAGGCCGCGGAGTCCGTGGACGGCAGCGTGTTCAGCAGATCAATCACACTGACGTTCGGGTTCGGCGTCGGGCTGCCGCACTCGGCGCGTTCGCGGGCCGGGTGGCAGGGCTGGGGTGCGCCGAACAGCCCGTAGTGCAAGGCGGCCGCGTTGTCGGCGGTCTCCACGATCGCGGACGACTCACGCTGCTGGGTCAGGTAGTCCGAGACGACGCTCCAGGTGACGAGCGCCAGCGCCGAGGAGAGTCCGAGCGCGAGCAGGCCGTACGCCAGCATGACGCGGCCGCGCAGAGAGAACCGTCCCAGCAAGGTCAGCTCACCAATCGGTAGCCCAGACCGCGGGCGGTGACGAGGTGCTTCGGGCTGGCCGGGTCGTGCTCGATCTTCAGCCGGAGGCGGCGGACGTGGACGTCGACGATCCGGCTGTCGCCGAAGTAGCCGTAGCCCCACACCTTCGACAGCAACTGCTCCCGGCTGAGCACCTTGCCCTCGGCGCCGGCCAGCTCGGCGAGCAGCTTGAACTCGGTCCGGGTCAGCGGCAGGACGGCGCCGTCGCGGGTCACCTCGGCGCCCGGGACGTCGATCCGCAGGTCACCGACCATCAGCAGGTCCGACTGCCGCGCGTTGGCCGGCTCGACCCGCCGCAGCAGCGCCCGGATCCGGGCCGACAGCTCCTTGGCCACCAGCGGCTTGGTCACGTAGTCGTCCGCGCCCGCCTCCAGCCCGGCGACCACGTCGTGGCTGTCGGTCCGCGCGGTCACCATGATGACCGGCACGTCGCTGGTACGGCGGATCTCGCGGCAGACCGTGAATCCGTCCCGGTCCGGCAGCATCAGGTCCAGCAGCACCACGTCCGGTGGTTCCCGGCGCAGGGCGGCCAGAGCGTCGTACCCGTTGGCCGCCTCGGCGACCTGGTACCCCTCGTCCTCCAAGGCAAGCCGCAGCACCCGCCGGATGCGCGGCTCGTCGTCGACCAACAACAGGCTGTGTGCCACGCACCCAGTGTCGCTCACCACCGGCTCGGGCAGCGGTTACGGCTGTCATGAATCCGTCATGTTCGTGCGGCCGGCGGTTGACAACCTCTTGACGCTTCTGTAACCGCGGTCAGCGGCGGGCCCCCCGCGTCCTAACTTCGGCGCTATCGAGTCCCGGAGGAGGACCAATGGCCAGAAGACGGCTGGCGGCAGTATCCCTTGCCGCCGTGGCGAGCCTCGCGCTCGCCGCTTGCAGCAATGGCGGCGGATCGGTGTCCGGATCCGGAGGCACCGCGGCCACGCCGGTATCCGGCGGCACCCTGAACATGCTCGGGGCCGGCGATGTCGACTACATGGATCCGAATATCAGCTACTACTCGGCCGGCTACCTGAACCTGCGGATGTGGAGCAGGCAGCTGTTCACCTACCCGGCGGATCCCGGCAGCGACAACACCAAACCGGTGGCGGATCTGGCCACCGACATCCCGACCGCCGCCAACGGCGGGGTCAGCGCCGACGGCAAGACCTACACGATCAAGATCCGGCCCGGCGCCCAATGGAACACCACGCCCGCCCGCCAGGTGTCCGCCGAGGACATGGTCCGCGGCGTGAAGCGGACCGCGAACCCGGTCCAGCCGTTCGGCGGCATCCCCGACTTCGCCAACCTGATCGTCGGGTACAAGACGTTCGCGGACGGTTTCGCCAAGGTGGCGAAGACCCCGGCCGCGATCCAGGCGTACATCGACAAGACGCCGCTGCCCGGGGTGGTGGCCAAGGACCCGACCACAGTCGAGTTCCACCTCACCCAGCCGGCCACGTACTTCGTCGACATGCTGACCCTGCCGGCCTTCTCACCGGCCCCGGTCGAGGCGCTCAAGTACCTGCCGGCCAGCACCGAACTGGGCAACAACTTCCCGTCCGACGGCCCGTACAAGGTCGACCAGTGGGTGCCGACCAAGTCGATCGCGTACTCGCGCAACCCGGCCTGGAACGCGTCCACCGACCCGGTCCGCAAGGCGTACGTCGACAAGATCCTGGTGAACGAGACGATCAGCCAGGACTCGGTCCAGCAGCAGCTGCAGACCGGTACGCCGACCGCCGACCTCGAGTTCGACGTCCAGCCGCCACCGTCGCAGCTGCCGGCCCTGATCGCCAAGAAGGACCCGAACCTGAACCTCGGCATGACCGCGTCCAGCAACCCGTACGTCGTCTACAACACCGCGTCGCCGAACAACAACAAGGCGCTGACGAACGTCAAGGTGCGGCAGGCGCTCAGCTACGCGATCAACCGCGACCACATCCTGCAGGTCCTCGGCGGACCGACGATCAACCCGCCGTTGACCCACGTGCTGCCGAGCAACATCGTCGGCTCGAAGCAGATCGACCCGTATCCGTACAACCCGGACAAGGCCAAGCAGATGCTGACCGAGGCCGGCTTCCCGCACCTGACGCTCAAGTTCCTGTACCGGAACGCGTCCGAGGGCAGCAGCAAGGCCTTCCAGACGGTTCAGCAGGATCTGTCCAAGGCCGGCGTCACGGTGGTCGGCGTACCGTCGCCGAACGCGGACTTCTACGTGAAGTACCTGCAGGTGCCGACCGTCGCGCAGCGCGGCGTCTGGGACCTGTCCCTGGCCGGCTGGGGTGCTGACTGGTACGGCAACGCGGCCCTGTCGTTCTTCAACCCGCTGTTCTCCGGAGAGCCGTCGTTCCCGCCGATCGGGAGCAACTTCGGGCTGTACAACAGCCCTGCGACGAACTCGCTGATCGACCAGGCCGCGAAGGCGAAGACCGAGGACCAGGCGGCGAACCTGTGGGCCCAGGCCGACGCACAGGTGATGGCCGACGCGCCGTTCTTCCCGCTCACCAACCCGAAGAACGCCAACTACCACGCGGCGCAGGCGCACAACGCGATCTACGTGCCGTCGTTGCAGATGTTCGATCCGACGAACGTCTGGCTCGACAAGGACAAGCAGGGCGGCTGAACCGTGCCTCATGGCCGCGCCTCCGGCACGGCGTGGTCATGGGGCCTTGGCTCCCGTCCTTCCCTCGTCGCTCCAGTCGCTTCGCTCCCTCCACTCCTCAGTCCAGGCCGGGAGGCCCCATGACCCTCCTTGAAGTACGAGACCTCCGGGTCTCCTTCGACACCCCGGACGGCACCGTCCGTGCCGTCCGGGGCCTGTCGTTCGACGTGGAGGCCGGTCAGACCCTGGCGATCGTCGGCGAGTCCGGCTCTGGCAAGAGCGTCTCCACCCAGACCATCGTCGGGCTGACCCGCGGCGCGACCGTGTCCGGTACGGCGTTCTTCGACGGAACGGACCTGATCACCGCCGACCAGGCGACCCTGCGGCGGTTGCGTGGGGCCCAGATCGGGATGATCTTCCAGGATCCGCTGTCCAGCCTGCACCCGCAGTACCGGATCGGCTGGCAGATCGTCGAGATGATCCGCGCCCACGACAAGGTGATCAGCAAGCAGGCGGCCCGGAAGCGGGCCGCCGAGTTGCTCACCCTGGTCGGCATCCCGCGGGCGGCGGAACGGATCGACGACTACCCGCACCAGTTCTCCGGCGGGATGCGGCAGCGGGTGATGATCGCGATGGCGATGGCACTCGACCCGGCGCTGCTGATCGCGGACGAGCCGACCACGGCGCTGGACGTGACCGTGCAGGCGCAGGTGCTGAACGTGATGCGCCGGCTGCAGGAGCAGTTCGGTACGGCGATCGTCCTGATCACCCACGACCTGGGGGTGGTGGCCGAGATGGCCGACGAGGTGGTGGTGATGTACGCGGGCGCGGTGATGGAACGGGCGCCGCGCCGCGACATCTTCTATCGCAACCATCACCCTTATACGCAAGGGCTGCTGGCCTCGCTGCCGGCGCGCAGCGGCGACCGGCTGACGCCGATCCCGGGGACGCCGCCGAGCCTGATCAGCCTGCCGGCCGGGTGCCCGTTCGCCACCCGCTGCCCGCACGTGTTCGACAAGTGCCGCACTGAGGCGCCGCCGTTGCTGGACGTCGCCCGCGATCCCCGGCACCAGTCGGCCTGCTGGCTTCCGCACGAGCAGAACGAGGCGATGGCTTCATGAATGAGCGAAGCGAATTCATCAAACAGCACAGCACGCTCGGAGCCTCATCCGCGCCCGGAGCGAAGCGAGGACGTGGATGAGTAACGTACTACTGAAAGTGGAGGACGTCCGCAAGGAGTTCCCCACGCACTCCCGGGAGGTGGTCCGGGCGGTCGACGGGGTCTCCCTGGAGGTGAGGAAGGGCGAGACGCTCGGCCTGGTCGGCGAGACCGGTTGCGGCAAGTCGACGCTGGCCCGCTGCATGGCCCACCTGTACGACGTGACGTCGGGGTCGGTGTGGTTCGAGGGCAACGAGATCAGCAGGCTGTCGCGCCGGGCGATGCGTCCGCTCCGGCGCGAGGTCCAGGTGATCTTCCAGGACCCGTACGGCTCGCTGAACCCGCGCCGCCGGGTCGGCTCGATCATCGGCGACCCGTTCGCGATCCACAACATCGCGTCCGGGGCGGAGCGGAAGAAGAAGGTCCAGGAACTGATGGAGCTGGTCGGGCTGAACCCCGAGCACTACAACCGGTTCCCGGCCGAGTTCTCCGGTGGCCAACGGCAACGGATCGGCGTGGCGAGGGCCTTGGCGTTGCGGCCGAAGCTGGTCATCTGTGACGAGCCGGTGTCGGCGCTGGACGTGTCGATCCAGGCCCAGATCATCAACCTGCTGGCGGATCTGCAGCAGGAGTTCGATCTGACCTACGTGTTCATCTCGCACGACCTGTCCGTGGTCCGGCACGTGAGTGACCGGATCGCGGTGATGTACCTGGGCAAGATCGTCGAGCTCGCGCCGACCAGCGAGTTGTTCGGCCAGACCCGGCATCCCTACACCCGGGCGTTGCTGTCGGCGCTGCCGGTGGCGGACCCGGACACGGCCGACAGCCGTGAGCAGATCATCCTCGGCGGCGACATCCCGTCCGCGACGAACCCGCCGGAGGGGTGCAGGTTCCACACGCGGTGCCCGAAGGCGCGGTCCGACTGTGCCAAGGGCGAGCCGCCGCTGATCGCCGTACTCGATGACGCCGCGGAACACCGGACCGCGTGCTTCTACCCGTTGACGCTGGGCGAGGACCTGTCCACCGCCGTTCCCGATCTGAAGGCATCATGACGACCGCGATCAACCTGGTTGATGTCATCGACGAGCCGAAGGCCATCGAGGGCCGGAGTCCGTTCATCCTGGCCCTGCGGCGGCTGCGGCGGGACAAGGTGGCGATGATCTCCTTGGTCGTCATCGTGCTGATCGTGCTGATGGCGATCTTCGCGCCGGTCTTCGCGGCGATCACCGGGCATCCACCGAATGAGCAGTACCGCGACATCGGGCTGACACCGGACGGCCTGCCGCGCGGCCCGAACGGCACCTTCTGGCTGGGCACCGACGACCTCGGCCGGGACATCCTGGTGCGGATCGCGTACGGCGCTCGCGTGTCGCTGCTCGTGGGTGTCATCGCGACCGCCATCACCGTGGCGATCGGAGTCGTGCTGGGGCTCGCGGCGGGGTTCCTCGGGGGGATCACCGACACGGTCCTGGCGCGGCTGATCGACGTCGTCCTGTCCGTGCCGTTCCTGCTGGTGGCGATCGCGCTGGTGTCGGTCACCGGGCCGAGTCTGACCGTGACCGTGCTGGTGATCGGGTTCTTCAGCTGGGCGTCGGTGGCCCGCATCGTGCGCGGGCAGGTGCTGTCGCTGCGCGAGCGGGAGTTCGTCGAGGCGGCGCGCTCGCTGGGGGCGGGCGACGGGCGGATCATGTTCGTCGACGTGCTGCCGAACGTGCTGGCGCCGGTGATCGTCTACACCACACTGCTGATCCCGGTGGTGATCGTGACCCAGGCGACGTTGTCGTTCCTCGGGCTCGGGCTGCCGCCGCCGACGGCCGACTGGGGCGGGATGATCAGCGCGTCGCAGAACTACTACACGACCGCGTGGTGGTTCATCTTCTTCCCCGGTCTGGCGCTGCTGATCACGACGCTCGCGTTCAACCTCTTCGGCGACGGGGTCCGGGACGCGTTCGACCCACGAGCGGATCGGAGCTAGTCATGGTGTGGTTCGGCTGGGGCAGCTACTGGCTCGAGAGCGCTGGGAGATCGCGATGGCTCTTTTTCTGATCCGCCGGCTCGGTCACGGCCTGCTGGTGCTGTGGCTGATCACCGTGGCGGTGTTCGGTCTGTTCTTCGTTGCTCCGAGCAACGTCGCGCAGACCCTGGCGGGCCGGCAGGCGACGCCGGAGACGATTGCCCTGATCAAGCACCGGCTCGGGCTCGACCTGCCGGTCTGGAAGCAGTACCTGCACTTCATCGAGAACGCGGTCCGGGGCAACCTCGGGTACGACTACTACCACCAGGTGCCGGTGACGACGATCATCGGGCAGGCGCTGCCGATCACGGTGTCGCTGGCGCTCGGGGCCGCCGTACTGTGGCTGACGCTGGGGATCTTCAACGGTGTGATCTCGGCAATTCATCCGCGGTCGGTGGCCGACCGTGGGTTGACGTTGTTCGCGTTGACCTTCTACTCGTTCCCGTCGTTCCTGCTCGGCCTGCTGCTGCTGTACTTCCTGTACTTCCGGCTCACGCTGGCCGGCTATCACTGGTTCCCGGCGGGCGGCTACTCGCCGCTGACCAGCGGGGTCGGTCCGTGGTTCCAGCATCTGTTCCTGCCCTGGATCGCGCTGGCTTTGTTGCTGGCGGCAACCTATACCCGGCTGACCCGCGGTTCGATGCTGGACGTGCTCGGCGAGGACTACATCAGGACGGCGCGGTCGAAGGGCATCCGGGAGAGCCGGGTGATCGTCCGGCACGGCCTGCGCAGCGCGCTGACGCCGGTGGTGACCCAGTTCGGTATCGACCTGGGCCAGCTGATCGGCGGCGTGGTGGTCATCGAGACCGTGTTCAGCCTGCCCGGCCTCGGCCAGACCGCCGTGGTCGCGATCAATCAGCAGGACCTGCCGGTGATCATCGGGATCGTGCTGTTCGCCTCGGCGGCGGTCGTGGTCGCGAACATCCTGGTCGACATCGCGTACGCCGTCCTGGATCCGCGGGTGCGGTTGCATTAGAGATAGGTAGTTCTTGCCGATGAGTGGCAAGTGTGGGTCGCCGTACAAACGGAGGCATGAATGGATTACATGAACTGATCAAGGGCCCGGTCGTCCTGCCAGGCGACCCGGGCTGGGACTCCGCACGGGGTGCGTGGCACCTGCTGGCGGACCAGCAACCCGTTGCCGTGGTGCAGGCGGCTGACGCGGACGACATCGTCGCCGCGGTCCGGTACGCGCGCGATCACGGCCTGACGGTGTCGGCCCAGCCCCTCGGGCATGGCGCGACGCCGGCGGTCAACGGCACGATCTTGCTCCGCACCGGTGCACTCACCGGGATCGAGATCGACCTGGCCGCCGGCGTCGTGCACGTCGGCGCCGGCGTGCGCTGGCACGACCTCAACCACGCCCTGACCGACACAGGTACGACGAGTCTGCCCGGGAGCAGCGGGGGCACGACTGTGGTGGGCTACACCCTCGGCGGTGGGCTGAGCTGGTTCGGCCGGAAGTACGGCCTGGCGGCCAACCATGTGCGCTCCTTCCGTGTCGTCACGGCGAGCGGCGAACTGATGCACGTCACCCGGGAGTCGGATCCGGACCTGTTCTGGGCGCTGCGCGGCGGCGGTGGCGACTTCGCGATCGTCATCTCGATGGAGCTCGAGCTCATGCCGGCCGCCGAGATCCAGGGCGGCCGGATGATGTGGCCGATCGAGCACGCCCGTCCCGTCCTGCGGGCCTTCGCCGAGATCACGGCGTACGCGCCGGACGAGCTGTCGCTGTGGGCCTGGGTGCTGCACTTCCCCGACGTACCGTTCGTGCCGGAGCAGGTGCGCGGGCAGTCGTTCGCGGTCGTGGACTGCACGTTCCTCGGGTCGGCGGACGACGCGGCCAAGCTGCTCGCGCCTTTGCGGGTCGTCGCCGAGCCGGTCTCGGACACGGTCGCGCCGATCCCGTTGGGTGAGCTGGGCTCGATCGCGCAGGAGCCGGAGGACCCGATGCCGGCGCTGCTGAAGACCGTCCTGCTGTCGGGCTTCGAGGACGCGGCGATCGATGCGCTGCTGAAGGTTGCGGCGCCGCAGTCGCCGTTGTTCGCCTTCGAGGTGCGGCACCTGGGCGGTGCGCTCGCCCGTCCGGACGAGTCCCAGGGTGCGGCCGGCGTGATCGACGAGCCATATCTGCTGCTGTTCGGTGGGTTCGTCCCCGACCCGGCGCTGGGGCCGGTGGTCGGCGCCGCGATCGAGCGGGTCCAAACGACGATGGCACCGTGGATCACCGGCCGGGCGCTGCCGAACTTCTCCGTCGGCGAACCCAACGCGGCGCTCTACCCGGCCGGTATCCACGACCGGCTGGTCGCGATCAAGCAGGCGGTGGACCCGGCCGGCACGATCCGCGGCAATCACCCGGTCAGCTGAAGGTCCAGCTCGCGAGCAATGGCAGCCGCCTGACGGCGGGTCCGGGCGTTCAGCCGGGACAGGATCGCCGAGACGTGGTGGTCGACGGTACGCACCGAGACCACCAACTTCTCGGCGATCTCCGCGTTGGTCAAGCCATCCATCAGCAGCATCAGAACATCCAGTTGCCGTCCGGTCAGGCCGGCCGGGTTCTTCCGCGACCGGGTCTGCGCGCCGCGCGGGATCCGCCGTACCCCCAGTTCCTTCAGCCGGCGGCGCAGCAGGCTCGCCGCCGGCCCCGCACCGAGCTCGAGCAGGATCTGCAGGCCTTCGAGGGTCGCCTCGCGGCCGGCCGACAGCGCCAGCACCAGGGCACGCTCGTACGGCGTGTCCTCCCAGGACTCCAGGTCACGATCCTCGACGCACCCACCGGCTCCACCGGCGTCGGCGAGCGCCAGGTACCTGGCCAGCTCGCGGAACGCCGGCTCGTCCAGGGTGTGCCCGCCGAGATCGTCACGGATCCGGTCCGCGATCTCCGGACGGGCGTTCAGCCAGGCCCATTCGGCGTACGCCGTCGCGGCGTACGCGAGACCGAGGACGGATCGCTGCGCCCGCGCGCGCTGCCACGCGTCCGTGAGCAGGGTCCGTGCCTCGGCATCGCCGCGCCGGGCGAGGACCCGGCCGAGACTCGACGCGCTGAGCACCGACAGCATGCCTGGCTCGTCGACGGTGTCGATCAACCAGCGCAGGTGCTCTTCGGCGCCGGCCAGGTCGCCGCGGCGCATCATCAGCAGCGCCCGGTGCGTCTCCAGGTTGTAGGTGTGCGACCCGAAGCCGCGCTCGCGGGTGAACTCGAGCCCGGCGGCGATGGTCTCGTCCAGCTCGTCCCACCGGCGGGCGCGGTACAGCATCTCGACCAGGTTGGTGTAGCCACGGGCGACCGCCTCGTAGTCACCGGTCGTCCGTGCCGCGTCGATGCTGGTCCGCAGGTTGTCCAAACCGCCCGGCCGGTCGAGATCGCACGCCGCAAGGCCGAGGTAGTTCAGACACAACGCAGCCAGATCCGTCCGCCCGGCCTCGATCGCGAGCGCCTGGGCCTGGGACAGCTGCGGTACGGCGTCACGCGGCGATCCGGTGAGCACCAGCATCATCCCGCGGTACGCGACGGCCGTCGGCCAGACCTGATCGTTGCCCTGGGCAACCTCAAAGGCCCGGTCCACGGCGGCCAGCGCCGCGTCGGTCTCGCCGGCCAGGTAGCAGTGCCGCGACTGCTGCAACAGCGTCTCGGTCAACGGCACGACATCGCCCAGGTGCTCGAAGAGATCGACGGCCTCGGCACAGCGAGCCACCGCCTCCGGGAAGCGGTGCGCGATGTGCAGCTCCCAGGCGTACCCGGCGAGCACCTCGGCCTGCTCGGCGGTCGGCAGCCGGTCGACGTACGGGACGACCGCTTCGTAGTGGGCGAGGGCCTGGCGGTGGGAGCCGGCGGCGGTCGCGTCGCGGGCGGCCCGCGGCGCGTACGTGACGATCGTGCCGACGTCGCCGGCGCCGACCGCGTGGTGCACCAGCGGGTAGAGCAGCCCCTCGAAGTCGGAGGCCAGGATCGCCTCCACGATGCGTGCGTTCAGTGCGCGCCGCCGGATCACCGGGAGTGCCTGCTCGATCGCCCGGCGCGCGAGTTCGTGCCGGAACGCGACGGCACCTCCCCGGGCCTCCAGGATGCCTCGGCGCTCGGCCCGGGTCAGCGCGTCGACCCGGCCGTCCACGAGGTAGTCGGCGTACCTGAGCCCGAGCGGTCGCCGAATCACCGAGAGCAGCTCGACGGCCCCGATGCTCTCCTGGTCCAGCGTGCGCAACCGGGCCAGCGTCGCGTCCACGACCGTCGCCGGTACGGCGTCCGCCGGGCCCGCGAGTGCCTCGGTCAGATAGAACGGGTTCCCGTTGGTGAGGCGGTACAGCTCGTCGGCATCACGGCCGGCCTCGGAGGCCATCGATCGCGTCGCGTCTTCGGAGAGCGGCTTCAGGGCGACTCGATGCACGGTGACGTCGGTCAGTGCGCCGAGCAGGACCCGAAGCGGATGCCGGGCGTCGATCTCGTCGTCACGGTAGGTGAGAACCAGGACGAGCCGGAGTCGGTCCACGCGTCGTGCCAGGTACCTGAGCAGGTCGAGCGTGGCGTCGTCGGCCCAGTGCACGTCTTCCATCACCAGCACTGCCGGCGTCGAGCCGGTGAACTCCTGGATCACCGGCTCGTACAGATCCCGGCCGCCGGCCAGCGCCCGCGCCAGCGGCCCATCGGTCCCGCGTACGGCGTCGCGCACCGGTTGGAGTGGTGGCGGCGCGAGCATGTCGTCGCACGCACCCCGCAGCACCCGCGTGGCCGGCCCGAGCCGGCCGGTCACTTCACGGACCACACTCGTCTTCCCGATCCCCGCTTCACCGGTCAGCAGGACGACAGACCCTCGGTCCGCGTCCACTGCCGTCACGACAGCACGAACTGCCCATTCCCGCTCGAGCAAACCCATCAGACAACCCCCGAGATAGCTACAAATCCCCCCAGCACACTGTGCGGTCAGGCGCTGTGGGAAGTGCTAGGGGATCAGCTCAGGAGTGCTGTGGTTTGCGGGCTCGGAGTGGTTTGGAGCTCGGTCGCGAGGAGTTCGGTCAGCTGGTTGTACTGGCGGACGGCGGCCGCGCGATCGCCCTGGATCAGGTGCAGGGAGATGAGCGCGCGATGGGCGGATTCGAGCAGCGGGTCGTGGTTCACGGCTTTCTGGTAGAGATCGATGCTCTCCTCCACGCGCCCCTCCGTCGCCCGGGCGTCCGCGAGGGTGAGTAGCGCTCGCTCGAACGTTTGCCTGAGGGTCTCTCGACGGTCGTCGATCCAGGCCGCGCCGGCGACGTCGATCAGGTAGTCACCGCGATACAGGGCGATCACCCGGGCCAGGTCCCCGGCGGTGGCAGCGCCCTCCAGGTCGGCGACGTCGTACGAATGCTCGAGGGTCCGGTTGAACTCGTAGCGGCCGCCGCGGTACGTGATCCAGTCCGAGCGGCCGAGCGTACGGCGTACCTGGTGCAGGCAGGTGTGGAAGCTGTTGCGCAACGTCCCCGCGGACGCGTCCGGCCACAACTCGGCGCCGATCTGATCCTTGGTCACCGGCCCGGCGCCCAGCAGGTAGAAGAACAACTCCCGCGGCTTCGCGTACCCCCATGCCGCCGGATCCAGCACCGTGTCGTTCCGCCGCACCTCCGACGCGCCCAGCGCCCGCACCTGAAGCACCTCGACCCGAGTCTCGGCAATCGTGAGTGGGAGGGCGGGCCGAGCGGTCGACTCAACTCCAGCTAGTTTCTCGAGGCTGAACACCTCGCCTTCGGTCCACGCCGTACGGAAGGCTTCTGGCGACAGTGCGGCGCGGGCTGCGTCCAGACCGCCTTGCACGTCTGCCGCCTCCACTGCGGGCACCGGCGTACCCAGCTTGGTGCGGATCGCGGCCGCGTGGCTCAGCAACCGGACCGCTCGACTGAAGTGCTCTTCAGCTACAGCTGTGACCGCCAGGGACTCCAGGAGGCTGGCTACTCGCCAGCGGTTGCCGGAGTTGTTGTGGAGCCGGAGGCTCTGAGTGAGGAGGTCTTCCGACTCGCTCAGGTGACCGGACCGGAGCGCCTCCAGGCCCAGTAGGTGCAGAGCCCACGCCAGCGTGACGGTCTGGCGCGTGCGCTCGGCCATCTGGCGGGCCTCGGTCAACAGGATGGCCGCGGCCGCGGAGTCGCCCCGGTAGTGCTGCACCGCACCCAACAGCGCGGTCGTCCAGCCGACACCTTCACCCGCACCGTCCTGTTCGTAGCGGGCACGTGCCTCGCGCAGCAGTTCTTCCGCGTAGTCCAGCTCGCCGGCGAGCAGCTCACGCATGCCCAGGTAGTCGATCGCACGGGACAGATTCGACTCGGCTCCCAACTCCCGCCACAGCTCGATACACCGCTCACCGAGCCGGCGCGACTCGCCGTACTCGCCACGCCGCATCGCCGCTCCGCCGAGCCAGTGCAGCTCACGCGCCTCGGCCGTCGGATCTCCAGCGGCTTTCTGCGCCGTGAATCCAGCCTGCAGATGAGTAGTGGCTGACTCCGCATCCCCTTGCAGGTGAGCCATCGTGCCGAGCGCGATCTCTGCATCCGCCCGCAGCTCAGCCGGGACCGGTCCGGGCATCGCGAGCACGCGCTCCAGCCACTCCCGCGCGTCCCGGTACCACCCGAGCAGGTACGACGCCCACCACATCCCAACCACGATCCGGGTGGCCAGCTCGGCCTCGTTGCGTTCGACCTGCCAGGTCAGCACGGCCCTGATGTTCGGACGCTCAGTGAGCAGGAGCTCCAGCCAGTCCTGTTGTTCCTCGCCCTCCAGCCGATCGGCCGCACGCTCGACCAGGTCCATCACATACGCGGCCAACCGCTGCGCAGGACCGCTGTCCGCACCCAGCCGGTACGCCGCGTACTGCCGGACGATCTGGAGCAACCGGTACTGCACCTCGTCGCCCTGCTCCACCATCACCAGCGATCGATTCACCAGCTTCGACAGGGACTGCAGCACGTCGTGATCCCGCAGTACGGCGACCGACTCCACAGCGTCGACGCTGAAGCCCTCGGGAAAGACGGATAGCTGGGCCAGCAACTGCTGCTCCGGCGGGTCCAGCAGACCCCAGCTCCAGTCCAGGGCGTCGCGCAAAGTGCGATGCCTCGGCATCGCCTCCCGATCGCCGCGCGTCAGCACCGCCAGGCTGTCGTCCAGCCGGGCTGCGATCTGAGCCGGAGACAACGTCGGGATCCACGCGGCGGCGAGCTCGATCGCCAGCGGTACGCCGTCCAGCCGGGCGCAGATCTCGGCGATGTCCTGGGCGTTCGCCTCGGTCCGCTCGAACGCGTACGACGCCGCCTGCGCACGGTCCACGAACAACCTGGTCGCGGCCTCGGCGAGCGGCGGTACGGCGAACACGACCTCGCCGGCGATCCCCAGTGCCTCCTGGCTGGTCGCGAGTACGGAGAGCTTCGGGCAGGTCCGCAGCAGCTCACCGATCAGCGGCGCCACCGGATCGAGCAGGTGCTCGCAGTTGTCCACCACCAGCAGCGACGGGCCGCTGGACAGCCGCCCGGTCACCGCGTCAACCGTTGCCTCCGGCAACTCAAGGACGTCGGCCAGCGCGGCGAGCACGGCGCTGCCGCCGTCGGCGGCGCCGGTCGTGGCCAGCCCGAGCCAGCGCACCCCGGCGTACCGGGGCCGCATCCGATCGGCCAGCGTGATCGCCAGCCTCGTCTTGCCCCCACCCCCCGGCCCGGTCAGTGTCACCAGCCGATGCGTCCCGACCAGCTCCACCAGCTCGGCCAGCTCACTCTCCCGGCCGACAAAACTGGACAACCGCACGGGGAGATTCCCCTCCGCCACGCCTTCAGACTAGCGTTCCGACGGCGAGGCGTGCCTAAGAATAGGAGGTTGCCGTGATCGTCGTGTACGGCGCGGGTGGGATCGGGTGCTATGTCGGCGGGCGACTCGCGGCGACCGGGGCTCCGGTGACGTTCGTCGGGCGGCAGCGGATGGCCGACGTACTGGCCGAGCACGGGCTGCGGCTGACCGATTACCTCGGTGCGGATCTGCGGGTCGACACCGTCAGGTACGAGACATCACCGGCCGCGGCTGCGGAGGCAGATCTCGTGCTTGTGACGGTGAAATCCGGTGCGACCGAGGAGGCGGCCGGCCAGTTGGCCGGCGTACTCAAGCCGGGTGCGCTGGTGGTCAGCTTCCAGAACGGCGTACGCAACGGGGAGGTGCTGCGGGAGCGATTGACGGATCAGGTCGTGGTAACGGGGATGGTCCCGTTCAACGTGCTGAATCGTGGGGGCGGCGTGTTTCACCAGGGCACGGAGGGTGCTCTCGACATCCAGCGTCATCCGGGACTGGCGCCGTACCTGGATGCGTTCGCGCGAGCTGGGCTGCCGCTCCAGCAGCACGACGACATCCTGCCGGTGCAGTGGGCGAAACTCTTGCTGAACCTGAACAACCCGATCAACGCGCTGTCGAACCTGCCGCTGCGAGACGAGCTGTCGCAGCGTGCCTACCGCCGCTGCCTGGCTGCAGCCCAGGCCGAGACGCTGGGATTGCTGGACGCCGAAGGCATCGAACCGGCCAAGCTCCTGCCGGTCCCGATGCACCGCTTCCCCGCGATTCTCCGCCTGCCCGACTTCCTGTTCCGCCGCGTCGCCGCGAAGATGCTGGCGATCGACCCGCTCGCCCGCACGTCGATGTGGGAGGACCTCGAGGCCGGCCGCCCGACCGAGATCGACTACCTCAACGGCGAAGTCGTCCGCCTCGCCGACTCCCTCGGCCGGCCGGCGCCCGTGAACAGCAAGCTCGTCGAGCTGATCCGCGCGGCCGAGACCGACCGGCGTCCGTGGTCAGGCCCCGACCTCCTCCGCGAGCTTCAGCGGTAGCGGCGCCCGCAGGTTGATGCTCACGGCGCCGTAGGTGAAGCCTAGGTGCTCGTTGAGCCGGCGCATGTTCTCGTTGCCCTGCTGGGTCCAGGTGTACACCTCGGTGATGCCATGCTCGGCCGCCCACGCCATGCTGGTCCGCTTGAGGGTTGAGGCAACCGCCTTCCCGCGCCACTCCCGCCGTACGGCGGTGTAGGCAACCTCGGCCCGCTCCGGCCGATCGGTGTCGAGCAGCAGACCGGCAACACCGATCACGTCATCGCCGGCGATCGCGAGGAACATCGCTGCCGGGTCGTTGATCCACTCGGTCGCCCACTCCTCCGCCGAGACCTCGACCGGCGTCGGCGTATCCATGTCCGGCAACGTCGGCAGCGCCACGTGCTCGTACGCCGTGGCCCACAGCTCCGGCCGCTCGGCGACGGCCACGATCTCGTACGCCGTTGGCGGGTCCGGCCAGGATTCGTCGCCGATCGGGCGGACCTGCTCGACCTGCCGACCGGTCTCCTCGAATCCGAACCGCTGCCCGAACGCCAGCGATCCTTCGTCCTCCACGCCGGCGCCTACGACCGTGTAGCCCTGGGCTGTGGCGTGGTCGGCCAGCGCGCTCAGCATCTGCGTGCCGACGCCCTGTCGCCGCGCTTCCGGACGCACTCGCGGCGCCACGAACCCACGACCGGCCTCGTTGGACCGATCCGACAATCCGTTGGCGACGACTGTGCCGTCCCGCTCAGCCAGGAGCAGCAGCCGGTGCGGAGTCTCCAACTCCCGCAACTCGGCGACACTCGGACACCGCTCGTGCGGCAGCACCGCGATCCGCACCTGACGCCACGCCTCGTAGTCCGCGTCGGTCTCGACCGCCCGGATCTCCATCCCACCCATCCCTCCAGAGTGCCTCAGCCGAGGCCGGTCCGCATCGCATTTTGTGTCTCAATATCTGAGCTGATTCTTCTCGTATGATGATCACATGAAGACCTACGACGTAGCAGTCATCGGTGGCAGCGTGGCCGGCCTCCAGGCCGCCCTGACGCTGGGCCGGGCGCGGCGACGAGTCCTGCTTTTCGACGACGGCAACCCCCGCAACCGCACCGCCGACCACGTCCACAACTACCTCGGCGCCGAGAACCCGTCCCCCGCCCACCTCCTCGCAACCGGCCACCACCAACTCGAGCAGTACGACGTCGAGGTCCGGGGCACCCGGGTCGACGAGGTGTCTGTGGATGGTGACGGATTTGCGGTCGGCTCGGACCGGGTACGGGCGGTTGTGCTTGCGACCGGGTTGCGAGACGAGTTGCCGGATGTGCCTGGTGTCGCGGACTCCTGGGGGCGGTTGGTGGTGGCGTGTCCGCACTGTCACGGGTGGGAGGTACGCGACCAACCCCTTGTACAGCTCGGGATGCGGGGTCTGCCGGACCGATCCGTCGCCCGTGCGCTTCTGCTCAGCCGATGGAGCAGCGACGTGGCCTTGTGCACCGACGGCGACGAGCTGACCGACGAGCAGCTGACCAAGCTCGGCAAGGCCGGTGTGCAAGTCCGCACCGAGCGAGTCGAGGCCGTGCACCCCGGAGACGACCAGGTCCGCGTGCTGCTGACCACTGGCGAGGCACTACTCCCCCGCGCCCTGTTCGTAGTCGTCCGCCAGCACCAGCAGAGCGACCTCGCCGAGCAGCTCGGCTGCGAGATCGTGGACGGCGCGGTCTCGGTCGACGGCAGCGGCCGCACCGCTGTCCCCGGTGTGTACGCGGTCGGCACGACAGCCGCGCCAGCCCTCTTCGCGATCGGAGCCGCCGGCCAGGCAAGCACAACAGCCGTAGCCCTGCACGCCGACCTGCTGGAACAGGAGCTATAGGCGGGCAGCGGGTGGGAGGAGAGTGGCGTCTGCGAGGGGCCAGGTGGTGGGCGTTGGACCTAGGCGGTCCAGTTCGTCCAGTTGGAGGAGGCACCACGGAGAAAGGTCGGGGACGGCGCGCACGGTCGGCCAGTCGGCCCAGCGGTAGGACGCGACCTCCGCGGGATCGGGGGTGGGGTCGCCGGTCCACCAGACGCGGTAGACGGGGCACAGTTCGTTCTCGACCACGCCGGTCGGCATCTCGGCGCGGTAGCGGAACTCGGGCAGCACCAGCTCGATCGCGTCCGTGACGATCCCGAGCTCGTCCGCGAGCCGCCGTCGTACCGCGTCCGGGACCGGCTCGCCCGGAAGTGGGTGCCCACAGCAACTGTTGGTCCACACCCCCGGCCAGGTCGGCTTGTCCATCGCCCGTTGGGTCAGCAACACCCGCCCGTCCGCGTCGACCACGTAACTGGAGAACGCCAGATGCAACGGCGTCGCCGCGTGATGAACCGTCGCCTTCGCCTCGGTCCCGATCGCCCGGCCACCCTCGTCCAGCAGCACAACCCGCTCCTGCGTCACACCCAGGAGAGTAGTCGGAATAGGCAATTCCTACCGATGTGAGCAGGGCGCTACCGCCCGTAGAACGGTGGCATGGATTTCAGCAGCCTCGAGCGGGTGCCGTACGACGTGAGCTCGCCGACCACCGCGGGTCTCTACCGCGGTGGCGGACGCTTCGTGAAGGTGCTCCGCTCGTACTGTGACTGGCCGATGCTCCCCCTGCTCTCCGACGACTTCCGCGCCCTCGCGCTCGGCACCGCCCTCTGGCGCTACGAGGCCGACGTCTACCTCGACGGCTTGGCCGACTCACTGCCCTCCGGCCTGCGGCTGCCCGCCCTGTACGACGTCCACGAGCCGGACCCGGATCACGTCGTACTGATCCTCGAAGACGTCAAGACGACCGACGCGCCCTGGGATCCCGAGCGCTACGGTCACGCAGCGGAACTCCTCGGCCGGCTCAACGCCCGGCTGACCAGGAACGACGCCCTCCCGGCACCGGTCGACCGTACGCCGGGACGCCTGACGCGGGCGATGGTCGATGGGCTGGTCCGCCCGCTCGTACTCCCACCGCTGCTGGACAAGGCAGCCTGGACGCGTCCCCTGCTCGCCGAGGCCGACGACGTACGCCGTGGACTGACCGACCTGGCGGCGCGCATCCCCCACCTCCTGGACGACCTCGCCGCGCGACCGCAGGTGCTGAGCCATGGCGACGCGTGCCCCCAAAACCTGCTGCTACAGAAGGACGGCTTCGTCGCGATCGACTGGTCCCCCGGCGGAATGGTTGCCGCAGGCGACGATCTCGGTCAGCTCCTGATCGGGCGGGCCCATCAGGGTGCGCTCGGCATCGACGAGTTCGCCGTACTGCGGGAGCTCGTCATCGACCGTTACCACGAGGGACTCGTCGCCGAAGGATTCGGATCCATCACGCCGAACGACGTACGCGCCGGCCTGGACGGCTCGCTGCTCCTGCGCAGCGCCTTCCTGTCATTGCCGATCGGGCGCCTGGCCGAGCCGATGACACCAGAGCTGACGGAGCTCTTCCGGCAGCGCGTGGAATTAACCCGATTCCTGCTCCTGCTCACGGCTGCTAGCCTGACGCCGTGATCAAGCGATGCGTGACCTATCGACCGGCTCTGGGAGGGGCCGGCATTCGGTAGTCCCCACAACTCGCTCCACCCAGAGCCTCCGAGACAGGAACCAGTTCCTGTCTCTTTTTTGTTGCCGGAGGCGCTGTCGGTTCGAGGGTGCCTCGTCTCGAGAGGAACTCCCATGAGCACAGTGCTGGACCGGTTACGTCGTACCACCGACTCCATCGTCGGCGAGGCCGACCTGAGCGAACGGCTGGCGTCCGGGCGGCCGCTGCGGATCAAGTACGGCGTCGACTGCACCGCGCCCGATCTCCATCTCGGCCACGCGGTCAACCTGTGGATGATGCGGCAACTGCAGGACCTCGGCCATCAGGTCGTGTTCCTGCTCGGCGACCTGACCACGCGGGTCGGCGACCCGACCGGCCGCTCGGAGACCCGGCCGGTGCTGACGCCGGAGGAGATCGAGGCGAACGCGCTGTCGTTCCTCGAGCAGGTGTCGCTCGTGCTGCGAACGGATCCCGCAGTGTTCGAGGTACGCCGGAACTCCGAGTGGTACGACGCGATGCGGGTGGCGGAGCTGTTGAGTCTGTTCGCCCAGGTCACGCACGCACAGCTGATGAGCCGGGACATGTTCCGGGACCGGGTCGCCGCCGGGCGGGAGATCGCCGTCCACGAGCTGATCTACCCGGTGTTGCAGGGATACGACAGCTTCGCGATGCGCAGCGATCTCACCATCGTGGGCTCGGACCAGTTGTTCAACGAACAGCTCGGGCGGCATTTCCAGCAGCGACTCGGCGCCCCGCCGCAGGTGGTGATCACGACGACGATCACGCCCGGCATCGACGGTCGCGCCAAACAGTCGAAGTCGCTGAACAACTACATCGGCCTGACCGACAGCCCACGGGACAAGTTCGGCAAGCTGATGAGCATCCCGGACTCGCTGGTCGAGCCGTACGCCCGCGTCTACACCGAGCTGCCGCTGGAGACGGTGGCCGCGCTCGAGGCCGCCGCCGCGCACGGCGGTCCGCAGGCCCGCGACGCCAAGCTTCGGCTGGCCGCCGCGGTGGTGACGCGCTACCACGGCGCGGGTACGGCGAAGGCCGAGCTGGACGCGTTCCAGCGAACGTTCTCCGACCGCACCCAACCGGAGGACATCCCGGAGATCGTCGTCACCGACACCATCGCGACCACCTTGGACCTGCTGCTCGCAGCCCGGCCTACTGACAGCAAGTCCGTGCTCCGCCGCCTCATCCGCCAGGGCGCCGTCACCGTCAACGGCATCCGCGCGGACGACCCGCTGGGAACCGTCGATCTGACTGCTGACGTAGTGCTCAAGTCAGGTGCCCGCACCTGGCACCGAATCAGACGTCACTAAGCGGATGGAGATGCGGGCTTGCGGCTGGTGACCAACCAGGCGGCCGACGGGAAGCTGACACCTCCTGGCGTGAAGTGCTTGACGAGGGTCCTCCGCAGGTTGGTGATGGCCCGGGTGCGGGTGTCGGCGTCCGCATCGGAGAGCATCCAGCCGAGGACGCCGAGAACGAAGGCTTCAGCGGTACGGACGTCCGGACCCCAGTACATGGACTCCTTCACGGGCTCGCATTCCGGGACGTCGAAGCCTGCTGCCGTCAAGATGTCAGCCACTCGCGCCGGGTCGGCGAAGGCGAACGGGCTCGGTGCGCCAGGGGACGGCGTCGGGGCGACCCGGCCGGCCGCGAGGGCGGTGGTGAGCTCGGTGAACCACGGGTTCTGACTGGGCGCCTGCCACACCAGGAGGGCGACCTGCCCGCCCGGCCGCATCGCCCGCGCCAGGTTGGTGAAGGCCGCGTGCGGATCCGCGAAGAACGTGCACCCGGTGCGGCTCAGCAGCACGTCGTACGACGTCGGCTCGAAGGTGTGCACCTGGGCATCGGCCTGCAGGTACGTCGCGTTCCCTACACCCGTGTCCCGGGCCCGGCGGGCGGCGGTCATGAGCATCGGAGACGAGAGGTCGACGCCGAGCGCCGTACCCGATCCGGCCAGCCAGGCCGCGGCGCGGGTCGTACTCCCGGTGCCGCAGCCCACATCGAGCACATGATCACCGTCGCGGATCCCGGCCGCCCGCAGCAGCCAGTCGTCGTAGCGTTGCAGGCTGTGCTCGAACAGGTCCGCCTGGTCCGCCCAGAAGACTCCTTCCGCGGTGTCCCACGCCCTCAACTGGTCCTCGTTCGCGGGGGCGACCCACGCGATGCCGGTGCTGGTCATCCTGATTCCCCTTCCGTTGCCTGCTCTACGGATCAGCGACGGATCCGGTTCAGCGCACCTGGAATATGGGACGCTTTCCGCGCTGATCCGAGGAGGGGCGAGATGACGATCCTGGTTACCGGAGCGACCCGCAACGCCGGTGGGGCGGCTCGACGGCGTCACGGGAATCTTCCTGCTCAGTGGTTACGACCGGGTCGAAGAACTGCTGGCCAACGCGGTGCGAGCCGGTGTCCGGAAGGTCGTGCTGTTGTCGAGCAGTTCCCTCGACGGCGCCGATCTGTCGAACGCGGTCGCCGCCTATCACCACGCGGCCGAGGAGGCCGTGAAGGCGTCTGGGCTGGAGTGGACATTCCTGCGGCCGAACTCCTTCATGTCCAACACGCTGCGGTGGCTCGACCAACTGCACGCGGGTGACGTCATCCGGGTTCAATTCCCCGAGGTGCCGGTCGCCACGATCCATCCACGCGACATCGCGGACGTCGCGGTCCGCGCGTTGCAGGGTGCGGAGGACGGTTCGGTCCTGCGACTCACCGGGCCTGTCGGGCTCACGCCGGTCGAGCAGGTGGAGATCCTCGGCCAAGGCATCGGCCGTCGGCTGACGGCGTACCCGATGAGCCCTTCGGAGACGCACGACGCGCTGTTCGCGTCGATGCCGCCGCCGTACGCGAGCGCGATCGAAGGCTTCTTCGGCGACGGCACCATCGACGAGACGTCGGTCAACGACACCGTCGCGAGGGTCTCCGGGCACGCGCCGCGGACGCTGCAGGAGTGGGTCCGGGAGAACGCGGGCCTGTTCGTCTAGACCTCGAGGCTGTCAGCTCAGCGTGGCTGCCTTGCGCAGCAGGACTGAGCGTTCGCGCTGGTTGGCGCACAGCCGGGCCGCCAGCTCCAGCTCGGCGCGCGCTTCCGGTCGCCGTCCGAGCCGGGTCAGCAGCTCACCGCGTACGGTCGGGACCAGATGCGAACCGGGGAGCCGGTCCGATGCGATCAGTTCGTCCACGATGGCCAGCGCTTGCGCCGGGCCTGAGGCCATGGCCACGGCGACGGCACGGTTGAGCTCGACCACCGGCGAAGGCGCGACCCGGCCGAGTGCCTCGTAGAGCACCACGATCCGGTCCCAGTCGGTTGCCTCGACCGAGGGCGCCGACGCGTGGGTCGCGGCGATCGCGGCCTGCAGGCCGTAGGGGCCGAGGCCGCGAGTCGATGCCTTGGCCAGCGCGGCCAGCCCGCGGCGGATCGCCGAGATGTTCCACCGCCGCCGGTCCTGGTCCTCGAGCAGGACCGGCGAGCCGTCCGGGCCGGTCCGGGCCGGGAAGCGCGCGGCCGTCAGCTCGCACAACGCGAGCAGGCCGTGCACCTCCGGCTCGTCCGGCTGCAGCGCGGCCAGTGTGCGGGCCAGCCGGATCGCCTCGTACGCGACGTCGGGACGCAGCAGCCCCTCGCCCGACGTGGCCGTCGACCCCTCGGTGAAGATCACGTAGATGACGCTGAGCACACCGCCCAGCCGCTCCCGGCGCTCGGCGGCCGGTGGCAGCTCGAACGGCACCCCGGCCGCCGCGATCGTCTTCTTCGCCCGGGTGATGCGGGCCTGCACGGTCGGCACGGGGACGAGGAACGCGCGGGCGATCTCCTCGCTGGACAGGCCGGCGACCACCCGCAGGGTCAGCGCCACCCGGGCCTCGCGGGAGAGCACTGGGTGGCAGCTGACGAACATCAGCGCCAGGACGTCGTCATCGATCCTGTCGGGATCGATTTCTTCCTCAACCGCCGAGTCGACCGCCAAGTCGGCCGCCAGCAGGGCGTACCGGTCCTTGAGCGCGGCCCGGCGGCGGATCGCGTCGATCGCCCGCCGCCGGGCCGTGGCCATCAGCCAGCCGGACGGACTGGCCGGAGCAGCGAGTGGCCACGACACCAGTGCCTCGGCCACCGCCTCCTGGGCCGCGTCCTCGGCCAGTCCGAAATCGCCGGTGAACCGGGTCAGCGCGGCAACGATCCGCGCCGACTCGATCCGCCAGACGGCCTCGACGTCGGCCGTGTCCATCAGCTCTGGCCGCTGCTCTCGCGCGAGGCGCCTTCCTTGACGAACTCCCCGCTCTGCTCCGGAACCTCGTCCTCCCCGGGCACCCGCCGGATCTCGATCTTGGACCCGGGGGCCGCCGGAACCCGCTTGGCCCACTCGACCGCCTCCTGCTTCGAGGCGACATCGAGCAGGAAGAAGCCCCCGAACAGTTCCTTGGTCTCCCCGTACGGCCCGTCCGTAACCACCGGGGCCTCGCCGCCGAAGTGCACCACGACGCCCTTGCTGGGATCGTCCAGCCCTTCGGCCCCGACGTACACGCCGGCCTTGGCCATGTCCTCGATGAACACGCGGGTCGCGGTCATCATCTCGTCGATGTTGGCCATCATGGCCGCGTTCGACTCATCGGTGCCCCGCATGATCAGCATGTACTGCGCCATCGCGTTCTCCTCATCCCACGGAGCCGCCTCTCGGCCCTCGCATCCCCAGGTCGAACGAGCGGCCCGCGGATCGACACGGCCCCGGAGATTTTATCGTCGCAGATGTTGTCAGCGAGTAGCGTCGCCCGTGGCGCTTAGCGCGGCGATGTACTCCGTCCCGCTGCAGAGGCTGCCGAAGCGCGGGAAGACGTAGGACAACGCGAAGTCGTGGGCGTCCTGATCCAGACCGGTCATCGCGTCGGTGATGTACACGGTCTCGTAGCCGAGGTCGTCCGCGCCGCGCCCGGTGGACTCCACACCGAAGTTCGTCGCGATCCCGGCCAGCGCCACGGTCCCGATGTCCCGTCGCCTGAGCTCCTCGTCGAGACCGGTCCGCCCGAACGCGCCGACCGTCCCCTTGACGATCTCCACGTCGCCCGGCTGCGGGGCGAGCTCTGGTGCGAACCCGCTCCCGTCGGGCTGGCGGCCGACGCCCGGTCGCTCGACCCGGACGTTCACCACCAGCCCACCGACCGATCGCGTCGCCTTCGCCAGCGCGACGCACCGCTCCAGCACCTCCGGCCCACTCAGCGGCGCCGTCTCCAGCGCCACGATCCGCGGCATCAGGTCGATCAGGACGAGCGCCGTACGACGAGGATCCAAACTGAGCGTGGTCACACCGTCGAGCCTAGGCGGTCACGCAGGCGCTCTGATGCTCGCCCTCGGGCCGACTTCCTGTCCGCAGGCCGAGCCCGCTGATCCGGACCGTTGCGCGGAGGGCCAGACTGGGTCCCGGCACACAACTTGAGACTGCGGGAGATTCGATGAGTTCTGCCAACGCCCAGATCGCCGTCACCGGCCTCGCGGTGATGGGCCGCAACCTGGCCCGGAACCTGGCCCGGAACGGGTTCCGTGTCGCCGTCCACAACCGGTCGCAGAGCCGGACGGACGCCCTGATCGAGGAGTTCGGCCATGAGGGCGAGTTCGTCCCCGCCACCGACCTGCCGGCGCTGGTCGAGTCGCTCGAGCAGCCGCGGAAGATCATCATCATGGTCAAGGCAGGCGAGCCGACCGACGCGGTCATCGACGAGCTGGTCCCCCTGCTCGACGAGGGCGACATCGTCGTCGACGCCGGCAACGCGCACTTCCTCGACACCCGGCGCCGGGAGACCGCACTGCGCGAGAAGGGCCTGCACTTCGTCGGCAGCGGTGTGTCCGGCGGCGAGGAGGGCGCGCTGAACGGCCCGAGCATCATGCCGGGCGGATCACCCGAGTCGTACGCGGCGCTCGAGCCGATGCTGACCAAGATCTCCGCGCACGTGAACGGCGAGCCCTGCTGCGTGCACGTCGGTCCGGACGGCGCCGGCCACTTCGTGAAGATGCTGCACAACGGCATCGAGTACGCCGACATGCAGTTGATCGCGGAGGCCTACGACCTGCTCCGGCACGTGCTGGGGCTGTCCCCGACCGAGCTGGCGGACGTGTTCCTGGAGTGGAACAGTGGCGACCTGGAGTCGTTCCTGATCGAGATCACCGCCGAGGTGCTCAGCCAGGTCGACCCGACGACCGGCGGCCCGTTCGTGGACGTCGTACTGGACCAGGCCGAGCAGAAGGGCACCGGGCGGTGGACCGTCCAGTCCGCACTCGACCTCGGCATCCCGGTCAGCGGCATGGCCGAGGCCGTCTTCGCCCGGTCCCTGTCGGGTGACGTCGTACGGCGATCCGCTGCGGCCGGCGTACTGCCGGGGCCGGCCACGCCGAAGGTGGATGTGGACCGGGACGCGTTCGTCGACGACGTACGGCACGCGCTGTACTCGTCGAAGCTGGTCGCGTATGCCCAGGGCTTCGACGCGATCCGGGCCGCCAGTGAGCAGTACGACTGGAACATCGACCTGGGTGCGATGGCCACCATCTGGCGCGGCGGCTGCATCATCCGGGCCCGCTTCCTGGACCGCATCAAGGAGGCGTACGACCGGAACCCGGATCTGCCCTCGCTGCTCGTCGACGACTACTTCAAGGAAGCAGTCGCCAACGGGCAGGAGGCCTGGCGCCGGGTGGTCGCGACCGCGGCGGCGGTCGGCGTACCGGCACCAGGCTTCTCAGCCTCTCTGTCGTACTACGACGGACTGCGGGCGGAGCGGTTGCCGGCAGCGCTGATCCAGGGTCTGCGCGACCTGTTCGGTGCGCACACCTACCGGCGTACCGATCGCGAAGGCACCTTCCACCTGGAGTGGTCCGGCGACCGCTCCGAAAGCACCCAGTAGACCGCGAGCGCTGCGACGCACAGGAATCCAGCCGCACCGAGGCTGGCCACGTTGAATCCGTGGACGGCCCCGGAGTGCGCGGCTACGGTCCCGGCGACTGTGCTGAGCAGCGCCGTACCGAGTGATGCACCAACCTGCTGTGACGTCATTACCATGGCGCCGGCCACCGCACTATCGGGGCCGGCGCCGAGGGTGGCGGTGCTGTTCGCTGTGACCAGCACCCATCCGGTCCCCAGACCGACCAGCAAGAACACCGGCAGGACGTGGAACCAGTAGTTGCTGTCTGCTCGCAGAAGGCCCAGCAGCGCTAGTCCTGCTGCGATCGTCAGCAGTCCTGGGCAGATGAGCGAGCGCACTGGCGCTTTGGCCAGTAGTGGGCTCACCGCGCGCACTCCTGCCATGAGACCGACGGTCAGCGGCAGGAAGCTCACGCCGGCTCGCACCGGTGAGTAGTACCGGATGTTCTGCAGATAGAAGGTCAGGAAGAACAGGGCGGCGAACATGCCGATGGCCAGGCTGAAGACCGCCAGATACGACCCGCCGCGTCGGCGATCCAAGACGACTCTCAGCGGCAGGAGCGGCGTTCTCACCCGCGTCTGGGTGCTAATGAATGCAACGAGCAAGACGACTCCAGCTATGACTGACCCCAGCGTTGTGAGCGCACCCCAACCATCCGGCTCTGCTCTCGCGAACCCGTAGGTGAGAGCCATGAGGCCGACCGTCGCCAGAACGGCGCCCACGACATCGATCCGCACACCTGGCACCCGCGGCACGGGGCGTACGGCGTAGACGGCTCCGGCGCCGGCCAGTACGGCGACCGGCAGGTTGACGAACATGCACCAGCGCCAGTCGAGGTAGGCGGTGAGTACTCCACCCACCAGCACACCAAGACCCGAGGCACTCCCCATCGCGGTGCCGTAGATGCCGAATGCCTTACCGCGCTCGGCCGGCAGCGGGAAGGACGCCGCGAGCGTCGCCAGCACCGCGGGGGTCAGCAATGCGCCTGCCGCACCTTGCAGGGCACGACCGGTGAGCAGCATCGCCGGACCGGTCGCCGCACCACCCAGCGCCGACGCAGCGGCGAAGCCGGTCAGTCCGATGAGGAGTGCGCGTCTGCGGCCGATGAGGTCGGTCATCCGCCCGCCGACCAGCAGCAGACCGCCGTACGCGAGGGCGAAGAGCGTGATCACCCACTGACGCGTGGGGTCGGACATCTGGAGCGACCGCTGCACGGACGGCAGGGCGATGTTCATAATCGTCAGGTCGATGCCGATCATCAGCTGAGCGGTCGCGACGGCGGCTAGTGCCCACCACCGCCGTACGTCAACCGGCACCTCTGTGGTGGTCACTAGAACATCCCGTTCTGGTTGGCGGCGGTGTCCGGGACGGGCTGCATCACGTCCCAGTGCTCGACGATCTTCCCGTCCGCGTCGAGCCGGTCGACGATCGCCGTACCCGGCTGGCCTGGCACGTGGACGCCGTACATGTGGGCGACGACGTACTCGCAGTCGGCGATCCGGGGGTTGTGCTGCACATATCGGCTGCCGATGAGATCGGCCGCCTTGTCGAAGTCCTTCTGGTTGAGGCCGATCTCGTAGAAATCGAGGACGGTCTGCTGGTTGCGTTCGAGGGTGTGGTCCATGCATCCGTTCCTTAAGTGAACAGGTGTAGTGCTACGACTGTAGGGCAACGTGTGTTGCAATACAATGGGATTCATGGACGCGACCACACCTGCAGCCCGGAGCCGGAATCGCCGGGGACAAGGGGACCTGCTGCGGCGCGACATCATCGACGCCGCCGTGCGGATGCTGAACGAGCTCGGCGACGACGAGGCGCTCTCACTGCGCGCCGTTGCCCGCGAGGTGGGGATCGCGGCGACCTCGGTGTACATCCACTTCGCCGACCGGGACGAGCTCGTCTTCGCCGCGCTCGAGCAGTGCACCGCCGACCTGATCCGCGACCTCGACCAGGCCGAGGCGAGCGGCGGCGACGATCCGGTGGAGCAGCTACGAGCGCGGTTGCTGTTCCTCAGCACCTGGACGAGCGAGTACGCCGGCCTCTACAAGGTGCTGCACGAGAGCACGCTGAACCGGCGGATGCACCTGGCCTTCAAGGCGGAGCTCGCCACCCGCGCGACCGCGGCCGTCCAGCGCTGCATGGACGCCGGCCTCGCGCCGGCCGGCGACGCCGCCACGGTCGCGTTCGACCTCCGCGCCGCTGTGCACGGCGCGGTCTCGATCCGCATCAACGAGCCGGAGGCCGACCTTCCGCCGTTGCGGGATCAGATCGACCGCTTCCTGGTGAAGCTGGTCGGCGTGCGCGCCTGAGCGTGTGCGACTGGGTTTGCGTGACAGGGTTTGCGCGGCTGGGTTTGCTCGAGAGTCGAACGTGTGTTCTAATAAACTCTCAGCGCCGGCCCGCTCACAGCGGGCGATGTTCAGAAGGAGATCGCCGCAACGATGACTGTAGACACTCTGGCAGCAGAAGCGCCGTCCACCGACGCCGACACTCCCGAAGCCTTGGTCCCTTCCCCGGAGAGCACAGCGCCCGACGCTTCCTCTGCCGCTCCCGTCGAGGAGAAGCCCAAGAAGGCTCCCGCCAAGAAGGCGGCCGGCAAGAAGACCAAGACTCTGGAGCTGACCCTCACCGTCACCGGCACCGCCGACGGCGAATGGCACGCCGAGCTCAAGCAGGGCACCACCTTCCTCGCCCGCAACCTCGCCGTCGCAGCCGCCGCCGTCTCCCGCGCCGCCAAGGAACTCCACGAAGACCTCTCCACTCCTATCGACGAGGTCATCGAAGAAGCCCGCGCCCAGCAAGCCGCCAAGGTCGCCGCCCTAGAGGCCGAACTAGAAGCCGCCCGCAAAGCCCTAGCCGACCTCGACTAGCCCGCCGGCCAGCCCCTCGCGCACCCCAACCGCGGTGCGCACCCCACCCACCGGCCCCGCCTGCCCCGCCCCACCGGCGCATCCCGACCACTCGCGCCCTGAGCCGATCAGGCGACCCCAACCACCCCGCGCACCCCAAACACCGCACGGGGCCCGACCAGCGACCCGCTCGTCTGGATCAACCCGCTCGCCCGGGTCCGATCCGCTCGGACGCGCGGGATTCCCAGCGGCTTGGCCGGTGGCCGTCCACCTTCCCTGGACGACCACCGGCCCAGCCCATCGTTGCCCAAGGCAACACTCAGCGCCCCGACACCCGGCTGACCGTACTGCCATCCGGTGACGTCTCAGAACCGGCAGCCAGCCGACCGGTAACCGTGGCAGCAAGAAGCGTCGTAGTTGCGAGGACCGCCACCAACGTCCAACGAGCTGCAGTGTTGCTCATGCCCAAATCGTCCCGCCCCCACCCACCCCACCGGAACACCCGGCCACCGCTTTCAGGGCCCACTCCGGGCCTCTCTCCGGCAAACTCCTGACCCCACCCCCGCACCCCACCCTGCCAACCCGCACCCCACCGCCAGCAACTTCTCAACCACCTGCATCTCCCGCGCCCGGGAGCGTCTGAACCATTCCCACTGCCCCGGCCCAGCACGCCCGAGCAGCCCCCCGGTCCAGCACGGTCTCCAGCAACCCAACGGCCTCGTCCGGGCACGGTCACGATCACCCGCAGCCCCGGGCTCCCCATCCCTCCGGTCCGACAGTCTCGAACAGCCGCAGCGCCCTGCCCGAGCGCCTCAACCAACCCACTGCCCGCGTCCGAGACGGTCTCGAGCACCTGCAGCTCCTGGCCCTACACGGTCTCCAGCAACCCCACCGCCTCGGCCCGGCACGATCCCGAACAACCCCAACCGCCTGGACCCGGCACGGTCACGAGCACCCGCAGCTCCCGGCGCCTACCACCTCCCGGGCCGGCCGTCTCGAACAACCGCCGCGCCCAGCCCGCAGCCCCGCGTCTGAGACGGTCTCGAGGGCCTGCAGCTCCTGGCCCGGCACGGCCTGCAGCAACCCACTGCCTCGGCTCAGTACGGCCTCCAGGAACCCAACCGCCTCGGCCAGCACGGCCTGCAGCAACCCAACCGCCTCGGCCAGCACGGTCGCGAACAACCTCACCGCCTCGGCCCGGCACGCTCTCGCGAGCTGCAGCCCCGGCATCTGCAGTCGCTGGCCAGGGGGTCTCGAGGAACCGCCGAGCGCTGGCGGGGGGCCGCGACCAACCCGAGGCCCGCGTCGGAGGTGGTGTCGAGCACCTGCGTGCGCTCCGGCTCCGAAGTGTCTCGGCTAACCTCCATGCGCTGGTCGAGCAACTCGCGGGCCTCGGGCGGAATCGCGTCGGTGAGGCCGGAGTCTTCGGGTGGGAGCGGTTGCGGGGACGGCTTACCACCGCCTGCGAGCACACTGTGGAGGGAACGGGAAGTGAACTAGGTGTGACGGAAACGGCACGCCGCAGGTGTGGGCGGGGGTGGTGGATTGGCTTACGGTAGGTGCCTGGGCCGGTCCGCAGGGCCCTGACCGCTCCGCGTCGAGAAGGGGTCAGATGAGCACTTTCGAGGACTTGGGTTCGCTGCTGATGGTGCGCGGCGCCGACGAACTCGACCACGCGGGCGGAAGCGTCTACGTGCATCTCCATCGGGTCGCCAAGCGCCTCACCACCTTGGGCGCATCCGACACCCTCGTCCTGGCCGGCCTCGCCCACGCAGCGTACGGAACCGATGGTTTCCCCACACACCTGTTCGACTGGCAGACCGAGCGCCCGGTCCTGGAGTCCGTCATCGGCCCTGAGGCGGAGCTGATCGTCTACCGCTACGGCTCCTGCGAGCGCGAGACCACCTGGCGCGACCTCGCCGAACACCACACCGTCACCGACCGCTTCACGGGTACGTCGGAGGAGCTCAGCACCGCCGACCTCCGCGACTTCGTCGATCTCACCATCGTCAACGAACTCGACGTCCTCGACCACGCGCCGGCCCTGGCCCCGAAGCTCCGCCCGTTCCTCCAAGAGCAAATCCCCCGCTGGCAGTCCCTGGCCTCCCCCGCCGTCCTCGCCGAATCCCAGCGCCTCCTGCCTCTGTAGCCCGTCAACAGCCCGAGTGCTCCCCGACGAGATCGCTGAGCAGTCCGCCTCGGGCCATCGCCGTACCCACACACGCCACGCTTGAGGCGGCGGTCAGACTTGGCCCGTGAAACGGTTCCTGCGCCGGGTGTTGCTGGCCATCCTCGGCTTCTGGCTGATCGTCACGGCAGCATCGCTCGGCTACAACGCCTTCACCGGCGGAACCGTCGCACCCCCATCCGGACTCAAGTTCGTCGAGGCAGGTGACGTCAACACCCGCTACGACACTTGGGGTATGACGGGAACGCCGGTGGTGCTCGTCCACGGCGCGGCCGAGTCAGTCGACACCTGGTCCCGGCTCGTACCGCTGCTGGCGACCAACCACCCCGTCTACGCGTACGACATCACCGGATACGGCTACAGCCAGCGCAAAGCGCCGTACACCATCGAGCATCTCGCCAGTCAGCTCCTGGGCTTCCTGGACGCGATGCACCTCGGCGGCCCCGGGCAGCCGCGGCCGATCCTCGTTGGCCACTCGCTCGGCGCCGGCGTCGTCGCTGAGGCCACGCTGGAGGCACCGACTCGCGTCGGCGGAATCATGTTCCTCGACGGCGACGGTCTGCCCCTCCCCGGCGGCGGTCCTGGGCTGCGGCGCGTGATCGTTCCGCCGTACCGCACGACTCTGCTTCGCCTGGTCCTGGGCTCCGACTCGCTGATCCGCAAGATCTACAACAGCGCCTGCGCCCCCGACTGCCCTGCACCGGATGTCGACCAGTGGACCCGCCCCTTCCGCCAGCCCGGCGCCGAAAAAGCGATCTGGCAAATGACAGCCCACGGCATCCCCGCAGTCTCCGCCGACCGCCTGACCCACCTCCGCGATCTCCCGATCCCCAAATCAGTAGTCTTCGGCGCCCTCGACACCGACGGCGGCAACCCCACCGAAACCGCCACTCGCATAGGCGCCCCCACCTCCACCCTCATCCCCAACGCCAACCACCTAACCCTCATCTCCAGCCCCACCCAGGTAGCCACCGCCATCAACGCCCTCCACTAGTGCCGCGTCAAGCAAGGTTGAGGAGGTAACCCGGAGCGACCACCATCCCGAAGCCGAACCCGGCGGCCAGGTGCGGGGTTCACCCCTGATCTGGTCCCTTCACCCCCGGGATGCGGTGGGTAGAAGGGTGCAGTTGCGAGGTTCGCCCCTGAAATTGACCGGGCGGAAGGCAAGCGCGGTAACGACCTCGACGTTTCTTGGCGCGCCACTAGCCACCCACCGACGACCCACGGCTAAGCCCCAGACCACGCCGCGGATAGCCCGCGAAGCGCCTCCGGAAGACCACGATGCCGGCCGGACGGGCGCATCGACATCCGCCGGCCTCCCGGCCACAACCACACCACAATCGGCGAACGGCGCCCACGGCGCACGGCGCAGGGCCGCGCCACCCTCGCCAAGCCCTTCCACGTGCAGGCGGTGGACACGAGCGGGCGGCGGGCGGGTCTGTACCGCCCACAGAGCCCTCACCTACAGCCGGAGTACGACGGAGGGCCAGCCCGCGGCATCCCGCAGCGGATCGGCCAGCCCGGCCACCAGCGGCCACCCGGGAGCCCTCCCTACCGCAGTTGGTGTGTCGGAGGGCAGGAAGCCGATGCCGACCCGGGACGGATGCCCGCGAGCCAGGTGCACTGCCGAGTGGAAGCACCTGCGTGGATGGGCCGGCTTATGGGTTTCTGGAAAACGGGTGGGTGGAGGCGGATGATCGGGGTATGGCCCTATATGAAGTGGTTGCTCGCGCTCAGACTGATCGACGGCTGTCCGACTCCGACTATCTCGAGCTCGCCTTCAAGTCGTGGGCTCTGGACAAGGGCATGCGGTTCCAGCGGATCGAGGATCTGCCCGACGGCACGATTGCTGTCGTTTTGCAGCAGAAGCTCTCGCCGCGGAAGCACGACACCGCGTGTGAAATGGCGAACCGCAGCCTTGCCCAGCTCGGCATCCCTGCCAGCCAGGTCCAGCAGATCGACCTTCTCCGCATGACCCGCAAGGGCGGCCGCGACTTGGTCCGCTCCTGGGTCGGCCCGAACAACCCGCCTGGCCCGGACACCTCCGGCGACCGCGAACCTCGGCGCCCGAAGCCCGCACCTCCACACCTGCAGGCATCACTCGAACTCCCCCGCGATTGACGGGGCGTCCACGAATATCCCGATCAAGCGTGGGCCACGTATGAGCGCGTCGGTTAAGGGGTGAAGACCTCGAAACGGGTGGCGTACTTGGTGCCTAGGCGGGTGCCGGCGGGGCGGGAGGTGCCTTCCAGGAATTCTTCGGGGTCGAAGTGCGGCCAGTTGAGGCCGTCGATGTAGGCCTTGTGGGCTTTGAGAGACTTGACGCCGATGTCGAAGGTGTCGGTGGTGTCCGCGGCGTGGCGAGACTGTGGGGAGCCGGCGGCCCAGACCTGGCGTACGCCGGCCCAGCGGTCGCCGGCTTCGGGGAAGATCCAGCGGTTGGCGGCGTCGCGGACCGCGTCGAGGGTGGCGTGGCCGGTGTTGATGTGGTCGGCCTGGTTGAGGAGTACGTCGCCGTCCCAGGTCCCGCGGAAGTTGTTGGTGATCACGATCTCGGGCTGGTGCCGGCGGATCACGTCCGTGATGACGCGGCGGAGCGCGACGCCGTACTCGATGGTGCCGTCCGGCTGACCGAGGAACTCGACCATCGAGACGCCGACGATCCGCGCGGACTCGATCTGCTCAGCTTCTCGCAGCGGACCGCATTCGGCGGGCGCGATGCCGTCGATGCCCGCTTCGCCGGACGTCAGCAGGCAGTACCCGATCTCCTTCCCCTGCCCGGTCCACCGCGCGATCGCCGCCGCCGACCCGAACTCCAGGTCGTCCGGATGCGCGACCACAGCCAACGCCTTCTGCCAGTCCTCGACTACAGGCTCGAGCCCCTCCACAGAGTTCATGTCCGCAGGCTAGCTCCCGCCGCACCACCTCGTGAACATGCCTGCCCGAACAGGAAGCGGCCGAGGTGGGACCGGCGGTTGGTTAGCCGAAGACTTGGCGGGTGTAGGGGTTTTCGAAGATGTGGTGGGGGTCCAGGCGGGTGCGGACGGCTAAGTAGTCGTCGAAGTGGGGGTAGCGGGTGCGGAGATCCTCGGCGGTGAGGGTGTGGAGTTTGCCCCAGTGGGGACGAGCGTTGTAATCGGAGACGATGCGTTCGAAGGCTTGGAAGTACGGGTCGTGGGGCAGACGGTGGTACTGGTGGATGGCGATGTAGGCGGTGTCGCGGCCGTACGCCGTGGAGAGCCAGATGTCGTCGGGGGCGGCAACGCGAACCTCGATCGGGAACGGGATGCGGGCGCCTGACGTGTCGATCCAGTCGCGGAGGCGGCGGATGACGTCGACCACGTTCTCCCGGGGTACGGCGTACTCGGATTCACGGAAGACCACGTTGCGTTCGGAACAAAAGACCTTGTACGACGCGTCGACGTACTCGCGGGCCGAGAGGGCGCGGGACGCGATGCGGTTGATCCGGGGAACCAGGCTGGCTCGTCGGACCGCCAGTCGGTTGGTCAGCTCGAAGACCTTGTTGGACAGGAGTTCGTCGTCGACCCAGCCGCGGACACGGCCGACCGGGGACGGGCCGACGCCGGGCCCGACGCGGTTGTTGCGCTTGGTCAGCGCGATGTCGGTGTGCGGGAACCAGTAGAACTCGAAGTGATCGTTGCTGTCGGCAAGTTCATCGAAACCGTCGAGGACATCGCCCAGCGGGAGCGGCATCTCCTGGGCGTGAAGGAGGAAGGCCGGCACGCACTGGAGGGTGAGGGCGCTGATCACGCCGAGGGCGCCGACCGAGACGCGGGCTGCGGCGAAGACGTCCGGGTTCTCCTCGGCTGAACAGTGCAGGACTGAACCGTCGGCGGTGACCAGGTCGAGGGCTACGACCTGTGTCGCAAGGCCGCCGAGCCGGGCGCCCGTGCCGTGGGTGCCGGTAGAGATCGCGCCGGAGATGGTTTGCTTGTCGATGTCGCCGAGGTTCGCCATCGCGAGGTCGAAGGCGGCCAGGCCGGAGTTGAGTTTGCGCAGGCCGGTGCCGGCCCCGACGGTGACGCGCCCGGAATCCTTGTCTGCATGGATGATCGAGGACAGGCCGTCCATCCGGATCATCACCTGCTCGGGCACGGAGCAGCCGGTGAACGAATGCCCGGCGCCGACGGCCTTGAGCTTCTTGCCTTGCTCGGCGGCGGACTTCACCGCTGCGGCGAGCTCGTCGGTCGATGACGGGCGGAGGATCTCGACACCCGTGGCCGACTCGGTGCCGGCCCAGTTCCGCCAGGTGCTCATCCGAAGTTCTTCCCCTCGCCTCGGTAGGTGGTGAGGTCGGTCAGCTCGTCGCCGTCGATCGCGTGTATGACATCGAATCTCTCCAGCATTTCGCCCGCCTTTGCATAGCGCATCCAAACTCTGTCTCCAAGATGCAGTGCATCGGCGGAACTCCCAAGGACCGGAGTCTGCACTTCTCCGGCACCTTCTGTGCCCAATAGCTTCAATCCGGACGGCCAGGCCGGCGATGGCAGGCGTGACTTCTTGGCTGGGCCGGAGGCGACGTAGCCACCGCCGAAGAGTGTGGCGATCCGTGGGGCAGGACGCCGTACGACGTCCAGTGCGTAGGCGACTGCGTGTTCCGGCTGGAAGACGTCGTACTTGTCGAACAGGGTGGGGCCGTAGAGGCCCGAGCCGGCGGTGACTTCGGTGACTACCGGGTCGGCGCTGCTGACCTCGAGGCTGCCGGTGCCGCCGCCGTTGACGAGCCGGAGCGGCGCGTACTGCTTGACCGCGTCGACGACCGCGCCGCGGCGGTCGGCGAGTTCGGCGGCGGAGCGGCGCTTCACCCAGCGGACGGCGGGTGAGGTGTCGGCGAGGCCGGCGATCTGGGCCTCGTAGAACATCACGCCGGCCAGTTCGAACGCGTCGTCGGCGGCGACTGTGCGGGCGAGTCCGGCGACGTCCACGGGGGTTCGGAGGGGTGAGCGGCGTACGCCGAGGTGCTGGCCGAAGACGCGGAGGGACGCGTCGACGTCGAGGCAGACCTGGATGCGCGCGCCGCCGGCGGTGACCGACTTGATGAACGCCAGGTGGTCGGGTGAGTCGATCATGAGTGTGATGCGGGCGGCCGCCTCGGGGTCCTCGGCGAGAGCGCGCAGGGCGGTGCGGTGGGTGGTCGGGTAGCCGAGGAGGATGTCGTCGACGCCGTTGTGGGCGAGCCAGAGGGCTTCCGGGAGGGCGTAGCTCATCACACCGTGGAAGCCGGGGCGCTCGAGTGCGGCGGCGATCAGGGCGCGGCAGCGGACTGACTTGGACGCGACGCGGATCGGCGTACCGGCGGCACGGCGGACCAGATCGTCAGCGTTGCGGCGGAAGGCAGCGAGGTCGATCACCGCGTACGGCGCGTCGAGGTCCGCGGTCAGGCGGGCATACCGGTCGAAGTCACCCATAACCGGAGTGTAGGACAAACAATACTGAAAGGTAATACAGCTTCTAGCTCGAGTTGACAGAGCACGGCGCGTCCGGAGCCAGAGGTGGTGTAAGCCGGGGCTCGTTATGGAGTGTCGATGGTGGCTTTGAGGGTGGGGATGACGGATTGGGCCCAGGGGGATTGGGATTCGGGGTGGGGGGAGGTGGTAGCCAGGAGGGCGACGGTGGCGCCTTGGAGGGTGGAGATGTCTACGTAGGACTCGGCGCCGGCGTAGGTGCGGGTCGCGGCGGTGGCGGTGTTGTCGGACCAGAGCTGCTTGACGGAGAGGTCGCCGCCGGTGCCGCAGGCGGTCATGCGGGCGTGGTAGCCGTCGTAGTAGGTCTTGGCGTTGGTGGAGTTGGCGAAGCGGAGCAGCAGGGCCGTGGCGGGCAGGGCGTCGGCGGTGCGGTAGGTGCCGGCCAGGGCGTACTGCGGGACTGGGAGAGAGCCGGTCACCGGCGCGCCGGAGCAACCGGAGGGTAGGGCTTCGAAGGCGGCCTGGTGGGGGTCGCGTTTGCGGGTCCAGGTGTTGTTGCCCAGGAATCCCGCCTCGGCGCCGCCCGGATCGGCGTACGTCTTCCAGCCGGCGCCGAGCTTCTCGGGCGCCGGGAGGTTGCGGGCACTCAGCGGTCCGGCAGTGGCCGGCGGTGGTGCGGTTGCTTGCTCTGGAAGCTCAGGCGGCACCGCGGCGTCGGTCGGCTTCACAGTGCTCAACGTGTTGGTGGGCACTGGCACCGTCCCGCCTACAGTGCTCGGAATCGGAGTGGCTGCGGTAGGAGCAGCCTGAGGTGACCCAGAGCTGCAGCCCGCCAGCAACAGCGCCGACAGCCCAGCAACTACGGCAGTCTTCACTTCGGCTCGAAGTGCTGGTAGTCGGGCTTGGCCCAGCCGGCGCCCCAGAAGTAGCCCTGGGCAACCAGAGCCTTGGTCGCGACACTGCTCGCGAAGAGCATGCCGGGACGCGACACCGAGCGGTTACGGTACGCGAGCCCGTTCGACGGGTACCAGACCCCGTTCGCGGCCAGGTACGGGTTCTCCACGGTGTTGATGTCGATCGCCCAGCCATAGGAGTGCGGCGAGAGCGAATACGGATCACCCGTGACCCGGCGGCAGTTGAACGCGGAGGTGTTGTCGGCCGCCATCGACTTGACGTCACTGCCCCCGAACACGTCCACCCGCCGCATCTGCCGGATCGGGAACTTGGATGCGAACGTCGAGGTCCACACCGTGATCATCTTCGACACCGCGGCGTCTCGCAGGATCAGCTCACCACGGTGCACCTTCCCGTCGAAGCCCCAGTAGTTCAGCTGGAGCAACCGCAGTGACGACGGCTTGACGGGGCACCCGGCCCGGTACGTATTCGGCACCATTGTGGCCGAGACGGCGTACACCTTGGGGTTCAGTGCGGCCTTGATCACGATCTTGGCGAGGCCGGAGTACTCCATCGCGGGCTGGCTGACGTAGCGGGTCAGCACGCGCACGGTTCGGGTGGACGGGACGTCGTCCGGGACCCGGAGCCGGAAGTTGCCCGCCGCATCCATCTTGGCGATGCTCAGCAGGCGCCACTTGCCGCTGCCGAGGTAGTCCTGCAGCGCGAGCTCCTTGCCCGGCTCGGCCGGCGTCATCCGGCCGGTGACCGACACACCGGTCAGGGTCGCGTACCAGGCCGCCGGGGTGTTGATCACGATCTTGCGGTCCTGGATCGGGACGGTCCGGTACGCCGAGATCGCGAGCGCCGTCGTGTCCTTCACCCCGATCATGGTCCGGAACGCCCAGGTCCCGGTGTACGCCGCGGTGTAGGTGAACTTGTAGACGCCACCGGCGGTGGTGCGGGTCGACCCGCGCAGCACCCACGCGCCCGGGACGCGCTGCCACAGCGTGATGTACGAGCCGGTGATCGGCTGGCTGATCTTCCCGGTGAACACCGTCGGCTTGTCCTCCCAGGAGGCAGCCGGCTGGTTCAGCGTGATGGACCACGCCGCAGTTGGTGTTGGCGTTGGTGTTGGTGTGGGCGTTGGCTCCTCAACCGGAGGAGGCGACGGCGTCACAACCTCAGCAGGCGGTGTCGCGGTCGGCTCGACAGCCGGAGTGGTCGGCTCGACGGCCGGAGTGGTGGGCTCGGCAGCCGGAGTCGTCGCCTCGGCGACTCCCGGCGTCACAGACGGATCATCAGCCGCCTGCGCGGAGCCGACCGGCACCACAACCCCCAGCAGCAGTACCGCAACCACCCCGATGGAACGCGACCTCATATGCATGTCTCCCCCTCCTTGGGTTCACCTACCCACATAAGAGGCAGTCACACAAGAAGACGTCACACCCACCGGGGAAGTTCTGTCACTCCTGCAGTCGTTTCACCGCTGCATCGATGCGTTCGTCGGTGCCGGTGAGGGCAACGCGGATGTGGCGGGCGCCGGCGGTCCCGTAGAAGGCTCCGGGGGCGACGAGGATGCCGAGGTCGGCCAGCGCCCCCACCGAGCCATAGGCGTCATACGACGGATGCGAGGCCCACAAGTACAGACCGCCGTTGGAGAGGGTGATGTCCCAGCCGGCGTCGGTCAGCGCCTCGCGGAGGACCGAGCGGCGGCGCAGGTAGCGAGCCCGCTGCTCCTCCACATGTACGTCGTCCGCGAAGGCGGCTGCCATGGCGGCCTGGATCGGCGACGGCACCATCAGTCCGGCGTGCTTGCGTACGGCGAGCAGCTCGGCAACAACCGTGGTGTCACCGGCAACAAACCCACCCCGGTACCCAGCGAGGTTGGACCGCTTGGACAGCGAGTGCACCGCGAGCAGGTTGTCGAAGCTGGGGCCGCACACGTCCGGATGCAGCACGGACACCGGCCGCTCGTCCCAGCCGAACTCGGTGTAGCACTCGTCGCTGACCAGCAGTACATCGTTCGCCCGCGCCCACTCGACCGCACGACGCAGATCGTCGGCAGAGGTGATCTCACCTGACGGGTTGCGCGGGGAGTTCAGGTAGGCCACCCGGACTCGGCCGTCGTACGTCGTCGGGTCCGCAACGGGCACGCTGTGAGCGCGAGCCAGCGCGGCACCGGCCTCGTACGTCGGGTACGCCAGGTCCGGGATGAGGACCGTGTCGCCGGCGCCGATGCCGAGCAGCGTCGGCAGCAGCATGATCAGCTCCTTGGTGCCGATCACCGGCAGTACGCCGGTCTGCGGGTCCACTCCGGTGACGTCGAGACGCCGCGCCATCCAGTCCACGGCCGCCTGCCGGGCGGACGCCGTACCGAGGGTGGTCGGGTACGACGGGGCGTCGGCCGCGTCGGCCAGGGCCTTCTTCACCAGGTCCGGCACCGGGTCCACCGGACTGCCGATGGACAGATCGACGATGCCGTCGGGATGCTCGGCCGCCTTCTGCTTGTAGGGGGCGAGCTTGTCCCATGGGAAGTCGGGCAACCGGCTGGAGGTCTCGAAGATCACCCCGACATTCTCCCTCGCCCGCCGGCCGCACCGACGCCGGGCGCTCACACCGCGAGAACTCCGTGAGAAATCAGCGAGAAATCAGCAGGGCCTGCCGGGGTCGACCTTGGCGAGGATCTGGTCAACCCGTCTACCTTTGGGTTGACGCATCAACCGGTGACCGAGAGTAGGACATGAACATCTTTCTGTGGATCGTCGCCGGGATCCTGGCCGCCTTCTTCCTCGCCGCCGGCGCGACCAGGCTGACCCAGAGCCGGCGCAAGCTGCTGGCGAACCCGAACATGCAGTGGGTCAGCACGGTCGGCGCGCACTGACCACCAGGTGGTGGAAAGCTTGATGCACGCCCGGTACGACAGCGAGGGGCGCGCGAAGGGGTGAGCGATGACGTACGACGTGGCTGTGGTGGGCGCCGGCGCGATGGGGTCGGCCGCGGCTCGTGCTTTGGCGGCGGCCGGGCGTGAGGTCGTCGTACTGGAGCAGTACACGCTCGGGCACGACCGCGGTGGATCACACGGTGGGACGCGCCTCTTCCGGCCGGCCGCCGACAACGCGGAGGTCGCACGGCTCACCCAGCAGGCGCGGCCGCTGTGGCGCGAACTGGAGGCGGACTCGGGCGAGACGCTCTTCGAGGTGACCGGTGGGATCGACCATGGTGTGGACGACGCGACGGTCGAGGCGTTCCGATCGTTGCATGCGGCAACCGGCGAGGTGCTCACGCCGGCAGCGGCGGCGGAGCGCTGGTCAGGGTTCCGGTTCGAGACACCGGTGCTGTATCAGCCCGGTTCGGGACGATTGTACGCCGATCGCACCGTCAAGGCACTGCAGTCGGTGGCGACACGGCTGGGCGCTGAGTTCCGAGTGCAGTCGCCGGTGCGGGCGTTGCGGGTCCACGACGAGCTGGTGGAGCTCGACGTACCGGGTGGTGCGGTGCGGGCGCGACAGGTGGTGGTGACGGCTGGCTCGTGGGCTCCGAAGCTGCTGAACGGGCTGGTGCCGTTGCCGGCGTTCACTGTGACGCAGGAGCAACCGCGTTTCTTCGCACCGGTGTCGGACAACCTGGAGTGGCCGAGCTTCGTGCACTCCGGTCCTTTCAGCTACGGGCTGTACGAGCCGGACTCTGGTGTGAAGGTCGGATTGCACGCCACCGGCCCAGTAGTCGATCCGGACACCCGTGACTTCGCGGTGGAGCCGGTGCGGGATGCCGAGCTGCTGCGGTACGTCGAGGACTGGTTCCCGGGTCTGGATGCGGGGAAGTCGACGGCGATCAGCTGTCTGTACGACAACACACCGTCGGACAACTTCGTCATCGACCGGGCCGGTCCCATCACGGTCGCGGTCGGGTTCTGCGGTCAGGGCTTCAAGTTCGTGCCGCTGATCGGCGCGTTCGTCCGCGATCTGGTGCTGGGCGAGGGCACGGTTCCGTCGCGGTTCCGGTTGGCCGGCCATGCTGCTCGCTGACCACCTGGCGAGCCTGCCGTTGGTGGACCACCACGTGCACGGCGTGGCGAAGGGTCCGCTCGACCGGGCCGGTTTCGAGCAGCTGATCACCGAGTCGGACCGTCCGGTCCCGCCGTGGATTTCGACGTTCGATTCCCAACTGGGCTTCGCGATCCGTAAGCACTGCGCTCCTCTGCTCGGACTCGAGCAGCACGCGTCGGCCGACGACTATCTGGCCGCACGCACGCAGCACGACGAGGCCTCACTGAGCCGGCTCTTCCTCAGCGCAGCCGGCGTTAGCGACTACCTGGTCGACACCGGCTACCTCGGCGACGCTGTGACCGGTGTGGACGAGCTGGCCAAGCTGAGTGGGGCCCGCGCGCACGAGGTGGTCCGGCTGGAGTCAGAGCTCGAGTACGTTGCCGCACACGAGTCCACCGTGGCCGCCGTACCGGATGCGCTGGCGCGACGGCTGGAAGAGCGGACTGCCGATGCGGTTGGGCTGAAGAGCATCGTGGCCTACCGCCATGGCTTCGACTTTGATCCAGCCGAGCCCGCTGCTGCAGAAGTCGCCACCGCTTTGGAGCGCTGGTACGCCGATGGGCCGGCGCGAGTCAGCGACCCGGTGCTCCTCCGCTGGCTGCTCTGGACCGGCGCACGCCGCGGTCTGCCGCTCCAACTGCACGTCGGCTTCGGAGACCCGGACCTGAACCTGCACAAGACCACTCCGCTGCTCCTGACCGAGTGGCTCCGCCTGGTCGAGCCACTGGGGACACAGGTCGTGCTGCTGCACTGCTATCCGTTCCACCGCGAGGCGGGCTACCTCGCACACGCCTTCCCACACGTGAGCTTCGACCTCGGCCTCACCACCATGTACGTCGGAGCCCGCGCGGCCGCCGTACTCGCGGAGGGTCTGGAGCTGGCGCCGTACGCCAAGCTGCTCTATTCCTCCGACGCGTGGGGTCCGGCCGAGCTGCACTTCCTCGGAGCCACGCTGTGGCGACGTGCGGTGGCGTCGGTGCTCGGCGGCTTCGTCGACCAAGGCGACTGGTCCGCCGAGGACGCCGTACGGGTTGCCGCGCTGTGGGGCCGGGACAACGCCCGGCGGCTCTACCAGCTGGACTAGAGGTAAAGGCCGGTCTGGCCGTCCTCGAGGCGGCCGGCCGCGACGGCGTGCAGGTCACGCTCGCGGAGCAGGATGTAGTCGTCGCCGCGGACCTCGACCTCGGCCCGGTCCTCCGGGTCGAACAGGACCCGGTCGTCGACCTCGACGGTGCGAACGTTGGCACCGATCGCGACCACCTTCGCCCAGGCGAGCCGGCGGCCCATCTGTGCGGTGGCCGGGATCAGGATGCCGGCCGACGACTTGCGCTCACCTTCGGCCTCGAGCGAGACCAGCACCCGGTCGTGCAGCATCCGGATCGGCAGCTTGTCGTCGGAGAGCCGCTTGCGAGAAGTCACCGGCGACCCACCAGCCGGCGGATCAGCAGCAGGACGGCGAGCACGCCGACCGCGGCGCCGCCGACCGCGACGATCTTCTGGGTGCGCAGCCGGCCGCTCTCGTCGAACACCTGGGCCTTGGCCTGCTCGACCTGCCGCAGGGCGACATTCTTCGGGTTCGCGCGGTCGACCAGCTCGTCCACGGTCGAGGCCAAGCGCGCCCGGGTGGCGGCGATATCCGCCTCGATCTGCTCGGCGGTCCGAGCCTTCGCGGTCCCAGCCTTCGTGTCCGACACTTGTCGGCGCTCCCTTCTTTCGTCCGGGCCTGCCCCGGGATGGCCGGGGCTGCCCTGCGTAGTCCCATCCTCGCAGGTCATCGCCGCAAGTCCACGACCACCTTGATGTCGTCCGGCTCACGGACCAGCGCCGACGGCCAGTCCGACAGCGGCACGGTCCGCGTGATCAGCCGCTCGAGCCAGGACCGGTCGGCCGCGACCAGCACGTCCACGGCGTCCGCGTAGTGGCGCTTGGCCGCATTCACCGACCCCACCAGCACCGCGTTGCGAACCACCAACTGCCGGATCAGCGCATCGAGTTGTACGTCGATCGATGCCGGACCGGGCGCGATCCCGGTGAGGCACATGACCCCGGCCCACCCGAGCAGCTTCGCGCAGTCGAACACGACCCGCCCTGCCCCGGTCGCCTCGATCACCACGTCGGGTACGACGGTCAGGTCGTTCAGGTCGGTCAGATACGTCCCACCGAGTGCCCGCACCAGCTCCGGTTTCGGCCCGTCCACGACCCGGTCCAGGACATGTACGTCGTATCCGCGTTGCGTTGCGATCAGTGCGGCCAGCAACCCGATCGGTCCGGCGCCGGTGACGAGCACATGCTTCGGCCCGAACCACGACCGCGCGCCGACCTGGTCCACCTGCTCCCAGGCCTTGGTGAGGATGCTGGCCGGCTCCACGAGTACGCCGAGGTGCCCGAGCTCACTGGGGACGGGTACGGCGAAGTACGGGTCCACGCGCCATCGCTCAGCGCCGTACCCGTCCATCTCTTTGATGCCGCGCTCGGTGTACAACCCGTTGCGGCAGAAGTCCCACTCGCCGCGCGCACAGGCCGGACAGGGCTCCGGGTCGGGCCTGCGGACCACACCGGCGACCAGGTCTCCCGCGTTGAAGCCGGAGCCCTCCGGTGCCTCCAGCACTCGCCCCAGCGACTCGTGGCCGATGACGAGGTGGTCGGAGCTCGGCCTGCCGCTGCCGAACGCTCCGGACACCAGTTCGATGTCGGTCCCGCAGATGCCAGTGAACAGCCCCTCCACGAGGACCGCTCCATCACCGGCGGGCGGCTCCCCTATTGCTCCTACCCTGGCCGAGTCGGCTTTCCCCGGCGTGACTGTCATGGCCCGCATGCGCTCAGGCTAGCGGGGGCGCCGCACGTACCATTGCGGGCAGTTGATCCGATCCCCCGTGGAGGGCCTGATGTCCGAACGTCTGTCGGCCGGCGACACCGCACCCGACTTCACCCTTCCCGATGCCGACGGCAACGAGGTGGCGCTGAAGGATCTGCGCGGGAAGAACGTGATCGTCTACTTCTACCCGGCCGCGATGACGCCGGGCTGCACCAAGCAGGCCTGCGACTTCCGCGACTCGCTCGACTCGCTGCAGGCCGCCGGGTACGCCGTCCTCGGGATCTCCCCGGACAAGCCGGCCAAGCTGGCCAAGTTCCGCGAGCGGGACGGCGTCACGTTCCCGCTGCTGAGCGACCCGGACAAGGATGTCCTGACCGCGTACGGCGCGTTCGGCGAGAAGACGATGTACGGCAAGAAGGTCACCGGCGTGATCCGGTCCACCTTCGTCGTGGACCCCGAGGGCAAGATCGCGCTGGCGCAGTACAACGTGAAGGCCACCGGGCACGTCGCCAAGCTCCGGCGGGACCTCGGCCTCTGAGCCGGAGGCAGTGAAAGACAGCCTTGCCAGGACCTGCCGTGGAGGGAAACCTTCGACCGTTTCACGTGGCTGGTCCATGGAACGGTCGTTTGACCAAAAGTCTTGATGTGATTTGGATCACACCGAGATCTCACCAGTCCGGAGCCGAGACGCTACCGTCCGTGAGTTTTACAGCGTTCCTGTGAAAGAGCGGTACTCCCCGGACGACCGGCGTCCAGCCCACGGTGTGTCAAGAACCGTCGCGACCTTCGCCGTGACCAGCCGAAAGCGGGTAATCTGCGCGCGCAGTCAGCCTCTGGGAGGGAGGGACCTGCCGCGATGGGAAAACATTCCTCTGCGGTGACGCGAAGTAACAACAACCGCCGTTCGGTGTACATCACCGCGGTCGGGCTACTGGTGCTGTCGTTGGGCGCCGTGTTTGTGGTTCGCTCCTTCGGATCCGAGTCGGGAGCCGACGGTTTCCTCGGCGGCAGCAAGTCGTGTGACGACCCGACGCAGATCCAGTTGAGCACCACGCCCGAGATGCAGTCCTCGCTCGAAGCAGCGGCCAAGTCGCTGGCGAGCAAGGGCGGTCAGGACGGTACTCCGTGTCTGCAGTTCACCATCACCGCGGCTCCCTCGGCGAAGGTCGCCCAGGACGTCGCCAAGGGCAGCGACAACCGGCCCGACCTGTGGGTCCCGGACTCCTCACTATGGGTCGCCCAGGCCGATGACGGGGACAGCGTTCCGAAGATCGTCGTACCGTCGATCGCGACCTCCCCGCTGGTGCTGGTCGGGCGGAACTCGAACTTCGCCGACACCTCGTCCTGGCTGCGCAGCCTCGGCACGGACGGCGTCGAGCCGGCCCTGCTGGACCCGCTGAACACCTCCACCGGCGCGCTCACGCTGCTCGCGATCCAGTCGGAGCGGCAGAAGACCTCGGCGTCCGAGACCGCGGTGAGCGGGCTGATCGTGCCGCTGGCGCAGCACCTCGGCTCGATGGCCAAGCCGTACACCGACGTCAGCTCGCTGTTCGGCCGCGCCGCGGCGGACGGCAGCCAGGTCGTCGTACCGGCGTCGGAGCAGAGCTTCGTGAAGTACCAGGAGGAGCACCCTGACGCGCAGCTCAAGGCGGTCGTTCCGGCCACCGGCACGCTGTACCTGGACTACCCGATCGCGGTCACGGCGAAGTCCGACACCGACCAGGCCATCTCGGCTGCCAACGCGCTGGCCGGTGAGATGCTCTCCGACGCCTACGGGCAGGCCCGCGACGACGCCGGCTTCCGCGACGGGTCGATGAGCGCGCTCAGCGGCGGCCGTGGCGTCGGCGACGCCAGTCAGCTGAGCAAGCCGACCGCCGAGGCGGTCGACAAGACGCTGCTGAACTGGACCCGGCTCTCCCTGTCCACCCACTCGCTCGCGGTGATCGACATCTCCGGCTCGATGGGCGACAAGGTCGGCGGCAAGACCCGGATGCAGCTGACCATCGAGGCGGCCACCGGCGGCCTGGCCCTGTTCCCGAACAGCGCCTCGCTCGGCCTGTGGACGTTCTCGACCAAGATCGGCACGGACGGCAGCAGCGACTACAAGGAACTGGTCCCGATCGCCCCACTGTCGGACCGGCAGCGGCAGAAGATCGTCGGCCAGCTGAAGGTCCAGAAGCCGGTCCCGAACGGCGGCACCGGTCTGTACGACACCGCGATCGCGGCGGTCCGCGCGGTCCGGAACCAGTACGTCTCCACCGCGGTCAACTCGATCCTGCTGTTCACCGACGGCAAGAACGACGACCCGGGCAGCCCGACGCTGCAGGAGACCGTGAAGACGCTCGAAGGCATGAAGGACCCGTCCAAGCCGATCCGCATCATTGCCCTCGGCATGGGCCCCGACGCCAACCCGGACGAGCTCCGCACCCTGGCCGCGGCCACCGGCGGCCAGTCGTACGTCGCCCGCAACCCCAGCGACCTCCGCCAGGTGTTCATCGACGCCCTGCAAAGCCGCTGAACGGAGCCGCCTCCCCTAGGATGTCTGTCCGAGGGGAGGCGGCTCCCCCGGCCAGAGTGGTGGAACGGCAGACACGCCGGCTTTAGGTGCCGGTGCCCCCGGGCGTGCGGGTTCAAATCCCGCCTCTGGCACGTAGTTCGAGCTACCTCACCGCACCTGGCCGTTGTCGAAGTAGTTGATCAGGGTGGGGTCGAGCGGCGGGATGTCCATCGGAGTCCCGTTCGAGCGCAGCGACATCGTTGCCGCGTACCCGGCCGCGACCGCGGCGCGGGCGGCGACCGGGGACGTGAGCGTCGTCCCACCGTCCCGGACGAACCGGACGAACTCGGCCACCAGGTGCGGGTCGGCGCCGCCGTGGTGGTCGGACTCGCCGGAGATCTCGACCACCTGGTCGGCATCCTCGCGGTACCCGGACCGGCGGCTGTTCCAGACCTTCACCACGCCGCCGGCGGTGTCACCGAAGTTCTCCAGCCGGCCGTGGGTGCCGATCACGGTGTAGTTGCGCCAGTAGTCCGGCGTGTAGTGGCACTGCTCGTAGGTCATCAGTACGCCGTTGTCCAGCAGGAGATTCGCCGTCGAGAGGTCCTCGACGTCCATCACCGGCGCCAGACCCTTCTGCTCCAGCGGCGGCCAGTTGGACTCGGACACGAAGTCCTTGAACCGCTCCCCGGACCGGTCGAGCCGGTCCTCGATCCCGCCGTACAGGGTGAGCGCGCCCATCGCGTTCACCCGGGTCGTGTAGCCGCCGGCCAGCCAGTGCATCACATCGATGTCATGGGCACCTTTCTGCAGCAGCAGTCCGGTGGTACGACGGCGATCGGCGTGCCAGTCCTTGAAGTAGAAGTCGCCGCCGTGGCCGACGAAGTGCCGGCACCAGATCGCCTTCACGTCGCCGATCGCGCCGGCCTGGATCAGCTCGCGCATGGTCAGGACGACGGGCATGTGCCGCATGTTGTGCCCGACGTACAGCCGGGCGCCGGAGTCGTACGCCGCCTGCAGCACCCGGTCACACCCCTCCGTGGTGATCGCCAGGGGCTTCTCCACGAAGACCGGAACGCCGGCCCGGAGGAAGTCGATCGCCGGCTGCTCGTGCAGGTCGTCCGGCGTGGTCAGGAAGACCCCGTCGAGCTTCTGGTCGAGCAGTTCGGCGTGGTCGCCGTACGCGGTCGCGTCCGGGTAGCGCTCGAGGGCCAGGTCCCGCTGGGCCGCGACCGGGTCGCAGACGGCGACGATCGCGGAGCCCTCGCCGGGCTTGTGGGCGTACTGCGCGAGGCGGCTGCGGGCACCGAGACCCACCAGACCAAACCGAAGATCACTCATCAGCTAGCAACTCCTGCACATAGTTGTTTGTAACAGCCTAACTCCGAGCATTTCTGCCACTCAATGGTGATCTTGCCCTCGAGCCTGGTCCCCAATGCTCGGTTGGTGTTGACATGACGGCAACCTCGGTCTCACCGGGACCTCGCTCCGTGCCGACACCATGGCGGAATGTGAGCCTCCACTACGTGGCACTGGGGGACTCGACCACCGTGGGTGTCGGGGACCCGATGAACGGCAGTACGACCGACCTCTCCGGTGCCGGCGCGCGCCCAGGCGTTGGGTGGCGGGGCTGGGCCTCGCTGCTCGCCGACTCCCTGGCCAGCTCCCACCGTGTGACGTTCTCCAACTTTGCGACCAGCGGCGCCACCGTCCCTGCTGTGGCGACCGACCAACTGCCCGAGGCTGTGTCCACCGGTCCGATCGACATCGCTTCGCTCATCGTCGGGGTCAACGACACCCTGCGATCCACCTTCGACGCGGGCCGGATCCGCGACTGCCTGTACCTGTGCGCCGAGGAACTGACCGCCCGCGGCGCGCTGCTGCTCACCGTCCGGTTCCACGACCACGGCCAGGTGTTCGGCCTGCCGGTGTGGCTGCGCCGGCCGCTGTGGCAGCGGATCGAGCAGGTCAACCTCGCGTACGACGACCTGCACGCGACGTTCGGCGGGATCCGGCTGGACATGGCCGACTACCCGGAGGTGTACCGCCGGGACTTCTGGAGCATCGACCGGCTGCACCCGGGCGAACGCGGCCACCGCACACTGGCCCGGGCGTTCGCCGACGAACTCGCCCGGCGTGGGCTGCAGATCGACGTGCGCCCGGAGCTGGCCTGCGCGTACCGGCCGCCGAGCAGGTGGGCGGACGCGTTGTGGCTGGTCCGGGAGGGCGTCCCGTGGCTCGGTCGGCGCGCCCACGACCTGGTGCCGTGGGCGGCCCGGATGGCCGTGACCCAGTTCCATCCGTCCCCCGGCCCGCTGGCGCTTCCGCCGTCCACCGGTTCGGAGGTGCGGCGCCTGGAGGCATAGGGTCTGCAGCATGGCGCGTATCGATGGACGTAGTGCGGATCAGCTCCGGCCCGTGACCCTGACCCGGAACTGGCTCGACCACGCCGAGGGCTCGGTGCTGGTCGAGTTCGGGCGGACCCGGGTGCTGTGCGCGGCGAGCGTGACCGAGGGCGTGCCGCGGTGGCGGAAGGGCTCCGGGCTCGGCTGGGTCAGCGCGGAGTACGCGATGCTGCCGCGGGCGACCAACACCCGCTCGGATCGCGAGTCGGTGAAGGGCCGGATCGGCGGCCGGACGCACGAGATCTCCCGGCTGATCGGCCGCTCCTTGCGCGCCGTGATCGACTACAAGGCACTTGGCGAGAACACGATCCTGCTCGACTGCGACGTACTGCAGGCCGATGGCGGCACGCGGACCGCGGCGATCACCGGCGCGTACGTCGCCCTCGCGGACGCGGTGTCGTTCCTGCGCGAGCGCAAGCTGCTGAAGAGCGAGCCGCTGACCGGCACGGTGTCCGCGGTCTCGGTCGGCATCATCGACGGCGCCCCGATGCTCGACCTCTGCTACGAGGAGGACGTCCGGGCCGAGACGGACATGAACCTGGTGATCACCGGCGAGGGCAAGTTCATCGAGGTGCAGGGCACGGCCGAGGGCGCGCCGTTCGACCGCGCCGAGCTGGACAGCCTGCTCGAGCTCGGTACGGCGGGATGCGCGGAGCTGACGAAGCTGCAGCAGGAGGCGCTGTCGTGAGTCGGGTCCTGCTCGCCTCGAACAACAAGAAGAAACTCGAGGAACTGCGGCGGATCCTGACCCCGATCGTTCCCGGGATCGAGGTGCTCGGGTTGGGCGACGTACCGCCGTACGACGAGCCCGCCGAGACCGAGCCGACGTTCGAGGGCAACGCGTTGCTGAAGGCGCATGCGGCGCTCGCGGCGACCGGGCTGCCGTCGATCGCCGACGACAGCGGCATCTGTGTCGACGCGCTGAACGGGATGCCCGGCGTACTCTCGGCGCGCTGGTCCGGACCGGCCAAGGACAACCACGCGAACAACCTGCTGCTGCTCGGCCAGCTGGAGGACGTGCCGGACGAGCGGCGTGGTGCGTCGTTCATCGCCGCGGTCGCCTTCGTCCGGCCTGACAGTTCCGACGAACTGGTGCTCGGCGAGATGCGCGGCTCGGTGATCCGCGAACTACGCGGCACCGGCGGTTTCGGGTACGACGTCCTGTTCCAGGCGGAGGGGTACGACCGGACCACCGCGGAGCTGTCGATCGAGGAGAAGGACGCGATCAGCCACCGGGGCAAGGCGCTGCGAGCCCTGGCCCCGATCGTCGCGAAGGCGCTGGGAGGCTAGCCGATGTTGTTCGCCGGATCGGATCGCGACGGGGTCGCGAATGGGAAGATCACCGTCGCGTACCGGCGGTGGGCCGAGGCCCGCGTGGTCGAGGGGCGGATCTACCGCACCAACGCCGGCCGGATCGAGATCGACAGCGTGCGCCAGGTGAACCCGGACCTGATCGCCGACACCGACGCCGAGGTCGAGGCCGCGGACCGCCGCAACGCCAAGGACGTCCGCCGCCGCCTCCGCGGCGAGGACTCGCATCCGACCTTCCTGATCAGGTTCCACCTGGTCGAGGGCCCGGACCCGCGCGAGGAGCTGGCCGCCCAGGCCGACCTCTCCGCCGACGACCTCGCGGAGCTGACCGCCCGCCTGACCCGCTTCGACGAAGGCCACCAGGGTCCCTGGACCACCGAGACCCTCCGCCTGATCCAGTCCAAGCCCGCCACCCGCGCCGCCGACCTCGCCGCCTCCCTCAACCGCGAAACGGCCCCCTTCAAACTCGACGTCCGCAAACTCAAGAACCTAGGCCTCACCTACAGCCTCGAAACCGGCTACGAACTAACCCCCCGCGGAACCGCCTACCTCAAGACCCTGACCGCCTGACGGTCAGCTGGTCCCCGAACGGGAGGCCGGCGGCCAGGTGGGCGAAGGCTTTGTCGATGGTGGCGAGGTAGTCGGGGAGGGGGGACTCGGCGGCTAGTTCGTAGGTGGCCATGACGACGCCGACGACGGCGCCGGCCCAGGCTCGGACGGCGAAGTCGTCGGGGGAACGGCCGGTGCGTTCGGCGGCGAGGGCGGCCAGGAGGTCGATGCCGGCGTAGAGCTGGTCGAGCATGCGGACGCGGAGTTCGGGGGCGTTCATGATCAGGCGCTGGCGTTCGGACTCCAGGTCCCACTCGTCGTCGGTGAGGGTGTCCATGCTCTGCCGGATCGTCGCGCGGAGTGCCTCGGTCGGGCCGAGGCCGGGCGGCTGCGCGCGGAACAGCTCGATCATCAGCGGATCGAGCCGGTCGAGGACGATCGTGTCCTCCTTGGTCGCGAAGTACCGGAAGAACGTCGCCGGCGACACCTCCGCCGCGGCCGCGATCTCCTGCACGGTCGTCTCGGCGTACCCCTGGTCGCGGAACAGCCGGAGCGCGTGCTCCTGGATGGCCGCCCGGGTCTTGGCCTTCTTGCGCTCGCGCAGCCCAGGCGGCTTTTCCATCGTCATACCCCGATTGTGGCAACTTCCGCCGGCTCCGGCGCCGCAATCCCGGTACGGCGTGGCAGGAAGGCCACCGTGAGGACCAGCCCGAGGGCGGCGACCGCGCAGCACGCCCACAGGGTGGCGTTCATCCCGTGCACGAAGGCCTCGCGGGCCGAATGCACAAGACCTGGCGAACCGATCGCGACCGCACCGGAGGCGCTGTCGCGAGCCGCGCCCGCGACAGCGGGCGGAAGCCCGGTCACGTCGAGCCGGTCCCGGTACGCCGAGTTGAGGACGGTACCGAGGATCGCGACACCGATCGTGCCGCCGACCTGACGCAGGGCCTGGATCAGCCCTGAACCGGATCCACTCCGCTCCACGGTCAGGGCCCCGAGCGCCAGGTCCATCACTGGCGGCAAGGTGAACCCGATGCTCAACCCGACCAGGCTCACCCAGATCGCCGTGTAGCCATAGCCGGTGCCGACACCGGTGAACGTGCCCAGCGCCAGACCGGCCAGCATCAGCACGAATCCGGCCGCAACTGTCACCCGCGGCCCCGCCTTCGCGTTGAGCCGCTCGGCCACCTTGGCTCCGACCAGCAGCCCACCGATGATCGGCAGCAGCCGCAATCCGGTGTGCAGCGCATCAGCAGCCTGCACGGCCTGGAAGAGCTGCGGCAGCACGAACAGCAGCCCCATCAACGCGAACGACGCGAGGGTCGCGAGCACTGTGCCCCACAGGAACGGGCGCGACGCGAACAACCCGAGATCCACCAACGGATCCCGCGTCCGCCTCTGCCAGGCGACGAACACCGCCAGCAGGATCGCACCACCCGCGATGCACCCGAGCGTCACGGCATCACCCCAGCCACGCTCGCCTGCCGCGACGAATCCGTACGTCACCGACACCAGCCCCGCCGCGGACAGCAGGATCCCCGGTACGTCGATCCGTCCGGTCCGGTGACCGCGCGTCGCCGGGATCAGCAAAGCGACCGCCACCAGGCCGACAGCGACGAGCGGCACATTGATCAGGAACACCGATCCCCACCGGTAGTTGTCCAGCAACCAGCCGCCGAGCACCGGTCCGAGCGGAATGCCGAGCGAGTTCGCCATCACCCAGATCGTCATCGCGCGGGCGCGCTCCCCCGGCGCGAACAGCACGTTCAGCAGCGACATCGAGAGCGGGATCAGGAACGCCGCCCCGACACCGAGCAGAGCACGGAACGCGATCAGCTGTCCCGGCGACGACGCGAACGCACAGGCCGCCGACGCGCCTCCGAACACCACCAGCGCCCCGAGCAGCAACCACTTCTGCCCGAACCGGTCGCCGAGCAGCCCGGCCGGCAGCAGGAGCGCCGCGAGTACGAGGGTGTAGGCGTTCGCGAACCACTGCAACTGGCTGGTCGACGCTTGGAGCTCGGTCGCCAGCGTCGGCAGCGCGACGTTCAGCACGGTCAGATCCAGCCCGACGACGAGCAGGCTGACCGACATCGCACCCAGCGCCCACCAACGGCGCGGATCGAGCGTGACTGCGGTCATGACGAAACACCTTTCTGAGATCAACTCTAAATTGAGAGTAGATCTCAGAATCAAGGTTTGTCTACCGCACCGTCGCCCGCAACACCTCCCGGACCAGGTCGGAGGTCGTCGTACCAGTGGCTGCGGTCCACAACCGAACGCCGTCAGATGTCGAAAACGGCATGCGGGGTGGCGATCTCGACGGGGCCTGGGTAGGTGCGCCGGGCGTGCTCTGCTTGGGTGGCCCGGTCGTACCACGGTGGGACGTGGGTGATGACGAGCCGGCTGACGCCGGCCTTCTTGGCCTGCTCGCCGGCGTCCGCGGGGGTCAGATGCAGGTTGGTCGGGTTGCGCGGATCGTTGTCCGGCAAGGCGGCCTCGGACAGCAGCAGGTCGGCGCCGCGGGCGAGGTCGACAAGCGCCTCGTTCGGGCCGGTGTCGCCCGTGTAGACGAGCGATTTGTTGCCATGCTCAACCCGGATCGCGTACGCCGGGACCGGGTGCACCATCGGCGCGGTCCGGACGGTGAAGGGGCCGATGGCCTGAACATCCTGCCAGGCATGGAATTCCAGCTCCTCCTCCATCCCCGGCTCGGTCGGCAGGTCGTAGGCCAGCGCCATCCGGCCCGCCGTACCGGGTGGGCCGAAGACCGGGATCCGCGGGATCGGCGCGCCCGGCGCGTACTTGGCCGCGACGTACAGACCGCACAGGTCCATGCAGTGGTCAGGATGCAAGTGAGACAGGCCGACCGCGCCGATCTCCGGAACGGCGACATGCCGCTGGAGCGAGCCGAGCGAGCCACTGCCGAGGTCGAGGATCAGGTGGAAACCCTCGGCGGTGACCAGGTAGCTCGAGGCAGCCGAGTCAGGCCCGGGGACGGACCCGGAGCAACCGATCACGGTGAGCTTCATACCTGGAACATTACCGGCGGGTTGCCGCCTTCGCAGACCAGCCGGTGGCGTCGATCCGACGGCCAGGCAGCGATTCCGCGCCGGGCACCGCCGGATCCGGTGCCGTGGACAACATCCGGTGCGACCCCCGTCACATCCGCGACGGCGAGTCGTCCGGGCGCGCTGCGCCTACCGGACCCAGGCGAACTGGTCGACATCGGCGAGGACCGGGCCGAGGAAGCGGGAGCCGATCGCGGCGAACTCGTCCGGGCTGCCGGTGGTGACGAAGCGGTGCCGCGGCTCGGGCAGGTGGTCCGGGCGGAGCAGCCCGGTCTTGGTCAGGACGCCGTACACGTCCTTGGCGCACTCCTCGGCGCTGCTGACCAGGGTGACGTTGTCGCCCATGACGTACGAGATCACGCCGGTCAGGAGCGGGTAGTGCGTACAGCCGAGGATGAGTGTGTCCACGCCGGCCTCGACCAACGGGTCGAGGTACTCGTGGGCCGCCTTGAGCAGCTCCGGTCCGGACGTCACGCCCGACTCGACGAAGTCGACGAACTTCGGGCAGGCCCGGGTGAACAGCTCGACCTGCGGCGCGGCGGCGAACCCGTCCTCGTAGGCGAGCGACTGCGCGGTCGCCCGGGTGCAGATCACGCCGACGCGCTGGTTGCGGGTCGCGGCGACGGCGCGGCGGGCGGCCGGGAGGATCACTTCCACGACGGGTACGTCGTACCGCTCACGGGCGTCGCGGAGCATCGCGGCGCTGGCCGAGTTGCAGGCGATGACGAGCATCTTCACGCCGGCGTCGACCAGGTGGTCGAGGCACTCGAGCGCGTACTCGCGGACCTCGGCGATGGGCTTGGGTCCGTACGGCTGGCGGGCGGTGTCGCCGAGGTAGAGGATCGGTTCGTGCGGCAACTGGTCGAGCACCGCGCGGGCGACGGTGAGACCGCCGAAGCCTGAGTCGAAGATCCCCACCGGTGCGTCTGCCACAGGGGAAGCTTATACAGGTCCGCTCGCGGGCAGTTCTCAAGTCAGCCTTACCTAACAAGGCGATCCGACACGCCGGACTTATCCACATCTTTACTCCGCGGAATTGCCTTTTCGCGTGATGCGCGCCACTCTGGAGCGATGTTTGTTCGACCGCCCCTCGTGATGCCATGAGTCTGGCGCACCACATCGCGGTGGTGCTGAGCACCGCCGCCGCACCGAATCCGCAACCCGATCACGTCACGGCCGCCGGTCAGACCGCGAACCAGGCTGCGGAAAGCAACAGCACGTTCGCGGACATCGTCACGGCCCTCGGGCCGACCGGGATGATGCTGGTGGTCGCCGTGGCGGCGTTCGCCCTGTACGTCCTCTCGCTGTCCCTGCACCCGAACGCGAAGTGCAACCGGTGCAAGGGCGCCGGCCGTCACCGCGGCGCGGTCTTCAGCTACGCCCAACGCCCCTGCAGCAGTTGCAAGGGCCGCGGCGTGCACCCCCGGCTAGGACGCAAGGTCCTCTTCAAGGAACCATAGGAGCCATAAGCAACTATCAGGCCCAGAGCTGGCCTTCGAGGCGGTCCTCGGCCTCGTCGATGGTGCCTTCGTACGCGCCGGTGGACAGGTACTTCCAGCCGCCGTCGGCGACCACGAAGGCGATGTCCGCGGTCTGACCTTCGCGGACGCACTTGGCCGCTTGGCCGAGCGCGGCGTGCAGGATCGCGCCGCTCGAGATGCCGGCGAAGATGCCCTCGTTGTCGAGGAGTTCGCGGACCCGGCGGACGGCGTCGCGGGGGCCGACCGAGAACCGCGCGTCGATGAGCGTCTCGTCGTACAACTCCGGGACGAAGCCCTCGTCGAGGTTGCGCAGTCCGTAGACGAGTTCGCCGTACCGGGGCTCGGCGGCGACGATGCGTACGTCGGGCTTGTGCTCGCGGAAGAACCGGCCGGCGCCCATCAGCGTGCCGGTAGTGCCGAGGCCGGCGACGAAGTGGGTGACGGACGGCAGGTCGGCGAGGATCTCGCGGGCGGTGCCGTCGTAGTGCGCCGCCGCGTTCGACGGGTTGCCGTACTGGTAGAGCATCACCCAGTCGGGGTGCTCCTCCGCGACCTGCTTGGCCACCCGGACCGCCTCGTTCGAGCCGCCGGCGGCCGGGGAGGAGATGATCTCGGCTCCCCACATCCGCAGGATCTGGCGGCGTTCCTCGGAGGTGTTCTCCGGCATCACGCAGACCATCCGGTACCCGCGCAGCTTGGCCGCCATCGCCAGCGAGATGCCGGTGTTGCCCGACGTCGGTTCGAGAATCGTGTTCCCGGGCCGCAGCCGGCCGTCCTTCTCCGCGTCGACCAGCATCCGCAGCGCGGCCCGGTCCTTGATCGAGCCCGTCGGGTTGTGGTCCTCGAGCTTGGCCCAGAGCCGGACGTCGGCCGAGGGCGACAGCTTGGGCAGCCCGACCAGCGGCGTACCTCCGACCGAATCGAGCAGGCTGTCGAAGCGCATGATCAGCCGCCGGCCACCGCGGGCAGCACGACGACGACGTCGCCGTCCTTCACGCCGGTCTTCAGGCCGCCGGTGAACCGGACGTCCTCGTCGTTCACGTACACGTTCACGAACCGGCGCAGTTCCTCCGGCTCGCCCTCGACGATGCGCTCCTTCAGGCCCGGGTAGGCGCCGTTCACGTCGTCGATGAACTCGGCCAGGGTCGCGCCGTCGCCGCTGACCGCCTTCTCACCACTGGTATAGGTGCGCAGAATCGTCGGTACGCGCAGCTCGATCGCCATATCTCAGTTCTCTCCTTCAGTCTCTTCATATGAACCAACCACGCGCACTTCTTCTTCCACGACCTCGCCGTCGAGGATCCGGTACGAGCGGAACTCGACCGGTCCGTCGTACGCCGGGGAGTCCGCGCCGTCCCGGGTCGACACCAGCACGTAGTGGGCGCCGGGCTCCTGGGCGAGGTTGATGTCGGTGCGCGACGGGTACGCCTCGGTGGCGGTGTGCGAGTGGTAGATCACCACCGGCTCTTCGTCGCGCTCGTCCATCTCCTTGTAGAGCCGGAGCAGATCACCGGAGTCGAACTCGTAGAACGTGGGCGACATCGCCGCGTTGAGCATCGGCACGAACCGCACCGCCCGGTCGGAACCGGCCGGTCCCGCGACCACTCCGCACGCCTCGTCCGGGTGGTCCTTACGGGCGTGCTCGACGATCGCGTCGTACGTCGCCCTCTCGATGATCAGCACGAGACCACGGTACGGCGGCCATCGGAGCGGTCCCGCCAACCCGGGAGTCGGTCCAGGATGCGGACAGAGAGCTACCAGCGGTCGTGGATCTGGGGGCGGATCAGGTCGTCGTACGTCTGCTGGACGGCGGCCAACTGGTCGGGTGTGAGCGGGGGCAGGGCCGCGGCGGCGACGTTGCCGGCCACCTGGGAGGGGTTGCGGGCGCCGGGGATGACGACGGTGACGCCGGGCTGGTCGAGGATCCAGCGGAGGGCGAACTGGGGCATCGTGGCGCCGGTGGGGACGGCGGGGAGCAGGCGGCGGACGGCCTCGAGGCCGGTGGCGAAGTCGACGCCGGAGAAGGTCTCGCCGACGTCGAAGGCCTCGCCGTGGCGGTTGTAGGTGCGGTGGTCGTCGGCTCCGAAGACGGTGCTCTCGTCGTACTTGCCGGAGAGCAGACCGCTGGCGAGCGGGACGCGGGCGATGATGCCGACGCCAGCCTTTTGGGCGGCTGGGAGCACTTCGTCGAGGGGCTTCAGGCGGAAGGCGTTCAAGATGATCTGGACGGACGCGACGTTCGGCCGGGCGATCGCGGTGAGCGCCTCGGCGCAGGTCTCGACGCTCACGCCGTACGACGCGATCCGGCCCTCGTCGACCAAGGTGTCGAGCGCGTCGAAGACCGCGTCGGTCGAGTAGACCGGGGTCGGCGGGCAGTGCAGTTGGACGAGGTCGATGGTGTCCACGCCGAGGTTGGCGCGGGAGCGGTCGTTCCACGCCCGGAAGTTGTCCAGGGTGTAGTTGGACGGCACCTGCTCGACCCGGCGGCCCATCTTGGTGGCCACGGTGAGGCTGTCGTACTCCTTCAGCACCTGACCGACCAGGCGCTCGCTGCGGCCGTCGCCGTACACGTCCGCGGTGTCGATGAACGTGACCCCGCCCTCGACCGCGGACCGCAGTACGGCAAGCGCGTCGCTCTCGTCGACGTCGCCCCAGTCGCCGCCGAGCTGCCACGCGCCGAGCCCGACGACACCCACATCCCGACCGGTCCTGCCCAACGTCCGCGTCTCCATGAGCCCACCCTAGGCAGTGATGTCGATCCGCCGTTCGGGACCCTCCACAACCTGCCGCTCGACTGCCGGCGTCTCCGCCATGATCAGCTCGCAATGCGCCTCGACAGCGGCGACCACCGCGAGCGGTGCGGCGAACGGTGCGGCGAACGGTGCGGCGAGAGACAGCCTCATCCGGTCGGTGACCTCCAGCCCATCGTCCCGACGGGCCTGCCCCGATCGGATCGTCGGCCGAGCCCTCGAACAGTCCGGACTCCGCCTCGTCGTGATCGAACCGGACCCGCCGGACCTAGAACGGTGGCGGATCGCCGGTCGTGGGAACCCGCGCATCGGCGTCGGGGCTCGAGTGATCACGGCTTGGGTGTTCGGGGTTCGGCGCGCGGGGTTGGGTGATCGGACCGCAGGCGGATGGAACGGTCGTGTAGCGATGACCGGTGGGGGTGGTCAACGTGATGGAGCCGTCGGGATGACTGATCGTGCTCCAGCCCCAGGCGGCGGTGTCTTTGATGACGTGGTGATATTCGCAGTACGGCGCCAGGCCGGTCAGGCTGGTGGTCCCGGTTCGGGCGAACGGGGTGGTGTGGTCTCGATCGCAGTCCCGGGAGGTCCGGTTGCAGCCGGGCCAGGCACAGACCGGGTACCGGGCGAGCAAGGTCTCGCTCACCAGGGCGCCGGGGTCGTGGCGGGTGGTGGACGCTTCCAGGACGGCGCCGTTCACCGGGTCGGTCAACAGCCGCCGCCAGGTGCCGTCGTGGGCGATACGGCGAGCCATCTCGGCGGGGATGGGGCCGTAGCCGGTGAGCTCGGCAGGGTCCTCGTCCAGGCCGAGCAGGGTGGAGGCGGGAACGACGACTTCGATGTGGGGTCGCCGTCGATGCTGGTCGGGGAGTCTGCGGCCGAGCCAGTCGAGTCCGTTGCGCAGGATGTGTTCGAACAGGTCTGCGGTGACGTCGGCGCGGCGCTGTTCGGCGGTCCGGTCATCCTTGACCAGAGCCGCGCTCTGGGCGTCAGTCGGCGCGTCCGACGTTGGTCTTGTGTCCGCGGTGTCAACGGCTGATCTCGTAGCGGCCGCCGTGACGGGGGTAGCGGCAGCGGTTGGGGTGGTGGCCGTGACGGGGGTGAGGGCCGGTTCGCTTGAGGTGACGCCTTCTCTTTTGGCGAGCTTGGCGATGGCTTGGATGGCGACCCACATCTGCTGGATCTTGTCGGCGGTGTGGACGATCCACAGTCCTGCCATGCCCTCGGCCAGCGGGACGATCTTGCAGGTGCGATCGGTGACTGCGGCGCGATGTCTGGTGGCGGCCTCGCGGGTGGTGTGTTTGGCGACCTGCCGGCGCAGGGACTCGAGCAAGTTCTTATGGGTCTGCGAACTGGCGCGCTTCAGCACGTGCGCCTCGACCGCTTGGGCTGCGTCGACGGACAGGCCGCGCGTCGCCTCGGAGATGGCCAACGCCTTGCCCCAGGTCAGTGCGCCACACCTCAGCGCGGTGTGCGTGGCCGACAGGGTGGAGGTAAGTCGTAGTGCGGTGTCGACGCGGCGACCGACTGTGTCCGGAGACAGGCCGAGCGCCAGCGCCATCTCGCCGTACCAGGAACGTTCCGGGGCGATCGGACGACCCTTCGAATCCAGCTGAGTGGGGCGCGGCGACTCGCGATGCTCGGCCTGGCGCTGACGGTAGAGCGAAGCCATTGCGGCAGCCTTGATCGACTCGGCCCAGCCGGACAGCTTGCTGGCAGCCTTCATCAACTCGATCAACGCCATCGGCGACATCGCCTGCGGCCGGGTCCCCTCCAACTCGGTCGCCAACTGACCGCCGGGCGGCAGGAACACCCACGCCGGGGCCTCGCGGCGCAACAACTCGCGCTCCGCCTCGTCCTGATCGACCCCGTCCCACAACTCCCACTCCAGGGCATCCACACGCGAGAACCGACTCCGGCCCAGCACCGCATCCAGCTCGGCATCCAACTGGTCCTGCTCACTGATAAGCCTCGGGCCCTCTGGATCGTCAGGATCCTCGGGGATGTAAGCGTCGGCCGGCGTCGGTAGATCCTGGGGGATGTAAGCGTCGACCGGCATCGGGAAATCCTCGGGCGGCGAGACCAGCCAGGCGGGGGCATTGTCTGGCCCGGAGAGAAGACCGGTCGCTGCGCGGCTGGGCGCGTCTGTACGGCCGCACACGGCCGGCACGGCGGTGACCTTGTGGTCGCCGCCCGGCGGAATGACTGACACCTCTCTCATGCGCTCATATTAGAACACCTGTTCGATTGATTCAAAATCGACCAGGCCGATATCAACGCCTGCATCGCGGCTCAGGCCTTCTCCACGCTCACCACGAGGTCGGTTCCCGAGGCGACAGTGAACGCAACCTCGACGGCCAGCGTCTCGACGGCGATCAGTTCGCGATGCGCCTCGACAGCGGCCACCACCGCGGGTGGTGCGGCGAGCGACAGCCTCATCCGATCGGTCACTTCCAGACCCGCGTCCCGGCGGGCCTGCTGGACCGACCGGATCACGTCGCGCGCGGTCCCCTCCGCCTCCAGCTCCGGCGTGACCGTCGTGTCCAGTACGACGAACCCGCCGTCCGCCAGCAGCCCACTGGCGGAGCCGCCCTCGGCCAGCGTGGTCTCCAGGCTGTACTCCCCGTCCAGCAACTCGATGCCCCCAGCAACAACCGCGCCGGCGGCCGACACCGACCAGTCGCCACTCTTCGATGCCTTGATCACCGACTGCACATCGCGCCCGAGCCGCGGTCCCGCCGCCCGCGCGTTGACGGTCAGCCGCTGCGACACCGGCGCATCCACCGCGTCCGCCGATGTCAGCACGACCTCGCGGACGTTGACCTCCGCGGCGATGACCGGCCCCAGCGGCCGCAGTGCGTCCGGATCGGCAACCGCGACCGTGAGCCGATGCAGTGGCTGGCGGGCCCGGATCCCCTCGGCCTTGCGGATCGCGGACGCGACCGAGCACACCTCCCGGGCGCGCTCCATCCGCTCGACCAGCTCGGGGTCGTCCGGCAGATTGTCGACAACAGGCCAATCGGACAAGTGCACCGACCGCTCACCGGTCAGGCCGCGCCACACCTCCTCGCTGACCAGCGGGAGCAGCGGCGCCACGGTCCGGCAGAGGATCTCCAGGGTCGTGTACAGCGTGTCGATCGCCTCGGCCGAGCCCGCCCAGAAGCGGTCCCGCGAGCGCCGGATGTACCAGTTCGTCAGGATCTCGACGTACGCCGCGACCGCGTCACAGGCCGACGCGATGTCGTAGCGATCGAGATCGTCGCGGACCTCGGTCACGAAGATCCTCAACCGCGCGAGCAGGTAGCGGTCCAGCTCGTCCGGGGATTCCGTGGACCGGCGCGCGTCGCGGCCGGCGGCGTTCGTGTACAGCGCGAAGAAGTACCACGCGTTCCACAGCGGGATCATCACCTGGCGGACGCCCTCGCGGATGGCCTGCTCGGTGACGACCAGGTTGCCGCCGCGCAGGATCGGGCTCGACATCAGGAACCAGCGCATCGCGTCCGCGCCGTCGCGGTCGAACACCTCGGACACGTCCGGGTAGTTCCGCAGCGACTTGCTCATCTTCTGCCCGTCGCTGCCGAGCACGATCCCATGACTCAGGCATGACGTGAACGCCGGCCGGTCGAACAGCGCCGTCGACAACACATGCAGGGTGTAGAACCACCCTCGCGTCTGACCGATGTACTCGACGATGAAGTCGCCCGGGAAGTGGTGCTCGAACCAGTTCGTGTTCTCGAAGGGGTAGTGCACCTGCGCGAAACTCATCGATCCCGAATCGAACCACACGTCCAGTACGTCGGGCACCCGGCGCATCGTGGACCGCCCGGTCGGGTCGTCGGGATTCGGTCGCGTCAGCTGGTCGACGTACGGGCGATGCAGATCCGGTACGGCGACGCCGAAGTCGTGCTCGAGCTCCTCGACCGAGCCGTAGACGTCGATGCGTGGATACGCCGGGTCGTCCGATCGCCAGACCGGGATCGGGCTGCCCCAGAAGCGGTTCCGGCTGATCGACCAGTCCCGCGCGTTCGACAGCCACTTGCCGAACTGCCCGTGCTTCACGTGCTCGGGGACCCAGGTGATCTGCTCGTTCAGCTCGACCATCCGGTCCCGGATCCGGGTCACCTCGACGAACCAGCTCGACACCGCCTTGTAGATCAGCGGATTCCGGCACCGCCAGCAGTGCGGATAGCTGTGCACGTAGCTGTCCTCGCGCACCAATGACCCGGCCGCGTGCAGGTCCCGGATGATCGGGCGGTTCGCCTCGAACACATGCAGGCCCTGGTACGGCGGAACCACGGGGGTGAACCGGGCTCCGTCGTCCACGGTCAGCAGGGTGGGGATCCCGACGGCGTCACACGCGATCTGGTCCTCCTCGCCGTACGCCGGGGCCATGTGGACGACGCCCGTACCTTCATCCGTGGTGACGTGCTCGGCCGCGATCACCTGGAACGCCTCGCCCGTCCCCCACACCTCGGCGTCCGCGAAGAACGGGAACAACGGGGTGTAGCGGCGACCGATGAGCTCCGAGCCTTTGAACCGCCGCAGTACCTCGGTGTAGCCGTATGCCTCGAGCCGCGCCTCGGCGAGGATGGTCGGCCCCGCAGGATCGTCGACAATCGCATAGTCGACATCCGGACCGACGGCCATCGCCAGGTTGCTCGGCAGGGTCCACGGTGTCGTCGTCCAGGCCAGCAGCCGCTCGCCCGTCTCCAGCTGGACCGCCACCGTCACGGACGGGTCCTGACGGGGCTGGTAGACGTCGTCGTCCATCCGCAGTTCGTGGTTGGACAGCGGGGTCTCGTCGTTCCAGCAGTACGGCAGGACGCGCAGGCCCTCGTACACCAAGCCCTTGTCGTAGAGCGTCTTGAACGCCCAGATCACCGATTCCATGTAGCCGGGATCAAGCGTCTTGTAGTCGTGGTCGAAGTCGACCCAGCGCGCCTGCCGGGTGACGTAGCTGCGCCACTCGTCGGTGTACTTCAGCACGGACGCCCGGCAGGCCTCGTTGAACTTCTCGATCCCCAGCGCCAGGATCTCGGCCTTCGTCTTCAGCCCGAGCACCCGCTGGGCTTCCAGCTCGGCCGGCAGCCCGTGCGTGTCCCACCCGAACCGCCGCTCCACCCGCCGCCCACGCATCGTCTGATACCGCGGTACGACGTCCTTCACATACCCGGTGAGCAGATGCCCGTAATGCGGCAACCCGTTCGCGAACGGCGGCCCGTCGTAGAAGACGAACTCGTTCGCCCCGTCCTCCCCCGCCGCCCGCTGCTCCACTGAAGCCCGGAACGTCCCATCCGCGCCCCAGTACCCCAGAACGCCGCGCTCAACCGCCGGAAAGTCCGGACTCGACGTCAGCTCACTGCCAACCTTCGGATAGCTCACTCAGCGCATGTTATGCAGCGGAGCTGCCAACGGGAGTACTTCGCGGCCCGATTGCCACGAATCCTGACGGCGTGAGGACGCCGAGGCGGCAGGCCGCCTCGATCACCTCACCGAGCAACTCGAGCCATTGGTCCACGTCGGCGGCCCGCAGGCCCACGTCGAGTCCGAGGCCCTGGCCGCCGGCCAGGTACACCTGGGTCGCGCCAGTCTCGCGGGCGGCCATGAGGTCCTCGGCGATCTGCCGGGGCGATCCGCCGAGGAAGGGCCGGCCGTCCCCGAGCGGCTCACGGGTGACCGGGGTCGGCCAGGGCACCTGGTTGACCACCATGAGGTCCGCGGGGTCGCGGCCCGCCTCCCGGGCGGCGTCATGGAACGCGAACACGATGCCGCGCAGTTCCTGCGCCGAGGAGGTGATCGGGATCAGGCCGTCGGCGATCCGGCCGGCGCGTTTGATGGCGGCCGGCGAATTCGTGGCCAGCAGCACCGGAATGCGGGCCTGGACCGGCTTGGGGTTCACCTGCGACGGCGCGATCCGGTAGAACTCGCCTTCGTGCCGGACCGGGTCCGGGGCCCACGCGGCCCGCATCGCGCTGATGAATTCCTCCGTGCGGGCGCCCTTGCGGCTGCTCGACACGTTCGCCGTCTCGAACTCGTTGTGCTGCCAGCCCTGTCCCAGACCGGCGATGACCCGGCCGCCGCTGAACCGGTCCAGGGTGGCCAGCCGGCGGGCGAGCATCACGGGCACGTGCAGCGGCGCCACCAGGACCGCGGTGCCGAGCTTGACCCGCTCGGTCACGGCGGCGACATAGCTCAGCGTCTCCAGCGGCTCGTACGTCGAGCCGTAGAACTCGGGCAACATCTCGGGTTCACCCCCCGTCCACAGCCTGACCTTGTCGAGCGGGCGGAGCAGGCGCTCAAACGTCCACAAGGCGGTGTAGCCGAGCCGTTCGGCCTCCTTGGCGACCTTGACGATCGTCTCCGGCGAGGTCTGCGGCCCGGCGGTGGGCAGCGCGAGACCGAGTTCCATGGGTCCTCCAAACAGGTGAAGTCATCAACGGGTTGTCAGAGATCGCAGCCCCGACGAGACGTGCAGGCGGGCCGGGTGGACCGCTGTTCCTATATATTAGAACCGTGTCCAATATAGTAGATCCGCTGGCCGTGCAGATCGCAGCCCGCATCCGCAGTGAACGGGAACAGCGCCGATGGACGCTGGCGCAGGTCGCGGACGCCTCCGGTGTGTCCCGCGCGATGATCAACCGGATCGAGCGCGCCGAGAGCAGCCCCACCGCTGTCGTCCTCGGCAAGCTGGCCGCTGCCTTCCAGGTCTCCGTCTCCGCCCTCCTCACCCCGGCCGAGGCCACTGGGGTGCACCGGATGGCCGACGCCAAGGAATGGCACGATCCCGCCACCGGATATCGCCGGCGCCAGATCACCGGGCCGCAGTTCCCCGCAGACATCGCCGAGGTCCACCTGCCGCCCGGGGCCCGCGTGCCGTATCCGGCAGCATCTCTGGCCTTCCAACGGGAGGCCGTCTGGGTGCTCGACGGACGGCTGACCTTCCACGAAGGCGACGCGGTGCACGAACTGAACCCTGGCGACTCGATCGAAGTCGAAGGACCCGTCGCGTGCGTCTTCGCCAACACCAGCGATGCCGAGTGCCGCTACGCGATCATCCTCGCGCGGGTCGAAAGGCCGTGACCTGTCCTTGTGCGTCAGCGCATGTTGTGGAGGAGGGCGGACTGGAGGTAGCCGAGCCAGTCGTAGAGGTCGTACGTCAGGCGGCGGGGGTCTTCGTCGGGGAGCTTCTCCCAGGTGGAGTAGTCGTCCTCTTCCTTGATGTCCAGCCGGGTACCGATGGCCAGGCGGAGGTCGTTCAGGGCGCGCAGCCAGGAGAGCTGTTCGTCGGGTTCGAGGGCGATCTCGTCGGCGCCGGACTCCTCGAGGGCGGACAGCACCCGCCGCGCGTCGGTCACCTTGCCTTCGCGCAGGCCGCGCTCGGTGAAGCGGCGGAACTCGGCCGACGCCATGTCGTCGGCCTTGTAGGCGTCCGGCAGGAGTCGCTGGAGGACGACGTCCTCGGGCGGGGAGGTGGGTCCGTCGTTGTCGAGCAGGGCGGCGAGCGGGTCGGACGACTCGGTGGCGCGCGGCGGCATCCCGTCGTACAGGAGTTCGACCAGGTTGCGGAGCAGGTTCGCCAGGATGTCCGCCTCGTGCTCGGCGAAGCTGACGACGACGGTCTTGCGGTGCTTGCGGAACCGGGTCACGACTTCTCGCAGGTGGCCCACAGGCCGTAGGTGTGCATCGCCTCGACGTCGCGTTCCATCGCCTCGCGGTTGCCGTTCGAGACCGCCGACTTGCCCTCCTGGTGCACCTGCAGCATGAGCTTCTCCGCCTTCTTCTTGGAGTAGCCGAAGTAGGTCTGGAACACGAACGTCACGTAGTCCATCAGGTTGACCGGGTCGTTCCAGACGATCGTCACCCACGGAGGGCTCAACTCGATCGCCTCGTCGACCTCGGGGCTCTCGAGTTCGCTTGGTGCGGTGCTCACCGGTCCATTCTCTCCATCATCGGTTCGTGGTTCGCAATAGGCTGCCTTTGTGACGCACTCGACCGCGCTCCTGACAGACCACTACGAGCTCACCATGTTGCAGGCCAGTCTGGCCGACGGCACGGCACAGCGCCGCTCGGTCTTCGAGCTGTTCGCCCGCCGGCTGCCCGACGGCCGCCGGTACGGCGTGGTGGCCGGCGTGAACCGGCTGCTCGACGTGCTCGAGCGGTTCCGTTTCGACGACCGGGCGATCGCTTTCCTGGCCGATCACGGCGTTGTCGACCAGGCTACCCGCGACTGGCTGGCGGACTACCGGTTCACCGGCGACGTCTCCGGATACGCCGACGGGGAGATCTTCTTCCCCGGCTCCCCGGTGCTGGTGGTCGAGTCGAGTTTCGCCGAGGCCGTGCTGCTGGAAACCGTCTTCCTGTCCATTCTGAACCACGACTCCGCGGTCGCCTCGGCGGCCTCCCGGATGACCTGGTGGGCCGGTGGCCGGCCGTGTATCGAGATGGGCTCGCGCCGGACCCACGAGGAGGCCGCGGTCGCCGCGGCGCTGGCAGCGTACATCGCGGGCTTCGCCACCACCTCCAACCTGGAGGCGGCCAGACGGTACGGCATTCCGAGCGCCGGTACGGCGGCGCACTCGTTCACGCTGCTGCACGACACCGAGCGGGACGCGTTCACGTCCCAGGTCGATGCCCTCGGCAAGGGCACCACGTTGCTCGTGGACACGTACGACGTGGCCGAGGCGGTCCGGACCGCGATCGAGATCACCGGTCCCGAGCTCGGCGCGGTCCGGCTCGACTCCGGCGACCTGCCGTCGCTGGCCGGGCAGGTCCGCGAGCAACTGGACGCCCTCGGCGCCACGAAGACCCGGATCATCGTGACCAGCGACCTGGACGAGTTCCAGATCGCCGCGCTCGCCCCCGCGGCGGTAGACGGGTACGGCGTGGGCACGTCGCTGGTGACCGGGAGCGGGTACCCGACCTGCGGGTTCGTCTACAAGCTGGTGGCCCGGGAGGACGCGAGCGGGGCGCTGATCCCGGTGGCAAAGAAGAGCCCGGACAAGATCTCGATCGGCGGCCGCAAGTGGGCGCTCCGGCGTCGCTCGGCCACCGGGGTCGCGGAGGTCGAGCTGATCGGCGTCGGCGAGCAGCCGGTCGACGACGGGGACGACCGCGTCCTGCTCAAGTCGCTGGTCGAGGCCGGCAAGATCGTCGGGCGTACGACGCCGGCCGAGTCGCAGGCGCATCACCTGAAGGTCCGCGACGAGCTCCCCCGCTACGCCAGCCAGCTCAGCCGCGGCGAGCCGGCCATCCCGACCGAGTACACCGGCGACTACGACGCCCGCAACCCGTTCCTCGCCCGGAGCCACACGTGAGCACCGAGCTCGACCCGACCACCGAGCCGGACGGGGTCGGCGGTGCTGAGGAGTGGCCGCCAGAGGCGCCGGCCTCGGTGACGGATGTGCTGATCGCACTGCGGTTCGCCGACCGCGCCGCCCGGAAGGCGGTCGGCGCCGAGCTGGCCGGCACCGGACTGCACACCGGCCAGGAGCTCGTGCTCGCCAAGCTCCTGCACCACGGCTCCCTCCCGGTCGCGAAGCTGGCGAAGGTGCTGGATGTCGAGGTCCCGACCGCGACCAAGACCACCCAGCGGATGGAGGCCGCAGGCCTCGTCCGCCGGGTGAAGAGCAGCACCGACGCCCGGCAGGTGGGTATCGAGCTCACCGACCGTGGCGTCGAGCTCGCCCACACAGTCCAAGAGGTCTACGACCGAGCCGGCCGCCGCGCCCTCGCCGACCTGACCCCCGAGGACCGCCGCCTCCTCCGCAACCTGCTCTGGACCATCACCACCACGCTCGAAGGCAGCCCCTAGCGCCAATACCGTTCAGTTAAGATGACAGTCGTGTAGTTTGGGTGCATGCCGCGGGCGGGTTGGAAGAAA
>NZ_JBSXMZ010000058.1:0-15281 GCF_054073265.1 Kribbella sp. CWNU-51
GATCAAACTCTCCGTTGAAAAATATGACAAACCGGAAAACCGGTGAGTCGACACATCGAGTGATCCTTTGAACATCAGAAACAAATCAAACTGACTTGAATCCAGAAAATATTTCAAAGGAATCCGACACAGACAACAAACAACCCCCCACCAAAAACCACAAAGGTCCCTGGCAGAACATCATCCGAAGCCCATGTACGGGGTTAATGCAATTTCGGCATTGACTTTCGGCACGCTGTTGAGTTCTCAAAAATCGGACGCACACCGCGTCCCAGCCTTTCAGCTGAGGACTCCGGGGCAACCTGCGTTACTCTACCGGAGCAGATCCACCGAGTCAAGTCCCAGTTTTTCCGCTCACCCGCCGCGCCTCAGCCGCCGACCCGAGTCCGAGGACACGTTTCGGCTGAGCTAGCCTTGGGGGGTTCGGAGCGACCGGCCGCTTTCGCGTCCCGCGCCTCGCTCCAACAAGAAGAACATTACGTGGCTCGCAGGTAGCCGGTCAAATCGGTTCCCGGTGGGCAGGATCACACGGTTGTAATTTGCTCTCGTCAACCCGGATGTGGGAGTGGAGCCGACCGCCGTCAGTCCTGCGGCCGCGAGGCCAGAACGCCTGCAAACGAACGCTTCCCGCGGCGCAGCACCAGCACTCCCCCGGGCAGCAGATCGTCCGTGCCAGGCACGTACTCGGCGTCCTTCACCTTCTCGTTGTTGAGGTACCCACCGCCTTCGGCAACCGTCCGCCGCGCAGCAGACTTGCTGGCAACCAGTCCCGCCTTGACCAGCAGATCGCCGTACGTCGGCATCGGTTCGCCGGCTCCTAGTTCGACATGGGGCGCTTCGCGTAGTGCGGCGACGAGTGTGGAGCCGTCGAGGGACGCCAGCTCCCCCTGGCCGAAGAGCGCCCTGGATGCCTCCTGCACTCTCCGCGTCTCCTCAGCGCCGTGCACCAGCGTCGTGACGTCCTCCGCGAGTACACGCTGCGCCTCACGGGCCTGTGGACGTTCCATCGTCGCCTGCTCGAGGGCTGCGATCTCATCAACCGTGCGGAACGTGTAGAACCGCACCAGCTGCATCACGTCGCGGTCGTCGCTGTTGAACCAGAACTGGTAGAAGGCGTACGGCGACGTCAGCTCCCGATCCAGCCACACCGATCCGGACTCCGTCTTCCCGAACTTGGTCCCGTCGGCCTTGGTCACCAGCGGCGTAGCCAGTGCGTGCGCTTTGCCCCCGTCAGTACGGCGGATCAGCTCGACGCCGGCGGTCAGGTTCCCCCATTGGTCGCTGCCGCCGGTCTGCAGCGTGCAGTTGAAGCGCCGGTACAGCTCCAGGTAGTCCAGCGACTGCAGCAGCACGTAGCTGAACTCCGTGTAGCTGATCCCCTGCTCCAACCGGGCCTTCACCACCTCACGGCCGAGCATCCGGTTCACCGGGAAGTGCTTGCCGATGTCCCGCAGGAAGTCGAGCGTGTTGAGGTCCTTGGTCCAGTCGTAGTTGTTGACGATCCGGGCCGGGTTCGGCAGCGCCGGGTCGAAGTCGACGAACTTCTCCACCTGACTGCGGACCCGCTCGACCCACTGGTGGACGACGTCCTTCGGGTTCAGCACCCGCTCGGAGCTCTCCTTGGGGTCGCCGATCAGGCCGGTGGCGCCTCCGACGAGGCCGATGGGGTTGTGGCCGGCCAGCTGGAGCCGTCGAAGCGTCAGCAGCTGCAGCAGGTTGCCCATGTGCAGGCTGGGTGCGGTGGGGTCGAAGCCGACATAGGAGGTGATCGGTCCCGCCGCCATCGAGGCCCGCAGGGCGTCCGGGTCGGTGGAGTGGGCGATCAGGCCACGGCTGTCCAGGTCATCCAGCACCTGGGTGCGGCGTGCGGTCCCGCTGTCGGTCACTTGGCTCTCCTCGAGTACGTCGGTCAGCTACAAGTGTCCTGTATTCGAGCCGACGAGCCTCAGGTGGGCTCGGGACGCGTCAGTACGTCGCGGAGCTGCGGACGGAGCGCATGGCCGTCAGGCCCCTGGACTGTGGCAGCCGTCGGCCGCTGTGGATCGTGGGCACCCGGGTCCGGGTTCGGAACGGGAAGACCGTGGGACAGCACCTGCTCGGCGGGGGTGAGCTGACGGATGCCGATGGCGCGGACGTGATCCGGGTGCGTCTGCGCGAAGTCGCCGTACAACTGGGGGTCGTGCTGGCCGTCGTCGCCGACCAGGACCCAGCGGACGTTCGGGAACTCCTTCGCCAGCCGGCGCAGTGCGGTCCGCTTGTGCTCCTGCCCGCTACGGAACCAGCCGGTGTTGGTCGGCCCCCAGTCCGTCAGCAGCAACGGTCCGACCGGGTACCCGTGCCGGGCCAGGAAGCGGGTCAGCGTCGGAGCCGTGTTCCACGCACCGGTGGACAGGTAGAAGATCGGCGCTCCCGGGTGGTCCGCCAGGAGCTCGTCGTACAGCTCTGCCATCCCTGGTACGACGCGACGCACCTGCTCATCGCGGACGAACGTGTTCCAGGCGGCGATCATCGGCCGCGGCAGCATGGTCAGCATGACCGTGTCGTCGATGTCGCTGACCAGTCCGAAGGTCGCATCCGGGTCAGGGACGTAGACCCGGGCCCTGGCCTGCCGCTCGCCGTGCACGCCGAGGTTGATCTCGTGCCAGCCCGGCGGCAGCACCACCGGAACGGTGAGGTCGATGAACCCGCCCCGGTCGGTGATCGCCTCGAACGTCTGCCCGCCCACCGTCACCGAGACCGGGACCTTCGTCGCCGGCGCGGTGACGAACACCTTCCAGCCCCGCACCACGTGGTCCTCGTCGTGCCGCGGCTGGTTGCGCGGGTCCCTGCCCAGGGTGACCCGCGCAAGCACCCGGACGAACTCCGTGTTGCCGTAGCCGACATGCGGGATGATCCGCTCCCGCCAGCCGCGACGCCGGAGGATCGCCTGCACCCCGATGTTGAACCAGTCCTCGAGGAGGGAGGCGTAGTGCGGACGGGCCATACCGAAAACCTACCCGGAGCAAGGTCACCTACGCTTGCTCCCCCGCCACCCGTGGGAAGACCTTTACCGACTCCTCCGCGAACTGTCGGCGCCTGCCTCTACCGTCTTCGCATGACCGCTCTCGGAATGTGCTTCCCGCGCACCTACCCCGCCGCTCTCGTCACCGACATGGCCCGCCGTCTGGACCAAGGCGGCGCCGACGAACTGTGGATCATCGAGGACTGCTTCTTCACCGCGGGACCGTCGTTGGTGTCGGCCGCTCTGACGTCGACCGAGCGTCTCAAGGTCGGTCTCGGCATCGCGCCCGCGGTCGCCCGCACCGCCGCGGTGACGGCGATGGAGTTCGCAACGCTGGAGGCGCTCGGGCCGGGGCGGTTCCTGCCCGGCATCGGCCACGGCGTGCAGGAGTGGATGGGCCAGATGGGCGTCCGGCCGAAGTCGCCGCTCACCACGCTCGAAGAGGTCACCACGACCGTCACTCGGCTGCTCGCCGGGGAGACCGTGAGCTTCGAGGGCAAGGCCGTCTACCTGAAGGATGTGAAGCTGGACGCGCCGCCGGTCGAGCCGCCGCCGATCCTGCTCGGCGTGATGGGACCGAAGTCGATGGCACTGGCCGGCCGGGTCGCGGGAGGCGTCGTACTCGCGGAGCCCGCGACGCCGCCGTACGTGCGTCAGTCGGTCGAGTACGCCGGATCACCTGAGGGGTTCGTGGTCGCCGTGTTCACTGCGATGTGTGTGCGGAGTGACCGCAAGACGGCGTACGAGTGGACGGCGCCGTGGCTGGGATGGCGGATCGGGGACAAGCACCCGGGTGTGACCGCGCTGCCGTTCTTCGACGACATGAAGAAGCTGTTCGACGAGTCGGGTGTCGAAGGGCTCGTGGGGATGCCGGTCGACTGGTGGACGCAGATCGGGGCGATCGGCACGCTGGACGACGCGGCTGCGCACCTCGATGCACTGGAGGCAGCCGGGGTGCATCACATCGGGCTGTTCCCGGATCCGGAGGTGGAGCACGGTCTTCCGCAGCTCGATTACGTCCTCGAGCTGGCGAAGCGTTAGGGGCGGCGCTTCGGGACGTGCGGGCGGTACGGCGAGACCGTGGGGTCATCGGGGATCCAGAAGCGCCAAGGCCAATCGGCCGCTTCGCGGAGACCTACCCGGGGACCCGTGGACGGCTCGCCGTCGAAACCGGGGCCGGGGAGGAGCTGGATGGGCGAGCCCTTGGCGAGCAGGTCCGCACCGTTGCCGTCCCGTCCGATGCCGAGGGCAACACACAGCCGGGCCGGACCGCGTGCGAGGTCGCGATCCGGATTGCCGTTGGGCCGTTTGACGACCGGTCCGGATCGGATACCGGCACGTGCCTGGTTGAAGACGACCTTCTGGGTGTCGGGTTGGCCGCGGCGGGCGCGGGCCAGGTCGAGGCCTTCGATGATCTCGCCGGCCCGGAGCAGGACCGCTGAGGGCCGGCCTTCCGGGCCGACGACCACGTTCATGCAGTAATGCATGCCGTAGGTGAAATAGACGTAGAGGAATCCAGGTGGGCCGAACATCACCGCGTTCCGCCGTGTTTCGCCCCGATAGGCGTGCGAGCCGGGGTCGTTCGGGCCGTCGTACGCCTCGACCTCGGTGAGGCGGACGGCGACCGTCCCCTCGTCGGTGGTGCTGCGCAGGACCATGCCGAGGAGCTTCGGGGCCACGTCGAGGACGGGACCCGCGAGCAGCGAGCGGCGTACGGGCATGCGCAGCACCTTAAGCGATGGCGCCGACAGCAGGCGGAGGAGTTCTCAGCTCAGGCGTTCGGTGAGGGCGGTGGCGCGGCTGCGGAGTTCGGCCAGTTGCTCGGTGACTCGTTCGGTCGCCGTACCGCCGCGGGTGTTCCGGGAGGCGAGCGAGCCCTCCACCGTCAGCACCGAGCGGACGTCCGGCGTCAGCGAGGGTGAGATCGCGGCCAGGTCCTGGTCGGTGAGGTCCCAGAGCTCGATGCCGCGCTTCTCGCACTCCTGCACGCAGGCCCCGGCGACCTCGTGGGCGACCCGGAACGGGACCTTCTGCCGGACCAGCCACTCGGCGATGTCCGTCGCGAGCGAGAAGCCCTGCGGCGCGAGCTCTTCCAGCCGCGAGGTGTTGAAGCGCAGCGTCCGGATCATCCCGGTGAAGGCGGGCAGCAGCACCTCGAGCGTGTCGATGGAGTCGAAGACCGGCTCCTTGTCCTCCTGCAGATCCCGGTTGTACGCCAGCGGCTGCGCCTTCAGTGTCGCGAGCAGGCCGCTGAGGTTGCCGATCAGCCGGCCGGCCTTGCCGCGGGCGAGCTCGGCGATGTCCGGGTTCTTCTTCTGCGGCATGATGCTCGACCCGGTCGAGAACGCGTCGTCCAGCTCGACGAAGCCGAACTCCTTCGTCGCCCAGATGATCACCTCCTCGGCCTGCCGGGACAGGTCGACCCCGATCTGCGCGGTGACGAACGCGAACTCGGCGACGAAGTCGCGGGACGCGGTCCCGTCGATCGAGTTCGCCGAGGAGTTGGTGAAGCCGAGTTCGGTCGCGACGAACTGCGGGTCCAGCCCCAGCGAGCTGCCCGCCAGCGCACCGGATCCGTACGGCGAGTCCGCGGCGACGCGGGCGTCCCAGTCGGCCAGCCGGTCGAGGTCGCGGATCAGCGGCCAGGCATGCGCGAGCAGGTGATGCGAGAGCAGGACCGGCTGCGCGTGCTGCAAGTGGGTCCGGCCCGGCATGGCGACCCCGAGGTGCTTCTCGGCCTGCTCGGCGAGCGTGCTCACCTGCTCCAGCAGCAGCCGGCTGATGATCCGGCCGTGCTCACGCAGGTAGCCCTTGAACAGCGTGGCGACCTGGTCGTTCCGCGACCGCCCGGCACGCAACCGCCCACCCAGCTCGGCCCCCAGCAGGTCGAGCAGCCCGCGCTCGAGCGCCGTGTGCACGTCCTCGTCGCCCTCGGCGGGCAGGAAGCGCCCCGCGAGTACGTCGGCCAGCAGCTCATCCAGCCCGGCGAGCATCTTCTCCAGATCCTCGTCCGTCAGCAGTCCCGCTCGGTGGAGCACCTTCGCATGCGCCTTCGACCCCGCGACGTCGTACGGCGCCAGCCGCCAATCGAACTGGGTCGACTTGCTCAACGCCGCCAACGTATCCGCCGGCCCGCCCGCAAACCGCCCGCCCCACAGGGCAGCGCTTTCTCCCGTACTCATTTCACATTTCCTCTACTTGGCTTCGGAGTGGGCGGCTGACGGCGGGTGGCCAGGCCGGGCTGCCAGTCAATCGCCGGTCAGGTCCTTGAGGGGTACGACCGTGTGGTCCGGCTTGGTGTCGGCGCGTTCGGCCAGGCCCAGGAAGCGGGCCGCGAGGGCCTCGCCGCCGGTGGGGTTGCGGGAGACGACCATGACAGTGTCGTCGCCGGCGATGGTGCCGAGGACGTCGTCCAGTCCCACGTGGTCGATCGCCGACGCGAAGTACTGGGCCGCCCCCGGCGGGGTTCGCAGGATCACCAGGTTGGCGCTGCCCTCGGCGCTCACCAGCAGCTCCGACGCCACTCGGCCCAGGCGGGCTTCGAAGGCGGCGGCCTCGCCGGCTCGCGGCGTGCGGTCGCCGCCTTCACCGGGTACGGCGTACACGAGCTGGCCGGACGAGTCGCGGACCTTCACCGCGCCGATCTCGACCAGGTCGCGGGACAGCGTGGCCTGGCCGACGACGAGGCCGGACGCCGCGAGCAGGTCGGCCAGCTCGGTCTGCGAGCGCACCGGCTGCCGCCCGAGCAGATCGACGATCCGCTGCTGACGCGCAGTCTTCGTCGTCGGTACGGCGACGTTCATGCTGAGAAGCTCCTTGCCAGCAGCCAGGACAGCAGTGCCTTCTGCGCGTGCAGGCGGTTCTCGGCCTCGTCCCAGACGACCGACTGCGGTCCGTCGATCACGGCCGCCTCGATCTCCTTGCCGCGATAGGCAGGCAGACAGTGCAGCACGATCGCGTCGGAGTTCGCCTTCGCCATCAGTTGCTCGGTCACCGCGTAGGGGACGAACGGCTCCGCCCGCTCGGCGACCTGGGCTTCGTGCCCCATCGACACCCATGCGTCCGTGGCCACCACGTCGGCGGCGTCGGCCGCCGCCACCGGATCCGCCGTCCAACCGACCGAGCCTCCGGTCGACGCCGCGATCTCGGCCGCACGAGCCATGATGGCCGGATCCGGCTGGTAGGCGGCCGGCGAGCCGATGACCACATGCATCCCGGCCGTCGCACCACCGAGCAGATAGGAGTGCGACATGTTGTTGGCACCATCACCCAGGTAGACCAGCTTCAGCCCGGCGGTCGATCCCTTGTGCTGCCGCACGGTCTGCAGGTCGGCGAGGATCTGGCACGGGTGGAACTCATCGGTCAGCCCGTTGATCACCGGCACCCGCGAGGCCCCCGCCATTTCCTCGATGCGGGTCTGCCCGGACGTCCGCCAGACGATCGCCGCTACCTGCCGCTCCAGCACCCGCGCGGTGTCCGCGATCGGCTCACCGCGCCCCAGATGCGAACTCTGCGCGTCGATGACCATCGGTAAGCCGCCCAGCTCGGTGATGCCGACCGTGAACGAGATCCGGGTCCGGGTGGAGTTCTTGTCGAAGATCACCGCGACGGTCTGCGGCCCAGCCAGCGGCTGGTGCCCGTACCGATCCGTCCTCAGTTGCTCAGCCAGCGTCAGCACCTCGTCCTGCTCGACCGGACTGAGGTCATCATCACGCAAGAAGTGCCTGGTCATGGGGCCTCCCGGCCTGGACTGAGGAGCGGAGGGAGCGAAGCGACTGGAGCGACGAGGGAAGGGCGGGAGTCAAAGCCCCATGACCCTGCCGGCGCCGAAGGCCCGGCAGAAAGCACTGTCATCTGGTCTCCACTTGGTCCAGCAGGCCCGGGAGGGCCGCGACGAAAGTATCAGCGTCAGCTTTGCTCAGGATGTACGGCGGCGCCAGCCGCAACGCGTCCGGAATCGGATTGTTGATCACGAACCCGGCGGCCAGCGCCAGCGCGGCGACCTGGTCCGACACCGGCTGGGTCAACTCGATCGCCAGCAGCATCCCACGACCGCGCACGCCCGCGATCAGCGGATGGTCGAGCGCGATGATCGACGACGCGAGGTGGTTGCCGACGGCATTCACCTGGGCGAGCAGCCCGTCCCGCTCGATCACCGTCAGGACGGCGAGACCCGCGATCGCCGCGACCGGGTTGCCGCCGAAAGTCGTCCCGTGGTTGCCCGGCTGCAACAAGTCCGCGGCCGCGCCCAGCCCGATACACGCACCGATCGGGATCCCGGCGCCGAGGCCCTTCGCGACGGTCACCAGGTCCGGCGTGATCCCCTCCGGCTCGAACGCGAACCAGGTCCCCGTCCGGCCAATCCCGGTCTGGATCTCGTCGAGCCACAGCAACGCGCCGTGCTCCGACGTGATCCGCCGCGCCGCCTGCAGATACCCGGCCGGCGGTACGACGACCCCGTTCTCCCCCTGCATCGGCTCGAGCACGACGGCCGCGGTCTCGTCGTCGACAGCCGCGGCCAGCGCGGCCACATCGCCGTACGGGACGAACTCCACGTCGCCGGGCAGTGGCGCGAAGGCCTCCCGGTACGCCGGTTTCCAGGTGACCGCGAGCGCGCCCATGGTCCGCCCGTGGAAGGCACCGACGGTCGAGACGATCTTGGTCCGCCCGGTACGACGGGTGATCTTGAACGCCGCCTCGTTCGCCTCGGTGCCGGAGTTGGTGAAGAACACCTTGCCGGGGGCATCGAACAGGCCGAGCAGCTTCTCGGCCAGCGCGATCTGCGGCGCCGACGCGAAGAAGTTCGAGACATGGCCGAGGGTGGCGAGTTGCGAAGTCACGGCGGACACCACGAACGGGTGCGCGTGGCCGAGGCAGTTCACCGCGAGTCCGCCGAGCAGGTCGAGGTACTTGTTGCCATCGGCATCCCACAGGTAGGCGCCCTCACCGCGGACCAGCACCCGCTTCGGCGCACCGAAGGTGTTCATCAGCGCACTCGTGTACCGCTCGGTGAGAGCATTCTGCGTGCCGTCGACGGTCAGCAGTTCGGTCATGACGGAATCACCTGGGTTCCACTTCCGGCGTCGGTGAAGATCTCCAGCAGCAAAGAGTGCGGCACCCGGCCGTCGATCACGGTCGCCCGGGACACGCCCGACTCCACCGCGCGCAAGCAGGCCTCCATCTTGGGCACCATGCCGGACGCGAGCGACGGCAGCAACTCGGCGAGCTCGGCCGCGTCGATCTGGGTGATGATCTCGTCGCTGTCCGGCCAGTTCCGGTACACCCCGGCCACGTCGGTCAGCACGACCAGCTTCTCGGCGCCGAGCGCGACCGCCAGCGCGGCGGCCGCGGTGTCGGCGTTCACGTTGTGCGCCTGGCCGTCCTCGTCCGGCGCGATCGTCGACACGACCGGGATCCGGCCGGCGTCGATCAGGTCGATCACCGCCTCCGGTCGTACGTCGACCACGTCCCCGACCAGCCCGATGTCGACCGACTCGCCGTCGACGATCGCCGTCCGACGCTCCGCGGTGAACAAGCCGGCATCCTCACCAGACATGCCGACGGCGAACGGACCGTGTGCATTGAGCAGACCGACCAATTCGCGGCCGACCTTGCCGACCAGGACCATGCCGACGACGTCCATCGCCTCTGGCGTGGTGACCCGCAGTCCGCCGCGGAACTCGCTGTCGATGCCGAGCCGGCCGAGCATGTCGCTGATCTGCGGGCCGCCGCCGTGCACCACGACGACCCGGACGCCGCTGTACCGGAGGAACACGATGTCCTCGGCGAACGCACGCTTGAGTTCCTCGTCCACCATGGCGTTCCCGCCGTACTTCACCACGACCGTCTTGCCGTGGAACTCCTTCAGCCAGGGCAGGGCCTCGGTCAGGACCGCGGCCTTCTCGACTGCCTGCGCGTGCGTCGTGGTCAGACTCATGACGCGTACGCCGAGTTCTCTTCGACGTACCCGTGCGACAAGTCGGTGGTGAGCACCGTGGCCGACGCCGGGCCGGCGTGCAGGTCGATCAGTACGTCGATCTCCAGGCCGCTCAGGTCCGCCTCGGACCGGTCGACACCCTTGTCACCGGCAACGCAGACCGGCGCGCCGTTCAAGGTGATGTCGAGCAACGACGGGTCGAACGCGGTCGGGGCGTTGCCCACCGCCATCGCGATCCGTCCCCAGTTCGGATCGGAGGCGAAGAACGCCGTCTTGCAGAGGTTGTCCTCAGCAACGACCTTCGCGGCGGCCAGCGCCTCCGCCTCGGTCGCCGCGCCCTGCACGGTGATGCTGACGTGCTTGGTGACGCCCTCGGCATCCGCCTGCAGTTGCTTCACCAGGTCGTCGGCCAGCACCGTCAGCGCGGCCTCGAACGCCTCCGGACTGACGCTCACCTCGGACGCGCCCGAGCTCAACAGCAGAACGGTGTCGTTGGTCGATGTTCCCCCGTCGACGTCGAGCCGGTTGAAGGTCTTGCCGACCGCGTTCCGCAGCGCGTGGTCCAGGTGCGGCTGGTCGAGTACGGCGTCGGTGGTGATGACGCTGAGCATCGTCGCCATGTTCGGCGCGCACATCCCGGCACCCTTCGCGAACCCGCCGATACTCCAGCCGGCCGGGTGCTTCAGCACAGCCTGCTTCGGCACGTTGTCGGTCGTCATCACCGCAGTTGCCGCGGCCAGCCCGTGCTCGGGACCGTTGCCCAGCGCATCCACGGCCGCATCGATGCCGGGGATGAGTTTGTCCATCGGCAGCCGCTCGCCGATCAGGCCAGTCGAGCAGACCCCGATCTCGGCCGCGCCGAGGCCGAGCACCTCGGCCAGCTTCTCCGCGGTCTGGTGCGTGTCCTGGAAGCCCTCGGGTCCGGTGCAGGCGTTGGCGCCGCCGGAGTTCAGGACGACGGCCTTCAGCTTGCCGGCGGTCAGGACCTGCTGGGACCAGAGCACGGGCGCGGCCTTCACCTTGTTGGTGGTGAAGACACCGGCGGCCACATCGTGCGGGCCGTCGTTGACCACGACGGTGAGGTCCGGCGTGCCGGCCGGTTTGATCCCGGCGATCACCCCGGCCGCACGGAAGCCGGCCGGCGCTGTGACCCCGGCGCTCCGATCGACTTGGGTGTCCGGGGTGACTGCTACGGTCACGGGGCTACTCCTACGAGGGGAAGGGCCAGGGTCTCGTCGAGACCGACGGCCAGGTTCATGCACTGCACGGCTCCGCCGGCGGTGCCCTTGGTGAGGTTGTCCATCGCGGCCACGATGACGGCGCGGCCGGTGCGGGGGTCGAGGGCGAGCTGCAGCTGCACGGTGTTCGCGCCGAGGGTGGCCTGCGTCTGCGGCCACTGTCCTTCGGGCAGCACGTGCACGAACGGCTCGTTGCGGTAGGCATCCTCGTAGGCCTGCCGCAGCGTCGCCAGATCGGTGCCGTCGGCAACCGGTGCGCTGCAGGTGGCAAGGATGCCGCGGGACATCGGCACGAGCACCGGGGTGAAGGAGACGCTCACCGGCAGCTCGGCGTACGGCGTGAGGTTCTGCTCGATCTCCGGGGTATGCCGGTGGACCCCGCCGACGCCGTACGCGGAGGCCGACCCCATCACCTCGGCGCCGAGCAGGTGCGGCTTCGGCGCCTTGCCCGCGCCCGACGTCCCGCTGACCGCGACAACCACCAGCTGGCCGGGATCGACGAGGCCGTTCTGTACGGCGGGCAGCAGGGCGAGCGTGGAGACGGTCGGATAACACCCCGGTACAGCGACCCGGTGCGAACCGCGGAGCTTGTCCCGCTGCCCCGGGAGCTCCGGAAGTCCGTACGGCCAGGAGCCGGCGTGCTCACCGCCGTAGAACTCGACCCACGCCTCGGCCTCGGTCAGCCGGAAGTCCGCGCCGCAGTCGATCACGGTGACGTCCTCGCCGAGTTGCTCGGCGATTCCGGCGGACTGTCCGTGCGGCAGGGCCAGGAACACCACGTCGTGACCGGCCAGCGTCTCCGCCGTGGTCTCGACCAGGGTGCGCCCGGCCAGCGGCACGAGGTGCGGGTGGTGCTCGCCGAGCGCCGTACCGGCACTCGCTGCGGCGGTCAGTGCGCCGATCTCGACCTGCGGGTGGCCGCTCAGCAACCGCAGCAGCTCACCGCCCGCATAGCCACTGGCCCCGGCCACCGCCACCTTCACACTCATATGAATGAGTATGCCACGAACCGGAAGAATATCCAATCGCGGGTGTGTCACCACCTATCACTCAACCATCGATGCTCCGGTCACGGTGTGACTCAGCTCATGTCACAGGCGGCCGGTGGGGCGTGTCCGGGAGGGGGACGACGACCTGGAGGTGGGGTTTGATGGCTCGGATCGGGCTGGAGCATGAGCGGACCTGGTTTGTGCGGTTGGCGGAATGGGGCAGCCGGCGGAAGTACGGGAAGGTGCCGGATCCCGGGAAGGTCGCACTGCACAACCGCAGGGTGCTGGTGTCGACACTGCTGCTGGAGGGGACGGCGGCGCGCTGGAAGGCGCTGGATCCCGGGCTCAAGGCAGTGGCAGTAATGGTGGTGTCGGCGCGGATCGGGTGCAGTTGGTGCATGGACTTCGGCTACTGGGAGTTCCACCACCAGGGTGTCGACCCGGTCAAGCTGCGCAATGTGCCAGGGTGGCGGGACAGCGACGTCTACACGGATCTGGAGCGCGCGGTGATGGACTACGCCGAGGCGATGACAGCGACCCCGCCGGAGGTCACCGACGAGCAGGTCGAGCGGCTGCGCCAGGACCTGACCGACGAGCAGCTGGTCGAGCTGACCGCGCTGGTTTCGCTGGAGAACTACCGCTCCCGCGTCAACGCCGCCCTCGGCCTGACCAGCCAGGGCTTCAAGGAGTTCTGCGAGCTGAGGCCGGTCCGGTGAACGACGAGCAGCTGGCCCGGGAGTTCGACGAACACCGGGCCGTCCTGGTCGGAGCGGCGTACCGCGTGGTCAGCAGTGTCAGCGACGCGGAGGATGTGGTCCAGGAGGCCTGGCTGCGCTGGGCTGCCATCGACCACGCCGACATCCGCGACGTCCGCGCGTACCTGATCCGCATCACCACGCGGCTCGCGCTCAACCGGCTGCGCGAGCAGAAGGCGCGGCGGGAGCAGTACGTCGGACCGTGGCTGCCCGAGCCGATCAGCCCGGCCCTCGCGTCGAACGACGACCCTGCGGCCGCCGTGGAGATGGCCGACTCCGTCAGCATGGCGATGCTGGTCGTCCTCGAGACGCTCTCGCCGCTCGAGCGGGCCACGTTCGTTTTGCGTGAGGTGTTCGATCTCCCGTACGACGAGATCGCTGACACCCTCGGCCGGTCGGAGAGCGCGGTCCGGCAGCTCGCGCACCGGGCCCGCGAGCACGTGCACGCGCGCCAGCCGCGGCATCACGTCGACAAGGCGCGGCACAACGAGCTCACGATGCGGTTCATGGCGGCAGCCGGCTCCGGCGACTTCGACCAGGTCGTGTCGCTGCTCGCGCCGGACGCCGTACTGATCAGCGACGGCGGCGGCAAGAAGCGGGCCGCGCTGCGCCCGATCCACGGCCCGGAGAAGATCGCCCGCTGGCTGTTCGCGGTCATCGCGGAGAACCCGAACTTCGAGATCCGGATGGCCACGCTGAACGACGACACCGCGTTCGTCGCGTACTTCGACGACGAGCCGGACACGGTCGCGTTCCTGGAGACCACCGACGAACTGATCACCGAGCTCTACCTGATCCGCAACCCGGACAAGCTGGGTCATCTCAGGTGATCCAGCGCCGCAGCGAGCAGGTGCTCGGTGCGGTGCATCGGCGTACTCACGTGCGGGCGAGGTGCCGTGCCGTCGGCGATAGATCACCTGAGATGACCCGAGCGCGGTCCCGGGTCTGCGTGACCTGGAGCCTTAGACTATCTGCAACTCAGTCGCAGATGGAGGTACCGTGAAGTACCTGGTGGTGGAACCGGACGACGCGCTGGATCCGGGCTTGCGGGCGGATCTGCTGGACACCTGGATCGCGGCCACCGATGCCGGCGGCGCGGTCGGGTTCACACCACCCGCCCCGGTCGAGCTGGTCGCGGAGACTCTCGACGTGGCGCCCGGCCGGGTCGCGGCCGGTCTGGATCTGCTCGGCGTGCTGCACACGGGCGAGCGGTACGCCGGGATGGGCCTGCTGGTGGATCGCGGCAGCGCGCTACAGGCGCATTGGCGCACGGTGCTGCGGGTGATGGTCCATCCGCAGCACCAGGGCAACGGCGCCGGCCGCGTGCTGATGGAAGGCCTACGCGGCTCGGCCGTGGATCTCGGCCTGGAACAACTCCAGCTGACCATCCGCGACGGCCTCGGCCTCGAGCAGTTCTACGAACCCCTCGGCTACCGGGTCGTCGGCCGCCACCCACACGCGGTCCGCGTCGACGACGACGACTACCGCGACGAGATCATGCTCGTCCTGGACCTGTAGCCCACCCCACACCTCCGCCGCCCGAGGGATCTCCTGTCGCCGCCGGCCCGCCTCACTTCGTGCACCGAATCCGCGCCAAGCCCGCCACGACGCGTCAACGGTGCACAAAGTCGGCCGCCGACCACCACCTGGCGCGTACGAGTCGGCGGCGACGGAGCCATACCTCGGCCGGGTGAGGCGGCGGTGCGACGGCCAGGGTGAGGCGGCGGTACGACGGCCAGGACGGGCGGCGGCACGGCGGGCGTACGAGGGCGCCCCAGGACGGGCGGCGGTACGGCGGGCATACGGGGCCCCAGGACGGGCGGAGGCACGGCGGCGTACGGGGGCCTCGGGGAGGCGGCGTGCGGCAACCGCGGTGAGACGGCGTGCGTCGGCGAGGACTTCGGGCACGCGTGGGGGCTTGGGACAGGTTGTCGGGGCCTGGGACAGGTCGTGGGGTGTTCAAGGCCCCGACGTGGTGTTCGCAGGCCCGCCCGTCAGACGACGGCGCCGCAGGCCGCGCCACCCCTGACGCTGCCCGGATATCCGGGCGCGTGCTGTGTTCTCCACCGTTGTCCGAGGAGAGAAGCTATCAATCGTGGGGATATCGGGCGCTCCGGTCGGTTCCGTGGGTGTTGCCCGTGCCGTCGACCGGATCGCCAGGCCATCACAACGAGGCGACGACGAAGGCCTCCCACCGACGACCGCGGCGTCTCGGCGATTGTGATGGCCTGCAAGTCCGCCACACCCCGGCCGGGCGGCGGTGGCGGGTCTGGTGATGCCGCGCCACGGACCGGACGCGCACCACTCACAGTGAGGATGATGGGTGTGGTCCCCCGCAGTGGTCGTCCTGACTCGACCACT
>NZ_JBSXMZ010000059.1:0-182634 GCF_054073265.1 Kribbella sp. CWNU-51
CCGCACCTCGGACAACTTCCGCCCCATCACAACACCCTCCAACAATCAGGCGTTGCAACAATCCCCTGAATCTGCCGTCGGCTGACGCAGGTTTGTTTCCCCGCATCAGCGGATCCAAGCGGTCGCGTCGCTCGGAAGCCGGCCGTCGTCGAGGGGGATGCTGGTCAGCAGCACCTCCTCGTGCGGCGGCAGGTCGACAGGCTCGGCGCTCAAGTTGGTCACGCAGGCCAGGTTCTCCCGCTGGAAGGTGAGGACATCAGGTGGCGAGTCGAGCCAGCTGAGCGATCCATCTCCCAGGTGGGCGCGGCGGAGCTTCAGGCCGGTGCGGTAGAGGGTGAGCATCGAGTTCTGGTCGTCGTGCTGGGACTCAACGGTGAGGTTCTTCCAGTCGGCGGGTTGCGGGAGCCAGGTGGAGCCGGCGCCGAAGCCGAACGGCGGCTCCTTGCCGGACCACGGTAGGGGGACGCGGCAACCATCCCGGCCGCGGTCGGTGCCGCCCGAGCGGGTGAAGATGGGGTCCTGGAGGAGCTCGTCGGGCAGGTTCTCGACTTCCGGAAGGCCGAGCTCTTCCCCCTGGTAGACGTACAAACCGCCAGGGAGGGCCATGGCGAGCAGAGCTGCGGCCCGGGCGCGGCGTTCGCCGAGGACGAGGTCCGTGCGCATGCCGTGCTTGCGGTCCTGGTGCGAGAACGAGGTGTCCGGGCGCCCGTACTTCGTCACCGGCCGGGTGACGTCGTGGTTGGACAGCACCCAGGTCGGCGGCGCGCCGATCGGGACGTGGGTCGACAGCGTGAGATCGATCGACGCCTTCAGCTCGCCGGCCTCCCACGGGCGGGACAGGAAGTCGAAGTTGAACGCCGTGTGCATCTCGTCCGGCCGCAGGTACAGCGCGAACCGCTCCTGGTCCGGCATCCACATCTCGCCGACCAGGAACCGGGCGTCGTACGAGTCGGTGATCTGCCGCCAGCCGCGGTAGACGTCGTGCACCTCGTCGTGGTCGGTGTACGACTCCTCGACGCTGTCCAGATCCTTGAACAGTACGGCGGCACTGTCGATCCGGATCCCGTCGACGCCACGATCCAGCCAGAACCTGAGGATGTCGTGGAACTCCTCGACCACCTCGGGATTGCGCCAGTTGAAGTCCGGCTGCTCGGGGGCGAACAGGTGCAGGTACCACTCGCCGTCCTCGACCTGCGTCCAGGCCGGGCCGTTGAAGATCGACTGCCAGTCGTTCGGCGGCTGGTCACTGCGACCTGGCCGGACGATGAACCGCTCCCGCTCGGGTGAGCCCGGGCCGGCCCGCAGCGCCTCGACGAACCAGTCCTGCTGATCGGAGCCGTGGTTGGGCACGATGTCGATGATCGTGCGGATGTTCAGCGCGTGCGCCTCCGCGATGTACGCCTCGGCCTCGGCCAGCGTGCCGAAGGCCGGGTCGATCGCGCGGTAGTCGGCGACGTCGTACCCGCCGTCGGCCATCGGGGACGGGTACCACGGGTTCAGCCAGATCGCGTCCACGCCGAGCTCGGCCAGGTACGGCAACCGCTGCCGAAGCCCGGCCAGATCGCCGATCCCGTCCCCGTTCCCGTCCGCGAAACTCCGCAGATAGACCTGGTAGATCGCAGCTCCACGCCACCATTCGTCGGCCATCGAATCTCCTTAACCTTTCAGGCTTCCGGCGGTGAGCCCGGCCATGATGCTCCGCTGGAAGATGAAGAACACGAGGATGGTGGGGAGGCTGGCGATCACCAGTGAGGCGATCAGCACGTTCTGCGGCATCTGTGCGGACAGCGACGCGATGCCGACACTGATCGACATCTTGTCGGTCTCCGGCAGCACCAGCAGCGGCCAGACGAAGTCCTTCCACACCGTCACCACGGACAGGATCGACACCACCCCGAGGATCGGCCTCGACACCGGCAGCACGATCGACCAGAGGATCCGCAGCGGCGACGCGCCGTCGATCTCCGCGGCCTCCAGCAGTTCGCGCGGGATCGAGTCGAAGAACCGCTTGAGCAGGAAGACGAAGAACCCGTTCGCTGCCGCCGGCAACCAGATCGCCCAGGGTGTGTTCAGCAGACTGGCGTGGAAGATCGGCAGGTCCTTCGCCACGAGGTACGTCGGCAGCAGCAGGACCATCGGTGGGATCATCAGGGTCGCCAGCATCGCGCCGAGGATCAGCTTGCCGAAGAACGGGCGGAGCTTCGACAACGCGTACGCCGCGGTCACGTCCACCGCGAGCGTGAACAGCCACGCGCCACCGGCGTACAAGACGGTGTTCTTCAGGAAGATCCCGAGCTGGAGTTGGTCCCAGGCGTCCTTGTAGACCCCGAAGTCGACATGCTTGGGGAAGAAGCTCGGCGGGATCTGGGCGATCTCGTCCGGTGACTTCAGCGCGCCGGTCACCATCCAGTACAGCGGGAACACGAAGGCGCCGGTGAATCCGATCACGACGACGACCAGCGTGGTCCAGTAGACCACTCGTCCTCTCGGAGTCCGGAGTGAGAGGGGCGACACCAGAGTCCTCATCGGGCGTCCTCCTCGCGCGAGACCCGCAGGTAGACGGTGGAGAACACCAGCAGCACGATCATCAGCATCAGGCCGAGGGCGCTGCCGCCGCCGAAGTCGCCGAAGTTGAAGGCGTACTGGTACATCAGGTAGGCGACCGTGACGGTCGCGTTCTCCGGGCCGCCGCCGGTCAGCAGGTACGGCTCGATGAACACCTGCATGGTCGCGACGATCTGCAGGAGCAGCATCACCAGCAGGATCAGCTTGGTCTGCGGGACCGTCACGTGCCAGACGCGCCGGAACAGACCGGCGCCGTCGAGCTCGGCGGATTCGTAGAGGTCGCCGGGGATGCTCTGCAGCGCGGCCAGGTAGATCAGCGTGCCGGTGCCGAGGTTCATCCAGGTCGACACGAGCACGAGGCTGACGAGCGCCGTACTCGTGGAGTCCAGCCAGCTCAGCGGCGGGAGGTGGAAGACGTCGAGCACCTGGTTGAACAGGCCGTTGCCGGGGTCGTAGAACCACTTGAACAGCAGTACGGCGACCGCCGGCGGGAGCATCACCGGCAGGTAGACGACGAACCTCAGGTAGGCCTTCGCGTGCCTGAGCTCGTTGAGTACGACGGCCAGCACGAAGGGGACCGCATACCCGATGACCAGCGCGAGCGCGCTGAACGCGGCCGTGTTCAACCACGCCGACCGGAACGCCGGGTCCTCGATCACCGTCCGGAAGTTGTCGAACCCGACCCACACCCCAGGATCCACGAAGTTGTTCTGCTGAAAACTCAGAACCACCTCTCGAATCATCGGATACCAGGAAAACAAGGCAAAACAGATCAATGCACCGCAGAGAAACCCGTAGGCAGTGAGGTTGCGCCCAACCGCCCGGCGCAGAGCGCCGTGGTCGTCCGGTGATCGCGGGTCCGTCGCCCCCACTGCGTGGGGACGACGGACCTGCTGGTCGGTAACAGCCATCAGGCGTTCTTGGCCAGGATCTTGTTGGCCTTGCTCTCCGCGTCGGACAGCAGCTTGTCGATGTCGGCGTCCTTGCGGGTCAGCACCGCGGACATCGCCACGTCGAGGACGGCGTACAGCTCCTGCGCCTTCGGCGGTTCGAGCTTGTTGGTGATGTTCGGCTGCGCGGCGACGTACGGCGCGAAGTGGTCGACCGGGACCGTCGCGTACTGCGTGCGCAGGGCAACGACCTCCTTACCCGGTGCGGAGTCGCCGTACAGGTCCGGGATCGGCAGCCCGACCGGACGGCCCTGTTCCTTGGACCGTGCGTAGTTGAACTGGCCCTGGCCCGGCGTCAGCTCGTGGAACTGCAGCCAGAGCAGACCAGCCTTGATCTTCTCCGGCGTCGCCTTCGGGTTGAACATGTAGCCGTCGCCACCACTCAGCGACGCCTTGCCGTCGGACTCCGGTACGGCGGTGACGCCGTAGTCCTCGAACTTGCCCTTGAAGTCGTTGTTCACCGATTGCACGACGTCCGGCGCGCCGATCATCATGCCGAGCTTGCCCCCACCCATCATGCGCATCAGGTCCTCCCACTGGAGGAGCTGCTTGGTGCCCATCGAGTTGTCGTCCCAGCGCATCTTCTTCAGGTTCTCCAGCACCGCCTTGCCTTCGGGGCTGTTGAACGCGGCGGTCTTGCCGTCGTCGCTGACCATCGAGCCGCCGCGGGCGTAGAGCGAGGCGGCGAAGTGCCAGCCACCGGTGTTACCGGCCGAGTACTCGCCATAGCCGACGTACCCGGCGCCGAGTGCGGCGATCTTCTTCGCGGCTTCCTGCACCTCGGACCAGGTCTTCGGCGGGCTGTCCGGGTTCAGGCCGGCCTGGGTGAACAGCTTGCGGTTGTAGACCAGGCCCATGTTGTAGTTGTTGCGCGGCAGGCCGTAGGTCTTGTCGCCGTCCTTGAACACGCCCATCACGTCGGGACGCAGGTCCTTGACCGCGCCGACGCTGCCGACGTACTGGCTGATGTCCGCGGCCTGCTTGGCTTTGATGATCTTCTGGACGTCGGTGTAGTAGACGTAGAAGACGTCCTCCTGGGTGCCGCCGGCCAGCTTCGCCTGGAAGGTGTCCGGGTTGATGCAGGGGAACGCGTCCTTGCTCTGGATGGTGATGTTCGGATGCTGCTTCTGGAAGGCGGCCACATCCGCGTCCCAGGCCGTGCGTTCCTTCGGATTGCTCTTCGGCGGCTGGCAGCCGACCGTGATCGTCACCGGCCCGTCCGCCGATCCCTCGGCGGCCGGTTTCTTCGCCTCCCCCGATCCGCAGGACGCGGCCACCAGCCCGAGTCCCACCACCAACACCAGGCTGAGCCCGCGGCGCGTTGTCCTCATCGATCCACCCTCTCCCTCGATCTTGCGGACACCGTAGGCAACTCGACACCGTCGCGCAATACTTCGATTTGAGATTGCAAAATCGTGACTTTAGATGGGAAGGTGGGCGCTGCGCGCACACGACAGCAGCCGCCGACCGAGGGACCGGTCAGCGGCTGCGGAGTGGGGTGGGTCAGATCCGAGCGCGGGCGGTGGAGGCCCGGACCACCAGCTCGGGCTCGAAGAGCAGTTCGTCGGCGGGTACGGCGGCCCGCTCGATCAGCGCGACCAGCATGTCGACTGCGGCCCGGCCCATCGCATCGATCGGCTGGCGGACGGTGGTCAGGGGCGGGTCGGTGCAGTTCATCATCGCGGAGTCGTCGTACCCGATCACCGAGACCTCGTCGGGGACGGAGAGGCCGGCCCGGCGGACCGCGCGGATGGCGCCGAGGGCGAGGATGTCACTGGCGCAGACGATGCCGGTGACGCCGTTGTTGACCAGCCGGGTCGCGGCCGCGTGCCCGCCCTCGAGCGAGAACATCGTGTGCTCGACCAGGTCCGGGTCCGCCTCCTCCGAGGCGAGGAACGCGTCCAGCTTCCGCCGCGACGGGATGTGGTCGCGCGGCCCGAGCACCATCCCGATCCGGCGGTGACCGAGCGCGCGCAGGTGCCCGATCGCCATCTCCGCGGCGACGACGTCGTCCGACGACACCTGCGGGAAGCCGAGGTGGTCGACGGCCGCGTTCACCAGCACGGTCGGCAGCTTGCGCTCCTGGATCAGCTCGTAGTGCTGATGCGGCGCGTCGGCCTGCGCATAGAACCCGCCGGCGAAGACGACCCCGGACACCTGCTGCTGCAGGAGCAGATCCACGTAGTCGGCCTCGGACACCCCGCCGAGCGTCCGGGTGCAGAGCAAGGAGGTGAAACCTTGCTGCGCGAGCGCGCCACCGACGACCTCGGCGAACGCGGGAAAGATCGGGTTCTGCAACTCCGGCAGCACCAGCCCGACCAGCCTCGCGCGATCGCCGCGCAGCTGCGTGGGACGCTCGTACCCCAGCACGTCCAGCGCGGTGAGCACCGCTTCCCGGGTCGCCTCGGACACTCCGGGCTTCCCGTTCAGGACCCGGCTCACGGTGGCTTCACTGACGCCGACCTTCTTGGCCACCTCTGCAAGTCGTCGTGTCATGACGCAAACTCTACGCCACATCACGCAAATTCTTGCAACGACTTACGTACCTCGCTGAAGCCTCAGGATTCCTGACAGACTGGGCGTCGTGCCCCGATTCGTCGCCACTCGCCCGGACACCGGTCTGCTGTCGCTTCCGTGGGATGTGCCGCTGGAGGACTGGCCCGAGGACCAACTGGTCGCGCTGCCGCGCGGTATCTCGCGGCATGTCGTCCGGTTCGTCCGGGTCAACGGCACTGTGTACGCGATCAAGGAGGTCCTCGAACATCTCGCGATGCACGAGTACCGGCTGCTGCGCGACCTGGAGCGGCTGGAGGCGCCCTCGGTCGAGCCCGTCGGCGTGATCACGGACCGGCTGGACCGCGACGGCGAGCCGATCGACTCGATCCTGATCACCCGGCACCTGCAGTTCTCGCTGCCCTACCGCGCGCTGTTCTCCAGCACGCTCCGGCCGGACACCGTCAACCGGCTGATCGACGCCCTGGTCGCGCTGATCGTGCGGCTGCATCTGCTCGGGTTCTTCTGGGGTGACTGCTCGCTGTCCAACACGTTGTTCCGCCGGGACGCCGGCGCATTCGCGGCGTACCTGGTGGATGCCGAGACCGGCGAGCTGCACCAGGACATCTCCGACGGGCAGCGCGCGCACGACCTGTACACCGCCGAGATCAACCTGTTCGGCGAGCTCCTCGACCTGCAGGAGGGCGGCCTGCTCGACCCGGACATCGATCCGCAGGAGACGGTCCAGTCGATCAACGACCGGTACGACGCGCTGTGGGCGGAGCTGACCGCACCCGAGGAGTTCGCCACCGACGAGATCCACCGGCTGGACTCGCGGATCCGGCGGCTGAACGACCTCGGCTTCGATGTCGCCGAGATCGACATCATCACCGACTGGGACGGCAGCCAGATCCGGATCCAGCCGAAGGTCGTGGACGCCGGCCACCACTCGCGCCGGCTGCTCCGGCTGACCGGCCTGGACGTCGAGGAGAACCAGGCCCGCCGGCTGCTGAACGACCTGGACTCCTACGCCGCCTCGACCGACCAGCAGAACGAGGACGAGGAGATCGTCGCGCACGAGTGGCTGACCGAGGTCTTCGAACCGGTCGTCCGCCTGGTCCCGCGCGACCTGAAGCGCAAGCTCGAGCCCGCCGAGGTCTTCCACGAGGTGCTCGAACACCGCTGGTTCCTGTCCGAGCAGGCCGGCCACGAGATCGACACGATGGAGGCGGCGCGGTCCTACGTGGACGACGTACTGAGCGCCAAGCCGGACGAGAAGCTCGCGCTGCCGACCCCGGCCATCTCCGAGGCCGACTGAGGCTTGCAACGTCCGGCCGCCCGCCAGCGTGGATAAGGGTGGGAGGTGCCGGATGGAAACGCCCGACTTCGACGAGTGGGTGGCGCAACGGGGTGCCGCGCTGTTGCGGTTCGCGTACCTGCTCACGCGCGACCACGCTCGCGCCGAGGAAGCCGTGCAGGACGCGCTGATCGCCGCGTACTCGCGGTGGACCCGGATCTGTCGTGGTCAGGACCCCGAGGCCTACGTCCGCCGGTCGATCGTGAACGCCGACATCTCCCGGTGGCGCAGGTTCCTCCGCCGGGAGACGCCGACCGCCGATCCGGCAGCGGAGTCGCCGGGTCCAGGCGGCGGCTCGGCCGGTCCGGATCACGCGGAGGCGCAGGCGGAGCAGGACGCGGTCTGGACGCTCTGCGCGACCTTGCCCACCAAGCAACGCGCCGCCGTCGTCCTGCGGTACTACGAGGACCTGCCCGACGCCGAGATCGCCGAGATCCTCGACTGCTCCTCCGCCACCGTCCGCTCGCAGATCCACCGGGCGCTGGCCACTTTGCGCACCACGCTGACCACGGCCGAGGAGGCCACCTGATATGGACGCAACCGAGGACATGGTCGCGGCGAGCCTGTCGAGGCACGCGGCCGACGCACCGCCCGACGACCACCTGTTGTCCGATGTCCACCATCGCCTGCGCCGCCGACGTACCGGCCGCACTATCGGTGCCACCGTCCTGGCCTGCGCCGCGGTCGCCACCGCGATCACCGCGGCCCAATCCCTCACCGAACTCCGGACCGACCCGCCGATCGCCCGCCCCGGCGCGGCTGAGCCCGGCTGGCGCTGGGAGTCCTACAAGGCCGTCCAGGTCCAGGTTCCGTCCAGCTGGACGCAGTACATCTCCGGTCCCGCGCCGTGTACGACGTTCGCCAACCCGGCCGTCCCCACGATCGGACGGTTGAACGGCTGGCTCAGCAAGAACTGGTACACCTGCTCGGACGCCGTACTCCCGTTGGACCGCAGACAGCCGTATCTGTGGTTCGACGACGTCCAGGCCCCAGGCATCAAGACGTACGACGGCGGTTGGACCGAGGAGACACGCGTTGTCGGCGGGACGAAGGTCAGCGTGCTGACGGACGACGACGCACTGCGCCGCCGCATCCTCGACTCGGGCCGCCCGATCACCGGCACCGACGACTACGGCTGCACCCCCGCGGACTTCCGGCCGCACGGCACCAGGGTGAACGATCCGGTCATCTCAGCCAGCATCTGCGAATACTGGAAGGGCTCCCTGGTCGCCGGATCGAGCCTCCCCCCGGCGCAGGCCGCCCAACTGGCTCGCCTACTGGTCACCGCGCCCGAGGGCCTGCCGCCGGACTCTCCACCCGGCTGCCAGGACGTATCTCCCCGCACCTACGTTGTCATCCTCCACACACGATCCACCTCGTGGCCGGTCCGCGTCACCTACTCAAGCTGCAACCTCGCCCGCCAGTTCCCGGCCGACGACGGCACGACCCGGCGCCTGATCGGCTACCCGGCCCTGGACCTCATCCGCACCGGCGTCCACAACCCCAACCAGCCCAGCGACCTCTTCGACCCGGCCCGCCCCGTCACCCCGCCACCCCGCTGAGCCTCAGCTCATCCCGGGGCTCGCGACCGGCAGGCCGATCGCCTTGGCCGTCGCCAGCAGACGACGGTCATAGGTCACGAACGCCGTCAAATCGTCGCCCAGGATCGCCTCTGCGGTCGCAAGGTGGATCGCATCCAGCGACCGTATCCACGGATCGCGATAGGCACCCGCGGTGGTGCGCACAATCTCGTCCACGTCGTACACCGAAACCCGAGCCAGGACAGCGGGTACGGAACTGAGGAGGGCTGGTTCGGTGCGGTGGAGGGCTCGGGGCAGTTCGACCTCAACTAGCACCGACGAGATGAAGATCCGATCCACCTGCTCGTTGAGCCAGTCGACCAGTTCGTCCGTCGCCGCCTCACGCCGGACGAGCTTCACCAATGCGGCCGTGTCCAGGTAGATCATCAGTAGCGCTCCCCGTCGCGCATCTGCTCGAGGAGTTCGCCGGCCTCGTGATCGGTCCGCACCTCACCGCTCGGGTGCGGGACGGCACCCTCGGCACGGCTCGGTCGTAGGTGCCCGGTCGCGAGCAAACGCCCCAAGGGAGACGGGTCGACCGGGACCAGACGAGCGATGACCACACCTCGCTCGGTGATCTCCATCTCCTCGCCTGCCTTGACCCGAGCGAGCACCCGGGCCGTCTCCTGATTCAGCATCCTGATCGGCACTTCAGCCATGAGGCCATTGTAGTACATGTTTGACAGACACCGCCTTCCCTGGTTGGTCGACAGAGAAGATACGGGTGTTGCGAGCATGCGATGCCGTTGTCCACAGCCCAACCGCCCACGCGGCGGCGGATAGGGTTTGAAACGTGAAAATCGTTGGCTACGAGACATTCCTGGTGGCGCCTCGGTGGCAGTTCCTGCGGATCGACACCGACGAGGGGATCAGCGGGTGGGGTGAGCCGATCGTCGAAGGACGGGCCGAGGCGGTGCAGGCCGCGGTCGCGGCGTCGATGGAGTACTTGGTCGGCACGGATCCGCTGCGGATCGAGGAGCACTGGCAGACCATTGCCAAGGGCACCTTCTACCGCGGCGGAGTCCGCGCCGCCGCGGCCAACCCGCACCAGTGGCGCTCCCCTGTCTTCCGCCACGCCGACGGCTCCTTCGCCGAGTGGTGACTTCCGAGCGGTGACCGAGGTCAGCGCGGCGGCATCCGGAGGGCGCCGTCCAGGCGGATGACCTCACCGTTGAGCAACTGGTTGTCGAGGATGTGGCGGACGAGGGCGGCGTACTCGGACGGGCGGCCGAGCCGGGACGGGTGCGGGACCTGCTGCTCGAGGATGGTGCGGGTCTCCTCCGGGAGGCCTGCCAGCATGGGGGTTTCCATGGTGCCGGGGGCGATCGTGACGACCCGGATGCCCTTGTCCGCAAGGTCTCTCGCCGCGGTCAGGGTGAGACCGACGATGCCGCCCTTGCTGGCCGCGTACGCCGCCTGGCCGACCTGACCGTCGTACGCCGCGATCGACGCGGTCATCACCACGACGCCGCGATCACCGTCGTCGCCGGGCTGCTGGGCGATCATCCGCTCGGCGGCCAGCCGGAGCACGTTGAAGGTGCCGACCAGGTTCACCTCGACGACCTGCCGAAACGTTGCTAGCGGCAACGGACCCTTGCGGCCGACGACCCGCCCCGGCGTCGCGATCCCGGCGCAGGTGACGACAACCCGCAGCGTCCCCAGCGCGGCGGCCGCGTCCAGGGCAGCGGTCACAGCGGCTTCGTCGGTGACGTCGGCCGGGGCGAACACGACCCGGTCGCCCAGCTCGTCCGCGACGGCCTTGCCCGCCGAGGACGGCAGGTCGACGATCACGACCCCCAGTCCGTCGGCGGCGAGCCGTCGTACCGTCGCCTCTCCGAGCCCGGAACCACCACCGGTGACCAGCGCGACGTCGGCCGGGCCAAATGTCATCAAACGCTCCTCAGCAGGTCGCGGCTGATCACCAGCCGCTGGATCTGGTTGGTTCCTTCGAAGATCTGGGTCACCTTGGCCTCACGCATGTACCGCTCGGCCGGGAACTCGCGGGTGTAACCGTACCCACCGAGCACCTGCACCGCGTCCGTGGTGACCTTCATCGCCGCGTCGGTGCAGATCAGCTTGGCGATCGCCGCCTGCTGCGTGAACGGCCGGCCGAGGTCGCGCCGCCGAGCCGCCTGCAGGTACGTCGACCGGGCGGACTCGACCGCGGCCGCCATGTCGGCGAGCAGGAACTGGATCCCCTGGAAGTCCGCGATCGGCTGCCCGAACTGCTGCCGCTCCTTCGCGTACGCCGCGGCCACGTCGAGCGCGGCCTGGGCCAGGCCGGTCGCGCACGCGGCGATCCCGAGCCGGCCGGAGTCCAGCGCGGACAGCGCGATCCGCATGCCGTCGCCCTCGGCGCCGATCAGGTTCGCGGCCGGGATCCGGACGCGGTCGTAGTTGACCAGCGTGGTGGTCGACCCGGTCAGCCCCATCTTGCGCTCGGGCGCGCCGAAGCTGAGCCCCGCGGCCGACGCCGGCACGTGGAACGCGGAGATCCCGCGCTTCGGGTCGTCCGAGGTCCGGGCGAAGGTGGTGTAGAAGTCGGCGTGCGAGCCGTGGCTGATCCAGGCCTTCGTCCCGTTCAGGACGTACTGGTCGTCATCGCGGACAGCGCGCGTGGTCATCGCGCTGATGTCGGACCCGGCCTGTGGCTCGGACAGCGCGTAGGCGCCGAGCAGGTCGCCGCCGACCATGTCGGGCAGCAGGCGGGCCCGCTGCTCCTCGGTGCCGAACGTCGCCATGGCGTAGCTGGTCATGGTGTGGACGGAGACCCCGACGCCGACCGACATCCAGGCGGCGGCGATCTCCTCCAGCATCTGCAGGTACACCTCGTACGGCTGCTCGGCGCCGCCGTACTGCTCCGGGTAGGGCAGGCCGAGCAGGCCGGCCTTGCCGAGGGTGCGGAACGCATCCCGCGGGAAGGTCTCGCTCTCCTCGGCCCGGGCCGCGTGCGGCGCGAGCTCGTGCTCGCACAGGTCACGGACCAGGGCGAGCAGATCAACGGATTCATCGGTCGGCAGGAGACGATCGACAGCCATCAGGCACCCCTCTCAACGGCTGACCAAATGATACTCGCAACGATACTGAAGCACATAGTTCCGTATCGTTCTATGCTGTCTCGATATGACAACAGTCGTTCCGGGGCGCCGTACCCGCCGGCAGTCCGAGCTGCTCGACCGGCTCTTGGTCCTGTTCCTCGAACAAGGCTTCAGCAGGTTCACCCTGGACGACCTGGCCGCCGAGCTGCGCTGCAGCAAGACGACCCTCTACGCGCTCGCGCCGAGCAAGGAACAGCTCGCCGTCGAGGTGGTGAAGCACTACTTCAAGAATGCCACCGCGCAGGTGGAGTCGGCGGTTGCCCGGCAAACCCGGCACGATCGCCGGATCGCGGCGTACCTGAACGCGGTCGCGGACGCGCTCCGGCCGGCCAGCCGGACCTTCCTGGACGACGTGGCCACGTTCGCGCCGGCCCGGTCGGTGTACGAGCGGAACACCCGGATCGCGGCCGAGCGGGTGCGGTCGCTGATCGAGGACGGGATCAACAACAAGATGTTCCGGCAGGTCGACATCGCGTTCGCGGCCGAGATGATCGCGCACACCATGCAGGCGATCCAGCGCGGTGACATCGCCCGCCGTACCGGCCTGAACGACGCCGAGGCCTACCGCGAGCTCGCCTCCTTCGTGCTCCACTCGCTCCGCATGGACTGACCCGGACGGGGCGGGGGAGGAATTTGCACAGTAGCGTTTCCCGGATGGAGCTCAGGCTGGGACCGCTACTGCGGTACGTCGACGAGACGCGGGCGACCGTCTGGGTGGAGACCGATGGACCGGCCGAGGTCGAGATCCTCGGCCACCGGGCGCGGACCTGGTCGGTGCACGGCCATCACTACGCGCTGGTCCGGATCGAAGGACTCACGCCCGGCAGCAGCACGCCGTACGAGGTGACGCTGGACGGGACGACGGTCTGGCCGCCGGCCGACAACTCCTACGGTCCCAGCGTGATCCGGACACCGCGGGCGGACGGTACGTTCCGGCTGTCGTTCGGGTCGTGCCGGCGGTCCGCGCCGTTCGACGCGGACGGCTTCAAGGAGTTCGGTCCGGACGCCCTGGTCGCGCTGGCCGGGCGGATGGCGGCCGGCGACGACGAGTTGCCCGACGCGCTGCTGCTCCTGGGTGACCAGATGTACGCCGACGACCCGTCCGATGCCGTACTGGAACGACTGCACGCCAAGCACGGTGGCCGGCAGGGGTCCGAGGTGGCCGACGAGATCGGGAACTACGAGGAGTACACCTGGCTGTACGACGACTCCTGGACGACGCCCGCGGTCCGGTGGCTGTTCTCGACCGTCCCGTTGTGCATGCTGCTCGACGACCACGACCTGCGCGACGACTGGAACACCTCGCTGACCTGGCGGCGCTGGGTCACGGCCCAGCCGTGGTGGCGGGACCGGGTGGTCGGCGCGTACGCGTCGTACTGGGTCTACCAGCACCTCGGCAACCTGTCGCCGGAGCAGCTCGACGACGACGCGGTCTACCGCGCGATGCTGACGCTCGAGGACGACGACGAGCGTACTGCGTACCTCGACAGTTTCGCGTGGACCGCCGACGAGGATCCGGCGTCATGCCGGTGGAGCTTCTACCGCGACTTCGGCGACGCGTCGCACGGGGTCCGGCTGGTCGCGGTCGACTCGCGCTGCTCGCGGCGCCTCGAGCCGGACGAACGCGCGATGGTCGACGCCCACGAATGGGAGTGGGTACGGCGGCACACGGTCGGCGCGACCCGTCCGATCCAGCATCTGCTGCTCGCGTCGACGCTGCCGTTCCTGCTCGCGCCCGGGCTGCATCACCTGGAGGGCTGGGACGAGGCGATCTCGTCCGGTGCGTGGGGCAAGCGGGGATCGCGGATCGGCGAGAAGATCCGGCAGGGGATGGATCTGGAGCACTGGGCGTCGTTCCGGAGGTCCTTCGACGACGTGACCACGCTCCTCGCCGAGCTGGTCAGCGGTGAGGATCCGCCGGCGTCGATCTTGATGCTGTCCGGCGACGTGCACTGCAGCTATCTGGCCGAGGCGCGGCTGATCGCCGTACGTCATCCAGGTACGGCGATCCGTCAGCTGACGATGTCTCCGTTCCGGAATCCGGTGCCGCGGAAGGTCCAGTGGGCGAACCACCTGCTCGACGCCCACTGGATGACGACGTTGCTGCACAAGCTGGCCCGGTCGGCAGGCGTGCGGGATGTCGCGGCGGAATGGGAGATCGCGCACGGGCCGTGGTTCGGCAACGGCGCGATGACGGTGACGCTGTCCGGCGCGGACTGGACGGTCGACGTCGACCATGCCGAGTTGCGCGGTGACCGGCAGGTGCTCGGGCGGACGTTGACCTACGGGCCCTTAGACTCGGCTGCCAATCGTTTGATGTCCTGAAGATGCCACTCCGCTCATCAGAGCCGCACGCCCCGGAAGGCTGATGGCCATGAAATCGTCCACTCTTCGACGTACCGCGGCAGTGCTCGCCGCCACCGCGCTGACCCTTGTCGCCACGATGCCTGCCAAGGCCGATCCGGTGAAGCCGCCCCGGCTGTCCGCCGCCGCGATCACCTCGGCCCTGAACGAGCAGGTGAACACCCCGGGCACCGCCTGGATGACCAAGCCGGACGGCACCGTCGTCGTCTCCTACGACACCACCGTCACCGGCAGCAAGCTCACCGCACTGACCAACGTGACCAAGCGGCTCGGTCAGGGCATCACGATGGAGAAGCTGCCCGGCAAGCTGACCAAGTACATCAGCGGCGGCATGGCGACGTACGGCGGCGACGTCAGGTGCTCGGTCGGCTTCAACGTGCAGCGGCGTGGGAAGTACTACTTCCTCACCGCCGGTCACTGCGGCAACGAAGCCGCCCGCTGGTACCAGGACGCCAACCACCAGGTCTTCACCGGCGCGGTGCACGACTCCAGCTACCCGTGGAACGACTACTCGCTGATCGTCTACCGCACTGACATCAAGATGAAGCCGCCGGGCGGCAGTGTGTACCTGTACAACGGGCACTCGCAGGACATCACGACGGCGATGAACCCGGGCATCGGGCAGTACGTCTACCGCAGCGGCTCCACCAGCGGTCTGCACAGCGGCCGCGTCACCGGGCTGAACGCGACGGTCAACTACGGCGACGGCCGGGTGGCCGGCCTGATCCGCACCAGCGTCTGCGCGGAGCCGGGCGACTCCGGCGGTCCGCTGTTCTACCGGCAGTGGGCGTTCGGCCTGACCTCGGGCGGCTCTGGCGACTGCACCTCGGGCGGTGTCACCTACTTCCAGCCGGTAGTCGAGGCCCTCAACGTGTACGGCGTCTCCATTTACTGAGCGCAGGTTTCCCCTACGCTCCGAATTCACCTGAATACCCAGGGAGAGAACGGGGTACGAGAGGTCACGGTTTAAGTCAAGGACGCACCCGCCCCGAGCGCGTCCTCATCGTGAGGAGGCTGAAACCGTGACATTTTCGCCTATCCGCCGTACCACCGCGATCCTGGCCGCCGCCGGGCTGGCTGCCGCCGGACTGCTGGCCACCCAGGCCTCGGCCGCGACGATCAACCCGTCGACGCTGTCCGCATCCGCGATCACCGCGACGTTGAGCAAGGACGCGTCGATCCCGGGCACCGCCTGGCAGACGAACCCGGACGGCCGGATCATCGTGTCGTACGACGACACGGTCACCGGTGCCAAGATGTCGGCGCTGACCGGCGTCACCAAGCAGTTCGGCAACCGGGTCACGCTGGAGAAGATCCCCGGCAAACTGACGAAGTACATCGCCGGCGGCGACGCCATCTATGGCGGGCAGTACCGCTGCTCGCTCGGCTTCAACGTCCGGAGTGGCAGCACGTACTACTTCCTGACCGCGGGCCACTGCGGCAACATCGCGTCCAGTTGGTACGCGAACTCGAGCAAGACCACGCTCCTCGGGACGACCTTCGGGTCGAGCTTCCCGGGGAACGACTACGCGATCGTGAAGTACAGCACGTCGTACACGAACCACCCCGGCACGGTGGACCTGTACAACGGCTCCTCGCAGGACATCACGTCCGCCGGCAACGCGTCAGTCGGCCAGGCGGTCAAGCGCAGCGGTAGCACCACCGGTGTGCACAGCGGCACGGTCCAGGCCACCAACGCCACGGTGAACTACGCCGAGGGCACGGTCACCGGTCTGATCCGCACCAACGTCTGCGCCGAGGGTGGCGACTCGGGCGGCGCCCTGTTCGCGGGCTCCGTCGCCCTCGGTCTGACCTCCGGTGGCTCCGGCAACTGCTCCTCAGGCGGTACGACGTACTTCCAGCCTGTCACCGAAGCCCTCTCGCGCTACGGCGTCAGCGTCTACTGACGCACTCGTGGACTACAGGCCCGGGATCTCGTCCCGGGCCTGTAGTGCTTCACGCGGGCGCAAGTACAGGAAAACCGAGCTCCTCCGCCGCGATGGTCAGTTCCTTGTCGTAGGTCACGAACTCCGACAGGTCCGCGCGGAACGGATCGGCACTGGCGAGATGGATTGCGTCCAGCGAGCCGAGCTTCGGGGTCTGGTATGCCATCGCCCGGCCGAGCACCGTCGAGGTGAGATCGACCAGGTAGACACCGCGCACCGCTTGCCCCGCGAAGTACGGGACTTGCTGATGGTCGACGCCGGCCCACAACAGCGTGCGAGTGATTTCGAGCCTTGCCAGTTCACTCGTCACCAGTTCGGTCTCCGTCGGCAGCGACTCGCGCCACGCACGCAGAGCCGCCGACTCGGCTTCCGGCTTGATGAACTTGAGCAGCGCGCAGGCGTCCAGGTAGATCACCTGTTCCGCTCCTTGTCGCGACCAGCGATGAGCAGGTCAGACAGGCTCCCGACGTCTGGCGCCAACTCCAGCACGAGATCCGGCATCCCCAGCTCGGCCGGCGGTGTCACCTCGCCGGAGTCGATCATGTGCTGCAAGGCTCCTGGCCGTTCGTCCTCCGGGACGAGACGTAGCACCGGCCGGCCGCGGTCGGTCACCACGATCGTCTCCCCGGCGCGCACCCGGGCCACCGCCTTCGACGGGTTCTGGTTCAGCTCGCGCAGCCCTATGGTCTCCATACCCATCAATGTACCTACATCATGTAGTTACATCACGCGCGGCGGCGGGAGATTTCGTAGAGGGTTACACCGGTGGCGATTCCCGCGTTGAGGGACTCCGTCGCGGTGGTCATGGGGATGGAGACGATGAGGTCGCAGTTCTCGCGGACCAGGCGGGCCAGGCCCTTGCCTTCGGAGCCGACGACCAGGACCAGCGGCTCGGTGGCGGCGTCGAGGTCGGGGAGCTCGACTGCGCCGTCCATGTCCAGGCCGATGACCATCAGGCCGGCGTCCTTGTAGGACTTGAGGGCGCGGTTGAGGTTGGTGGCTCGGGCGACCGGGATCCGGGCCGCCGCGCCGGCCGACGTCTTCCACGCGGACGCGGACATGGACGCCGCACGACGCTCCGGCACGAGTACGCCGTGCGCGCCGAAGGCGGCCGCGGACCGGGTGATCGCGCCCAGGTTGCGCGGATCGGTCACGCCGTCGAGCGCGACGATGAGCGGCACCTCGCCGGCGTCGTACGCCCGGGTGAGCAGGTCGTCGGGATGCGCGTACTCGTACGGCGGGATCTGGATCGCGACGCCCTGGTGGGCCCCGCCGGCGGTGACCCGGTCGAGCTCGGTCCGGGGCACCTCGAGCACCGAGATGCCGTGCTCGACGGCGATCAGCAACGCCTCGCGCAGCCGGGCGTCCCGTTCGGTGCCTTCGGCAACATGCAGCGCGGCGGCCGGGACACCGGCCCGCAGCGCCTCGACCACCGGGTTGCGGCCGTAGACCCACTCGACACCCGTGTCCATGGACTTGCGGGCCGGGCGGTTGCGGTCACGCTCCTTGGCGCGCTCCTGGGCCTTCGCCCGCTTGTGCGCGGGGTGCTTGACCCGGTCCACCGCCTTCGGTGTCGGGCCCCTGCCCTCGAGACCGCGGCGAACCCGGCCACCGGATCCGGCCGTCGGGTTCCCCTTCGGCTTCTTCCGGATGGCGCCCTTGCGCTGGCTACTGCCTGGCACGTCAGTTTCCTTCGTCGGTAGTAATCGGTGCCGCGAGCGACCAGCGTGGTCCCTGCGGCGTGTCCTCGACGACGACGCCGAGTGCCTTGAGCCGGTCGCGGATCGCGTCCGACGCGGCGTAGTCCTTGCGTTCGCGGGCGGCCTGCCGCTGCTCGAGCAGCGCCTTCACCAGCCCGTCCACCACCTCGGTGAGCTCGTCGCCGACCGCGGCCCGCGAGGCCCACGGCTCTGCCAGCGGGTCCAGCCCGAGCACGCCGAGCATCCCGCGCACGGCGGCCAGTGCCTCCCGCAGCGCGGTCGAATCACCGTCGGCGACCAGCTTGTTCCCGTCGCGGACCGTGTTGTGCAGTACGGCGACCGCCGCCGGCGTGCCGAGGTCGTCGTCCATCGCGGCGACGAAGTCCGTCGGCAGCTCCACCGCCGGCTCGACCCCACCCGTCACCTCGTCGGCCCGGGTGACGAAGCCCTCGATCCGCTGGAAGCTCGTCGCGGCCTCGTCCAGCGCGGCGAACGAGAACTCCACCACGGACCGGTAGTGCGACTGCACCAGGTAGTACCGCAGCTCGATCGGCCGCACTCGCTGCACCACGTTGCGCACGATCGCGCCGTTGCCCATCGACTTGGACATCTTCTCGCCGGCCGTGGTGACCAACGCGCTGTGCATCCAGAACCGGGCGAACTTCTGCCCGACCGCGGTCGACTGGGCCAGCTCGTTCTCGTGGTGCGGGAAGCGCAGGTCCAGCCCACCGCCGTGGATGTCGAACTCGTCACCCAGATACTTGCCTGCCATCGCGGAGCACTCCAGATGCCAGCCCGGGCGGCCGCGGCCCCACGGCGTCGGCCAGGAGGCCGTCCGCGGCGTGCCCTCGGTGTAGCCCTTCCAGAGCGCGAAGTCGCGCGGATCCCGCTTGCCGCGCGGGTCCGCGTCCTCGGCGGGCTCCATGTCCTCGATCTTCTGGTGGGACAGAGCGCCGTACGACGGCCAGGACCTGACGTCGAAGTAGACGTCGCCGGAGCCGTCCGGAGCGACGTACGCGTGCCCGCGCTCGATCAGCTCGGCGATCATCTCCAGCATCTCCGGGACGTGCCCGGTCGCGCGCGGCTCGTACGTCGGCGGGCGGCAGCCGAGCACGTCGTACGCCCAGTGCAGCTCGCGCTCGAACTCGTAGGCGTGCGCCCACCACGGCACGTGCCGCTCGGCCGACTTGGCCAGGATCTTGTCGTCGATGTCGGTCACGTTCGCGATCACGGTGACCTGGTAGCCCGAGCGCTCCAGCCAGCGCCGCAGGACGTCGAAGACGACCTCCTTGTAGATGTGCCCGACATGCGGGGCACCCTGCACCGTCAGCCCACAGTGGTAGATCCCGACCTGGCCCGGATGGACCGGCACGAAATCCCTCACTGCTGCCGTTGCGGTGTCGTACAAGCGAAGTGTCACCGGTCAAGGGTAACGGGAAGTGGCACTCCTCCTTGACAAGATGTCCCCAAGCTCGCTCATCCAGGAGGACTCTTGTCGAACCAGGGCCCGTACGGACCGCCACCCGGGCAGTACCAGGGGCCGCCCCCGCCGTACGGTCCCCCACCGGGTGGTCCGCAGTACGGCCCGCCGCCGGGCGGTCCGCAGCACTGGGGGCCGCCGCCACCCCAGGGTCCGGGATTCGGCTGGGGCTCGAACGGATTCCCGCCGCCCAAGAAGAAGAGCAAGGCGGGCTGGATCATCCTGCCGATCGCCGTCGTCGGGCTCGCGGTGGTCGGGTTCACGGTGCTCAGCTCGGTGCTGAAGCACAACGGCGACAGTGACTACACCCAGCCACAGCCGACCTCGACGGCGACCGACGGTCCGACCGAGGAACCGACGTACATCGCGACGACCCAGGCCCCGACGGCGCCGGCCACCACCCGGACGACGCAGCCGCAGCCGACGAAGACCACGCCGCCCCCGCCCTCGGACACCGACATCGTCGCGAAGAACCGGATCTACAAGACCGGCGTGCAGAAGACGGTGAACTGCCGGGAGTCCGGCGCCCGCGCGAACGGCGCCACCAACGCGCGCAAGTACTACAACACTGTGCTGGCCTGTCTGGTCAAAGCCTGGCCGAAACAGGTCGCGCTGGCCGGCGGGCGGTTCGTGCCGCCGCACCTGGTCGGCTTCGTCGGGACGGCCCAGTCCCCGTGTGGCGGGAGCTCGCCGAGCTCCTTCTACTGCTCGTCGAACCGGACCATCTATATGGACGCCAACAGCGACCTGAAGTGGTACCAGCTGTATCTGACCTACCCCAACAAGACCCAGGCGATGGCCTGGCTGCGCGCGGAGATGACCGACACGGTCGCGCACGAGTTCGGTCACCACGTGCAGAACATGACCGGCATCCTGGCCGCCACGGACAACCTGCAGTACGAGTTCACCGGTGACAAGTCGCTGGAGATGAGCCGCCGGCTGGAGATCCAGGCGACCTGTTTCGGCAACGTGTTCATGGGCGCGAACAAGAGCAGTTACGGGATGACCGGGCTGCTGAAGTCGCAACTGGACTACCTGCACTCCCACCAGGGCGACGAGTACATGACCCAGCCAGACCACGGCAGCCGGGAGATCATCCCGCGCTGGGCGAACGCCGGTTTCGTCACCCGCAGCCCGTCCGCCTGCAACACCTACACCGCCGCACCGACGTACGTGCGGTAATTACTCACCATTCGACCCAGATTGAGTGGTTGATTCTTACCGATCCCGGGTAAAACTTCGCCGAGCGCTCTGTCCGCCCCTCATCGCTCTGTGGAGGTCCACCGTGAAGTCCGCCCTTTTCACGGGTGCCGCCGTCACTCTTGGTCTGCTTCTGGCCTCGATCGGCTCCGCCCAAGCCAGCACCACCTCGCCCGCATCCCACCAGCCAACGCCCCAGGCCCGTCAGCACGGCATCGACAAGGCCGGCGACGCGTACATGGGCTGGCTGTCGAACACCACGACCACCGCTGCCCCGGCAGTGATGGCCCCCGCCGCATCGGTCGAAGGCATCGACGTCTCCAGCCATCAGGGCAACGTCAACTGGGCCTCGCAGTGGAGTGCCGGCAAGCGGTTCGCCTACGTGAAGGCGAGCGAAGGCAACTACTACACCAACCCGTACTTCGCCCAGCAGTACAACGGCTCCTACAACGTCGGGATGATCCGCGGCGCCTACCACTTCGCCACCCCGAACGACTCCAGCGGCGCCAACCAGGCCAACTACTTCGTCGACCACGGCGGAGGCTGGTCCCGGGACGGCAAGACCCTGCCGGGCTCGCTCGACATCGAGTACAACCCGTACGGCGCGACCTGCTACGGACTGAGCCAGGCCGCGATGGTCAACTGGATCCGCGACTTCCTCAACACCTACAAGGCGCGGACCACGCGGGACGCGGTGATCTACACCAACCTCGACTGGTGGAGCCAGTGCACCGGCAACAGCACCGCGTTCAACGCCACCAACCCGCTCTGGGTCGCCCGGTACGCCTCGGCGCCCGGCACCCTGCCCGGCGGCTGGCCGTTCCACACGATCTGGCAGTACAGCTCGAGCCCGATCGACCAGGACCGGTTCAACGGCGACCAGTCTCGGCTGGTTGCCCTCGCCAACGGGTGAGCCGGGGGTAATTGGGTTGCGGCGGTCTCATAGTCTCGATCGGTGAGCTTTTCACTGCCGATCGAGACCGACCGCCTGACCCTGCGCCGCTATCTCGCCACCGATTACGACGACCTGCTCAGGCTGCAGTCCAGACCGGATGTCGCCCGGTTCCTGCTGTACGGCCCGAGGACGCCCGAGCAGGTGAAGGAGTCCCTCGCCGGCCGGCTGACCGACGTACCGATGGACACCGACGGTCAAGCGCTCACCGTCGCTGTGATCCTGCGGGAGACCGGTCAGCACGTCGGCGAGGTCACCTTGTTCGTGCACAATGCCGAGCAGCGGACCGGGGAGATCGGGTTCGTGTTCCACCCGGACTTCCACGGCCGCGGGTTCGCCGCGGAGGCCTCGATCGAGCTGCTCCGGCTCGGCTTCGAGGAGCTCGGCATGCACCGAATCATCGGCCGGCTGGACGCCCGCAACACCGGCTCGGCGAACCTGCTGCGGCGGCTCGGCCTGCGCCAGGAGGCGCACTTCGTCAAGAACGAGTTCCTGAAGGGCGAATGGACCGACGAACTGGTCTTCGCCTTGCTTGCTGAAGAGTGGAACAAGCGCTCGTAAGTATTTGACAGGAGAGATAACTGTCGCGGCACGCGTTCACCGCGACAGTCACGGCGCGCGGGTCTACCGTCGAAACATGACCGCCGCCCGTTCCTTCACCGCCCTGATTCTCGGTGTGGTCGTGCTGAGCGCGGGCTCGCTCCCGAGCGAGGCCGTCAAGGTAGCCCCACCGCGTCAGATCGCCTACCGCACGTGGACGTCGACCACCGACTTCCTCGCCGGTGCCCAGTACGGCACCACCGTCGCCGACGGTGCCCTGAGCTTCGGTACGCCGACCGGCAGCACGGCGTACGTCGATCCGTTCGGGGACGGCACCGCCAAGAACTACGACCAGACCAGCTGGATCTCGCCGCAGGTCAGCAGCGGCTTCGGGCTGACCGAGCTGGTCGCGTCCTGGAACGCGACCACGCCGCCCGGCACCTGGATCGAGGTCTCGCTGGCAGGTACGACGGATCTCGGCACCACGACCAAGTGGTACGTGCTCGGCCGCTGGTCCGGTGGCGACGACACCGCCGCCGGCGACATCCACCGGACGTCCGTGCCGCAGCAGGGTGACGCCGACGGATCCGTTGCCGTCGACACCTTTACCGCAGCGACCGGCCACTGGCTGGATCGCTGGCAGCTCAAGGTCAGCCTGTATCGGCTCAGCGGTACGACGCAGTCGCCGGTGGTGCGGTCCGTGGGGGCGATGGCATCCCGGCTGCCCGCCGACAAGAAAGTTGCCGTGAGCCCCCTTGGCGGTGCGGAGGGCGTCGTACTGGATGTCCCGACGTACTCGCAGGAGACGCATATCGGGCAGTATCCACAGTGGGACGGCGGCGGTGAGGCGTGGTGCTCGGCGACGTCCACCGCGATGGTGCTCGACTACTACGGCGCCGGGCCGACCGCGACGGAGACGGCGTGGGTCGATCCGTCCTATACCGATCCGCAGGTGGACCACTCGGCGCGCTCGGTGTTCGACTACTCCTACGACGGCGCCGGGAACTGGCCGTTCAACACGGCGTACGCCGGGAGCCGCGGAGTGGACGGGTTCATCACCCGGCTGCGGTCGCTGACCGAGGCGGAGCAGTTCATCAAGGCGGGGATCCCGCTGGTCGCGTCGCTGTCGTTCAAGAAGGGCGACCTGCCCGGCGCGGGCTACGGGACCAACGGGCACCTGATGGTGATCGTCGGGTTCGACCAGGCCGGCAACGTGGTCGTCAACGATCCGGCCTCGCATCTGATCGCGAGCAACGACCAGGTGCGGACGACGTACGACCGGGCCGCGTTCGAGAACGCATGGGTGCCGCACTCCGGTGGGCTCGTCTACGTCATCCACCCGGCGGGCATGCCGTTGCCGGCGCCGCCGAATCCGCAGCACAACTGGTGAGAGCGACAGTGCCCGCCACACCGGGGCGGTGTGGCGGGCACTGTTCTGTCTGACTCAGCGGGCGAAGAGTGCGCCCGTCAGGTTCGTGGTGAGGTTGCGGAGCGAGTCCGGCAGGTACTGCAGGTGCCAGCCACGGGGGCCGCGGTACCAGGTGAAGCCTTCGTCCTCCTCGTCCGGAGTGCTGTCGGTGGCGACCAGTGCGTCGATCCAGCGCTCCGATCCGCCGAGGACGACGGCGTACGGGAGGGCGCGCGAGCAGAGCTCGGCGTGCTGGTCGACCGGCAGTTCGCTGACGTCCATCTCGAGCAGCTCACCGCGGATCGCGGCGACCTGGCCGAGCACCCGGCCGGCGGCCGGCGCCTTGGCCGGCATGTAGCGGCCGACCACGATCAGGCCGATGCCCACCAGGGTGACCGCGAGGCCGACCAGACCCCAGGTCGACAGCAGTGCGAGGACGACCGTGAGTGCGACGCCCAGCACGGTGGTGACGATGCCGATCGTCGCCCACAGCGACCGGGTCCGATCCGGGCGCTCGTTGAACCAGCCGCGCTTGACCACACCGTCGTACAGGGCGTCCTGGACCTGGGCGAGGTTCGCCCGCACCTGACGGCCGAGCTCGGAGACCAGCACCGAGTCCGAGTCGCCGAAGATCGCGCGGATCAGGACGTTCTCGTACCGCTGCAGCTCCTCCGACGGCGCGTTCGAGACCCGACGCAGCTCCCAGTCGGGCCGCGCGTACTCGGTCTCGTGCTCCAGCTCGATGATCGTGATGTGACCGCGGACGGCCAGGTCGATGATCGTCGCGGTGACGTCCACCGGGTCGATCCGTTCGTCGATCAGCGTGCCCACCTCGCCGGGCCGCAGGTCGGACGGCGGACTGAAGTCGATCCGGGTGTCGGTGCCCAGGCTGAACAGCGACGCCGGTACGACGCGCCGCGGGTCGACCCGGTCGCGTCCGCGCAGCCGGTAGAGCACCAGCAGCGCGATCACGCCGAGCAGCAGGATCGCGAGCGCGGTGAGCAACTGCGCGGTGTCGGTGGAGAAGGCTCGCTTGAAGGTCTTGCGGTACTCGACGATCGAGTTTGCGGCGATCTCGCCCTCGGGGAAGCCGATCACCATCCGGACCGTGTTCCCCGGCGGCAGCATCTGCTGCTGGAACGTAGGCCCGGACGTCTCACCGATCTGCGCCAGCGTGCACGGAGTGTTGCTGTCGATCGCGCCGGCGAAACAGGAGACGTGCGAGACCTCGGGTGTGCTGAAGAGGATGTTCGCCTGCGTGACGGGCAGGTTGATGCCGGTCAGCGGGGCGAACCGGACCTCGGTGCCGTTCAGCGTCTTGGCGACCGCGCCCTTCACCGTGTAGGTGAAGTCCAGTTGAGTGGTGCCGCTGACATCCGCGACCGCCACCGAGGTGACGTCGCCGTCGGTCTTCACGTCGGCCTGCTTGTCCTGACCGCCGGCCTTGACGGTCAGGTCCCCGATCTCCTGCACGTGATCGACGTCGTCGGGCAGGTGGTCGCGGGTGACGATGAACCGGGTGAACGTCCCGCTCACGTTGCTCAGCTTCCAGGTCTCGGAGACCCTGAGCAGGCCGTCGCGTTCGACCCGGACCTGGCTGTCGAAACTGGTCACGGCCGGGTCGGCCGCGGAACCCGAACCGGCCGCACCGGCCGGCGCAGTGGTCAGGCCCATCAGGCCGAGGGCACACAGGGAGAGCCCGAGCACACGTAGACGCATCGCCCAATCACACCGTAGAGAGAGGGTCAGGTTGACACCGGCACGATAGCCCCTGGCGAGTGTCAGGCGACCAGTGGGGACCAGCGTCAGGTCAAGTTCGGTTGAGCCTGGTCCCGGATAGCGTCTTCGGTGTTTCAGGCAACCAATGGGGTCCGCGGGCTGATCGCGCTGCTCGTCGTCCTGAATCGGCCTGAAGGCGGTCTCCAACACGCTGAAGCACAACGGTGACCTGCGGCGGTGCTGTAGGGCCCGGATTCCGGTCGGCTGAGAACCGACTGGCCGGGGTGGCTAGCCTGGTGGGTCCGGATCACGCAAAGTATGTCCGAGGGGTGTGCGGTGTCCGGGGGGAAAGTACCGACCTGGCGCGCTTCGGCACCCCGAACAGCGCCGGATGCACCACGTTGACGGCTACACCAGCAAGGTCGTGAGGAGTATCGATGTCGGACAACTGGAACCCACCTCCGGGGAACGAACCGGCTGACGGTGAGCAGCCGGCCGGCCCGCCGGAGCGGGGTCGCGGGGGTGGCCAGCCGCCCAAGTGGTGGACCGGGGACACCGCGGCCAAACGTGAGTTCCAGGACCCGGCGCAGGGCGAACGTCCGCCGAACAAGTGGTTCGGCGAGGGCTGGGCGAACCGCCGCCCGGAGAACCCCGACGAACCGTCGTCCTGGCAGACCAGCCCTGACCAGTCCCGCCCGACTCCACCCCAGCAGGCTGGTCCACAGCCCGGTTGGGGCCCACAGCCAGGCCCGCCCCAGCAGTCCGGTCCGCCACCTCAGTCCGGTCCGCCACCTCAGTCCGGTCCGTCACCTCAGTCCGGTCGAGGTCCGCAGCCCGGCCCTGCCCAGCAGTCGGGACCGCCGCACTCCGGTCCGACGCCGCAGTCGAGCCCACCCCAGTCCGGCTCAGCCCAGTCCGGCTCAGCTCAGTCCGGTCCAGCGCAGCAGTCTGGTCCGCAGCAATCCGGTCAGCAGTCTGGTCCAGCTCAGTCCGGATGGACGCAGCAGTCCGGTCCGCAGACCGGTGGAGCTCAGTCCGGATGGATGCAGCAGACCGGTCCGCAGCAGTCCGGTCCGGGTCGGCCGGGGCAGTCTCGGCCGCCGCAGCAGCCCAGCACGGACCAGTCGCAGTCCAGTGCTTGGCACTCGGCTCCGTCCCAGTCCAATCCCGAGCAGCCCGGACCGTACTCCGAGGGCTCATATCTTTGGGGCTCCCCGCAGTCGGCGCCTCAGCAGTCGGCCTCGCCGTGGAGCAACGCCCTGCCGCCACAGCAACCACAGCAGCAGCGCATGCCCCGGCACGCGGCTTCGTCCGGCAACCAGCTCGGTCCGATGGGCCAGCCGGTGCAACAGGGGCCGAACTGGCAGTACCCGCCGATCCCGATCCCCCAGCCGCCCGGCGGGCGCAGGCGCAAGCCGACGCGGACTCCGCGCCTTCTCCTGATCGGCCTGGTGGTGCTCGCCGTCCTGGTCGTCGGCACCGGCGTCACACTGCTCGTCCGCAACACTGGCAACGACGCCCCACAAACGACGGGCACCCCGTCGGCCTCGGAGTCCCCGTCCGAATCGCCCTCCGAGTCAGCGTCCAGTGCGCCGACCCCGACGAGGCCACCCGGCCCGACGGTCGACGAGGTCGTCAAGGCCAGCAAGCTCTACAGCATCGGCCCGATCGCGGCCTCGAAGTGCGCGGAGCCGCTGATCGCGCCCACAAACTTCACTGCCGCCAAGAACTACTACAACCGGCTGCTGCCGTGCCTCAACCGCACCTGGTCGCTGGCGATGAAGAAGGGCGGTCTGCCGTTCCGCGCCCCGAAGGCGGTCGTGTACGCCGGCAAGCTGCCCTCCCCGTGTGGCATCCAGCGCAGCGTGCGAGCGGCGTACTGCGGTGCGAACCAGACCATCTACCTGCCGTTCGCGGTGGACTTGCGGTACTTCCAGTCGAACCCGATGTACGCCCGCGCGATCATGCTGAACACGTTCGCGCACGAGTACGGCCACCACGTGCAGAACCTGGCCGGCATCCTCGGGGCGTCGGTGACGCGGCAGCAGACGATGACGCCGAACCAGAAGCTGCAGGAGAGCCGCCGGCGGGAACTGCAGGCGACCTGCCTGGGCGCTGCCTACCTCGGCGCCAACGCGGCGTTCACGCCGATGCGGGACCCGCTGCTGCAGAACTGGAAGTTCCTGATCTCCCACACCGGCGACGACTACGCCCGACCGCGCATCCACGACCACGGCAATCGGGTCAGCAACTACCAGTGGTCGATCGCCGGCTACAACAGCAAGAAGCCCGACTCCTGCAACACGTTCACCGCCGCTGACGTCCGAGTGAACTAGGCGGGACCGTCAGACACCGCCTTGCCAGCCTTCAGAACAGGCGGCGCGCTGTGGTCAGCGTGCCGCCGAACGCGGTGACGAAGTTGCTGAGCGACTCGCCGATGTCGGACAGGTGCCAGTTGTCCGGGCCGGAGTACCAGCCGATGCCGGCGTCCGGGTCGTCGTCGTCATCGGTCGCCGCGATCTCCAGCGCCCATTTCTCGGTCAGTCCGAGCACAGCGGCGTACGGGAGGCAGCGGGACGCGAACTCGAGGCGGTGGCTCTGCGGCAGGTCCGCCGACGTCTCGTCGACCAGGTACCGCTGCAGGCCGGCCACTCGACCCAGTACGGCGGCTCCGCGCGCAGTGCGAGCCGGTGCGACCTGACCGATCAGTGCGAGCACCAGACCCGCCGCCATCACCGCGAAGCCGACCAAGCCGTACTTGCTCACGATCGCGAGCACGATGGTCAGTACGACGCCCGCACCGAGCAGCACCACGCCCGCGGTGGTCCAGCGGTTCCGAACGGCGTCCGGACGGGTGGTGAACCAGCCCTGCGTCACCACATCGGCGTACAGCTGCTCGCGGACCAGGTTGAGTCGCGGCCGCAGCGCCGGGCCGAGGTTGGACACGACTACCGAGTCGCCGTCCGCGAAGACCGCGTCCAGCAAGGCCTTCTCGTAGGGCAGCAGTTCGGGGCCGCCCTGGTGGAGCCGGTGCAACTCCCAGTCCAGCTTGCCGAAGTGCGACTCCCGCGGCAGCTCGACGATCGCCAGATAGTTGCGGACGGCAAGGTCCAGCAGGGTCGCGGTGATGTCGACGACGTCGGCGGTCTCGTCCACGACCGTACCGACCTGGCCCGGCCGGATCCCGTCCGGTGCGGCGAACTGCGGACCGTCCGAGCCGTTGAGCACCGGCCGCTCCGGCGCGCCCTCGCCGACCTTGGCGGCGTCACGACCGCGGAAGAACCACAGGGCCACGGAACCGAGCAGTCCGATGCCGAACACGATCACCGCCAGGCCGATCGTGCTGGAGTCGGCAGTGAACGCCCGCCCGAGCGTCCAGCGGGTCTCGAACTGCGCGTTCGGCTGCACGGTCGCCTGGTCGCTCAGTCCGGTCAGGAACGTCACCCGGCCACCCGCGGGTACGCCGTTCTGCTCGATCTGCAACCCGGCCGACTCGGCCAGCTGCGACGACGTGCACGGCATGCTCGAGCCGACCCGGCCGGCGAAACAGGTGACCCAGGTGGCGAACGGGACGTTGACGCTGAGCTCGGCCTTCGGGATCGACACCCCGAAGCCCTGCACGACCGGCCAGCTCACCTCGAGGCCCTCGGTCGAGTCGGCCACCACGTTGTCGACGGTGTAGCTGTAGACGATCTTCGACTGCCCGGACACGTTCACGGTGAGTTTGCGACCGTCGTCGGTGCTCTCGTTCTTCAAGCCCTGGGCCGGTTGACCGTTCACCGTCGCCGACACGTCACTCAGGTCGTAGGTCCGGTCGCGGTCGGCGTCGGACCGGACCCGGGTGGCCAGGGTCCGGCTGAACGTCGTACCGCCGGCGGCGAGGTCGACCGTCTCCTTGACCTGCAGTGTGCCGTCCTTGGTCAGCGTCGCCTCGGCCGAGTACGCCGAGATCTGGTCGTCGGCGGCCTGCGCGGGCAACGTGCCCAGGGCAACGAACAACGCGGACAGCGGGGCGGTCAGGGACATCAGCAGGGCAGCCGGAAGGAGGCGGCGCTTCAGTGACATGGGTCGAGAGTAGTCTCGTGCCGGTTCGCCCAGCGAACCCGACCGAACCCGATCACGGCGCAGGAGGCCAGACCTGTGAGCAGTCCGTACGGCTACGGTGGCCGTCTCCAGGACAGTCCGCCCGGACCGCCTCCCGGTGTGCTGCCACCGCCACAGTCCGCGCCGTGGCCGCCGCAGGGGCCGTACTCCACTGGCCCCGGTCCGATGCAACAGGGAGCGCCGTACCCGGGGCAGTGGGGGCAGCCGTACTACGGCGGTCCGGGTCAGTTCAACGGGTTCCAGCCACCGCGTCGCCGGGGCGGTCCGGTCCGGCTGATCGTGCTGGCGTTCGTGCTGCTGATCTTCATCGCCGTGTCGGTGGCGGTGCTCGGCAGTCTGCTGGGCAAGAGCGACGACAACACCGCCCAGCCCGAGGTGACCGGTCCGTCGATCGTGCCGACGCCGACCAGCAACCCGCAGAAGGGTACGGCGGAGGACTACCTGCTCAACGCCGACATCTACCGCACCGGTCCGCTGGACGAGCAGAACTGCCCGGCCGCGAATCTGCGTGACGGCAGCCTGGCAGCGCAGAAGGTCTATTACCAGAAGCTCTTCAAGTGTCTGAACGACGCGTGGCGGCCGGTCTTCAAGGAGCTCGGCCAGGACAAGCCGGACCCTGGTCTGGTCGTGTTCGACAAGCCGGTGACGACACCGTGCGGCCGCTTCGAGCCGCTGTCCGGCCGGGTGCTCGCGTTCTACTGCTACGGCAACCAGGTCATGTACACCGACGTCAAGCAGATGAACCGGGCGTTCGGACCGCAGCAGGATCTGGCCTACCTGATGACGATCGCGCATGAGTACGGCCACCACGTGCAAGGCGTCAGTGGGCTGTTCTATGCCCGTGCCGTCTATCTGCAGGACCATCCGGATCAGGAACTCGAGAGCTCACGTCGCAACGAGCTGCAGGCGTCCTGCTTCGGTGGTGTGTTCAGCAAGGCGGTCGAGAAGTCGTACCCGCTGACCAACCGGCTGGCCGAGTTCAAGGAGCAGTCGAGCAACAGCTTCGGTGAAACGCCTGACACCCCGGAGGACGAGCGTACGCACGGCTTGGCGACCAGCCAGGGCTTCTGGATCCAGAACGGCTTCAACATCGGCGCAGACAAGGCCTGCAACACCTTCGCGGTATCGGCCGACCTGGTGAAGTAACGATCTCCTGCTAGGTGGCGAGCGGTTTCACGGTCAACTGGTAGTCCTCCTGAAGGCGACCGTCATCGTCGACGACGAGGACGACCCGAGCGGCCCAGGCGAGCTCACCGCCGGACGAGATCAGCTGGATGGTGAACGTGACGACGTCGTGGTGGGCCGTCGCGTCGTCCCCACCGGAGACGGCGTACTTTCCACTCTCGACGAACTCCTGGTAGGCCTCCGTGATCCTGGCCTCGAGCTCGTCGTGTCCACGGAACTGCGCCCCCTCCACAAACTCGACACCGTCCGGCCGCCAAAGGGCGGCGATCATCCGTCGGCGCGATCCAGGGTCGCGCTCACTCCACACAGCCAGATAGCGGTCAACCGTTTCGAACTCGGTCGTCCTGGTCATGGTGGTGTCCTCTCTTTGTGTCGGTACGGCGTTCAGGACGACCCTCGTCACGACCGCAGCGGGAGGGTCAAGCCGGGAGGCCGGAGCGGACTCTCCCACCGTGGGAGACCGCAGAATGGGCCTGTGACCGCACACCTGTCCATCGGCGACTTCTCGCGCGCCACACACATGACCGTCAAGATGCTGCGCCACTATCACCAGATCGGCCTGCTCGAACCCGCTGACGTGGACGTGCACACCGGCTACCGCCGCTACACCGATGCGCAGATCCCCACGGCCCAGGTGATCCGTCGGCTGCGTGGACTGGACATGCCGCTCGAGGAGATCCAGGCGGTCCTGACCGCGCCCGACGTACAGACGCGCCGCGATCGGATCGCCTCACATCTGCAACGCTCGGAAGGCGAGCTGGAACGTCGACAGGGCGCCGTCGACGCGCTGCGCGACCTCCTGTCCCCTGGCCCCGCCGATGCCGTAGCCGGGATCGAGGTACGCCGTACGCCGGCCACACCGGCGGCCGCGATCACCGAGGTCGTCGACGCCGAGGACTCGGTGTCCTGGTTGCAAGGGGCACTCGGGGAGCTGTACGCCACCTTGGCCGCACGGGGTCTGACTCCAGACGGCAACGCCGGCGGCATCTACGCCGACGATCTGTTCACCCACCATCGTGGGCAGGCGACGGTCTTCGTCCCGTGCGCCGGCCCGGTGACGCCGGTCGGCCGGGTCGTACCCCTGGTGGTGCCGGCCGTCGAACTCGCCGTCATCTCGCATGTGGGCTCGCCCGCCGACGTCGACCGCGCCTATGGCACGCTCGCCGCTTACGTAGCTCACCACGCGCTCGCTGTCGACGGCCCGATGCGCGAGTACTACGTGATCGGCCAGGCCCAGACCGCCGACACCTCCCGCTGGCAAACCGAAATCGGCTGGCCAGTCTTCCAAGTCGACGACAGCACCCCATAATCAAGCGCCTTTGGTGATCCACTGGACCAAGCACTACTGCCAGCGCTGGGACCCATTCGGCCTGGCCTGCGCACCCGACCCGATCAACTGGCCCGCCTCGCGCGGCCACCGAGCTGGCCGGACCGGCGACCGCCCGCCGGCCGCCTTTCTCTGCGAGGCTCTGGCGAGTCTTGGGTGAACTGAGCTAGTGCCTCGCCAAGAAACGTCGAGGTCGTTACCGCACTTGCCTTCCGCCCGGGTCAACTTCAGGGGAGAACCTCGCAGCTGCACCCTTCGCCCTACCGCATACCCGGGGAGAAGGGGCCAGATCAGGGGTGAACCCCGCAGCTGGCCGCCGGTCCGGCTTCGGGGTGGTAATCACTCCGGGCTACCTCCCGAGCCTTGCTTGACGCGGCACTAGATCGCCTGGCCGATCGCCGCGCCGAGGAACGCGCCGCCGAGTCCCGCAATGATGCTGGCGGCAACGTTCGCGCCAGCGAAGAACTTCGCGCCCTGCTCGATCAGCCGCAATGTCTCGTAGGAGAAGGTGGAGTACGTGGTCAGCGCACCGCAGAACCCGGTCCCGACCAGCAGTTGCACCGAGTGCGGCACACTCGACGTCGTCGCGGTACCGGCGACCACCCCGAGGATCAGCGAGCCGACGATGTTCACGGTGAACGTGCCCCACGGGAAGACGGTGTCGTGGCGGGCCTGGACCGCGCGGTCGGTGAGGTAACGCAGTGGTGCCCCGACAACTGCCCCGGCAATCACCAACAGCAGGTTCACCGCGACTCCCCCTTGGAGTCCGCGGCGGCGTCACGTCCGGCGTACCGGATGACTTCGCAGTCGTCGAGGATCACCAGGCCCTCGGTGACGAGTTCGTCCAACTGGGGCAGGAAAGCGCGGATGCGGTCGTGGGTGTCGACGATGACGATGACCACCGGCAGATCCTCGGACAGGCTGAGCAGACGCGTGGTGTGGATGCGGTTGGACGCGCCGTAGCCTTCGACGCCGTGCAGCACGGTGGCGCCGGCCAGTCCGGCCTTGTGGGCGCGGTGCACGATCTCGGTCGACAGGGGCTTGTGGTGCCACCGGTCGGACTCGCCGATCATGATCGTGAGTCGAAGTGCGGTGCCGGTGAGTCTCATCGCTGCCTCCGGTGAATCAGGCTTCGCGTCGCGCCGGCTGTTGCCCAGACCGCGATCAGCGCGGCGGCCGCAGTACTGGCGAGATAGATCAGAGCCGTACCGGGGTGCCGGTCGGCGATCAGGCGCTGGATGTCGAGGGTGTAGGTGGAGAACGTGGTGAAGCCGCCCAGGATCCCGGTGCCGAGGAACGGGCGCAGGTACCGTTGCCGGGTCCACACATCGGTGACCAGCACCATCAGGACACCGATCAGCGCGCTGCCGGCGATGTTGATCACCAACGTGGCCCAAGGGAAACCGCCCGCCGGGGTGGGCCAGGCCAGACCGATCAGGTAGCGGGCGGTCGCGCCGATCGCGCCGCCGACGGCGATGACCGCGAGTACGGCGGCGTCGGTCGCCAGATGCCGGGTGGGGCGGGCGAGATGCAGGTCGACGTCGGGATCGATGGGTTCCTGCGGAGCCGGATCGGTCTGCTCGCGTTGCTGCACCGGGTGTTGCCTCCTACCTGGACAAGTACCCCGCGGCAAGCGCGCCACGGGGTCGGACAGGTAGGGACTGTTGGCCATCCCGCGATCGGGAGACGGTTCGGGGCCGGCGAGCCCCACCGCCGGTCGTACACCACAAGCCTAACCGCTGCCGCCGCCGGCACGCCCAGCAGGGACACGCACCGACCCGGTGCCCTGGGTCCTGGCGCTACGCGCCGAGAAGCGCTAGCCGTGGGTCGGGTGGGGCCAGGTGGCGTGGGAGAATCTGCGGGTGCAGATCGGGCTACTGGGATCATTTGAGGTACGCGCGGACGACGGCAGCTTGGCCGACGTGCCGGGTGCTCGGTTGCGCGCGCTGTTGATCGCCCTGGCGCTCGAGCCGGGCCGCGTCGTGTCGAAGGCGACGCTGGTCGACTGGATTTGGGGTGAGCGTCCGCCGGCTGATGCCGCGAATGCCCTGCAACGCTTGGCTTCCCGGCTGCGGAAGGTGCTGCCAGGGGTGATCGAGGGGCAGACGGGCGGCTACCGGTTGACGGTGAGCGCCGACACCGTCGACGCCCTGCGGTTCGAGCGTCTCCTCGCTCAGGCTCGCCAGGAGGAGGGTTCCGGGCGGCTTCGGCTGTTGCGCGAGGCCCTCGCTTTGTGGCGCGGGACAGCGATGCAGGATGTCGGGTTGGAGGACAGCGAGGCGTTCGAGTCGGCGGTGACGCGGCTCGAGGGGCTGCACCTGACCGCGATGGAGGATCGGTTCGAGGCAGAGGTCAGCCTCGGCCACGGCGCGGAGGTGGTCGCGGAACTGACCGACGCGGTCGCCGCGCACCCGCTGCGCGAGCCCCTTGTGGCCGCGCTGATGCGTGCCCTGGTGGCGGCCGGTCGCGACTCCGAGGCCCTGCTCACCTACGAGCGCACGAGGGAGGCCCTCGCGGACGCGTTGGGCGTTGACCCCTCGCCGGAGCTGTCGGCTTTGCACGTCGCGTTGCTGCGGGGCGAGTTGGGACGCCGGGAAGAGAACCGGAAGACCAATGTGCGGGCCGAGCTGACGAGTTTCGTCGGGCGGGACGCTGACGTCGCCGTGGTCCGCGAGCTGATCGCGGAGCATCGGCTGACCACGCTGGTCGGGCCGGGCGGCTCGGGCAAGACCAGGCTGGCCACGGAGACCGCGCGTACGCTGCTCGGCGACCTGCCGGACGGGGTCTGGCTGGTGGAGCTCGCCGCGATCGGCGCCGACGGTGACGTCGCGCAGGCGACGCTCACCGGGCTCGGGCTCCGGGATGCGCTACTCGGCTCGGGACCGGGCACCGACCTGGTGGACGGGCTGATCGCCGCGATCCGCGAGCGGGAGGCGCTGCTGATCCTGGACAACTGCGAGCACGTGATCGAGGCGGCGGCTCAGTTCGCCGATCGAGTCCTCGGAGAGTGCCGACTGCTGCGGATCCTGGCGACGAGCAGGGAACCGCTCGGCATCACCGGTGAGGCGCTGTGGCTGGTCGAGCCGCTGGCCTTGCCCAGCGACGCCGGCGCCGGCGAGATCGCGTCCTCTGCAGCCGTCCGGTTGCTGCGGGACCGGGCGGACGCGGTGCGCAGGGACCTCGCGGCCGACGAGCACACGTTGGCAGCTATGGCGCGCATCTGCCGGGCGCTGGACGGCATGCCCCTGGCGATCGAACTCGCCGCGGCCAGGTTGCGCACCATGTCCATCGATCAGCTCGCCAACCGGCTCGACGACCGGTTCCGTCTCCTGACCAGCGGCAGCCGGACCGCACTGCCGCGGCACAGGACGCTGCGCGCGGTGGTCGATTGGAGCTGGGAGTTGCTCACCGATGCCGAGCGGCTGGTGCTGCGCCGGCTGTCGGTCTTCTCGGGCGGGGCGAGCCTGGAGGCGGCCGAGCAGGTCTGCGTCGGAGCCGACGTCGAGCCGGATGAGGTGCTGGAGCTGCTCACCTCGCTGGTCGAGAAATCACTGCTGGTCACCGACGGCGACGGTGCCCCGCGCTACCGGATGCTCGGCACGATCAAGGAGTACGCCGCGGATCGGCTCGCGGAAGCCGGGGAATCGGACCTGGCCCGGCAGGCGCATCTGTCCTACTTCACCGAGTTCGCCGAGACCGCGGAGCCACATCTGCGCCGCGCCGAGCAACTGGACTGGCTCGCCACGCTCGAGGCCGAGCACGACAACATCAGTGCCGCGCTGCGGGCAGCGATCGCGGCCGGCGACGCACCGGCGGCGATGCGGCTCGCGGCGGCCACCGGCTGGTACTGGTGGCTCAGCGGGCGCCGGGGCGAAGGCATCGAGCTGATGATCGCGGCCACCGAGGTTCCCGGCGAGGTGACCGATGAGGTTCGGGCCATGACGTACGCGCTGGTGGTGCTCTTCGTGACGTCAGGGCGGGGCGGCGAGCAGCAGGGCGTGGAGTGGATCCACAAGGCGTATCGATTCAGTCAGCAATCCGAGCACCACAACCCGCTGCTGGATCTGGTGATCCCGCTGGAACGCCTGCTGGAGGACCCTGAGGCCGTCGTACCGGCGTTCGAGTCGTTGCTGGACAGCGTCGACCCGTGGGTACGCGCTCTGGCCCGTTGGCAGGTCGGCAAGATGCGAACTGTGCTCGGCGAGACCGGCCCGGAGGTGGAGGCCCCGATGGAGATGGCGCTCGCGGAGTTCCGGACGCTCGGCGAACGGTTCGGGATGTCGCTGGCCCTCTCCGAGCTGGCAGGCCAACTGGCCCTGCGTGGCGAACTCGCCGGTGCCTCCGAGTACTACGAACAGGCGATCACCGTCGTCACCGAGGTCGGCGCGATCGAGGATGTCATCCGGCTGCGGACCCTGCAGGCCCTGCTGTACTGGCGGAACGGCGATCAGGAGGCGAGCGCGGCCGCCATCGCCGAGGCGGAGAAGTGCGCCGAAGGCGTCACCTGGACGTACGTACTGGTCGACCTGGCGCTGACGAAGGCGGAGCTCGCTCGCTGGGGCGGCAACGCCGAGGAGGCCCGCCGTCAACTCGCCGTCGCGACTAGCTATCTGGGCGACGACGCGAAGCAGGCGAACATCCGGGCCGGGATAGAAGACATGCTCGGCTACCTGGCCGACGATGTCCGGGACGCCCGTACGCACCGCGTGGCTGCCGCGCAAGCGGCGGCCGAGGCGGGCCACCCACCCTTGACGGCCCAGGTAGTGGTCGGGATCGCGGATCTCGCCGTTCGCCTCGACCAGTACGAACAGGCGGCGCGGTTGCTCGCGGCCGGCGACGGACTCCGCGGACTGCCGGATCGCTCCAACCCGGATGTGGCCAGGATCGAGCGGGACGCACGACGTCACCTCGGCGAGGCACGGTTCGCCGAGGTGACGCAGGAGGGTGCGGAGGGGAGCTGGTCCGAGCTGGTCGAGGCCACGCTCGCTTCGTGAGGCTCAGCTCGCCGCGCGCTGAATGATGATGTCGCCGTGCCGCGTACGGGCGTGCACCATGACCTTGTCGTCGGACGGGCCGGCGTCGCCTTGCGACGAGACGAAGTTGTGCACCGCCCCTCGCTCGCTGTCCACGTCGACGGAAGCCGCGGCACCCTCGCTGATGCCGACCTCGATGTTTCCGGAGGCGTTCATCAGCTTCGCCTGACCGTGGGTCATCCGGCCGATCCGAATGGCACCGCTGGCCGTCTTGGCGATGACGCTGCCGTCGGCGCGGTCGATGTCGAATCCACCGCTGGCACTGCTCAGATCGAGGTCGGCCGCGGCGTGGCCGATCCAGGCCCGGCCGCCCGAGCTCGAGATCCCGACGCTGCCCTCCACCTCGCCGATCCGTACCTCGGACGCACCGCCCTCGATGTCGGCGCGCCCGGCGATGTGGCCGATCTCGACCTCGCCAGCCGAGATGTTCGCGTGCAGGGCGTCGATGCGATCCAGCTCGACCCGGCCCGATGCCATGTGCAGCTCGCATTCGCCGAACGATCCGTCAGCCTGAACGCTCGAGTACGCCAGGTAGGCGACCAGGCTGGACCCGGCGGGCAGGTCGATCGTGATGGCGACCGAACCGTTCTTGCTGCCGGCCGCTGTCGTCTTGACCGACAGCTGACCGTCGGCGAACTCGACCTTGGTCTTGCCGGCCACCTTGACGTCCGACCGGCTCGCCGGGTCGATGGGTTCGACCAGCACCACGGTGTCGGTCCGTTCGGTCGCGGCGACCCGCACCCGGGCACCGGCGACCTGAACGGTGGCGCCGATAGGCCCCGGCGTGGCGAATGTAGGCATGACAACTCTCCTCGTACGTCGTCTTGGTGGTGTCGTTGACGGGCTCGACCGCCCTGGTTGGTCAGGCGCGCTTCTTGAAGGTGGAGAGCGACCACACGAACCCGATCGCGGCGATCCCGACGCACCAGACGATGGCCTGGACCGCGCTGCTCGTCGAAGCCGGTTCGCCGGCCAGCAGCCCGCGCAGGGTTTCGATGATCGGGGTGAAGGGCTGGTACTCCGCGAACTGCCGGACGCCGGCGCCCATCGTTGCGGCCGGCACGATCGCACTGCTCAGGAACGGCAGCATGATCAGCGGTACGCAGGCCATCCCCGCCGATTCCGGGGTCTTGGCGAACAGTCCCAGCGCGACCGTGATCCAGCTGGTCGCGAACGAGACCAGCACGATCAGACCGATCGCACCGAGCCAGTCGGCGAAACTCGCGTCCGGCCGGAATCCCACCGCGAACGCGACACCGATGATGGCCGCGACGGCGATCAGGCTGCGGAGCAGGGTCTCGGCGACGTGCGCGACCAGTACGGCGCTGCGGGAGATGTCCATCACCTTGAACCGGTTGATGATCCCCTTGGTCATGTCGGTGTTCACGGCCGTCGCGGTCGCGCTCAGTCCGTAGCAGATCGCCAGGATGATCATGCCCGGCGTCGCGTAGTCGATGTACTTCTCACCGACGTCGAAGGCGCCGCCGATCACGAAGACGAACATCAGCAGGAGCACGATCGGGAGCAGGATCGCGTTGAACACCGCGACCGGGTTCCGCACGGTGTGCTTGAAGTTGCGACCGAGCATGGTCGTCGAGTTGCTCATGATGCGTTCACCTTCGTGTTGGTACGGCCGGTCAGGGAGAGGAAGACGTCGTCGAGGTCCGGGGTGTGCACCGAGAACTCCTCGGCGTCGATCGAGTGGGCATCGAGCTGGTCCAGCAGGTCGCGGACCGATTTCGCCCGGCCGTCACTGGGGACCCGCAACGTCAGGTCGTCCTCGGCGTCCCGCGTCGAGTCGGTCAGGACCTGCTGTGCGGCGTCGAGTTCGGCGTCGCCGGCGAACCGGAGCCGGACATGGCTGCCGCCGATCAGGCGCTTGAGCTCGGCGGGCGTGCCCTGGGCGACCAGCTTGCCCTGGTCGAGCACCGCGATCCGGTCCGCGAGCCGATCGGCCTCGTCCAGGTACTGGGTGGTCAGGAAGATGGTGACGCCCTCGGTCACCAGCTGGCGGATGATGTCCCACATCGTCCGCCGGCTGCGCGGGTCCAGTCCCGTCGTCGGCTCGTCCAGGAAGATGATCCGGGGCTTGCCGACCAGGGTCATCGCCAGATCCAGCTTCCGGCGCATACCGCCGGAGTACGTCGCCACCATCTTGTGCGCCGACTCCGTCAGGTCGAACCGCTCGAGCAACTCAGCGACGATGCGCTTGCCCTCGCCCGCGTCGATGCGCTTGAGGTCCGCCATCAGCCGCAGGTTCTCCTGGCCGGTCAGCAGCTCGTCCACCGCCGCGAACTGGCCGGTGACCCCGATCGCCGCGCGGACGGCCTTGGTCTCGGTGGCCACGTCATGACCGGCGACGCGGACCGTGCCGCCGTCGGCCTTCATCAACGTGGTCAGCACGTTGACCGTCGTCGTCTTGCCCGCGCCGTTCGGGCCGAGCAGGGAGAAGACCGTACCGGCCGCGACCTCCAGGTCGATGCCGTCGAGCACGACCTTGTCCTTATACGCCTTGCGCAGCCCCGAGGCCGCGATCGCTGAACTCGTCATGGGACTACCTTCGGCGCCCCGCCAGCCACCGCCCTGACACGCTCCTGACACCGCACCTGACGCGACGGGGACCGATCCATGCCGCGCGGGAACAAACACCCACAGTCGCCCGACAGTTGGTTACCCGCGATCGCCAGGTTTCGTTGGGGTTTCACCAAGTGTGCGACCGCGTACGAAGGCTTCGCTCGGGGTTATCTATCTGGTAACCGGGCGGCGTAAGATCCGGCCGTGACGTTGCGACGTGGTGACCTGGCGCCACCCGCGCGGACGCTGGTGGATGTGTTGCAGGAGACGGCGACGAAGTACGCCGATGAGCCTGCGCTGGACGACGGCCACATCAGTCTGAGTTATCGCGAACTGCTGAACCAGACGACCAAGTTCGCCGCGCGTCTCACCGAGGCCGGGATCGGGCCAGGCGACCGGGTCGGAGTGCGGATCTCGTCGGGGCACAACGATCTGTACGTCGCGATCCTCGGGACGATGCAGGCCGGGGCGGCGTACGTCCCGGTGGACGCCGACGACCCGGACGAGCGGGCGGAGCTGGTGTTCGGCGAGGCCGATGTGGCGGCTACGGTCGGCGACGACCTGGAGCTCACACTCACCCGCCCGCAACCCGCGCCGATCCCGAGCGACGACAACGAGAACGCCGACGGCTACTACGACTACCCGTACAGCGCCCGGATGGACTCCTCCGGTACGACGGACGCACCCAGAGCACACGGCGGTCCGGAGCCGACCGACGACGCGTGGATCATCTTCACCTCGGGCTCGACCGGCGTACCCAAAGGCGTCGCCGTCACCCACCGGTCGGCCGCGGCGTTCGTGGATGCGGAGGCGCGGCTGTTCCTCCAGCAGGAGCCGATCGGGCCGGATGACCGGGTGCTCGCGGGCCTGTCCGTCGCGTTCGACGCGTCCTGTGAGGAGATGTGGCTCGCCTGGCGGCATGGCGCGTGCCTGGTGCCGGCGCCGCGCTCGCTGGTCCGGACCGGTATGGACCTCGGGCCGTGGTTGGTTGCCCAAGGCATCACTATCGTCTCGACCGTGCCGACGCTGGCGGCGCTCTGGCCGGCCGACGCGCTCGACCAGGTCCGGCTGCTCATCTTCGGCGGCGAGGCCTGCCCGCCCGAGCTCGCCGAACGGCTCGCGATCGACGGCCGCGAGGTCTGGAACACGTACGGCCCGACCGAGGCCACAGTCGTCGCCTGCGGCGCCCGGCTGACCGGCGAGGGCCCGGTCCGGATCGGTCTCCCCTTGGACGGCTGGGATCTGGCCGTGGTCGATGCTGCGGGCAACGAAGTGCAAGAGGACGAGATCGGCGAGCTGATCATCGGCGGCGTCGGCCTGGCCCGGTACCTCGACCCGGTCAAGGACGCCGAGAAGTTCGCCCCGATGCCGAGCCTGGGCTGGGAGCGCGCGTACCGCAGCGGCGACCTGGTTCGCAACGACCCCAAAGGCCTCCTGTTCCAGGGCCGCGCCGACGAGCAGGTCAAACTCGGTGGCCGCCGGATCGAGCTGGGCGAGGTGGACGCCGCACTCCAGGCTCTGCCCCAGGTCTCCGGCGCCGCCGCCGCGGTCCGCAACAGCGCCGCCGGCAACCAGTTGCTGGTCGGGTACGTCGTACCCGAAGACCCGGCTGCGTTCGACCAGACCAAGGCGACCGCGCGACTGCGCGAGGAACTGCCCGCGGCGCTCGTCCCCCTGCTGGCCGTCGTCGACACGCTGCCGACCAGGACGTCCGGCAAGGTCGACCGCAACGCGCTGCCCTGGCCGCTGCCCGGGATGGACAGCGACGCCCCGGCGGCCGAGCTCAGCGGGACCGAGGGCTGGCTGGCCGAGCGCTGGACGAAGGTCCTCGGCGCGACGGTCACCGGCCCGGACAACGACTTCTTCCTGCACGGCGGCGGCAGTCTGGCCGCCGCCCAGCTGGTGTCGGTCCTGCGCGAGCGGTACCCGGACGTGACCGTCGGCGACATCTACGAGTACCCGCGCCTCGGCGCGCTCGCGGACCGGCTCGACGAGTCACAGCCAGTGGCGTACGTGCCGGTCGAGATCCGGGAGATCCGGCCGACGCCGACGAGCACGCAGCTCCTGCAGACCGCGCTCACGCTCGTCCTGCAGACAGTCGTCGGCGTTCGCTGGCTGGTCTACCTGTTCACCCTGAACAACGTGCTCGCCGAGCTGGCCGGCCCGCTGCCGTGGGCCAGGACGGTCTCGTGGTGGTGGATCCTGGTCGGCTGGCTGCTCCTGATCACCCCCGCCGGCCGGATGGGCATCGCCGTCGTCGGCGCGCGCATCCTCCTCCGCAACCTGAAACCCGGCACCTACCCCCGCGGCGGCACGGAGCACGTCCGGCTGTGGGCCGCCGAGAACCTCTCGGACGCCGCCGGCGCGGCCAACCTGGCCGGCGCCCCCTGGATCGCGTACTACGCCCGCGCGCTCGGCGCGAAGGTCGGCCGCGGCGTCGACCTGCACACGCTGCCGCCGGTGACCGGCATGCTCACGATGGGCCGCGGCGCGTCGATCGAGCCCGAGGTCGACCTGGCCGGCTACTGGATCGACGGCGACCGGCTGCACGTCGGGCCGGTGACCGTGGGCGCCGAGGCCGTGATCGGTTCCCGGAGCACGCTGCTGCCCGGCGCCGAGATCGGCCGGAACGCCGAGATCGCCGCCGGCTCGGCCGTCTCCGGCAAGGTCCCCCCGAACGAGCGCTGGTCCGGCTCCCCCGCGAGCCGCGTCGGCCGGGCCCGGCACCCATGGCCGGACCACCGGCCCGCCCGCGCCCCCTGGTGGGTGCTCGCGTACGGCGTTCAGTCCGCCGTGATGTCCCTGATCCCGGTGGCCGCGGCCGCCGCGGCACTCGTCGTACTCGGCAACGCGATCAAGGGCACAGAGACGCTCCAGGCAGCCGCACTCAGCGCGCTGGGCGCGATCCCGCTGATGACCCTCGTCGGGTTCGTGACGCTCGCCGTCCTGACACTGATCGGCGTCCGCCTACTCGGGATCGGCATCAAACCCGGTCACTACCCGGTCCGCAGCCGGATCGGCTGGCAGGTGTGGGCGACCGAGCGGCTGCTGGACACCGCCCGGACCCTGCTGTTCCCGCTGTACGCGAGCCTGCTCACCCCCTGGTGGCTGCGGGCCCTCGGCGCGAAGATCGGCCGCGACGTCGAGGCGTCGACGGTCCTGCTGCTGCCGAAGATGACGACCGTCGGCGAGGGCGCGTTCCTGGCCGACGACACGATGATCGCGTCGTACGAGCTGGGTGGCGGCTGGCTGCACGTGGCCGGCGCGAAGGTCGGCAAGCGTGCCTTCCTCGGCAACTCCGGCATGACCGCGCCCGGCCGGTCGGTGCCCAAGAACGGCCTGGTCGCGGTGCTGTCGGCGGCCCCGAAGAAGTCCAAGGCCGGTACGTCGTGGCTCGGTTCGCCACCGGTGAAGCTCCGGCGGCAGGCGGTCGAGGGCGACCAGAGCCGGACCTTCAACCCGCCGTTCAAGCTCAAGGTCGCTCGGGCGCTGGTCGAGCTGTGCCGCTTCGTCCCGATGATGTGCACGGTCCTGATCGCGCTCGGCGTGCTGTTCGCGCTGCAGGCGCTCGACATCTGGCTCGGGCCGTGGGTGACCCTGCTGCTGTCCGGCGCGGTGATCCTGGCCGCGGGCGCGGTCGCGGGCGGGATGGCGACGGTCGCCAAGTGGCTGATCGTCGGCCGGACCCGCGCGGTCGAATATCCGCTGTGGAGCTCGTTCGTCTGGCGCAACGAGGTGGTCGACAGCTTCGTCGAGCTGGTCGCGGCGCCCTGGTTCGCGAACGCCGCCGCGGGTACGCCGGTCCTCAACCTGTGGCTGCGGTCTCTCGGGGCCAAGATCGGCAAGGGCGTCTGGTGCGAGACGTACTGGTTACCCGAGGCCGACCTGGTCACCCTCGGCGACGGTGCCACGGTGAATCGCGGTTGCGTGCTGCAGACGCACCTTTTTCATGATCGAGTTCTCTCCATGAGCACAGTCACCTTCGGACCAGGAGCAACCCTCGGGCCCCATGGCATCGTCCTGCCCGCCGCCAGCGTCGGGGCAGGAGCTACCATCGGACCGGTGTCTCTCGTGATGCGTGGTGAAGGTGTGCCGGCCGGGACGCGCTGGGCTGGGAACCCGATCGCTCCCTGGCAGGGCTGATGGTTGGCCCGCTCAAACGACTTCTGGGCAACGGGCAGCCGGGAGCGACGACGGCCGGCGACCCGTACGTGCCCACCCACGGCAACGGCGGCTACAAGGTCGAGTCGTACGAGCTGGACCTGGACTACCGGGTCAACAGCAACCGCCTGAGCGGCAAGGCGACGATCACCGCCTTCGCCACCGAGGCGCTCTCGCGGATCAGCTTCGACCTGTCCGGCCTCCGAGTGGCGAAGGTGTCGGTGAACGGCCGGCGGCCGCAGCGGTATGTGCACCGCCAGGGCAAGCTGCACGTCACCCTGGCCGCAACGATCATGGACGGCGCCGAGTTCACCGTCGAGATCCAGTACGCCGGCAACCCGAAGCCCGAGGACAGTCCGTGGGGCGAGCTCGGCTGGGAGGAACTCACCGAGGGCGTGATCGTCGCCAGCCAGCCGAGTGGCGCGGCCACCTGGTTCCCGTGCAACGACCACCCCGGCGACAAGGCGCACTACCGGATCACGGTCACCACCGATTCGCCGTACCAGGTGGTGGCGAACGGACGGCTGGTGTCGCGCCGGGTGAAGGCCAGCCGGACCACCTGGGTCTTCGACCAGGCGGCGCCGATGGCGACGTACCTGGCGACCGTCCAGATCGGCCGGTACGACGTGGTCGAGCTGGCCACGTCTCCGGTGACGACCCGGGGTGTGCTGCCGGGGAGCCAGATCCGCGAGTTCAAGACGGACTTCGGCCGGCAGCAGGACATGATGAAACTGTTCTGCCGGTTGTTCGGGCCGTATCCGTTCGGCGCCTACACGGTCGTCGTGACCGACGACGACCTGGAGATTCCGCTGGAGGCGCAGGGTATCTCGATCTTCGGCAGCAACCATGTGGACGGCCGTCGTACGTCCGAGCGGCTGGTCGCCCATGAACTCGCGCATCAGTGGTTCGGCAACAGCCTGACCCCGGCGCAGTGGCAGCACATCTGGCTGAACGAGGGTTTCGCCTGCTACGCCGAGTGGTTGTGGTCGGAGGAGTCCCGCGGCCTCACCGCCGCGCAGCAGGTGGCCAAGGCGCACGCGCGCCTGAGGAGCCTCCCGCAGGACCTGATGCTGTCGGATCCCGGCCCGACGCTGATGTTCGACGACCGCCTCTACAAGCGCGGTGCGATCACCCTGCACATCGTGCGCCGGCACCTCGGCGACCAGGCGTTCTTCGATCTCCTCCGCGCCTGGACCAAGACCTACCGCCACGGCTCGGTGACCACCGCCGACTTCATCGCACTGGCCGCCACCTTCAGCCCCGACGAGGAAGCCCTCCGCCACATCTTCGCCGCCTGGCTGGATTCCTACGAACTGCCCCCGCTGCCCCGCATACCACGAATGCGCTAGTCGCCCCGGGTCGTGCGGGCCACCTCGGCGGCGGCTTTCAGGAAGCGTTCGGTGAGCGGGGTTCTGGTGGCCCAGGCGCAGCCGGTCCACCAGGTGGCGGCGCGGCCGGGGAGAGGGATCAGGCGGACCTCTGGCGGTGCGATGCGTTCGGCCGATTGGGGTACGACGGCAGGCCCGGCACCGGCCGCGGTCAGGGCCAGGACGGTCTGCAGGTCGCCGGCCTCCTGAAGTACTTGCGGGTGGCAACCGAGTTCGGCGTACAGGCTGTTGATCTGCGCCGTCAGGCCGGGCCCACGAGCCGGGGTGAGGCGGACCAGCGGGCGCGCGTCGATCCAGCTGACCAGGTCGCGCGGGACGTCCGCGCTCGCCGGGACCGCGAGGGTGAGCCGATCCCGTCGTAACCGAAGGTGTTCGAGGCCGGCCGGGACGGGGAGCCGGACGAAGCCGATCTGGAGACTGCCGGCCAGCAGCCGCTCGCACTGGACCACCGACGACATGTCCTCGAGTGAGATCGTGACGCCGGGCCAGCGGCTGCGGAACAGCGCGACCGCCCGCGGCGCGAGCTCGATCCCGGACAACCCGAACCCGATCGCCAGGGAGCCCTCGGCACCTGACGCGACCTGGGCAGCCCGCCGATCGAACGCCTCGGATCGGTCCAGCAACTCCAGAGCGTCAGGAAGCAGCAGCTCCCCGGCTGGGGTCAGCCGGGCACCATGCCGGCCACGGCTGAACAGCACCGAACCGACCCGACGCTCCAGCACCTGGATCTGCTTGGTCAGCGCCGGCTGACTGGTCGACAACTCTTCGGCCGCGGCACCGAAGTTCCGCAGCCTGGCGACCGTGACGAACGTCCGGAGCAAACGGAGATCCATAACCCCAGGATATGGAATCGTACCGAACGGCTATTGGACGTCATCGATACCCGGGCGTTTCGATGGTCGTATGACAGCCTTCCGCGCCGCCGTCGTCCAGTTCGAACCGACGCCCGATCAGCCCGCGATCAATCTCGCCACGGTTGAGCGGCTGGCCCGGCAGGCGGTCGCCGACGGCGCCCGGCTGGTCGTGTTTCCCGAGCTGTGTCTGCTCGGCTACTGGCACCTGCGCCGGCACACCGCCGAGCGGCTGCACGAACTGGCCGAGCCGGCCGACGGGCCGCTGATCAGCCGGATCCGTGCCCTGGCGAAGGAACTGGACGCAGGTCTCGGGGCCGGCTTCCTCGAGGATGCCGATGGCAAGCTGTTCAACTCGTACGCCGTCTGCCTGCCCACCGGCGAGGTCCACGTCCACCGGAAGCTGCACGCGTTCGAGCACGAGGCGATCGCCAGCGGGTCGTCGTACACGGTGTTCGACACGCCGTGGGGGTTCCGGGCCGGGGTGCTGATCTGCTGGGACAACAACCTGGTGGAGAACGTCCGGATCACGACGTTGCTCGGCGCAACCGTCCTGCTGGCGCCGCACCAGACCGGCGGGACGAGCTCCCGCAGCCCGCACGGAATGAAGCCGATCCCTGTCGACGTATGGGACAACCGGCGGCAGGATCCGGAGGCCGTACGCGCTGCCTTCGACGGGCCGAGCGGGCGGGGGTGGCTGATGCGGTGGCTGCCGGCGCGGGCCCACGACAACGGCCTGTTCGTCCTGTTCAGCAACGGTGTCGGCCGGGACGACGACGAGCTCCGGACCGGGAACGCGATGATCCTCGATCCGTACGGCCGGATCGTCGCCGAGACGCCGGTGCCCGACGAGGCTGTGGTGGTCGCCGACCTGGACCTCGAGCTGGTGCCGATGGCAACCGGCCGCCGCTGGCTCCGCGGCCGCAGGCCCGAGCTCTACGGCCTGCTCACGCAGGTCATGGGAGACGAGCTGGACCCGAGGGCTGCACGCTTCTCGACGGATCCTGTCAGCCTGCCGGGACCGGAGGGTCAGTAGATCAGGGCGATCGCGATCGCCGCGATGCCCTCGCCGCGGCCGGTGAACCCCAGGCCGTCGGTGGTTGCGGCGCTGACCGACACCTCGGCATCGCAGGCCGCGCTGAGCACCTTCTCCGCCTCCTGCCGGCGGGCACCGATCCGCGGCCGGTTGCAGACGATCTGGACCGAGACGTTGCCGATCTCGAACCCCGCGGCCCGCACCCGCCGAGCAGCCTCCGCCAGGAGGGCGACTCCGGCGGCACCGGCCCACTCAGGCTCGGCCGTGCCGAAGTTCGACCCCAAGTCACCCAACCGCGCCGCGCTCAACAGCGCGGTGCAGATCGCGTGCGCTGCCGCATCCCCGTCCGAGTGCCCCGAAAGCCCGGATGTCTCTTCCGGCCAGTGCAAACCGGCCAGCCACATCGGGCGGCCTTCCTCCAGCGGGTGTACGTCGATGCCGTTCCCGACCCGTGGGACCTTCACGCCAGCCGCCTCTCCGCCAGCAACGCCTCGGCCAGCAGCAGGTCCTGCGGTCGCGTCACCTTGAACGCGTCCGGCGACCCCTCGACGGTCATCACGATGACTCCGAGCCGCTCACACAGCATCGCGTCGTCGGTCGCCCCGACCACGCCGGCGGCATGCGCACGACGCAGTACGGCGGGATCGAACCCCTGTGGCGTCTGCACGGCGACCAGCGACGACCGGTCGGGTGTATCGACCACTTCACCGGTCGGCGCGACCCGCTTGATCGTGTCGGTCACCGGCACCACCGGTACGACGGCCTGGGCGCCACCGCGGACCGCCGCGACGACCCGCTCGATCACGTCGACCGGGACGAAGGCGCGCGCCGCGTCGTGCACCAGGATGCAGTCGATCCCGTCGACCGGGACCACGTCGAGAGCCGTGCGCACCGAGTCGGCCCGCTCGGTGCCGCCCGGGACCACGAGCAGCCGGGCGTCACCGGCGTACGGCTCGAGTTCCTTGCCGACGGCCTCTTCGGTGCCCGGCGGGACGGCGACCACGAAACAGCTGAGGTCGGCGGCGATCGCTGCCTTCAGTCCACGGACCGCGTGGACCAGCAGCGATTCGCCACCGACCTCTCGAAACGCTTTGGGTGTCTCACCACCGAGCCGCAACCCGAGCCCGGCCGCCGGAATGATCGCCGCGGTGCTCATGCGAACTCCGGGCAGGACGGCAGGATCACGTGTTCCGACTCGACCTGATCGTGGTGCTGATCAGGAGGCGAGGACCTCGTCGAGGATGGCCTCCGCCTTGTCCTCGTTGGTGTGTTCGGCCAGGGCCAGCTCGGAGACGAGAATCTGGCGAGCCTTCGCCAGCATCCGCTTCTCACCGGCGGACAGACCACGGTCACGCTCACGGCGCCACAGGTCGCGAACGACCTCCGCCACCTTCATCACGTCACCGGAGTGCAGCTTCTCCAGGTTCGCCTTGTAACGACGCGACCAGTTGGTCGGCTCCTCCGTGTGCGGCGCCCGCAGCACGTCGAAGACGCGCTCCAGACCGGCCTGATCCACGACGTCACGCACGCCGACAAGATCGAGGTTGCACGCGGGGACCCGGACGACCAGGTCGTTCTGAGCGACGATCCTCAAGACCAGATAGGTCTTGTCCTCACCTTTGATCTGACGGGTCTCGATGTCCTCGATGACGGCCGCACCATGGTTGGGGTAAACAACCGTCTCGCCGACTGTGAAAGTCATATGTCACGTGCCCCTTTCCGAGTCCTATCCTACCACGCGGTCGGTGGTCCGGTCGGGACGTTTGCGCTGGTCAGAGGCCACTTCTCGCCTTGACAAACGCTCTCAGCCGTGCCTCGCGCGTGCGTGAACTGTTGCCTAGGACACCACTCCGGGACCTCCGTGACCCCCGGCGAGACCCCTCCCGCCGTCGGGTCCGGCCGGGCCGCGGGCTACGCTTTGGTGCGCCGGAGGCCGCTGCCTGACGGCGTCGAACAGCTTGTACGAGAGGGATTCCAGTGCCGATCACGTTGTCCTCGCGGTCCGTCCGGCGTACCGCGCTGGCGGGTGCCGCCGCCACTCTCAGTATCGCGCTGGCGGCGTGCAGCGCGAGCTTCGATGCGCAGACCCAGAAGCCGTACCAGGCGGCAGAGGGCACCAACGCCGACTCCGGCTCGCTCCACGTCCGGAACATGCTGGTGCTGGCGGACCCGGACGGCAAGGGCGAACTGCACACCGTCATCGTCAACGACGGCATCGAGGACGACACCCTGGTCAAGATCTCGCAGGCCCCCGCCGGCACGCCGGACGGGCAGGCCGGCGGCGACCAGCCCGCCGACGTCACGTTCAGCGAGATCAAGACGCCGCTGGACCTGAAGGCCGGGACGTCGACGCTGCTGCCGCCGGCGACCGGTACGGAGACCGACAGCGGCGAGGCGAGCGGCGACCCGATCACGGTCACCGGCGGCAAGCCGGGCCAGGTGGTCAACGTGACCATCACCTTCGGCAAGGCGGCGCCGATCACCACCTACATCCCGGTGCTGAGCGACGACTACTACTCACCGGGCCCCCTGGGCGAGCAGTAGCCGTCCAGCACCCTGTCAGCCCTGGTCAGCCCTTGGCCTGGGCTGCCTTGGTCAGGCCCGGCAGCATCCTGTCCAGGACCCACGGGACACTCAGCACGCTGACGGCGCTCATCCCGGAGATGACCTGCTGGTCCTGCAGGGCGTAGGCCCCGCCGCGCTCGACCGCGCCGAGCGACGAGAAGACCGGGTCGGACAGGAACTTCTGCGTCCCGATCCCGTCGACGTACGCGACCAGGACGTCGGCGTCGACGTCGGCGATCTTCTCCTTACTGATGGCGAGGGAGAACTCCTTCTTCGTGTTGGTCTTCTCCAGCGCCTCCACGCCCGGCGCGTTCTTGAAGCCCATCTCGTTCAGGATCTGCACCCGCGGGTCGCCCGGCATGTAGACGTAGTTGTCCGGGCCGAACGAGCCGACCGTGATCGTCTTGCCCTTGAACTCCGGGTGCTCGCTCGCGACCTGGGCGATCTTGTCCTGGATGCCGGTGATCAGCTTCTCCGCGTCGGCCTTCTTGCCGAGCGCCTCGCCGACCAGCAGCGTCTGGTCCTGCCAGGTGGTCTGCCACGGCGCCCCCGGGTACGCGACCGTCGGCGCGATGCCACTCAGAGTCTTGTACGTCGCCTCGTCGAAGCCCTCGTACGGCGCCAGGATCACGTCCGGCTTCAGCGCCGCGATCTTCTCGAACGGGTACTTGTCGCCGGTGTCGAGCAGCGTGGTCTTCGCCGGGTCGAACTCGCCCGCGCCCCAGGCAGTGGTTCCCGCCGCGGTTTGGCCGTACGTGACCTTCGGCATCCCGACCGGGGTCTCACCGAGGGCGTAGACCACGTCCTGCGCGTTCCAGCCGAGCGTGACGATCCGCTCGGGCTTCTTGGTGATGGTGGTCTCGCCGAACGTGTTCTTCAACGTGACCGGGAACCCGGCGGACGCCGTACCGGCCGAACTGCCGGCCGACTTGCCGGCGTCGCTGCCGCACGCGGCCAGCGTCGTCGCGACCAGTACGGCGGTGACAGCCGCACCGATCACGCGGGGACGGGACCAGGACATGGTGACTCTCCTCAGAAAAGCGGGGTGCCTCAACTAAGGAGAGCCTAAGCTAACCCCGGAGGTCGTGGCGACCTGCCGGGGATGTGACTCAGGACTCGAACTTGTAGCCCAGACCACGCACCGTGACCAGATGCTGCGGGTTCGACGGGTCCTTCTCGAGCTTGGAACGCAGCCGCTTGACGTGCACGTCCAGGGTCTTGGTGTCGCCCACGTAGTCGGCGCCCCAGATCCGGTCGATCAGCTGCCCGCGGGTGAGCACCCGGCCGGTGTTGCGCAGCAGCATCTCGAGCAGCTCGAACTCCTTCAGCGGGAGCCGGATCTCGGTCCCGGACACGGTCACCACGTGCCGCTCCACGTCCATCCGGACCGGTCCGGCCTCGAGCGTGTCCGGCAGCAGTTCGACATCCTGACCGCGGCGCAGGACGGCGCGGATGCGCGCCAGCAGCTCCCGCGGGCTGTACGGCTTGGTCACGTAGTCGTCCGCACCGAGCTCGAGGCCGACGACCTTGTCGACCTCGGTGTCCTTGGCACTGACGATGATCACCGGGACGTTGCCCCGGCTGCGCAGTGCCCGGCACACCTCCGTGCCGGACAGACCCGGCAGCATCAGGTCGAGCAGGACGATGTCCGCACCGGCCCGGTCGTACTCGTCCAGCGCGTCCGGTCCGGTCTCCGCGACGGCGACCTCGAACCCTTCCTTGCGCAGCACGTACGACAACGCGTCGCTGTAGCTCTCTTCGTCTTCGACGACCAGCACTCGGGTCACGAAGCTGCCTCCTTGGTCCTGTCTGACGGGGTGGGCGTCAGGTAGATGGCCGGCTCGTCCTGGCTGGAGGAGTCGGTCTGGCCCGCGGCGGGTTCTAGCCGCAGCGGGAGTCTCACGGTGAAGGTGGATCCCTGGCCCTCGACGCTCCAGACGCGCACATCGCCACCATGGATGGAGGCGATGTGCTTGACGATCGAGAGGCCGAGGCCGGTGCCACCGGTTTCGCGGCTGCGGGCCCGGTCGACCCGGTAGAACCGCTCGAAGATGCGTTCCAGGTCGCTGCTCGGGATGCCCACGCCCTGGTCGGAGACGGTGACCTCGACCAGATCGCCGATCGGGTGCGCGGCGACCGCGACCCGGGTGCCGTCGGGGCTGTAGTTGACCGCGTTCTCGACCAGGTTGCCGATCGCGATGGACAGCTGGTCCTCGCTGCCCATCACTTCCAGGGCCGGCTCGGTCTTCACCACGATCTTGATGTCGCGATCCTCGGCGTCGACCCGGCAGCGATCCACCGCGCTCTCGATGACGGCGTTGATGTCGACCGGGCCGGGGTTCTCCAGCGGGTCGTCACCCTGCAGCCGCGACAGCTCGATGATCTCCTTGACCAGCCGGCTCAGCCGGGAGGCCTCGACCCGCATCCGGTCGGAGAACCGCTGCACCGCCTCGGGATCGTCGGACGCCTCGGACACCGCGTCGGCGAGCAGGATCAGCGCGCCGACCGGGGTCTTCAGCTCGTGGCTCACGTTGACGGTGAAGTCCCGCCGGATCGCCTCCAGCCGGCGCTCCCGGGTCCGGTCCTCGACCAGGACCAGCACCAGCTGGCTGCCCAGCGGCGCAACCCGGGCGCTCACGTACTGCGTGGCACCAAGCCGGCCGCGGACGATCTCGAGGTCCTGCTGCCGGATCTCGCCGTCGCGGCGGACCGCCCGGACCATGGTCAGGATGCCGTCGACCACCAGCCGCTCACCCCGGACGAGGCCGAGGACGTGCGCCGGCGCGCTGGCCTGGAGCACCTGGTCCTCGGGACCCATCACCACCGCGGACGAACGCAGTACCGACAGAACGGTGGCGACGCCGTTGGGCACGATAGGGTCGGGGGACTCCGGGATCTTGCGCTGGGCCCGCTCGGAAAGCATCATCGCGCCGAGCGAAAGCAGGGCCAGGGCCGCGCCGATGACGCCGCCCAGCACCGCAGCCAGCGTGGGGTCCACGGCAACGATGCTACGCGGGCAACCAGCAGGGAAAGACCGAATGATCACCGGATGACCGGGACACGACCTAACTGTTCATCGGTCGTTCACCACTCGTCGCCATCCGGCAACCTCGACGGCATACGGTCACCGGTGGGCGGGTACAGGCAGGTGCCTGCCACCCCGCTCACCGTGGCACCGGACACCACAGATCGGAATCGAACACAATGCGTGACAGCTACCACGAGCAGCTCGACGACATCCTCGCCGAGCTCGAACGGATGACGCGGACGGTGTCCACCGCCGTACGCCGATCGACCGCGGCCCTGCTGGAAGCGGACATCCGCAGGGCCGAAGAGGTCATCGCGGCCGACATCCAGCTGGACGCGGCCGGTGAAGGTGTGGAGGAGAAGGTCTTCGAGCTGATGGCGCGGCAGTCGCCGGTCGCCAACGAGCTGCGGATGCTGGTCGCGGCGCTGCGGATGGTGGCCGACCTGGAGCGGATGGGCGACCTGGCAGCGCACGTGTCGAAGATCGCCCGGATGCGCTACCCGGCCCCGGCGATCCCGGCCGAGCTGCACGACGTGATCGAGGAGATGGGCACCGTCGCGGGCAAGATGGTCGACGCGGCCGGTGACGTGATCTCGTCCCGCGACGTCGAGGCGGCCGGCAAGCTCGAGGCCACCGACGACCAGATGGACAAGCTGCGGAGCAACCAGTTCCGGCTGATGATGGACGACGCCTGGCCGCACGGCGTCGAGGTCGCGGTCGACATCGCGCTGCTCGGCCGGTACTACGAGCGCATCTCCGACCACGCCGTCTCGATGGCCCGCCGGGTCGTCTACCTGGTCACCGGCGAGCTCCCGGTCGCCGTCGGCGGCACCGCAGCCGGCTCCGGCGCCGGCGCCTCCACCCCCAACCCGAACGGCAACTGAGCTCCACCAGCCAGCAGGCGCCTCCGGCAACAGTTGCCGGAGGCGCCCTTTCGCGTGCTCCGCACATCGGGGACCGCCTTCGCTTGCGCCTGCCCGCCGCCCGACCCGCGAACACGAGCACTCCCGAAGCGCAGTACAGCCCTCGGCTACCGGCGACCTTGTGCACGGATCAGGCACCGCAACAGCTCCCCGATGGTTGCTCGGTGCTCAAGGTGGTCGCACAGGTGGGTGGTGCGAGCGGGTGGCGCGGGGCCTGATCTGCCCTTTCCGATAGCGTCCTGGCATGGACGAATCTCTCACCGACCGACTGATCAACACTGACCTGTCAGCCCTGAACAGCGCCGAGATGCGCGCACATCTCGACGCCGTGGAGCAGCACATGAGGCACCTGAACAGGTCCGAGCTCACTCTGTTGGAAGGCAGTCCGGAGGTGGTCGCACAACAACCCCACCTGCAGGACAGACTCGCCTACCTCCGCTCGCTCGATCTCCAGGAGATCAGCGGCCCTGGTTCTTGACGGCTTCGATGGCTTCTTTGGCGGCGGTGGGGTCGAGGTACTCGCCGCCGGGGGTGAGGGGGTGGAAGTCCTCGTCGAGCTCGTAGTAGAGCGGGATGCCGGTCGGGATGTTCAGGCCGACGATGGTCTTCTCGTCCAGGTTGTCCAGGTGCTTGACCAGGGCGCGGAGCGAGTTGCCGTGCGCGGCGACCAGGACGGTCTTCCCGGCCCGCAGGTCCGGCACGATCGCGTCGTACCAGTAGGGCAGCATCCGCTCGACGACGTCCTTCAGGCACTCGGTCGCGGGCATCAGCTCCGACGGCAGCCCGGCGTACCGGGGGTCGCCGGCCTGGTCGTACTCCGAGCCGCGCTCGATCGCCGGCGGCGGCGTGTCGTACGACCGCCGGAACAGCATGAACTGCTCCTCGCCGAGCTCCTCCAGGGTCTGCTTCTTGTCCTTGCCCTGCAGGCCGCCGTAGTGCCGCTCGTTCAACCGCCAAGACCGCCGTACGTCGATCCACTGGCGGTCGGCCACCTCGAGCGCGATGTTCGCGGTGCGGATCGCCCGGCGCAGTACCGAGGTGTGCAGCACGTCGGGGAGCAGGTCGCGGTCGCGAAGCAGCTCGCCGCCGCGCTGCGCCTCCTCGACACCGCCCGCGTTCAGGTCGACGTCGACCCAGCCGGTGAACAGATTCTTGGCGTTCCAGTCGCTCGTGCCGTGGCGGAGCAGGATCAGGCGATAGGTCATGGCTGCCAGCCTACTGGGGCTCCAGCCAGCCCTTGAACGCGTCCAGGTTTCGAGTGGATTCACCCCGGGCCACGCGCCACTCGTACTCCTTGCGGATGGAGGACGCGAACCCGAGCTCCAGGATCGTGTTGAACGACGTGTCGGCGTACTCCAGCACCGCGCCGAGCAGCCGGTCCACCTCGGTCGGCGTGATCGCGTGCAGCGGGACCCGCCCGTCCAGGTGGATGTCGCCCAGGTGGTCGACGGCGAACGCGACGCCGTACATCTTCAGGTTCCGCTCCAGCAGCCAGCGGTAGACCGCGGCGTGGTTCTCGTCCGGGTGCCGGGCCACGAACGCGTGCACCTGGACCGACTGCGCCCCGACCGTGAGCGTCACCGTGGTCTTCAGCTTGCGCTCCCCCGGCAGGTCGGCGGCGAAGACGCCCGGCTCGCTCTCGGTGAACTCGAGCTCGTTCTCGGTCAGGACCTGGCGGATCACGTCCGCCGCCGACACTCTCACCCAGCCACCTCCGCCGCGATCTCCGCGGCCATCGTCTGCGCGGCGGTCCGGTACGCCGCCAGCGTCTTGCGGGCGGTCAGCTCCCAGCCGAAACCCTGCGCGTGCTTGACCGCCGCCCGGCTCATGCTCTCGCGGGTGAGCGGATCCGTCGCGATCCGGCCCAGCGCGTCGGCGAAGTCGTCGACGCTGTGCCCGCGCACCAGCAGCCCGGTCTGCCCGTCCAGCACCGCCGTACTCAGGCCACCGACCGCCGCCGCGACCACCGGCGTACCGCAGGCCTGTGCCTCCAGCGCGACCAGCCCGAAGGATTCCGAGTACGACGGAACGCACACAACTGATGCGGCTCGGTACCAGTCCGCCAGCACCGGCCGCTCCATCGGCTTCACGAACCGGGTCACGTCGTCCACCCCGAGCGCCCGGGCCAGCTCGGCGTGCGCCTCGGGGTGCTCCATGCCGTTGCCGGACGGACCGCCGATGATCGCGACGATCAACCGCTCCCGCAGCGACGGGTCGCGCTCGAGCATCCGCGCGGCCGCCCGGATCAGCAGATCGGGCGCCTTCAACGGCTGGATCCGCCCGACGAACGCCAGTACGACGGCGTCCGCCGGCACCCCGAGCGTGTGCCGGGCCGAGGCCTGATCACCGGGGCTGAACATGTCCAGATCCACGCCGGGGTTGACCACCTCGACCTTCGCGGGCTGAGCGCCGTACAGCGTGATCAGCTCCTGCGCCTCGTCGTCGGTGTTGGCCAGGAGGCGATCCGCGGACTCGACCACCTGCTCCTCGCCGATCAGGCGCGCCGGCGGCTCGGGTACGTCGTCCTCGGCCAGGCTGGCGTTCTTCACCTTGGCCATCGTGTGCATGGTGTGGACGAGCGGGACGGCCCAGCGGTCGCGGGCGAGCAGACCGACCTGCCCCGACAACCAATAGTGCGAGTGGATCACGTCGTACCAGCCGGGCTCGTGGATCGCCTCGGCCCGCAGGACAGCCCGGGCGAACGTGCACAGCTGGGCGGGCAGTTCGTGCTTGGTGAGTCCCTCGTACGGCCCGGCCGCGACGTTGCGAACCATCACTCCAGGCATCAGCTCGACCCGGGCGGGCAGCGCGGACGACGTCGCCCGGGTGAAGATGTCGACCTCGATCCCCAGGCCGGCGAGCCGCTTGGACAGCTCCACCACGTAGACGTTCATGCCGCCCGCGTCCCCGGTGCCCGGCTGGTCGAGCGGTGAGGTGTGCAGGCTGATCATCGCGACCCGCCGCGGTGGACGGTCTGCGGACGATTCGGTCACGTGGTCAGGGTAGCTCCGGCGTCTGCGTCGGGAATCGGGACTTCTCCCTATCCGCCGGGCCGCCCACCTCGTGCTCCGGCGCCGCCCAGCTCGCGAGCAGCCGCAGATTCTGCTCGGACGCCGACGCGGGCTCGACGGTGTAGGTGACCAGCAGCTGATCCGGGTCGCCGGGCAGTTGCAGGGTCTCGTACCGCACGCTGATCTCGCCGACCAGCTGATGGTGCAGGACCTTCGTCCCGAAGCTCTTGTCCTTCACGTCGTGCCGGGCCCAGTGCTCGCGGAACTCGGGGCTGTGGATCGACAGCTCACCGACCAGTTCGGCCAGCTCCGGGTCGTCCGGGTAGCGGCCGGCGTACATCCGCAGGTAGTCGACGCTCTCGGCCGCGACCGCGTCCCACTCCGGGTAGAAGTCGCGCGAGGCCGGATCCAGGAACACCATCCGCGGCACGTTCCGCTCCTTCGGAGACAGGCTCGCGAAGTCCGCGATCAGGGCAGCGGCCAGCCGGTTCCACCCGAGCACGTCCATCCGGCGGCCGAGCACGAACGCGGGTACGTCGTCCATCGAGTCCAGCAGCCGCTGCATTCCGGGCCTGATCCGTTGCGTCGCCGCACGGCGCCTCGTCGTACGACGGACCGGTTTCGCCAGCCGGGCCAGGTGCTTGCGCTCGTCCACGGTCAGGCCGAGCACGTCCGCGACCGCGTCGAGGATCTCCTGCGAGACGTTGTCGGTGCGGCCCTGCTCGAGCCGGACGTAGTAGTCGGCGCTGACCCCGGCCGCCTGGGCGAGCTCCTCACGACGCAGCCCCGGCACGCGGCGACGGCCGCCGAACACCTTGAGTCCGAGGTCCTCGGGCTGCACCCGGGCCCTCCGTGACTTCAGGAACTCGGTCAGCTCCACACGGCGATCCATGACTCCAGTATCCAGATCGGCCGGGTCCGGAGCCTGGTCCTGCCAGAACCAGGTTCAGCAGACATCTGGGTAGCGTCCGGCGATCGCCACAGGATCGTGTCATCAACCTTCGCAACCACTTGGAGAACACGATGACGAACCTTCCGCTGGCCGGCCGTAACGCTGTCGTCACGGGCGCCGCGAGCGGTATCGGCGCCGCGATCGCCGAGCGGCTGGCGGCCGACGGCGCCGCGGTCGCACTGGTGTCGCGGCGGCAGGACCGGCTGGACGACCTGGCCGGCAAGCTCGGCCCGCAGGCCTTCGGAGTCGGGCTGGACGTGACCTCACAGGACTCGGTCGATGCCGGGGTGGGCCGGATCCACGAGCGGCTGGGCCAGGTCGACCTGCTGGTGAACGCCGCCGGGGTGATGCTCGCGGCCCCGGTCGAGCAGGTCCGGCTGGACGACTGGACCCGGATGATCGACACCAACCTGACCGGTGCGCTGCGCTTGATCGGCGCGTTCACGCCGGACCTGATCGCGGCCGGTTCTCAGGGCCGGACCGCCGACCTGGTGAACATCTCGTCGATCGGCGCACACCTGGTCTTCCCCGGGTACGGCGTCTACAGCGCGACCAAGGCCGCCCTGACCCATCTGTCCACGTCCCTGCGGGCGGACCTTTCGCCGTACGACGTGCGCGTCACCAACATCGAGCCCGGGCTGACGGACACGGAACTGGCCACTCACCTCGACGCCGACGGTCAGGACCTGATCGCCGAGATGAACGACCAGATCGGCGCACTTACCGCGACCGACATCGCCGACGTCGTCACGTTCGCGGTCAGCCGCCGTCGCGAGCTCAACCTCCGCCAGATCATCGCCCTCCCGACCCGCCAGGCCTAAGCCTCGCGACCACCCAGATAAACCGCGACCGGGCCGGCCAACGCCGTGATGTCCTCGGTCGGGTCACCATCGACGAGCAGGAGGTCCGCGTCGGCCCCGGGCCGGATCCGCCCTTTGCGAGCGCCGAGACCGAGCACGTCGGCGGCGACGGCCGTGGCGGTGGTGAGTGCCACGATCGCCGGAAGGCCCGACTGCACGTACTCGGCGAGGGTCGCCGGCAGGAGCCCGTGGGGTTTGGCCCGCCCGATGCCGCCGTCTGACCCGGCGACCAGGCGGACTCCGCCGTCGTACAAGCGGTGAACGACCTGCTGCAACGCGGCCTCGGTGATTCCGGCCCGGGCGGACACGGCCAGGATCTCCGGCGGTACGACGACCGATCTGTCCGACCCGAGCGTTCCGCAGACCGCGATCCCGGAGGCGGCGAGTGCGGCGAGTAGGTCGTCATCGATCGTCACGCCGCCGGCCGCCAGACAGGTGCAGTGCTCGATCCCGTCCACACCGGCGGTCACAGCCTGACGTACGGCGGCCAGCGCGTGTGCGTGTGCGGTGATCGGAAGGCCGACCGCGTGGGCCTCCGACACGGCTGCCGCCAGCTCGATCGGGGTGAATTGCGGGCTCAGCGCGTCGCTGCCGGGCGTCACCGGACCGCCGCTGCCCATGATCTTGATGACATCGGCACCCTTCTCGGCGCGACGGCGTACGGCCGCGCGGATCTGCTCCGGGCCGGCCACCTCACCACCCAGCCACCAGCAGTGCCCGCCCACGCTGGTGAGTGGGGCGCCGGCCGCGATGACCGTCGGCAGCCCGCTGACGCCGCGGTTCCGCCAGTCCAGGACGGCGTCGTTCGAGTCACCGAGGTCACGGACAGTGGTGACCCCGGCGTCGAGGTGGATCCGCAACGACTGCTCGATGGTGGCGAAGATCGTGCCTTCGGTCGCGTCGCGCAGCCGGTCGAGGGCGCCCGGGCCACTGTCGCCGGTGAGGTGCACGTGGGCGTCGAGCAGTCCGGGCAGGATGGTGCCGCCCGGCAGTTCGCGGATCGGCCAGTCGCGCGGCGCCTCCCGGTCGGTGTCCGTGATCCGGCCGTCCTCGACGAGAACGACCCGGTCGTCCAGCATCCGCTCGCCGTCGAAGATCCGGTCTGCCCACAGCGCGATCCTGGTCATGTCGGCAGTTTGTCCTGAGACGCGGTTCAGCGTCAGGTCACGTGAGTGGAAGACTTGGCGCATGACTTCCGACCGTCCTCTTGCCGTGGTGACCGGAGCGAGCAGTGGGATCGGGGCCGCGTCGGCGCGGTACCTGGCCCGCGAGGGTTTCGAGGTGATCTGCGCCGCGCGGCGGCTGGATCGGATCGAGGCGCTGGCCAAGGAGATCGACGGGCGCGCGGTGCGGTGCGACGTCACGTCGGCCGACGACGTGGCCGCGCTGGCCGCCGCCGTCGGTGACCGGCTGGCGGTGCTGGTGAACAACGCCGGCGGCGCCTTCGGGTTCGAGCCCGTCGCCGAGGCGGATCTGGACGCCTGGCGGCAGATGTTCGAGGTGAACGTGATCGGCGTCGCGGCCGTCACCAAGTCGTTGCTCCCGGCCCTCATCGCCGGCCACGGCACGATCATCGTGATGGGCTCGACCGCCGGCCAGGTCGCCTACGAGGGCGGCGGCGGGTACGTCGCCGCCAAGCACGGCGCCAAGGCGGTCGTCGACACGCTGCGGCTGGAGCTGTTCGACCAGCCGGTGCGGGTCTGCGAGATCGCGCCCGGCATGGTCCGCAGCGAAGGCTTCGCGCTGACCCGGTTCGACGGCGACCAGGCCAAGGCCGACGCCGTGTACGCCGGAGTCGCCGAGCCCCTCACCGCCGACGACATCGCCGACATCGTCGCCTGGATCGCCACCCGCCCGTCCCACGTCAACATCGACCGCCTGACCGTCCGCCCCCGAGCCCAAGCCGCCCAGCACAAGGTCCACCGCGTTCAGTAGGGCCGCACTCCGACCTGGATAGAGGTGTCACACAATCGGGGTCGTCGTACGAGCCGGATGGAGTGGAGTGCACCGGGGAGCCTCCAAGCCGCCGTCCGGGACTGCCGAGCGCGCTTCGCCCACGTCGGCCCTCGCGCTCGAAGTTGCGGGGAAACAAATGTGCACCAGGTGACGATTAGTTTCCCCGCTACTACTTCGCACGGAGTCGGTCCACCGGCGGGGACGAGACGGGGAGTGGACTGGTGGGCTCCGGCAGGTTGTAGCCGGCGTACAGGCGGCGGCGGATGTCTTCGACGGGGAAGGTCTCGCAGTAGATCGCGAGCTTGACCGTCACGCCCTCCAAGGTTGCTCTGAGCAACATTTCCTCGACGGCGGGGTCGGCCGCGCCGCGGGCGGTGAAGATGGCACGGATCGCGTCCTCGACCAGGGCCAGGCGGTCCGACTTGGCGGTCTCGACCCGGGCGAACACGTCGTGCGTGCCAGGCTGCATCATCAAGCTGATCGCGAGCCGCTGGATCGGGAGCGTGGTGGCGGCCGCCATCAAGCCGCCGTCGATGATGCCGGCGAGGCGTTCGTCAGGCGTCCCCGGAATGGTGAGGATCGCGGCGATGCCGTCCAGCCAGCGGTCGAGCAACTCGGCGGCGAGTTCTTCCTTGGTGGCGAAGTAGTACGCGACCAGGCCGCGGGAAACGCCTGCCCGGGCGGTGATCTCCGAGATGGACGCGGCCTCGTAGCCCTTGGCCGCGAAGACCTCCAGCGCGGCGGCCAGGATGCGCTCCCGGGAGCGCTCTCGCAGCTCCTGGTTGACGGTGGCCGACCGCGGCACGATCCCTTTCCTTCGGTCAAGGCCCTGAAGCGCCGGACAATCCCCGTCTTTAGCCCGGCGCTCCCGGGCTGACCCCCCGTTATTTCAGGCCCCTCCCCAGGCGCCTTCTATAGACTGGACGTCCGGTCAACAAAAGTCAAAGGGGCTTCCGATTCGTGGACACGAACGGTCACCGGTAGGATGAAGGGGCTGCGCCCTGCGTCGAGTGGCCTTCTCGAGCGACACAACACGCCGTAGCCACCGCCTGACACTCAGTCCTATCTGCTTGGAGCGCTTCCCCATGCCTGTCCGTAACGACCTGCGCAATGTCGCGATCGTGGCCCACGTCGACCACGGGAAGACGACCCTCGTCGACGCGATGCTCTGGCAGTCCGGCGCGTTCGGCGCACACCAGCACGTGGACGAGCGAGCGATGGACTCCGGCGACCTGGAACGTGAGAAGGGCATCACGATCCTCGCCAAGAACACCGCCGTACGGCACAAGATGGCCAACGGCGAGCAGATGACGCTGAACATCATCGACACCCCCGGCCACGCCGACTTCGGTGGTGAGGTCGAGCGCGGCCTGTCGATGGTGGACGCGATCGTGCTGCTGGTGGACGCCTCCGAGGGTCCGCTGCCGCAGACCCGGTTCGTGCTGCGCAAGGCGCTGGCGCGGCAGATGCCCGTCATCCTGGTGGTGAACAAGGTGGACCGCCCGGACGCGCGGATCGCCGAGGTCGTCGACGAGACCTACGAACTGTTCCTCGACCTGCTCGACCACGACGCCGACCAGTCCGCCCTCGACTTCCCGATCGTCTACGCCTCGGCCCGGGCCGGCCGCGCCTCGCTGAACGCGCCGGCCGACGGCGGGCTGCCGGACTCCGAGGACCTCGAGCCGCTGTTCGAGGCGATCCTGGCCAACGTGCCGGCCCCGGAGTACACCGAGGGCGCGCCGCTGCAGGCGCACGTCACCAACCTGGACGCCTCGCCGTTCCTCGGCCGGCTCGCGCTGGTCCGGGTGCACGAAGGCACCCTGAAGAAGGGCGCCCAGGTCGCGTGGTGCAAGCACGACGGCACGATCCAGAAGGTCAAGATCACCGAACTGCTGATCACCGAGGCGCTCGAGCGGGTGCCCGGCGACTCGGCCGGACCGGGTGACATCGTCGCGATCGCCGGTATCCCGGAGATCATGATCGGCGACACCCTGGCCGACCCGGACGATCCCAAGCCGCTGCCGTTCATCACCGTGGACGAGCCGGCCATCTCGATGACCATCGGTACGAACAGCTCGCCGCTGGCCGGACGGGTCAAGGGCACCAAGGTCACCGCCCGCCTGGTCAAGGACCGGCTCGACCGCGAGCTCGTCGGCAACGTGTCGCTCAAGGTGCTGCCGACCGAGCGTCCCGACACCTGGGAGGTGCAGGGCCGTGGTGAGCTGGCGCTGGCCATCCTGGTCGAGCAGATGCGCCGCGAGGGGTACGAGCTGACCGTCGGCAAGCCGCAGGTCGTCACCCGCGAGATCGACGGCAAGCGGCACGAGCCGGTCGAGCGGCTGACGATCGACTGCCCCGAGGAGTACCTCGGCACGGTCACCCAGCTCCTCGCGGTCCGCAAGGGCCGGATGGAGCAGATGACCAACCACGGCACCGGCTGGGTCCGGATGGAGTTCCTGGTGCCGGCCCGCGGCCTGATCGGCTTCCGCACCGAGTTCCTCACCGACACCCGCGGTACGGGCATCGCGCACCACGTGTTCGAGGGATACGAGCCGTGGTTCGGCGAGCTCCGCACCCGGCCGTCCGGGTCGCTGGTGTCGGACCGGTCCGGCGCCGCCACGTCGTACGCGATGATCAACCTGCAGGAGCGCGGCACCATGTTCGTGGAGCCGACCACCGAGGTTTACGAGGGCATGATCGTCGGCGAGAACTCGCGCTCCGACGACATGGACGTCAACATCACCAAGGAAAAGAAGATGACGAACGTCCGCTCCAACGCGGACGAGTTCGAGAAGCTGGTCCCGGCCCGCAAGCTGTCCCTCGAGCAGTCGCTGGAGTTCTGCCGCGAGGACGAGTGCGTCGAGGTCACCCCCGACGCGATCCGGATGCGCAAGGTCGCCCTCACCCAGCTCGAGCGGTCGAAGCTCGGGCGCAAGAGCAAGAGCTGAAGGGCTGCTAGAGCACGAACTGGAAACGGTCGCCGGAACAGCGCGAACCGAAAGACATCGGTGTGATACACCATTCTTCGGCCGGTCGCGGGGGCTGCGTCGGTCGCGGGTGAGGAAGTTCCGGATCGTTACCAACCAGACGTCAGTCGATGACGTCTGTCTTTGTGCAAGCAACTCTGTTGGGGGAAGGACAAGGAAACATGGGCATTCTGCGTAAGCTCGGCGCTACTCTGACGGCCGCCGCGTTCGTGGGCGTCGGCGCACTTTCCGCCACCACGACGGCCGATGCCGTCACGGTCGCACCGAAGGTTGCGCCCCAGGTCGTGGTCGCGCCGCAGAAGGCGGCCACGGCGGCGTCGTCCAGCGCGGTGGTGGGCAAGTACCGCCTGGACAAGCGTTGTCTGACGAAGGGCCGGGTGCTCTGCATCAACAAGAAGACCCGGAAACTGGTGTACGTCGTGAACGGCAAGGCGGTCCAGGTCGCGGACGCCCGCTTCGGCGCCCGCAAGACGCCGACCCGCAACGGCGTCTTCAAGGTCTACCGCAAGTCGAAGAACCACGTGTCGTCCCTGTACCACTCGAAGATGCCGTACGCGATGTTCTTCAGCGGTGGCCAGGCAGTGCACTACTCCTCGGACTTCAAGGCCCGTGGCTACAACGGCGCCTCGCACGGCTGCGTGAACATCCGGGACAAGAAGAAGATCGCCTGGATCTTCGCCCGCATCAAGGTCGGCGACAAGGTCGTCGTCTACAGCGGCTGATCAGCAAGCGCTCGACAGCGGCCGGGGAGTCACTCCCCGGCCGCTGTCGCGTTCTGGAAGGCCTTGTAGAGCCGCGGTTCCACCAGACAGAAGGTCGCTGTGGCAACGCCGGTCGCCGTCCGGCGCAGCGTCTGTACGGCGATGTCCGCGGCGAACCCGGCCGGCCAGCCGTAGATCCCGGCCGACACCGCCGGCAGGGTGAGCGTCTTCACGTCGAGCTCGTCCGCGACCCGCAAGGCGTTGCGGTAGCAGGACTCGAGCAGCGCCGGATCCCGTTGGCCCGCGGTGTAGTTCGGCCCGACCACGTGGATCACGTACGACGCGGGCAGCGAGCCGGCTGTGGTCCAGACCGCCGTACCGGTCGGGGTGCCGTTCGGGTACCGCTCGATCAGCTCCGCGAGGATCTCCGGACCGCCCGCGTGATGGATCGCGCCGTCCACGCCACCACCGCCGCGCAGGGCGTGATGGGCCGCGTTCACGATCGCATCGGCCGGCACCGTGGTGATGTCGTTGGTGCTGAGAACGATCTCCATGCGGAGTTCCTCCGGTACGCTGAGCCAACCGAAAGACCGGTGAGGACGTCCCACAAGTGTAGGGACGGGTCGATCAGAGGGGTGTCCGATGCGTGGGCTGATCATTCGCAACGTACTGACCGGACTGGTCACGGGCGCCATCTTTGCTGCCCTCCTCAGTTCCGGAACGAGTGCGACGGCGAGCCCGAACGACCTCAAGACGGTGCCGTTCGAGGTCAGCGGTGAGCTGCCGATCTACCCGAAGGCGCTGTGGAAGAACGGCTCCACCGGGACCAACGTGCGCAAGGTCGAGGCGCGGCTGGTGCAGCTCAAGCTGCTGGAGAAGCGCTATCAGGACGACGAGTTCGGGACGATGACCCGGTCCGCGGTGAAGAAGTTCCAGCAGTCCAAGGGCATTCCCCAGCTCGGATACATCGACCAGAACACGTTGACCAAGCTGGCCGCGGTCACCCACGAGCCGACGCAGACCGAGCTCTTCCCGCCGGCGCCGGTGGTGAGCGGCAAGAAGCTCGACCCGCGCTGCGCGACCGGCGCGGTGATGTGCATCGACAAGTCCACCCGCAAGCTGCGGTACGTCGTCGACGGTGTCGTGAAGATGCAGCTGGACGTGCGGTTCGGGGCGGTGAAGACGGCAACCCGCGAGGGCAGCTTCACGGTCGGCTGGAAGAGCCGGAACCACGTCTCCAAGCTGTACGACTCGGCGATGCCGTTCGCGATGTTCTTCAGCGGCGGCCAGGCGGTGCACTACTCGTCCGACTTCGCGGCCCGCGGCTACAACGGCGCCTCGCACGGCTGCGTGAACGTCCGTGACCTGGGCAAGATCAAGGTCCTGTTCAGCGAGATCAAGGTTGGCGACAAGGTGATCGTCTACCGGTCGTAGTACGGCGTCGCCGTACGGCGGGGTGGGTCAGAGTGGGCGTGGGCCCCGGCGGCGGCGGATGCCCCAGCCGCCTCGGCCGCGGCCGGCGGCGGCACGCAGGGCCGGGCGGGCGTCGACCAGGTAGACGGCGGACGCGACGATGCCGATCAGGCCGAAGAAGCTGAGCCAGCCCTGGAAGATCTGACTGAGCGTGAACACGATCAGGATCAGCATCCACCCGGGCTTGGTGAGCTTGTCCGCAGCGACGAACACCGCCCGTGGCCGGAAGCCGGCGTCGATCAGGGCGACCAGCTTGAGGCCGAGCAGCACCCACCAGATGATCTCGAGCGGACCTGCGAACCCGGGAAAGAGGTTCGGGAACGTAGCGAGTGGGAGCATGCCTACGAGCCTAACCGAAAGACCGGGTGGCCCACCTCTGCTCGGTCGCAGATCGGGGCCACCCGGCCGGAGGATTCACCCACAGGTGGGCTGATCGTTACCGTCAGTCGCCAAGCTTGGCGGCGCCGTCGGCGGCGGCCTTGGACGCGGTCTTCGCGGTCTTGCGGGCGCTGGTCGCGGTCGCCTTGACGTTGCGGGTCGCGCTGTCCGCGGTCTTCTTGGCGGTGGTCCGGGTCGCCTTGGCCTTGCTCACCGTGGTCTTGGCCTGGGTGACGAAGTCCTCGGTGGCCTTCTGGGTGCGGATCCGCTCCACCAGGTCCTTGCCGCGGCCGGCCAGGTCCTCGTAGGTCTCCTCGGCCTGGCCGAGCACGGTGGTGAAACCGTGCTGCGCGACGGCCGGCAGCTCACGCAGCTTGGCCGGGGCGGTCCGCGCGTCGGCGACGAGGGTCTCGAAGCGCTTGGCGAACTCGGTCTGAGCCTTGGTCAGCTCGGTCTGCAGGGTCTTCTGGTCCAGCTTGGCGAACCGGGCGGTGACGTCCTCGCTGACCGCGCGGAACTTCTCCACCGCGAGGTCGCCGGCGCCGGCGATCGCGTAGAACGGGGTGACAGGCGTACGGGTAGCCATCAGGCTTCTCCTCGGATTTTCAGCAGGAAACAGTTACTTGGTGGTGCGCTTGCTTGCAGGGGTCTTCTTGGCCGTGGTCTTCGCAGCCGGTCTGGCAGGAGCCGGCTCGTCGGTCTCGTCAGGGGACGTGTTCTCACGGACGAAGGACGCGTAGACGTCCAGCAGGACACGCTTCTGCCGCTCGTTCAGCGCGGGGTCGAGCAGGACGGCGTCGACCACGCCCGCGGCCCGCCGGCTGTCCGAGCTGTCGTCCGGATCGAGGATGCCGGCCCGTACGTACAGGGTCTCCGCGGAGATCCGCAACGCCTTCGCGAGCTGCTGCAGCACATCGGCCGACGGTTTCCGCAGGCCGCGCTCGATCTGGCTCAGATACGGGTTCGACACACCGGCCAGGTCCGACAGCTGCCGCAACGACAACTGCGCATGCCGCCGCTGCTCGGCGAGGTACTCCCCGAGGGAGCCCACCGCCCCAGCCGCACGATCACTCAACTTGGCCATGCGTCCATTGTGCTAGCAACCTGCTTGCAATTGCAAGCAGGCCCACCGTGAGCCCGCTCACGCGGGCCGTGAACTAGCTGAAAGCCGAAGGGTGGGGCTGGACGGCGCCGACCTGGACGCCGCCGCCGAGGAGGGGGAAGTGGAGGTGGCGCTCGATGGTGTCGTTGGTGATGCCGAGGCGTTGCAGGGTCGCGGCCATGACGACCTTGCGAGCGCGGGCCTGGCCGTCCTCGAGTTTCAGGGCGATGCCACGGCCGTCCGCGAGGCCGACGGCGTACACGCCTTCGGCGCCGGCCTTGCAGAACAGGCCGTCGACGGCGCGCATCAGCTCGGCCTCGTCGCGCGTACTCCCGCTGGCGTACTCGGGGTGTGCGCGGAAGGCTTTGACGACGCGTGCCTCCAGGGTCTCCGGGGCCGCGGCGGCGAACAGGCCGAAGGAGCGGGCCAGGCCGGACAGCGTGAGGGCGAAGATCGGCGCACCACAGCCGTCGACGGCGATGTACGAGGCCTTCTCGCCCGCGGAGTCCTCGATCGCGGTCCGGATCTCCTTCTGCAGTGGGTGATCCGGCGAGCGGTAGTCGTCCAGCGGCCAGTCGTTGACGTGACAGGTCAGGATCATCGCGGCGTGCTTGCCCGAGCAGTTCATCGTGATCGGCTCGGGGCCGTGGCCCGCGCGTACCCAGGCGTCCCGGGCCGCGTCGTCCAGCGGATACTGCACCGGCGTCCGCAACGCCGACTCGTCCAGACCGGCCTTCGCCAGGATCCGGCGTACGCCGTCCAGGTGGAACTGCTCGCCGGAGTGCGACGCGCCCGCGAGCGCGAGCAGCTCGCCGTCCAGGTCCAGGCCGTTACGAAGCATGCCGAGCGCCTGCATCGGCTTGTTCGACGAGCGGGGGAACATCGGCTGGTCGACGATGCCGGCCGACCAGGCCACACTGCCGTCGGGGTTCGTCACCACGACGGAGCCACGATGATGGCCCTCGACGAAGTCGCTGCGGACGACGTCGGCCAGGATCACAGGTTCGGTCACGGCTGAACTGTACAGGTGCAAAACGCGGTGTTGCGAATGATCCGGCTCACAGCCGGGCGCGCACGTGCAGCCCTGCCTCGGGGTCGACCAGGATCTCCTGCGTCGCGGTCACGGTCGGCTGATCCTCGGCCACGACCTCCAGTACGGCGTCCGGGTCCACGTTCCGCTTCACCATCGCCAGTGCGATCGGGCCCAGCTCGTGATGCCGGGCCGCCGACCCCACGAACCCGACCTGCTTCTCCCCCGCGCGTACGGCGTACCCGTGCGCCGGCAGGTGGTCGACCGAACCGTCCAGATGCAGCCGCACCAGCCGCCGCGGCGGACGGCCGAGGTTGTGCACCCGGGCGACCGTCTCCTGACCGCGATAGCAGCCCTTGTTCAGGTGTACGCCGACTCCGAGCCAGCCCACCTCGTTCGGGATCGCGCGCTCGTCGGTGTCGAGGCCGAACCGCGGGTTGCCGGCCTCGATCCGGAGCGCCTCGTACGCCCAGATCCCGGCCGCCGGCCCCTCGAGTCCAGCCAGCTCCGCCCGCGGCAGGAACACCTCGTGGCCGCCGAGCGAATCCGCACCACTGCGGGTCAGATGCTCGTTGGCCGCGGCCGGTCCAGGCCGCCAGACGATCGCATAGTCGTCGGTCACGTCCGCGATCTCCACCCGGGACATGAACACCATCTTCTGCAGCCAGTCGACCATCGCCGCGGCCGCGCCCGGCTCGGTGTGCAGCCAGAACGTCTCGCCGTCGTCGACGCCGTACATCACGTGCTCGATGTGGCCGGTCGGCGACAGCAGCAGCGCGGTCGTCGACGTACCGGGCTTGAGGCCCTCGAAGTACTGCGTGGTCAGCGCGTGCAGCCAGGTCAGCCGGTCCGGGCCGGTGATCGTGACCACGTCGCGGTGCGACAGGTCGACGAACGCCTGGCCGGCGACCAGGGCCCGCTGCTCGCGCAGATCCGACCCGTAGTGGGCGGCGACGCCGGCGTCGAGTCCGTTGCCCTCGACTGCGCCGGGCCGGTCCAGCAGTGGGCTGCGGTTTCGTGACATGTCACCAGAGTACGTCGAGCGGCGTACGGCGATCGCCTCCCGGGGTGGGATGTGGACAACCTCGGGTCGCGGCCACCCTTGAGGTATCAGAATCCGAAGGGAGCATGGCGATGAGCGACCGGCGATTCCGGTTCGGTGTGGTGGGCAGCCCGACGACCGGCGACGAGTGGATCAAGACCGTCCGCCGAGCGGCGGACCTGGGATATTCGACCGTACTGATGCCCGACGGGCTCCAACTGCCGTCGCCGTTTCCTTCGCTGGCGATGGCCGCCGCGGTCGCGGACATCCGAGTCGGCACATTCGTGGCGGCGGCACCGCTCCGGACGCCGCGGGCAGCCGCGTGGGAGGCGCACACGCTGACCGTCCTGACCGACGGGCGGTTCGAGTTCGGCATCGGGACCGGGCGGCCGGCGGTCGAGCAGCAGGTGGAGGAGATCGGTCTGCGCTTCGGCTCGGCCAAGGAGCGACGTGACCAGGTCCGCGAGACCCTCGACCACCTGGTGCGGCTCGACGGCGACCGCCGTACGCCGATCATGCTCGCGGCCGGCGGACCACGGGCGCTCGCACTGGCCGCGTCCCGGGCCGACATCGTCTCGCTGGCGAAGGACGCGATGACGCCACGGGCCGAGATCACTCAGCTGGTCCGGGACCTGCGTGAGCTGGCCGGATCGCGCGCGGACGAGATCGAGCTGGCGATGAACCTGTTCGCGGCCGGGACGCGCGAGCTGCCGCCGTGGACGAAGCGGGCGGCCGGCGTCGAACCCGAGGAGCTGGAGGCCAGCGACTCGCTGATGATGCTCCGCGGTACGCCGCAACAGATGGCCGACGAGCTGCAACGACGGCGGGACGAGTTCGGTACGACGTACATCAGCGTCAACTCGACGTACCTCGAGGACCTCGCGCCTGTCGTCGAGATGCTGACCGGCCGATGACGCATCCGCCACCCCGGTCACACAACCGTTCCACTTCAGTCGCACAACCGCTTCATTTCAGGGGTTAACGCCCGAGTTGAAGGGTTGCCCCATCAAATTCCGTGGGGGCAACCCTCCACTTGAGGGGTTGACCCCTGAAGTGGAGACGCAGCACTGCCCGCCGGTCTGCGAGCCGGCGGGCAGTGCATGGGAGGGGGAAGGTGGCTAGCGGGCTGGGCTTTCGGAAGCGGTGACTTCGGGGACGTCGCCGGCGTGGGTGTCGCCGGCGGCGAACGCGGCCTCGTCGAACGGGTCCTCACCGGCGAAGACCTGCCGGGCCTGCGCCTTGTCGAACTCCCCGACCCAGTGCCCGACCAGGACGGTGGCGACCGCGTTGCCGGCGAAGTTCGTCAGCGCCCGGGCCTCGGACATGAACCGGTCGATGCCGACGATCAGGCCGACGCCGTCGACCAGGTCCGGGCGGTGCGACTGCAGACCGCCGGCCAGCGTGGCCAGGCCGGCGCCGGTGACTCCGGCGGCGCCCTTCGAGGCCACGATCATGAACAGCAGCAGGGAGATCTGCTGACCGATGGAGAACGGCTCGTTCATCGCCTCGGCGATGAACAGCGACGCCATCGTCAGATAGATCGCCGTACCGTCCAGGTTGAACGAGTAGCCGGTCGGAACGGTGATACCGACCACGGACTTGTCCACACCGAGGTGTTCCATCTTGCCGATCAGCCGGGGCAGGGCGGTCTCCGACGACGACGTCGACACGATCAGCAGGAACTCGCGACCCAGATAGCGCAGCAACTGGAAGATCGAGATCCCGGTCACCGCGCGGAGCAGGGTGCCGAGGACGACAATCACGAAGAGCAGGCAGGTGACGTAGAACGCGAGCATGATCTTGCCGAGGCTGACCAGCGCGTCCAGGCCGGTGGCGCCGACGACGGCCGCGATCGCGCCGAACGCGCCGATCGGGGCGGCCCACATGATCATCGACAGCACCTTAACACCAGCCGCTGGATGTGCCCGATGGCGCCGAGGATCGGCTGGCCCTTCGAGCCCATCGCCTGCAGCGCGAAGCCGATCAGCAGCGCGACGAAAACGGTCTGCAGCACTTCGCCCTCGGTCAGCGCGGACAGCATCGACTTCGGGATGATGCCGAGGAGGAAGTCCGTCGTACCCTCATGCGCCCCGGCGGCCTGCTTCTGGCCGGTCTCGCGGAGCTTGTCGGTCAGGTTCAGACCGGAGCCGGGCTGGACGAGGTTGCCGACCACCAGGCCGATGGCGAGTGCGACCGTCGACATCACCAGGAAGTAGACGAGCGCGAGACCGCCGACCTTGCCGACACTGGCGGCCTGGCGGACCGAGCCGATACCGAGTACCAGCGTGCAGAAGATGATCGGGCTGATCAGCATCTTGATCAGGTTCACGAACCCGGTGCCGAGCGGTTTCAGCTCGACCGCGAAGTCCGGGAACAGGAATCCGACACCGATGCCGAGCAGGACGGCGACGATGACGGCGATGTAGAGGAAATGGGTCCGGTCGTTGCGGACCGGCGTCGGTCGGGGTTCGGTCGGGCTCGACATGTGGGGACTCCCTGGATCGGCCGGGCGGGCTGGTCTGGAGTAACTGTGACGTGACGCACAGGCGAACTGCTCATTTCGTTCATATCGTTCTCAGTGCACACTGTCCGTTGTGAAACACCGGCCGTGGGAATTGCGCCGCCAGGTGCTCTGGCTGCAGACGGTCACGGTCACCGTCCTGATCGCGATGGCCTGGATCACGCTGATCAGCCGGTCCCGGGCCCAGGCCGCGCGGGACGCGGCGGCTGCGGGCATCGCCACGCCGGGCTGGTGGGAGCTGATCCGGCTCGATGTCCGCTCGATGCTCGGCATCGCCAGTCTGATGCTCGGCGTCGCGATCGCCGGCAACGCTCTCGTCTCCTGGCGGGTACGGCGGGCCACGCGTGGCATGGGCACCCAGTCACTGGCCCGGATGCTCGACTTCTACGAAGGCGTCCTGCACGCCGCCCGGGAGGGCCTGATCCTTTTGGACGCGGACGGTCGCGTCCAGCTCGCCAACGATGAGGCGCTGCAACTCCTCGGCCTGCACGAGGTGACCCCGGGCACACCGATCGACGAGCTGCACCTCGGGTCGACTCTCGCGGAGTTGCTCCAGGGCGGGAGAACGGCGTACGACGAACTGCATCTCGGGGCGCACGGGGTCGTGGTGGTGAACCAGCAGCCGGCCTCGTCCGGACGGATCGTGACACTGCGGGACCACACCCAACTGCAACGGTTGCTCGGCGAACTGGACGCCGTACGCAGCCTGGCCGAGTCGCTGGAGGCGCAGAACCACGAGGCGTCGAACCGTTTGCACACGGTCGTCAGCCTGATCGAGATCGGCAAGCCGGAACGTGCTCGTGAGTTCGCGGTGTCCGAATTGCAGTTCGCCCAGGCGATGACGGACCGGGTGGTCGGGACGGTCGGCGATCCGGTGCTGGCGTCCCTGCTGCTCGCGAAGCTGTCGCAGGCTCAGGAGCGTGGCGTCGTACTGACGCTGGAGCTTGGTTCCGAGGCTTTGAACACGCGGCTCCCGGCCCAGGACGTCGTGACCGTCGTAGGCAACCTGCTCGACAACGCGATCGAGGCCGCGCGCGGCGGACCGGCTCCGCGCCGGGTCGAGCTGCGCGCCGGTACGACGCCGGACGCGATCGACCTGATCGTCACGAACACCGGTGCCGAGTTGGGCGCGGCGGAGCTGGCGCACATGTTCGAGCGCGGCTGGTCGACGAAGGCCGAACCGGGGCACGGCCTCGGTCTCGTGCTGGTGCGGAGCACGGTCGAGCGGTGGCAGGGCACGCTGATGGTCGACCCGGATTCCGAGCTCGATGACGTACCGGCGCTGACCGTCCGGGTCCGGCTGCCGCGGGCGGTGAGCGCCAGTGCCTGAGCTGCGGGTGCTGGTCGTCGAGGACGACCCGGTCGCCGCCGAGGCGCATCGCACGTACGTCGAACGCCTGCCAGGCTTCACGTGTCTCGGTGTCGCGGGTACGGCGGCTCGCGCGCTGCAGGTGCTCGCCCGTGGTGACGTGGATCTGGTGCTGCTGGACATGCACCTACCGGACGGGCACGGGCTGGAGGTGGTCCGCCGGATGCGGGCCTTGGGCAACCAAACCGATGTGGTCGCGGTGACGTCGGCGCGGGAGGTGGCGGCGGTGCAGGAGGCCGCGCGGATCGGCGTGGTGCAGTACGTCCTGAAACCCTTTGCCTTCGAGACGTTACGGGACCGGTTGACGGCGTACGCGCGGCAACGGCGGGCAGCCTCGCTGGGTGAAGTGGTCGCGGATCAGGACGAGGTGGACCGGTTGTTGCATCCGGCAACCGTCTCGTCGGTGCCGAAGGGGCTGGCCGGAGCCGTGCTCGACCGCGTCGTCCAGCTGCTCGGGAACCGCGAGGGCTGGACCGCGGAGGAGGTCGTGGCGTCGCTGGGCACGTCCAGAATCACGGCCCGCCGGTATCTGGAGCACCTCGCCGATCAGGGCCAGGCGCTACGCACTCAACGCTACGACGGCCGCAGCGGCCGCCCCAAAGTCGAGTACTCCTGGGTCGCGGAGAGCTAACGGATCAGGTGCGGACGAGGGTTGCCCAGAGGTGGGGCTGGAGGGCCTGGCCCTCGGCGGCCATGTCGTAGGCCCAGAGCAGCTCGCCGTTGACCAGGCCGTACAGGCGGTGGCCGGCGGTGACCTCCTTGGCGGTCACGGTGCGGGCGACGACGTCGGTTCGCAGCTCGATCTTGGCGCCGTCGATCTCGCCGTACCAGATCTCCGCGATGCCGGTCGGGTGGGCGAGGATGACCTCGACCTTGTTGTCCGGCTTCGGACGCCAGAAGCCGGTCTCGACGGCCAGTGGGCGCTCCTTGGTGCCGTCCTCCCCGACCACGTAGGTCTGGCTGACGTAGTGCAGGTAGGGCTTGCCGTTGTGGCTGAAGTCGATCTGCTGGCCGAACTCGAACTTCTCGATCGTCGGGTAGTCGCCGTGCCCGCGACCTTCCCAGCGGCCCAGCAGCCAGGCCAGCGGCACCAGGTCGGGGTGCAGGTCCTGCGGGATCTCGAACGCCATCTGTCACTCAGCTCGCGTTGCGGCCGCGGTACAGCCGATAGACGACGAACGCCGAGAACCAGGCCATGAACACACAGACCAGGATCAGCAGCGTGGTGAAGATGACGTGCAGCACGTTGGCCAGTCTAGGGGATGCGCCTGCCGAGGCTTCGGCTACCGTGGCGTGATGTCCCGCACGCTGGTGATCAAGCTGACCGCAGGCGCCGAGGAACCCGAGCGCGCCAACCAAGCCTTCACCGTCGCCGCCACCGCGATCGCCGCCGGCGCCGACGTCTCCCTCTGGCTCACCGGCGAAGCCGTCTGGTTCGCCGTCCCCGGCCGGGCCGAGTCCTTCGATCTGCCCCACGCGGCGCCATTGGCCGATCTGCTGGCGGCGGTGCTCGAGGGTGGACGCCTCACGGTCTGCACCCAATGCGCCAAACGCCGCGACCTCACGGAGACCGAGCTGTTGCCCGGTACACGCGTCGCCGGCGCCCCCGCCTTCACCGAAGAGATCCTTACCGACAACGCCCAGGCCATCGTGTACTGACAGCCCTGCCCGCCCGGGTCGTCGTGTCTTGGGTAACCAGGGCGGGGTCGTTGCCCGCAGGCGCAGTCAGTGATCAGCCGCCCAGAGCGGGGCCGTCGTTGCTCGGGCCGGTGCGGCCGGCGCTCTGCTTGTGCAGCTCGCCAGGAGTCCGTCCACCGCGACCATTGCCTGCCAGCTGAGCCGGGTCGGGCGGACTGGCGGCACCCGCCGCGGGCGGGTTTCCGTCGGTGTACACCGAGTGGCTCTTGGCCATCTCGTCCTGGGACATCGTGCTCTGGCCCGTGCCCTGCCGCTGACCGGCCTGCTGGTTCTGAGCCCGGGTCTGGGCCAGCACCTGGTTCACCGACCGGTCTCGGTTCGCAGCATCCTGCCTGACCTGCTGCCCGTTCTGCCCCTCCTGCTGCCCGTCCTGGCCGTTCTGTCCGAACTGCGCGCTCTGGTCCACGGCCGGCTGGGCATCCTGGCCAACCTGCTCGGCATTCGCACCGTTCTGCTGCGCCGCACGGTTGGCATCCGCCCGATCCTGGGCCGTAGGCAACGCCGGCTGCGCCCCGGCATCGCCTTGCTCCTGCTCAGCCCGTAGACCTTGCTCCTGCCCCTGCTCAGCCTGCAGACCTTGCTGCTGCCTTTGCTCAGGTCCCTGCTCCCCAGCCGCCCGAATCACACCATCGTCACCGATCTCCGGCGCCTGCTCGCCCTCTGGCGAATCCAGATCCCGATCCTGCCGCTCCGGTGACTCTTCACCAGCCGCCCGGATCACACCATCGTCACCAAGCTCCGGCCCCCGCTCAACCTCCGGCCCATCCTGATCAACCTCGGGCGCTCCCTCATCCAAACCCCGCCCAGGCTCCTCACCAGCCGCCCGAACCACACCGTCATCACCAAGCTCCGGCCCCTGCTCAACCTCCGGCGCGTCTTGATCAACCTCCGGCGCACCCTGCCCCTGAGCATCCTCGGCGCGCTCTTCCAGCCGCTCGGCTTCTTCGGCCGCGCCCAGCGCCGCACCAGCGGCAGCGCCCTCCACCACACCGGCGTCGACGCCGGGATCAGCAGCCTCGCGCTGGTCCGCCCTCGCCCGCTCTTCCCGCCGCGTCTCGGCCTCGGCATCCTCGCGCTGCTGATCCCGGCGGGCGTCATCCGTCTCCGCCTGCTGTGCCCGTTCACCGGCGTCGTCCACCTCGGCCTCTGCGCGGTCGAGCCGGCCGTCGTGGTCGACGTCGCCGTCGAACTCCCGGACCTCCGGGATTCCATTGTCGTTGGGGTCGGTGAGCCGCTGCTCGGTGTCCTGCTCCTGCTGCGCCTCCCGCAGATCCACTTCGGCCGCGTCGACCTGCTGCTGGAGCTGGTCGCGGAGCCGGCGTTGCTCCTCGACCTGCTGCTCCAGCATGGCCGTCCGTTCGGCGGGGTCCATCCCCCGCACCTGCTCGTCGAAATCCTGGTCGAACCTCTGCCGGTTCAGGAGCTGCTCCATCGCGGCCCGCCGCTCCCTGTTCGCCCCCATCCGCTGGAGGGAGTTGTAGAGCTGACGCAGCCGCGTGTACAGACGCTGGATCTCGGCGACCACCGACTGCACGACCTCGTGCGCCGGGTCATCGTGAATCGCCATCACGCCACCTCACTTGCATAGACGGAGTAGGCAAAGCCGGCCGCGGTGTCCTCGGGCCCGGGTTGGGTCGCGTACAGGTGGAACTCGGCGCCCGGCTTCAGCCAGACGGCCAGGTGACGTCGGCGGCCCCGCCACTCCGGCGGAATGCGCGCATCCGATCCCGGCCCGACGAAGACCGGTGCGCCCCAGTGCTGGCGAGCCAACTGGAGCTGAGCGGGCCAGTGCGCATCCAGCCCTTCCTCGGCGTCAGGCAACTCGGCCGGTCCGATCTCGTACGCCGACCAGCCACTGCGCGGGCTCTCCGGCAGTACGGCGTCCGGCAGCACGAGCATCACGGTCTCGCGCGGGGTGACCAGCCCCCAGGTGTAGCGGTCTGGGTCGATGTTGCCTGGGGCCCACGGACGCCAGCCGGTGGCGGCGGTGACGCGGGAGACCAGCGCGCGGATGGCATCCACGCCGGTGCCCTGCGGTCCCCAGATCGATCTCCAGTCGGAGACCTCGGCCAGATCCGCCATGGCACGCTCGTCATCGCTCGACGACCGCTGCTGCGTCTTCACCCCGCCACACTCCTCTCCTCAGTCCGCCCAGCCTAAGCCTCCGCCGGTGCCACCACCTCCCGGATGACGCACACCTGTGGACAACGGATCCCTCGCCCCTCGCGTACCGAAGGACGGGAGGTAGTCGACCTTCCCCGGGGACCCACCGCCCGCCGCCGACCAGTCTTGTGTCACTACCTCCCGTCCTCAGGTACGTCGTTCGCGAGCAGCAAGCGATGGACAACGTACGCACGTCTCGAACTGGGTTGTAGTGGAAACAAGAAGCTCCCGGCCCCGCCGATGCCGCTGACGCTGACCGTCGGCTGGCTCGTCACTCGGTGGTCCACCGGGCCGGATCGGCATCGGGCCGTCGGCGCCGTACGGACCACCTTGTTGTACGTCGGTCTCACTACGCTGATCGCGATCCCGCTGCTCGTGTGACAGGGCAAAGGCGTCAACCCGACCGTGCTCCCGCGGGACTACCTCCGCGACTGGCTATTGCTTGAGGCAACGATTGTGGCGGCCGGTGCGGTGGTCTTCGTGGTTCAGCGGTCCCGCTTCACGTTCAGCAGGTCGCGGGCCTCGTCCGGCGACATCGGCGGGCGCTGAGCCAGCGTCGCGAGTGCGGCGGCCCGCTCGACCAGCTCGGCGTTGTGGTTCACCGGCTGACCCTTCGCCAGCGTGAGCGTGTCCTCCATGCCGACGCGCAGGTTCCCGCCCTTCGACAACGCGGCCAGCGCGACCGGGAGCGCCGTACGCCCGATGCCCGTTGCCGACCACGAGGTCACCGCGGCGGGGAGCGCGTTGACGGCTGCCACCAGGGCGTCGGCCGTACCAGGCATGCCGCCCGGGACGCCCATCACCAGGTCGCAGTGCACGCGTCCGCCGTACGGCAGGCCGAACTTGTCCAGCAACCGGTGCAGCGCGGCCACATGCCCGAGGTCGAACAGCTCGAACTCCGGCACCACCTCGCGCTCCTGCGTCAGCTGGTAGAGCTCGGTGACGAACGGCCACGGGTTCATGAACACGTCGTCGCCGAAGTTGACTGTGCCCATCGTCAGCGAACACGAGTCGGGTACGGCGTCGAGCACGCGGAGCCGGTGGTCGTACGGATCGGTGACCGCGCCGCCCGTGGACAGCTGCACGATCAGCGCCGTGTTCGCCCGGATCGCGGCGACCGTGTCGGTCAGCCGGCCGAGGTCCAGTGTCGGCTTGTGCTCGCCGTCGCGGATGTGGATGTGGATCATCGCCGCCCCCGCGGCCTCGCACCGCTTCGCGGTCTCGACCAGCTCGTCGAGCGTGGTCGGCAGCGCCGGGCAGTCCGCCTTCGCGGTCTCCGCACCGGTGGGAGCAACTGTGATCAGAGTCGACGCCATGGACGAATCCTGCCAGATGTCCGCCCGCAACGAGATATTTGCCGGTGAACGGGTTCGATCACCGGACGATCTCCGGCACGGCAGGATGTTCTCCATGAGAGCCGTCGTACAGCGAGTCAGCCAGGCATCGGTCACCGTCGAGGGCGAGGTGGTCGGCGCGATCGACGGCCCCGGCCTGCTGGTCCTCCTCGGCGTCACCCACGACGACACCCCCGAGAAGGCCGCCGCCCTGGCCGCGAAGATCTGGACCCTCCGCATCCTCCACGACGAACGCTCCGCCGCCGACGAACAGGCCCCGATCCTCGCGATCAGCCAGTTCACCCTGTACGCCGACACCCGCAAAGGCCGCCGCCCGTCCTGGAACGCCGCCGCTCCCGGTCCCGTCTCCGAACCCCTCTACAACTCCTTCTGCACCGCCCTCGAATCCCTCGGCGCCAAAGTGGAACGAGGCCGCTTCGGAGCCCACATGGACGTCTCCCTGACCAACGACGGCCCAGTAACCCTCATCCTCGACGCCTGACCACAACAAACCGGCCCCCGGATCCATCGGATCCGGGGGCCGGTGTTTGGTTCTGGGTCGGTGAGGTTCGACTCAGAGGGGCGCGTCGAGCTGGATCAGCTGACGACGCCGGCGGCCGAGTGGCCGACGATGACCTTGGTGTTCAGGCTGTAGACGTCGATCACCAGAGCGTTCACCGAGATGTAGCGGTACTGCTTCAGGACCTGGTTGAAGGTCAGCCGGGCGACACCCGGGATGTCCAGGGTCTGGTTCACACCGGTCTTGACCGGGTAGGTCTTGTTGCCGACCTTGATCGAGGCGATGCTCGAGGACGAGCTCACGCCACCCTTGCCGTCCTTGGTCTTCCACGCGGAGGCGGAGGACTCGATGGCGCCGATGGACAGGTTGCCCACCTTCACACCCGCGACGTGCGAGGTGAAGTTGATGTAGGACTTGTTCTCGCCGATGGCGCCGTTCTTGGTGGTGTAGACCCCACCGACGTAGGCGACCTTCGGGATGTTCACCTCGCCGACCGCGACCTTGACCGTCTTGCCCTCAGTCCCCTGGCAGGTGGTCTGAAGCGACGTCGGACCGGACACGACCAGCTTGTCGGCGTTGGCCTTGGTGCCGTACGCGTCACCGATCACCAGCGCGGTGGCCGGCTTCGAGATCTCCGCGCGGGTCTTCAGCACCGCGACGTCGACGCCCTCCGGAACGAACTGGTTCTTCACGTTCGCGTGGATCACGACGGCCTGCGCGTACGAGTAGATGCCGGAGCTGGTCTTCACGCCACCGACACGGTTCAGCACGATGTAGCCGAGGCCCGGTACGGCGACCTTGGTGTTCCACTTCGGCGCGAGCAGCGACGGCACCGAGACGGCGCCGATCTTCACACCGGCGAACGTGGTGTTGCCCGTGTAGGACAGCTTGCCCTTGTAGTACCGCGCCGTGGTGGTGGTCTTCACACCCGTCAGCGTCAGCAGGTTGCCGACCTTGATGTCGACCGCGGTGGCGTTGCTGGTCACGCCGGTGCCGCTCTTGTCGTTGAACGCGTGCGTGTCGGTGCGCACCGTGCGCGCGATCGCCTGGTTGTTCACGTTCGCCGTGGCGATGTCGTTCTTGTCGGCCTTGGTCGGGTCCGTGGTGCAACCGAACTTGCTGACGACCTGCGGGCCGCTGTTCGCCAGCCCGGATTCAACGTCGGTCCCGTACGAGTAGCCGCTGTATCCGAAAACCGGCGAGGCGGACGCAGAACCCGAAGTCAGCGCGATCGTAGAAGCCACGCCGACAACCGCCGCAACACCGACGGCAGCGAGCTTCTTGTATCCGATGCGGGGTCGCATTGACCCCTCCTCCCTGAGTGATGACGTGACCCGAAGTGCGGGTCAGGACACAGACACAACTCAGCCGATTGCGGTAGGTGACGAGCAGAATGCGCTCCGAGACCAAACCGTTACATTCGTGCTCGTTCCGCAAGATTCGGCCGCCGGCCCGTAACTCCGAAGCGATGACCGCAAACCCCAGTCCCGCAGGCGTTTCCGGACATGCCGAAGGGCCCGGACGCGCAAGGTCCGGGCCCTTCGGGGCTACCTTCAGGGTGGGCCACCTTCGGGTGGTGGTGGCACCATCAGTAACGAACGACAGGTCAGACGGTGACGGCCACTTCCGCGACCTCGCCGTACTGCGCGACCACCTGGCGGTCGACCGGGTCGGCCTTCGGCGCCAGCGTGCGCAGCGTCCAGCTGCCCGGCGCCGCGAAGAACCGGAAGTGCCCGGTCGCCGACGTCGGCACCTCGGCGGTGAACTCACCCGTTGCGTCGAGCAACCGCACGTACGCGCCGCCGACCGGCTCCTCGCCGCGCAGCACCTGGCCCTGGATCACTGCTTCCTTGTCGACGTCGACGCCCTTGAGGTCGAGGCCGCCCTTCTTGGCTCCGCACATGTCAGGCCTCCCCGGGCTCGTCGCCGAGTGCCACGGGTACGCCGACCAGCGAACCCCACTCGGTCCAGGAACCGTCGTAGTTCTTCACGTTCGGCTGGCCGAGGATCTCGTGCAGCACGAACCAGGTGTGCGCCGAACGCTCGCCGATCCGGCAGTACGCGATGGTGTCCTTACCGAAATCCACGCCGGCGTCGGCGTACAGCGTCTTCAGCTCGTCGTCGGAGCGGAACGTGCCGTCGTCGTTGGCCGCCTTGCTCCACGGGATGTTCGCCGCGGTCGGGATGTGACCCGCGCGCTGCGCCTGCTCCTGCGGGAGGTGGGCCGGGGCGAGCAGCCGGCCGGCGTACTCGTCGGGGCTGCGAACGTCGACCAGGTTCTTCACGCCGATCGCGTCGCCCACCTCGTCGCGGAAGGCGCGGATGGCCAGGTCCGGCTCCTGCGCGGTGTACTCGGTGGCCTCGCGCTTGACGACCTCGTCGGTCAGCTCGCGACTGTCCAGCTCCCAGCGCTTGCGGCCGCCGTCGAGCAGCCGGACGTCGCCGTGCCCGTACAGCTTGAAGTACCAGTACGCGTACGCCGCGAACCAGTTGTTGTTGCCGCCGTACAGCACGACCGTGTCGTCGGTCTTCACCCCGCGGTCGGACAGCAGCGCCTCGAACTGCTGCTTGTTGACGAAGTCCCGCCGGACCGGGTCCTGCAGGTCGTCCTTCCAGTCCAGCTTGATCGCGCCGGCGATGTGGCCGGCGTCGTACGCCGAGACGTCTTCGTCGACCTCGATCAGGACGACCCCGGCGTCGGTCTTGTGCTCCTCGACCCAGTCGGCCGAGACGAGCGCGGATTCCCTGCTCATGTGTGCTGCCTCTCAGTTGGTAGCGGTGCTGGTGTCACGGGTTGGCGTACGAATGCGGTGGATCAGCAGATAGGCCTCGCAGCCGAGGCAGAGCCCGACGGCGGCGTTCACGAACGCCGCCACCAGGGCGAATCCGGTGGCGACCACGCCCAGCACGGTCGCGCCGGTCAGGTACCCGATCAGACCGGCGACCGCGAAGACGAGGCCGACCAGCTGGGCGAACCGCGGCGGGGCCGCGTCCTCCAGCTCCTTGGGGGGACCCAGCCGGGGGCGGATCAGCCGCTTGAACAACAGCCCGTACGGCGACGCCTGGACGCCGAACGCGACCGAGATCGCGAACACCACGGCTTGCACCGCGAGCGGCCAGGGGCTGTTCAGTACGAGCGTCAACGCCAGGACGACCGTGGTTACACCGGCCGCGAACCGGAGTCCCCTCGGATCAACCTGGAGGCTTTGTTTCGCCGTCTGATCGGACATGACGACTCCCGGAGGAGAGAAGATTCGAGCCGGACCCGCCCGGGTCTGCGGGAGGCGACGTACGCGAAACCGTGCTCAGCGACCGGTCTCGCAGCGCTCGGGACGCCGCCTGGTCAGCGGCGACGACACAGTGACGAGCGCATCCGGCAGTTGTCCACTGCCCTGCGCTTGGTCAGCCATGTCGTGTACGCCACGCATCCGAGAGTACGGAAACCGGGCGGACTCGCCAGCCGTGGTCCCACTGAGTGAGACAATTGATCAGATTGCGGACAATCAGGTCCGGACCACGTTCGTGTGGGCGACCTTGTCGTGCAGCGCCTGCTTCTTGTCGTCCCAGAGCGGCCAGAGGTAGTTGATCAGAGCAATAAAGCTGAACAGCGTCCCGACCAGCGGGACTGTGGCCAGCAGGCTGAGTCCGATGATGAAGCCGTACCGCTTCGCCACCGCCGACCCGGGCGGATTGCCCGGCACGTCCCGGAGCCGGACGCCGATTCCGAGCGCCTTCTTGCCGGGCGTGGCGCCCTTCTTGGTCAGGAACAGGTACTCGTAGACGAACGACACCAGGAGCCCGAGCAGCACTGCCGGGATCATCCACTTGTACGCCTCGGGCGGCAGCGCGGTGCTGGTCGTCGGGGTGCCGGCCTCCGCTGCATCCAGCGTGTCCTCGAAGTACTTCCAGATCACCTGGGAGTACTGGTAGTAGAAGTAGCCGGTCAGCGGCAGGCCGATGATGCCGACGATGATCGAGTCGATGATGAGGGCGAACACCCGGCGCCACCAGCCCGACAGCGGCTGCCCGTCCGGTGTCGTGGCTACCCGCTGTCCGGGGTAGCCGTAGCCCTGCTGCTGAAAGCCCTGCCCGTACTGCGGCTGGCCGTGTTGGGGCTGCCCGTGTTGCGGTTGCCCGTACGGCGCTTGACCGGTCTGTTGCGGCTGCGCGCCGTACTGGCCGTACTGCGCCGGCGCTTGCTGGCCGCCGCCGTACACCTGACCGTGCTGGGCGGGCTGGCCGTACTGCGGTTGGCCGGTGGCCGTGGGCTGGCCGAACTGGCCCTGGAACGGCGGCGGGCCCTCCTGGGCACGGCGCTGGTCCGTCCAGGCCTCGCCGTCCCAGTAGCGCTGCTGGGTCGGGTCCTGGGGGTCGTCGTACCAACCGGCTGGGAAGCTCACTGCCATAGCATCGCCTAAGTCCGAGGGCATCCGCCATTTAGTTGCAGTAATCCGTCAATCAGTTGCAGCCAGCGGACGGACTCAGTTGGGCTGGCGCTCGATCGCGGTGGCCAGCGCGGCGATCACGTCAGGCTTGCGCGGCGCACCACTGGCCCGCTTGACCACGGCACCGGTGCTGTCGAGCACCAGCGTCGTCGGGGTCCGCAGGATGTCGAGCCGCCGGACCAGCTCCAGATGCGACTCCGCGTCGAGCTCGACGTGCCGCACTCCCTCGACCATGCCCTCGACCTCAGCCAGCGTCCGCCGCGTCACCCGGCACGGCGCACAGAACGCCGACGAGAACTGCAGCAAGGTGGCCCGCTCGCCGAGCTCGCCACCGACCTCGGCCGCCGACACCCGCTCCACGTCCTCGACCTTCCCCCGGAATCGTCCGTCAACCCACGTTTTGAGCGCACTGAGCAGCACACCGGCGCCTACCGCGCCGACCAGCACCCAGATACCCAAGCTCACAGCAATCCACAGTACGTGGGTGTGTTTACGATTCAACCGCGCGTTTCACTCCTCGGACTGGACAATGGGGTCCGTGGAGAACGGGTTGACGGTCCGAGGCGGGGTAGTGATTCCCGAGGCCGAGCTGGAGTGGCGGTTCTCGCGGTCCGGCGGGCCGGGTGGGCAGTCCGTCAACACCACGGACAGCCGGGTCGAGCTGAGCTTCGACGTGGCCGGTACGACGGCGTTGAGCGACGTACTGAAGACCCGGGCGCTCGAGCGGCTGCAGTCGCGGCTGGTCGGGGGCGTGGTGACCATCGCGGCGTCGGAGTACAAGTCGCAGTGGCGCAACCGGGAGGCCGCCCGGGAGCGGCTGGCCGTGCTGCTGCGGGAGGCGATCGCGCCACCGCCCCGGCCGCGGCGGCCGACCAAGCCGAGCAAGGCCTCGGTCCGGCGCCGCCTCGACGCCAAGAAGCGCCGAGGCCAGACCAAACGCCTCCGCGGCCGCCCGGACGACTGACGAGGACGTCGCGTCCATCTGGAAGTTGCCGAAGGCCCCTAACCTGCTCACGCAGGTCGAGTGCGAGGGGTCAGGCGTTGGCGTCCGCGGTCTCGCGGGTTGCGGTCGGCGGGATGACGAAGCGGTACCCGACGTTTCGTACGGTGCCGATCAGCGACTCGTGCTCCGGGCCGAGCTTCGCGCGCAACCGCCGTACGTGAACGTCCACCGTGCGCGTGCCGCCGAAGTAGTCGTAGCCCCAGACTTCCTGCAGCAACTGCTCCCGGGTGAATACCCGTCCCGGATGCTGCGCGAGGAACTTGAACAGCTCGAACTCCTTGTACGTCAGGTCGAGCGCCCGCCCGTTGAGCTTCGCCGTGTACGACGCCTCGTCGATCACGACATCGCCGCTGCGGATCAGCGTGGAGTCGGGCTCCTCGTTCCGCACCGCGGCGAGCCGGCCGATGACGAGGCGCAGCCGCGCCTCGATCTCCGCCGGACCGGCCGTGTCGAGCAGTACGTCGTCCGCACCCCAGTCCGCGTTCACCGCGGTCAGGCCGCCCTCGGTGACGACCAGGATCAGCGGTACGTCGATGCCCGTCGTACGGATCAGGCGGGACACCCCGCGGACGGCGACCAGGTCACGCCGGGCGTCGAGCAGGACAGCGTCCGCGTCCGGAGCATCGACCAGGGCGGCGACCTCGGCGGGTAGGATCCGGATCTGGTGCGGCAGCAGGGCGAGCGACGGCAGGACCTCTGTGGAGGCCTGCAACGCGTTCGTCAGCAGAAGCAACGTGCTCACGCTGTCTCCTTGCGCTGATCATCGGATCCTTCGTGAGCGACCCGGTCCAAGGGCGGTGTCAAGCCCCTGCGGCGTCATTGCCGGGGGCCCGAGACACACTGGAAGCAACAGCAAGCTGACATAATAGCGGAAGACTTAACCGATTAGTGAGGCCTGCGACCACATGCCGGAAGTGACCATCAGGTACTTCGCCGCCGCGCGCTCCGCCGCCGGCCGGTCCACCGCGACCGCCGAAGCCACCTCGATCCGCGACCTCGTCACCACCGTCTCGGCCGACCGCCCCGAGTTGGCCCGCGTCCTCTCGATCTGCACCTTCCTCCTCAACGGCGAACGCGCAGACCCCACCACCGCCCTCTCCGCCGGCGCCCAAGTAGACGCCCTCCCACCCTTCGCCGGCGGCTAACCCGACCTCATAGCCAGCGGCTGACCCCTGCTCGACGGCTGAATCAGAGGAAGAACTTCAGCAGCACGAAGGCGAGTGCTACAGCGGTCGTCAGCGCCGCCTTCCCCGACCCGAACCCCCGCCGGAACGCGGTCACGAACACAGCTACCGTCAGCGGAACCAGCATCACCAGCAACGTGATGCCCGCCGCGTGAACCCCCACATGCGCCCGCCCGGTCAGCACCAGTCCCACCACGAACGCGAACGTCAACCCGAGCCAGGTAGTGACCTGGATCGGCCCATCCTCACTGCGATGCCCGCGATGCGACGCCCGGGCCGCACGGCGATGCGAAGTCGGAGCAACGTGCGACATCGGTCACCTTCCGAAAAGAACCGAATACGCAAGGTAGCAGCAACCTCACACGAACGTAAAAGCCACAACCTGCGCCCACCGGACAACGCGACTCACAAACCCCAGGAGCCTCAGAAGCCCCACCTGCAACGGGACTCGCGGACCAACTGAGCCGCCTGACGCAGCCGCCCCCGCTCGAGGCCGGTACGCCGCGCACAACGGCGTACCGGCCGGGTCACGGCGTACCGACTGATGCGGCGTACCGGCTGGTTGTCAGGAGCCGATGGAAATGCGATCCGTGGCGACCGGGGTGTAGGGGTCGTGAGCGGTCAGGTAGTTGGCGAAGGCGTCGATGTCGAGGCCGCCGAAGAACTTGTTCGTCGCGGTGGTGAAGGCGGGGAAGCCGTCGCCACCGTCGGAGAGGAAGTTGTTCGTGACGATGCGGTACGACGTTCCGTCCACCAGCGGCTGGCCGGCGATCTTGATCGAGTCCGCGACCACCTTCGAGCCCGCCGCGGCGGCCGGGTTCCAGGTGTAGGTGATGCCCGCGACCTGGAGCACCTTGAACTTCGGCGCCTCCGGACCGTTCACCCCGGAGAACTGCTGCTCCAGCAACGCCTTGATCTGCGTCCCGGTCATGTCCATCGACACCAGGAAGTTGTTGAACGGCTGCACGGTGAACGCCTGCCCGAAGGTGACCTGGCCGTTGGTCGACGCCAGGTCGGCACGGATGCCGCCCGGGTTCATGAACGCGACCACCGGCGTCTTCCCGCCCGTCACGACCGACGGATCGGCGAGCTGAGCGTCCGCGATCAAGTTGCCCAGTGGCGACTCGAGCGAGTCGTCGTTCGTCCGCACCACCGACGGCGTGGTGATGTGGCCGATCACCTTGTTCGCGATCGGGTCGACCAGCGTCTTGTACTTCGCGAGCAGCTCGGCCGTCTTGCGGTCCTGCACCACGTCCTGGGTGACGATCTGGTTGTTGGCCAGCGTGTTCACCCGGTCGACGTCACCGGTCGCGTTGTTGATGCTCAGCCGGACCTCGGTCACGAGCCGGCCGAACGACGAGGCACTGGTGACGAGCCGCGGCTGCTTGGCGCTGTCCAGCAGGGAGCAGTTGTACGCCTGGTGGGTGTGGCCGGAGATGATCGCGTCGATCTCAGGGTCCAGTCCCGCGTTGATGTCGACCACCGGACCCGAGATGCCCGGGCAGCTGTTGTACGCCTTCGGGTCGGCCGGGAAGCCGCCCTCGTGCAGCAGCACGACGATCGACTTCACACCCTTCTTCTTCAGGATCGGGACCAGCGCGTTCGCCGTCTCGACCTCGTCCTTGAAGGTCAGCCCCTCGACACCGGACTTGGTGACGATGTTCGGCGTGTTCTCCAGCGTCATGCCGATGAACGCGACCTTCTGACCGTCATCGAAGGTCTTGATCGTGTACGGCGCGAACAGCGTCTGCTGCGTGTTCTCGAAGAACACGTTCGCGGACAGGTACTTGAACTTGGCGCCCTTGAACGGGTGCTTCGCGTCCGGGCAGGAGTTCTGGTTGTTCTGCCCGTCGCCGTCCGGCAGGCAGCCGCCGGTCTGCATCCGGAGCAGCTCGTGCCAGCCCTCGTCGAACTCGTGGTTGCCGACCGAGGCCGCCTCGAGGCCCATTCCGTTCAGCGCCTCGATCGTCGGCTCGTCGTGGAACGCGGCCGACAGCAGCGGCGAGGCGCCGATCAGGTCACCGGCGGCGACCGTGACGGAGTCCTGCCCCTTGGCCTCAGCGGCAGCGCGCAGGTCCTTCAGGTGGGTCGCGAGGTACGCCGCGCCGCCCGCCGGGATGCCGTTGATGTTGCCGCTCGAGCCCGTCGCCGGCTCCAGGTTGCCGTGGAAGTCGTTGATGGCGAGCAGTTGGATCTGGGTGTGCGTCGGCTTGGGTTTCGCCGGCGCCGCCTGGGTCACGGTTCCCCCCGTGGCCATGGCGAGCACCGCGACCGTCCCGGCGGCGAGCAGGCCAACGGCCCGTCGTCCCCCCAACCGCGTCTTGTCTCGTCCTGTCAGGGCCATGTCTACTCCGTCGTCGTGGCGGTCACCGCGGGTGGCGGTCCCGCGAAAAGCTCCGCGGTGCCGCGAAAATTACCCGGCCCGGCGTGACCCCGCCAAGGACTTGAGCATGAACTGACCAGGACCTTTTACGGTATTCCCGTGACTCTCGAAGCCGTACCCTCACCGTTGCCCTCGGCTACTGCCGCCGCCGTCACGGAACTCGCCCGCTCAGCAGCACAGAGCGACGGCGTCCACCCACTCTCCGAGCGCACCCTGCTCCACCTCGACGGCGAACACCCAGGCGACCTGCACGTACTCGCGTACGAGGGCGAGCCGGGCACGATCGAGGTCACCGGCCTGCAGAGCGCCCGAAACCTCATTGGGTACGGCGCTCTCGCACCAGATGGCTCGGCCGAGTTGGTGGTCACCCCAACAGCCAGACGCCATGGCACCGGTACGGCGCTACTCCGCATGCTGCTCGATCACGGCGGCGACCGGATCCGCGTGTGGGCACACGGACGACTGCCTGGCTCCGACGAGTTGGCGAATCGACTCGGTCTGGAGGTCACACGAGAGCTGTACTTCCTTCGCCGTACCAGGGCATCTCTCCCCGACCCGGTGTGGCCGGACGGGATCGCCGTACGGACGTTTGTGCCCGGACAGGACGACGCGGCCTGGCTGAAGGTGAACAGCGAGGCCTTTGCGGACCACCCCGAGCAGGGCAGCTGGACGGCGGCTGACTTGGCAGAACGCCTGCAGCAGCCGTGGTTCGACCCGAACGGCTTCTTCCTGGCCGTGGACTCCAGCACCGGAGCTCTGGCCGGCTTCCACTGGTCGAAGGTCGAGGACGGCGTCGGCGAGGTCTACGTGGTAGGCGTCTCCCCCACCCACCAGGGCAGCGGCCTGGGAAAGGCCCTCACCCTCCAAGGCCTCCACCACCTCCAGGAAGACCGCGACCTCGACACCGTCGTCCTCTACGTAGACGGCACCAACACCGCAGCACGGTCCCTCTACAACGCCCTCGGCTTCACCACAGCCGCCCTGGATGTCCAGTACGCCCCCTCCAGCGCCCTGTGAACGACATCACAGCGAAACCACTCCCTCACTTCACGTCATAATCCGCCGGCCGGCCCGTCCCATCACCAACCAGGAGCCGTCCGCGCCTCTAACCCCCCAGCCGGACGGCTCCTGGCCCCCACCACTTATCCACACCTGCACCTTTGACATCCCCACCCGCTCCCACCCCCGACTACGATCAGGTCGACTACGGAGAGGTGACGAAGGTGACTAACCGCAACAGGCCAGCCGCCCCGCTACTGACCTGCCTGGCAACAGCCCTGCTCCTAACCGCCTGCACCTCCAAAAGCCCCGAAGCCGGCCGCCCCAACACGAGTCCGCCGACCGGGTCGAACTCTCAGACAGCCACGTCTGCGCCGTCTGCCAGCGGACAACCGAGCTCGCCCACGGGTCCTCCGGGGCGACCTGCCACCGCAAACGGTCTCTCGCTGGCCGCTGCTGAATCGTTCGTCCGGCACTACATCGACCTCATGAACTACGCGTCGCGGACCGGCGACGGCGCTCCACTCCTCGCAGCGAGCGAGGCCGGCTGTGAGGGCTGCAAGCAGTACGCCGACTTCGCAGCGAAGGTCAACGCTGCCAATGGGGGCCTCAGCGGTGACTACGTCGAACGTGTGACCGAGGTGAGCGAGCTGATCCGCAGAGAGAGCGGTCGCCTCGCCGGCTCCGCAAACGTGACCGTTGGTTCGTACACGACGAAGGATTCGCCATCGGCGAAGGCGGTCACAAGCAAGCCTGGGAGCTACGCAGAACAGATCGCATTGTCGCCCAATGGGGGCAACTGGATCATGTACGAGATCAAGCTCGCAGCCCGATGATTACCAAGATCCGAAGGGCGCTGATTGCCGGATTGGCCGTCGGGCCACTGATCTTGCTCGGAGACCCGGCGCATGCCGCGCCCGGAGTAGAGGCGGCGCCGGCGAGCGCTGTAACAGCCAAGCCTTCGCCGAAGCCGAAGAAGCCGAAACCACCGGCTACAACTGGGACGCCCGAGCGCGAGGGGTTGCGCCTCAAAGGCACGACTAAGCACCAGAGTTCCCGGCTGGACGAAGACCCGCCGCCGAAACCCAAGGGTGCGAACCAACCGAACCGAGTATCGAACTCTGCTCCACCGAGGGAGCGGAGGGCTGGAACCTCTGAAACAAGCCGCCGCGATTTTCGCCTCAACATCGGGATTTGTGGGCGGGTGCAGCCGGATGGGACCGTGCCTGGGCCGAACTGGTGTCAGCCGGTGGTGCCTCAGGAGACGACGGCTGCTCGGCGGAGGTTGCCTGTGGTTGTGCGGGCTCGGCCTCAGGATGTGACTTGGGGGCAGGTATTGGCGGAGTCGAAGGTGGTGTTGTTTCCGGAGTTGGCGGTGAAGGTGCAGCCGCGGGGGCGGACGTTGGTGAATCTTGACACCATCGTTTACACCGATGAGAGCAAGGTGTCGACGACCACCATTACTTTGCTGGGGTTCCCCGTTGCGGTTGAAGCCACGCCGATCAGCTATACCTGGAATTTCGGTGACGGTACGCCGGCGTTGACGACCAGTACGCCTGGTCAGCCCTACCCGTCGAAGGAGATCACGCACAAGTACATGAGGCGCGGCGCAGTCAGTCTGACCCTGACGACCAACTATGCGGCCCGTTTCAACGTCGCCAATACCGGGTGGCAGTACGTCGACGGCACCGTCCCGGTCACCGGCCCCGCCACTCCATTGCAGGTCCGTGAGGCGGTCCCGGTATTGGTGGATCCGCCTAACTAGCCCGGATCTTTCGTGACTCCGTCGTGCGCTGCGGTGTCGGCTTGGGAGCGCGGTGTGCGGGGTTGATTCTTACAGTCGGGTAGGACGGGGACCCGAGTGTCGTCTCGGGTGGGCGCCGGTTCCACGGGCCGGGTTGTGCGATCGCAGTGATGGGTGGGGGTGTGGCTAGCCGGGTGTGGTGAGGGCGCGGAGCTGGGTGAGGCCGGTGTGCAGCAGGGTGGTCCAGGCTGCGTTGCGGGCGAGGTGCACGATGGTGCGGCGGCCGGTCCGGGCGAGCCTTGCGGCGGTCGAGAACAGCCGCAGGCGTAGGCGTTTGGGTTCCCACCGGCGCGCCTCATGGGTGGTGCCGTCGGTATCGGTGAACGCGAGTAGCTGCATCCAGGTGGTGAGTTCGCAGGCCAGGGCGACGATCGCGCACCAGATCTGGTTCTGAGCGAAGTCGTGCAGTGGCAGGTTCCTGAGTCCGGTGTCTTTGGCGCAGCGGATCCGGTCTTCGGCGCGGGCCCGGCGGCGGTGGCGTAGTTCGAGATCGGCGAGTTGCCCGCGGGGCGTGTTGGTCGCGAACGCGGTGATCCGGTGCCCGTCCACGTCGGTGAGGCGCAGTTGGGCACCGGGGTGGGGGCGTTCCTTGCGGACGATGACCCGCATCCCGGCCGGCCATTTCGACAAGTTGAGCAGGGCGGTGACGTCGGCGACCCAGGCACCGTCGCGGACCCGGCCGTCGCTGTCGATCGCCGGTGTCCAGGCCTGCTTCGGGATCCGCGGCAGCGCCTGGGCGAAGTCGTCGGGCAGGGTGAACCCGACCGAGTACGACAACCGCTGGGTGACGAGCCAGTCGAGGAACTCGTGGGTGCAGCCGGCCGCGTCGGTACGGATCAGCACCTTGCGTCCGGGCCGGGTCCCGGCCCGATAGGACGGTAGCTGTTTGAGGGCGTCGCGGACGACGGTGATGTGGTCGGCGGCGGTGTTCGATCCGGCATTGCCGGGCCGCAACATGACCGCCAGTGGTTCACCGGATCCGTCGGGTCCGTGGTCGACGAACGCGCACAAGGGGTGGAATCCGTAACCCCGCTTGAAGGTTGGCGCCGCACCCTGCTTGTCGCTGTGCGCACCCACCAAGGTCGCGTCGAGGTCGACGATCAGCGGATCACCGCCATCGCGACCGGCGTCGGGTGCGTGGCCACCGGCCAGCGCCCACACCCGCGCCCGAGCCACGGCCCTCGCAGCGTTGATCGCTTTCAGCGCCCCCTCGACGCCGCCGGCCAGCGCATCGACTGTCCGCGACACCGTCGGATCCGAAGCGACCGGACCGAACAGGCTCGCCTCGCCACGCAGTACCGCGATATCGGCAAGGCAGTCCCCACCCAACCCGAGCATGATCGTGAGATCGGTGACGACCTTGGCCGGATCGTGCCTCGCCAACGGTTTGCGCCACGGCGCCAACTCCCGCGACAACTCCGCGACCAGGCCGCTGACCCGGACCGCCTCGATGAGCAACAGGCCACCAGCCTGCGACACCACACCCGAACCGGCCGCATCAACGCGGACACACGGATACAACCCGGTACTCTTCACCTCGAAGGTGCTCCTCGATTGCGTACGACATGGTCCTAGACAAACCACATCGTCGCTGGTCAGGAGCACCTTTCAGTTCAAGGACACGACATCACCATGAAAGCCCCGGGCTAGTGCAAGGCGGATTTCAGGTGGTTTGCGAGGTGGGTGTGGGCTTCTCGGGTTGTGCCGGGGATGTTCAGGAGGTTGGCGTAACCGTGGGTCAGGGAGGGGTGGGGGACGTGGGTGAGGTGGTTGCCGGCGGACATGAGGGCTTGGGCGTAGTCGTTGCCTTCGTCGCGGAGGGGGTCGAAGCCGGCGGTGGTGAGGTATGTGGGGGGTAGGCCGGTGAGGTCCTCGGCCAGCATCGGGGAGACCAACGGGTTCGGGCGGATCAAGGGGTCCGGCGTGTAGTGGTCGCGGTACCAGATGATGTCGTCCTCGGTGAGGATGAAGCCCTCGGGGAAGAGGTCCCGGCTGGGGCGGCGGCCGACCAGGTCGAGGCCTGGGTAGAGGAGGACCTGCAGGGCGGGCTGCGGGAGGTTGCGGCGCACGGTCTGCTGGGCGACGACCGCGGCCAGGTTGCCGCCGGCGCTGTCGCCGCCGACCGCGACCAGGGACGGATCGACGCCGAGGTCCTCGGCATGCTCGACGGCCCAGGTGAAGGCGGCGATCGCGTCCTCTGCGGCGGTCGGGGCCGGCGCCTCGGGAGCGAGGCGGTAGTCGACCGCCAGGACCCTGATGCCGGCATCGGAGGCCAGCGCCCGGCAGAGCGGGTCGTGGGTTTCGAGGTCGCCGACGACCCAGCCGCCGCCGTGGAAGAAGACCAAGAGCCCGCGGCCGGCGTCGCGCGGGACGTACAGCCGGGCGCCCAGCTGGCCGTCGGCGCCGCGAACGGTCAGCTCGGTCACGCGCTGTAGTCCGACCGGCCGTCCGGCAACGAGCATGCACAGGTACTTCAGGTGCGCTCGGGCCACGGCCGCGTCGGATTTCGTTGTATTCGGCAACAAGCCTTTTACCCGGAGGAGCAGCTGCAGCTCGGGGTCGAGCGTGTTGCCGTCGATCTGGATCGGCGGGCCGGCCAGCCGGCGCCGGACGGCGGTCGGCAGCGCGAACAGCGGGGTCAGGGCGTTCGCCTGTACGGCGGCCACCGCGCCTCGGAGCGCCGAGTCCAGTCGTGGGTTCACAAGGAGTGACGCTAGCAACAGCGACCACGGACACGGGCGTCGAGGCAACGGAAACGTCACATCCAGGGACCCGCGAGACGGCTACCCCTTGTTCACCAAAGGATGGGATGCTGGTTGATGTGGCTGGAGACTTGCTGGCGTCGCATAACCGGGAGTACGACGTCGAGCCGCCGTACGACATCGCGGCGGCCGGCGACCTTCCGGCTGACCGTTTTTCCGATCGCGAGCTGAGCTGGCTCGCGTTCAACCAGCGAGTCCTCGAACTGGCCGAGAACGACCGGATTCCGCTGCTCGAGCGGGCCAAGTTCCTGGCCATCTTCGCCAGCAACCTGGACGAGTTCTACATGGTCCGGATCGCCGGTCTGAAGCGCCGGATCGCGGCCGGTGTCGCGGTGCGGGCGGCCAGCGGGCTGCTGCCGCGCGAGGTGCTCGACCGGAGCCTGAGCCGCAGCCGCGAGCTGATGGACCGGCAGGCGGAGACCTGGCGGAAGGTGGTCCAGCCGGCGCTGACCGAGCAGGGCATCGACATCCTGCGGTGGGACGAGCTCGAGCACAGCGAGCGCGAGGAGATGACCCGGTTCTTCCGGGACCGCGTCTTCCCGGTGCTGACGCCGCTGGCGGTCGACCCGTCGCACCCGTTCCCCTACATCTCCGGCCTGAGCCTGAACCTGGCTGTCGTGGTCCGCAACCCCGACAGCGGCGGCGAGCATTTCGCCAGGGTCAAGGTGCCGCCGCTGCTGCCGCGGTTCGTGCGGGTCGCCGAGGGCCGGTTCGTCCCACTTGAGGACGTCATCGCCACGCACCTGGGCCAGCTGTTCCCGGGCATGGAGGTCACCCAACACCACACCTTCCGGGTCACTCGCAACGAGGATCTCGAGGTCGAGGAGGACGACGCCGAGAACCTGCTGGCCGCGCTCGAGAAGGAGCTGCTGCGCCGCCGGTTCGGTCCGCCGGTCCGGCTCGAGGTCGAGGAGTCGATCGACCCCCAGGTGCGGGCGCTGCTGCTGTCCGAGCTGGGTGTCACCGAAGCCGAGGTGTTCGAGCTGCCCGGCCCGCTGGACCTCCGCGGCCTGTTCACGATCGCGAGCCTGGACCGGGCCGAGCTGAAGTACCCGGGCTTCGTGCCGTCGACCCATCCGCACCTGTCGGAGGTCGAGACGGCCAACCCGGCGGACATGTTCTACGCCCTGAAGCAGCGCGACGTCCTCGTGCACCACCCGTACGACTCCTTCTCGACGAGTGTGCAGCGGTTCATCGAGCAGGCCGCCGCCGACCCGCATGTGCTCGCAATCAAGCAAACGCTCTACCGGACCTCCGGTGACTCACCGATCGTGGACGCGCTGATCGACGCCGCCGAGTCCGGCAAGCAGGTGCTGGTGCTGGTGGAGATCCAGGCCCGCTTCGACGAGCAGGCGAACATCAAGTGGGCCCGTCAGCTGGAGCACGCCGGCTGCCATGTCGTGTACGGCGTGATCGGCCTCAAGACGCACTGCAAGCTGTCGCTGGTCGTGCGCGACGAGCCGGACGGCCTGCGCCGCTACGCTCACATCGGCACCGGCAACTACCACCCCAAGACCGCCAGGCTGTACGAGGATCTCGGTCTGCTCACCAGCGACAAGGTCGTCACCGAGGACATCGCGCATCTGTTCAACCACCTGTCCGGCTTCGGTCGCAGCGCCGGCTACCGGCGGATCCTGGTCGCACCCCAGTCGGTACGGCGGGGGCTCGTGGAGCGGATCGAGCGAGAGATCCAGCACCACCTGGCCGGCCGGCCGGCGAGGGTCCGGATCAAAGTGAACAGCCTGGTCGACGAGGCCCTGAGTGACGCGCTCTACCGGGCGTCACAGGCCGGCGTACCCGTGGAGCTGTGGATCCGTGGCATCTGCACGATCCGGCCCGAAATCCCGGGCCTGTCCGAGAACATCAAGGTCCGCAGCATCCTGGGCCGGTTCCTCGAGCACAGCCGCGTGTTCCTGTTCGAGAACGGCGGTGAGCCGGAGGTGTGGATCGGCTCGGCCGACCTGATGCACCGCAACCTGGACCGCCGGGTCGAGGTGCTCGTGCAACTGAAGGAGCCCGATCACGTCACCGAGCTCGACGAGATGTTCAACCTGGCCATGGACGAGGGCACTGGCTCGTGGTGGCTGCACTCCGACGACACCTGGCAGCCCAGGCTCACCGGGCCGGACGGCGAACCACTGCGCGACCTTCAGGAAAGACTCATCGCCACGCGTGGGCGACGGCGAACAGCAGACCCCATTCCGTAGGGTGAATTCATGAGCAACCCGGCGACCGTCATCGCCGCGGGTGGTGTCGTCTGGCGCGAGAGCCGCGGCACCAGGCAGGTGCTGCTGGTGCACCGGCCGCGGTACGACGACTGGTCCCTCCCGAAAGGCAAGCTGACCGCGCACGAGCACGTACTGCTCGCCGCACGACGTGAGATCGAGGAAGAGACCGGCCTGAAAGTCATACTCGGCCCACCGCTCGGTGTGCAGCGCTATGTGGTCCGGAAGAACGGCAGCACCGCGCAGAAGCTGGTGCACTACTGGTCTGCCACAGCGGCCGACGACAGCGCCTTCGAGCCGAACGACGAGGTGGACGAGATCACCTGGCTCCCGGAGGACAAGGCCCGCGGCAAACTCAGCTATCCGCGCGACGTCGAGATCCTGGATGAGCTCGACCGGGTGATCCCAGTCGTCGCCACGTTGGTGGTGGTCCGTCATGCCGAGGCCGTGAAACGGAAGGACTGGAACGGCAAGGACAACGCTCGTCCGCTCACCCACTCCGGTGCGGCGGTCGCCGATCGGCTCAGCGACGTTCTGGCCGCTATCGGGGCCGACCGGTTGATCAGCAGTGACGCGGATCGGTGTGCCGCGACCCTGACGCCGTACGCCGTCTCGATCGATCGGCACATCCACTTGTGGCCGGAGATCTCCGAGCGTGGGTACGACGCCGATCCGGACGGCCTGCGTGGACTGGGCGAACGGGCGTGGAAGCCGGGCAAGGTGACGGTGGTGTGCTCACATCGGCCCGTGCTCCCCGCGCTGGCCCGCGAGCTCGGGCTCAAGGTCGGAAAGTTCGCCACCGGGGCCTTTCTGGCGGCGCACCGACTGGCCGACGGCAGCGTGGTTCACGAGCGATTCGGTGCACCGTGACACGGGTCGGTGACGATCCAGGCACAGGAGATGGTGTCTCCGGGTGACACTGGAACTGACGGGTATGTTCCTGTTCGAGGAGCCGGCGCCCTACCGGGTGCCGGTCTGAGGAGAGGTTCGGGCGCACCATGACGATGATGCGAGAACTGACACTGATCGGGATCCGGATGGAATCGCCCAACCGGGCCCCGGTGATGATGCTGCGCGAGACCGAGGGCTACCGCTACCTGCCGATCTCGATCGGCTCGGTCGAGGCGACTGCGATCGCGTACGAGGAGCAGGGCCTGCGTCCGTCGCGGCCGCTCACCCATGACCTGATGCGCGATCTGATCCAGGCGTTCGGCGTACACATCGAGGCGGTCGAGATCGTCGAGCTGCGCGACGCCGTCTTCTACGCCGAACTCGTGCTCGCCAACGGCGCCCGGGTCTCGGCCCGGCCGAGCGATTCGGTCGCCCTGGCCGTCCGTCTCGGTACGCCGATCCGCTGCACCGAACGGGTACTCCGCGAAGCCGGTGTCGCCACCCCCGAGGAGGAACAGGCCGAGCTGGAACGCTTCCGCAAGTTCCTCGACGGCGTCGCCCCAGAGGACTTCTCCAGCTGATTGCAGGAAGCTGCAACGAAGGTGAGGAAACTCGTTGCGACTGCCCCGGATGCGCTATTTTCTAGCGCGCTGACGGCAGGGGTGACCGCCAGGCGTCCAGACCTGGGGATCCCCGCATGCGAAAAGCCGTCCTGGCGACGTCGATCGTCGCCGCCCTGCTCGCGTCGACCAGCTCGAGATCATCCTGACCCCGGCTTCCTCGACCACCGCACGCTCCTCCAAGACCCTGGCCAACTTCGCTGTGGCCGGGTTCAACCTGACGAGTGCGCAGGTCGGGCAGATGGTGAAGCTGACCGTTGATGTGCGGCCCACGGGCACGGTGAAGGGTGCGTTGCAGCGGTGGGACGGGAAGTACTGGCGGAGTGTGCTGACGGTGCCGGTGACGAAGGGGAAGGCGGTCATGTACGTGCGAGCCGCCGGGCGCGGCACGAAGACGTACTACCGTGTGGCTGTTCCGAAGATGTCGTACTACGGGTTGCCGATCGAGACCACCGGGAGCCGGTCGTTCACGTTGGCGGTGCGCTGAGCGTTACCGAAACGTGAGCCAACAGGCGATTGGATCGACGGAGAGTCACAGCACCTAACTCAGTTCACCTGTTGGCCGCCTGGCGGCACGCCAAGCGTCGCACACCCTACCGGAACCGTTCACCACTCGTTCACCGACGACGGACCGGTCGGTCACTTCCTCTCTTTAGCGTCTGTGGAAGTTCAGAAGTCTGATTCCCGCAGAAGGGCAACACTCTCGTGTCCGTCAATCGCCTGTTCCGCGTCGGCTCCGTCGCGGTGGCATCCCTCGGCGTCCTCGCTCTGAGCGCCTGTGGCAGTGACCCGACGCCGTCCGGCTCCTCCAGCCCCGGAGGTTCGTCCTCCAGTGCCGGAGCCGAGTGCCCGCAAGGCACCCTGAACGGCGAGGGCTCCTCGGCGCAGAAGAACGCCATCGAGGAAGTCATCAGCAACTACAACGCGAAGTGCGCCGACGTCACGGTGAACTACAACCCAACCGGTTCCGGTGCGGGTATCAAGCAGTTCAACGCGGCCCAGGTCGACTTCGCCGGATCGGACTCGGCTCTCAAGACCGCGGGCGCCGACGGTGCCCAGTCTGAGGCGGCGCAGGCCGCGAAGCGCTGCCAGAACAACCCGGCGCTGAACCTGCCGATGGTGATCGGCCCGATCGCGATCTCCTACAACGTCGACGGCGTGGACAAGCTGATCCTGGACGGCCCGACCGCCGCCAAGATCTTCCAGGGCACCATCAAGACCTGGAACGACCCGGCGATCGCCGCGCTGAACCCGGGCGTCACGCTGCCGTCGGCTCCGATCTCGGTGTTCTTCCGCTCCGACGAGTCCGGCACCACCGAGAACTTCACCAAGTACCTGGCTGCCTCCGGCGGTGGCGCCTGGAAGGGCACGCCGGCCAAGAAGTGGACCGGCACCGGCGCCGGCAAGGAGAAGTCCGCGGGTGTCGCCGAGGCCGTGAAGAGCACCAAGAACTCGATCACGTACGTCGAGTGGTCGTACGCGGTCGACAACAAGCTCGGCACCGCGCTGATCGACAACGGCTCGGGCACCCCGATCGAGCTGTCCGCCGACTCCGCCGGCAAGGCGCTTGCCGCGGCCAAGCCGGCCAGCCAGGGCGGCCAGGACCAGGCCCTGAAGCTCGACTACGCGACCAAGGCTCCGGGTGCGTACCCGATCATCCTGGTCACCTACGAGATCGCCTGCAGCAAGGGTCTGCCGGCCGAGAAGACCGCGCTGGTGAAGTCCTTCCTGACCTACTTCGCCAGCAAGGACGGCCAGGCCGCGCTGACCGATCTGAACTACGCGCCGCTCCCGGAGGACATCCGGACCAAGGTCGACGCGGCCATCCAGTCGATCAGCTGAGTCAGCCGATCAGCTGACGACGAAGCAGCAGTGATGCGAGCCCCGGCCGGTCCGAGTCATCGGAGGACGGCCGGGGCTTCGCCTCGTCGGACCCGGAGCAGTTCGGACGAACTGGGCCAGACCGCAACGGACGAGACCGTGGCGGACCTCGACCCGGCCGGCGCAGACCGTGCAGCAGACCTGACCACCCGACCCAGGCGCTTGGAGCACCATCGATGAGTAGTCCAGACGGCACGGAACCGCCCGACCGGCCCGACGGCACCGCCGCCGACCAGGCGGCCGCCGACACCCCGGAGCAGGCGGCCGGCACGGACGAACCCAGGATCGAGGATCTCGTCCACGAGCCCGCGACGCCGACCCCGCGGTTCGAGGGCCTGGCCGACGAGCACGCCGAGCACGAAGCCGCCGAGACCATGACCCAATCCGGAGTCGAGTCGGCGGCCGGGACTGCGGCGGCCGACGCCGGCGCGACGGGAGCGAAGCTCGACCTCGGCCCGGTCGGTCACCTCGGCGACCGGCTGTTCGGCGGACTGGCCCGCGGGTCCGGCGGCCTGGTGGTCGCGATCGTCGCGTTCGTCGGTATCTTCCTGCTGGCGCTGGCGATTCCGGCGCTGGCGAAGAACAACAGCAGCTTCCTGTTCTCCCGGATCTGGGAGCCGGGTGGCGACGACCCCCGGTTCGGTATCGCCGCGCTCTTCTACACCACCGTGATCAGCTCGATCATCGCGATGCTGATCGCCGTCCCGATCGCGATCGGGGTCGCTCTGTTCGTCACCTACTACGCGCCGAAACGGCTGGCCCAGCCGGTCGCGTACGCGGTCGATTTGCTGGCCGCCGTTCCGTCGATCATCTACGGCCTGTGGGGCATCCTGTTCTTCGCCCCGCTCCTGCGCCCGGTGATCAACGGCCTGTCCGACGCGCTCGGCTGGATTCCGTTGTTCGAGAAGCCGGAGGGCGACGACGTCGGCGTGGTGTTCACCGCGTCGGTGGTGCTGGCGATCATGATCCTGCCGGTCGTCACCGCGATCAGCCGAGAGATCTTCCAGCAGACCCCGATCGAGCATCGCGAGGGCGCCCTCGCCCTCGGTTCGACCAAGTGGGAGATGATCCGGATGGCCGTCCTGCCGTACGGGCGTTCCGGTGTCGTCAGCGCGTCGATGCTCGGCCTCGGCCGCGCGCTCGGTGAGACCATCGCGGTCCTGATCATCTTGTCGGTGCCGAACGGCAACGACCCGTGGAACTCGTCGATCTTCGCCGGTGGCGAGACGTTCGCGTCGAAGATCGCCAACAACGCCGCCGAGTTCGACTCGCCGGAGAAGACCGGTGCCTACATCGCGGCCGGTCTGGTCCTGTTCGTGGTCACGTTCCTGGTCAACTCCGCGGCCCGGATCATCGTCGACCGCAGCGGACCCGGTGGCCGCCGCCCCCGGCGCAAGCGCGCCACGAACGCACCCGCCGCAGCCGAAGGAGCCAAGTCATGACCGCGATCGCTGAGAACAAGCCGGCGTTCGACGGCCAGGCTCTGGACCTGTCCGGGAAGTCGGGCGCTCGGGCCTTCAAGAACACGCTGGCCACGGTGCTCATCGGACTGGCCTTCATCCTCGCGATGATCCCGCTGGTCTGGATCCTCGTCACCACCATCAGCAAGGGCTACCACCTCCTGCTGAGTGCGGACTGGTGGACCCAGTCGCAGCGCGGTATCACGGTCCGGCGCGAGGGCGGCGGCGCGTACCATGCGATTATGGGCACGCTGATCATGGCCCTGATCACCGCCCTCATCGCGGTCCCGATCGCGGTCATGGGCGCGATCTTCCTGGTCGAGTACGGCAAGGGGACCAAGGCCGCCCGCGTGGTCAGCTTCATGATCGACATCCTCACCGGTGTCCCGTCGATCGTCGCCGCGCTGTTCATCTACGCGGTCTGGATCACGGTGTTCGGCTTCAACCGGGTCGGGTTTGCGGTGTCGCTCGCGCTGGTGCTGCTGATGCTCCCCGTCGTACTTCGCTCGACGGAGGAGATGCTGAAGCTCGTCCCCGACGAGTTACGCGAGGCGTCGTACGCACTCGGCGTCCCGAAGTGGAAGACGATCATGAAGGTGGTCGTGCCGACCGCGTTCGGCGGCATCGTCACCGGCGTGATGCTCGGCCTGGCCCGCGTGATGGGTGAGACCGCGCCGCTGCTGATCCTGGTCGGCTACTCCAAGAACATCAATCTGAACCCGTTCAACGGGTTCATGGGCGCGCTGCCGACGATGATCAACCAGGACCGGACCGAGCTGGCGCTGCAGCCGGCGGCGGACCGGGTCTGGGCGGCCGCGCTGACGCTGATCCTGCTTGTCCTTGTCCTCAACGTGCTGGCCCGGGTCATCGCCCGGTTCAGCGCGGTCAAGTCGAAATAGTCACGAGAGGTACTGAGTCGATATGGCTAAGCGCATCGAGGTCAGCGGCCTCAACGTCTACTACGGCGACTTCAAGGCTGTGGAGGACGTGTCGATGACGATCGAGCCCCGCTCGGTCACGGCGTTCATCGGTCCGTCCGGCTGCGGCAAGTCCACCTTCCTGCGCACTCTGAACCGGATGCACGAGGTGATCCCCGGCGCCCGGGTCGAGGGGAAGGTGCTGCTGGACCAGCAGGACCTCTACGGCACCGGCATCGACCCGGTCGCCGTCCGCCGGGTCGTCGGCATGGTGTTCCAGCGGCCGAACCCGTTCCCGACCATGTCGATCTTCGACAACGTCGCGTCCGGCCTGAAGCTGAACGGTGTCAAGGAGCGCAAGAAGCTCACCGAGGTGGTCGAGCAGTCCCTGCACGGCGCCAACCTCTGGAACGAGGTCAAGGACCGGCTGGACAAGCCCGGCGCCGGGCTGTCCGGTGGGCAGCAGCAGCGGCTGTGCATCGCCCGGGCGATCGCGGTCGAGCCCGAGGTGATCCTGATGGACGAGCCGTGCTCGGCCCTGGACCCGATCTCGACGCTCGCGATCGAGGACCTGATCGAGAAGCTGAAGGACAAGTTCACCGTCGTCATCGTCACCCACAACATGCAGCAGGCGGCCCGGGTGTCGGACCAAACCGGATTCTTCAACCTGGCCGCGACCGGTAAGCCGGGCCGGCTGATCGAGATGGGTTCGACCAAGATGATCTTCTCGAACCCGAACGAGAAGGCGACCGAGGACTACATCACCGGCCGCTTCGGCTGATCCGCCGTACGACGGAAGCCCTCGGGCGGACCGTTGGGCCTGGTACCTCTCCGGCCGCCGCGACAGCACGTCGCGGCGGCCGGACCTGTTCGAGGCGTTCGGGATCCGGAGAGGGTGCGTGACCGAGAACCTCTGGAAAAGATAGCCTTCGGAGATCCTCGACGTTCTCAGAAGGGACCGCGGTGAGCACTCCGACGCCTCCGGGCGACGACCAGAACGACCCGAACCGGCCGCAGGACACCCCCGAGACCCCGGGGCAGCAACCGCCGAGCCAGTACGGCCAGCCGAACCCGTATAACCAGCCGAACCCGTACAACCAGCCCGGCCAGGAGCAGCCTGACCAGTACGGTCAGCCGGGCCAGTACGGGCAGCAGCCCGGCTACGGGCAACAGCAGCAGCCTGGTCAGTACGGTCAGGGCGGCTACCCGGGACAGCCGGGTCAGTACGGGCAGCAGCCGGACTACGGTCAGCAGCAGCCTGGTCCCTACGGCCAGTATGGTCAGCAGCCCGGGTCGTACGGTCAGCAGCCTGGCGCCTACGGGCAGTACGGCCAGCCCGGCGGCTACGGATACGGCGCCGCCCCGCAGAGCAGCACTCCGCAGGTGCTCGCCATCATCGGCATCGTCTGCTGGTTCTGTTGTGGCATTGTTTCGATCGCATTAGGCCTGCTTGCCCAGAGCAAGTTCCGGGAGCAGGGCAGGTCGGACACGCTGGCCAAGGTTGCCTGGATCGGTGGCATCGTTTCGCTGGGCTTGCAGATCGTCGGCGGGTTCGTGAACTACTACAGCAGCTGATTCAGTTCAGGTTGCGGGCGACGCCGTACACGACCAGTAGCGCGATCACGCCCTTGATCAGCCAGTCGGCCACCCGCGGGCTCATCGTCAGCCGCGGCAGCCGGACCAGCCGGAGCGATTCGAGCGACCAGGCAAGCAACTGGTAGCCGACGGCAACACCAACGAGCGGGCCGAGGACAAGCACCACCGGGTTGAAGTGCCAGGCGGCGTCCAGATCGCCGCGCAGCAGAGCCGCCGCCATCCTGGTCGACCCACAGAGCGGGCAGTTCAGCCCCGTGGTCGCGTGCAGAATGCACGGAATACCGATCTGCCCGCCGGACAGCTGGTAGACGGCCGCCAGCCCGAACCCGCCCACTCCCACCGCGGTCAGGCCCCACACGCGCCGGTCCAGTGGCTGGACCGGACCGGTCGGCCGGAGTACGACGCTCAGCGAAAGGCTCACCGGACAACGGTAACTCTGATCTCGTGGGATCCGTTGCCCGGTCTGAGCCGTCCGACGACTAACCTGCAAGTCCCCTCAACAGCAATCAGGAGAAAGGACCGTCGTGAGCAATCCGACGCCGCCGCCGGGTTACGGCCCTCAAGACTCACAGCAGCCGGGTCAGTACGGCCAGCCTGGCCAGTACGGACAGCCCGCGCAGCAGCCGGGCCAGTACGGGCAGCAGCCCGGCTATGGCGGCCAGCCGCAGCCGGCCAACACGCAGCAGCCGGGTTACGGGCAGCCGCAGCCGGGGCAGTACGGACAACAGCCTGGCGGCTATCCGCAGCAGCCCGGTCAGCCTGGTCAGTACGGTCAACCTGGTCAGTACGGTCAGCCTGGTCAGTACGGTCAGCAGCCGGGCTATGGGCAGCCGTATGGCCAGCCCGGCTACCCGCAGGCCTACGGACAGCAGGGTGGTTTCGGTGGGATCCCGGGCAACCTGGCGGCCTGGCCGAACCGGGTCGGCGCTTGGCTCGTCGACGGCCTGATCATCGGTATCCCGTACGGGATCGCGAGCGCGCTGTCCAACGCCCACAACTCGGCCGTGACCATCGTGGCCCTGGTCTTCTACCTGGCCAGCATCGGTCTGGCGATCTGGGACATCGTGATCCGTCAGGGCAACACCGGACAGACCGTGGGCAAGCAGGTCCTCGGTCTGAAGCTGGTCGGCGCCGACACCGGCCAGCCGATCGGCGCGGGCAAGACGTTCCTGCGCCAGATCACCCACTTCCTGGACAGCCTCGCCTGCTACATCGGCTACCTGTGGCCGCTGTGGGACGAGAAGCGGCAGACGTTCGCGGACAAGATCAACAACACCTACGTCATCAAGCTCTGACGTCGGATCGCGATCTCCCGGACGCCGTGGCCCCTCGAGGCTGCGGCGTTCGGCGTCTCGGCCGCAGAAAGGATCCCGCAGGTGACCACCCCTCCGTACAACCCGCAGTACCCGCCGGGACAACCGGGCCAGTACCACCAGCAGGGCTACAACCCTTACGGACCAGGCAGTCACGGGCCGGCGGGCTACGGGTACGGCTACGCGCCGCCCGGGCAGCCGGCCGGATGGCCGATCCGTGTCGGCGCCTCGATCCTCGACTCGCTGATCGTTTCGATCCCGGCGATCGTCGGCGCGATCCTGTCCCTGGTCATCGACGGCGACAAGGAACAGCTCGGCCCCGGCGGCGGGATCGCCATCGGCGCCGGCTTCCTTCTCGCGTTCCTGGTGTGGGTCTGGAACCGCGTCATCCAGCAGGGGCGCACCGGTCAGTCCTTCGGGAAGAAGCTGACCGGCTTGAGGGTCGTGCACTCGCAGACCGGTCAGCTGATCGGCGTCGGTCCGAATCTCGGCCGCGAGATCCTCGCCCAGATCTTCAACCAGCTCTGCATTCTGAACGTGCTCTGGCCGCTCTGGGACGACAAGCAGCAGACCTGGCACGACAAAGTGGTCAACGACATCGTGATCCGCACTTAGTGGGACAACAGGAAGCCGGCGCAGGTCACTGCCCACAGGACGCTGGTGAACGTGCCGATGATGAAGCGCTCGGCGACCGCCTGTGGGGTGACCGAGGCCGGCTGGTCCGGGCTACGCAGTTCGGGGTAGCGGGCCAGTCCCTTGATCGCCAGCACGACCGCAATGCCCTCCGGCCAGCCTGCCACCAGCGACGCGAAGATGGCGGCCCGCTCGAGCGAGCCGATCAGCGCGCCACCACGCAGTACCTCGCCGGCCTTCTGTGTGGACTGGGCTCGGGTGTTCCCCCGGTCCACCAGAGACAACACTGACGTCGTCAGCGGCCCACCACCGGTCACCGCGAGTCCCCCGGCCAGCAGGAGCAGCACGTCCCACCAGCGCTCGCGCCAGCCCTCCACACCGTTGCCTGCCAGCAGTAGGAGACCGACCGCGACCAAACAGGCCAGCATGACCCCGCTGATCACGATCTCGAGGGTCGAGCCGGCCTTGGGCACCCACGCCAGTACGGCGAGGATCAGGGCGGTGCCGGTCAACGACAAGACGAGTGCCGTCACGCAGCGACCCCAGCGTCGAGCAACTCGGCCGCCAGCACCCGTCCGCGCTGCTCCTCGGCGAATCCGGCGGCCTGCGCCCGCTGCGTCACCGCCGACTGGCTGATCCCCAGCTTCACGCCGATCTCCCGCCTCGTGAGTCCTTCAGCCAGCAGGTCGGCCACTGCCCAGCCACGGTCGCTCCGGCGCCGCAGTACGGACGCCATCAGCCACAGCACGGTCTCCACCTGCTCCGCCCGGTGTGGATCCGGACCGACCACGTTGACGTGGTGAGGGCTCGACTTGGCCCGGTTGACCGCCTCCCGCGCGTACACGAACGCGTCGCCGCTGCCCGCCCTGGTGCTGCGCGGCAAGGGCTGGGTGACCTCGCCGACACCGAGTCCGACGTACCAGGTGTCGGTGCGGAGCAGTTCGACGATCACGTCGATGGTGGCGCGGGCCTCCGAGAGGATGCCCTGCACTTCGTCGCCGGCGGTCCGCTCGAACTTCCGGAGCAACCCGGTCCGTCGCGGCCGGCGGTTCAGGGAGTTCAGTAGCTCGGGTACGAGATCGCTCATGCTTCGGCTGCCGCGCTGATCTACCGTGAGAACGAAGACCATTGCCCTGCACCTCCTTCCGAACGCATTAAGGCTACAGTCTTATTCACGTAGAGTGAAGGAAGAAACCTGAATCGGTTCACCCGATCACTCCCAGTGATCGGCCTGTCGATCCACCGATTCCCCCAATTCTCCGCTCAATCCGGCGACCTCGGCATCTCGACTCGCCCCCGCACTTCACCCGCAGTCAACACGCTTCCGGCCCGGAGTACGGCGTACTCCGGGCCGGATCGCGGCTCAGTCGGCGCGCGGCAGATAGAGCTTCTGGTCGTTCGCCTTGAACGTGCCGGACATCTCGGCCAGGCCGGCCTCGATGGCCTCGGCGGAGGTCAGGCCGTGCTCTTCGGCGTACGCGCGGATGTCGGCGGTGATCCGCATCGAGCAGAACTTCGGCCCGCACATCGAGCAGAAGTGGGCGGTCTTGGCCGGCTCGGCGGGCAGGGTCTCGTCGTGGAACGAGCGGGCCGTGTCGGGATCCAGCGAGAGGTTGAACTGATCTTCCCAGCGGAACTCGAACCTTGCCTTGGACAACGTGTCGTCCCAGGCCTGCGCACCCGGATGCCCCTTGGCCAGATCGGCCGCATGAGCGGCGATCTTGTAGGTGATCACGCCGGTCTTGACGTCGTCGCGATCCGGCAACCCGAGATGTTCCTTCGGCGTGACGTAGCAGAGCATCGCCGTACCCAGCCAGCCGATCTGAGCCGCACCGATCGCGGACGTGATGTGGTCGTAGGCCGGCGCCACATCAGTTGCCAACGGCCCCAATGTGTAGAACGGCGCCTCGCCGCAGAGCTCCTCCTCGAGCCGCACGTTCTCGGCGATCTTGTGCATCGGCACGTGGCCCGGGCCCTCGATCATCACCTGGACGTCGTGCTCCCAGGCGATCCGGGTCAGCTCCCCGAGCGTCCGCAGTTCGGCGAACTGCGCCGCGTCGTTGGCGTCCGCGATACACCCCGGCCGCAACCCGTCGCCCAGTGAGAACGTCACGTCATAGGTGCGCAGGATCTCGCACAGCTCCGCGAAATGCGTGTACAGGAAGGACTCCTGGTGATGCGCCAGGCACCACGCGGCCATGATCGAGCCACCCCGGGACACGATGCCCGTGATCCGTCCGGCGGTCAGCGGCACATACCGCAGCAGTACGCCGGCATGCACCGTCATGTAGTCCACACCCTGCTCGCATTGCTCGATCACCGTGTCGCGGTACACCTCCCACGACAGCGCGGCCGGATCGCCCTTCACCTTCTCGAGTGCCTGATACAGCGGGACCGTCCCGATCGGCACGGGTGAGTTCCGCAGGATCCACTCCCGCGTCTCGTGGATGTTCTTGCCGGTGGACAGATCCATCACCGTGTCCGCGCCCCACCGGGTCGCCCAGACGAGCTTCTCGACCTCTTGCTCGACCGAGCTGCTGACGGCCGAGTTGCCGATGTTCGCGTTCACCTTCACCAGGAACTTCTTCCCGATGATCATCGGCTCGCTCTCCGCGTGCCGCCGGTTCGCCGGGATCACGGCCCGGCCGCGGGCCACCTCGGACCGGACGAACTCCGGATCGAGGCCCTCCCGGACGGCGACGTACCTCATCTCCTCGGTGATCGTGCCGGCCCGCGCGTGCCCGAGCTGGGTCAGCGGTGCGCGCCCGGCGATCCAGTCCCGCCGGAGTGCCGGCAGTCCGGCCTGTACGTCGATCCGCGCCGACGCGTCGGTGTATGGACCCGACGTGTCGTAGAGGTCGAAGTGCTCGCCATTGGTGAGGTGGACGCGGCGGCCCGGGACTCCCAGCTCACCGCGGTAGATCCTTCTCCGACCCCGAGATCGGGCCGGTGGTGACAGTCGGTCGAATCGTGCTGACATTCACCTTGCTGCTCCCTACGCCGGAATTACCCGGACAGGTTCGGCGGTCGGCGGCGCCGGTTCACCCAGCCGCCCTCTCAGCCCACTACGGTGCGAGCTCCCGCGATCTCCAATTGTCACCGTCACCTTAACCCGCCGTCTTGACCGGGCGGGTAGCGTCGGGGGATGCGTGACCTCGTGTACCCACCGGTGATCGGCTTCGCGAAGACGGCGTTCAAGGTGCTGGACCTGAAGTTCCAGCTGACCGGGACGGAGAACGTGCCGCGGACCGGTGGCGCGGTGATCGCGCTCAACCACATCAGCTACGTCGACTTCGTGCTCGGCGGCTTCGGCGCGGTGCCGAGCAAGCGGCTGGTCCGGTTCATGGCCAAGGAGGTCCTGTTCCGCAACCGGTACTCCGGGCCGCTGATGCGCGGGATGCACCACATCCCGGTGGATCGCGCGGCCGGGATGGCGTCGTACCGCGAAGCGCTCCGGTATCTCGGCCAGGGTGAGATCGTCGGCGTGTTCCCGGAGGCCACGATCAGCCGGTCGTTCGAGCTCAAGGAGTTCAAGTCCGGCACGGTCCGGATGGCCGCCGCGGCCGGCGTACCGATCATTCCGATGATCCTGTGGGGCACGCAGCGGATGCTGACCAAGGACCATCCGCGCGACTTCTCCCGGCACCGCACGATCGCGATCACCGTCGGCGCACCGATGACCGTGACCCGGGGCGACGACGCGGCCGACGCGACCGCGCGCCTGCACTCGACCATGGCCGGGATGCTCGACCAGACCATCCGCGCGTACCCCGAGCAACCGGCCGGTGCCTGGTGGTTGCCGGCGTCGTACGGCGGTGCCGCGCCGACTCCGGCCGAGGCCGAGCGGCTGGATCAGGAGGAGCTCGCCCGCCGGGCCGCGCGGCGGACCAAGGAGGACCGGTAACGCGGACAAGACCTTGACCCTCGGGCGGGAACGAGGGTACGAAGACTTGTCGTAGTTGACGGAACAGGAACCTGGGGGGTCCCTGTGCGGCGGGCCGGGCCAGTGGTACGCGCGGCCGCGGTACTCAGGCGGGCGGGGAAGGTTTTGTTCGAATCACCGGAAGAGCTTCATCTGTTCGAACCGGGGCAGATGACTCCAGCGCCGCACGTGGCTGAGCACATCCCGGACGCCGGGACGTTCTTCGTCGACTGGGCGACCCGGGGCCTGTCCGCGGACCGCGCCCGGGAGATCGAATCCGCGGTGAACGGACGCCGTTGCCAGAACGGCTGGTTCCCGCTGGAAAGCCTGGACAGCATCGGCAGCCGGGGCTTCTGGCGCGGTCCGCTGACCTATCTGGCCCGGATGACGTCCGACGACGCGGCGATCATGCAACGCTGGGCCACTGAAGGCCTCAGAGGCGAGAACAAGAGCCGGATCGAGGCGACCGTAGACCACCTGCTCCACCAGCAAGGCCACGCGGCCGCCGCCACCTGGGCCGTTGCGGTGCGCCCGAGGATCTATCTGGACGCGAGCATCCTCGGCGGCAAGCTGGCCGCCGCATGGGAGTACAACCTCGGCTCCATCCGCTCCAAGGACGTAGCCAAGTCGGTACGGCGCTGGAACCGCTGACGACCCGTACGACAGACAGCCCTCGAGCGGATCGTACGTCGTACCCGCGTCAGTGGAACTGCGGAATGATCAGATACAGCCCGTAGAACACCGCTGCCAGGCAGGCCACGAAGCAGAGCGCGGCCACCGAGGTGTCCACGATCGACGGCGGCTTCTTCTCCTCGATCGCCACCGCCCGCCGCGACATCGCGGTCACGCCGAACGCGAACACGATCGCCAGCCCAACCCCGAAGAGCAGGCTGACCAGGGCCACCTGGCCGAGTGCATTCCAGTGGATGTGCATCGCCGTACTCCTCTCAGCTCACCGCGGCCGTGGTGGCCGGGGCGGAGGCCGGGTCGTCGTTGACGTTCTCCGGCGTCACCGGCCGGCGCCGGGAGGCGGCGTAGATGCCGGCGCTGGCCACGACCGCGAGAACCGCGACGATGACGACGCCGAAGGTGCCGGAGCTGGCCAGCTGGCCGGCCAGCGCGCCGACGACCGCGGCGGCCGGGAGCGTGAACAGCCAGGCCATCGCCATCCGCCGGGCAACCGTCCAGTGCACCTCCGCGAGCCGCTTGCCGAGGCCGGTGCCGAGGATGCTGCCGGAGCAGACCTGGGTGGTGGACAGCGGGAAGCCCAGGTGGGACGAGGCCAGTAGCACCGCGGTCGAGCTGCTCTCGGCGGTGAACCCCTGCGGCGACTCGATCTCGGTCAGGCCCTTGCCCATCGTCCGGATGATCCGCCAGCCACCGAAATAGGTGCCCAGGGCGATCGCCAAGCCGGCCGAGAAGATCACCCAGGTCGGCGGGGGCGAGCCCTCCGCGAGGCTGCCAGACGTGATCAGCACCAGCGTGATGACGCCCATCGTCTTCTGCGCGTCACCGGTGCCATGGGCGAGCGAGAGCATCGACGCGGACGCGATCTGCCCCTTGTTGTACCCGGCCTCGACCGACTTCTTCCGGGCCCGCCGGGTGATCAGGTAGGCGAGGAAGGTGCCCACCAGCGCGACCGCGCCGGCCACGATCGGCGCGGCGATCGCGGGGAGGATGATCTTCTGCACCACTGTGCCGAAGTTGATCGCGCCGCTGCCGGCCGCGATCCAGGTGGCGCCGATCAAGCCGCCGAACAGGGCGTGCGACGAGGAGCTCGGCAGGCCGAAGTACCAGGTCACCAGGTTCCACAGGATCGCGCCGACCAGGCCGCCGAAGATGATCGGCACGGTCATCTTCGAGTCGTCGACGAGGCCGCTGGAGATCGTCGTGGCCACCGCGGTGGAGATGAACGCGCCGACCAGATTGAGCACCGCGGACACGGTGACCGCGACCTTGGGTCTGAGCGCGCCGGTGGCGATGGACGTCGCCATCGCGTTGGCGGTGTCGTGGAAACCGTTGGTGAAGTCGAACACCAACGCGGTGATGATCACCACGACGACAAGGAAGGACAGGTCCATCGCGATCACTTCCCCCCTGGGCCGGCGATGTACAGCGTGGGTCGACGGTAGGGCCGGTGAGTGAATTCGAAGTGAACAGATCGAAGGAACTCACTCCGCGATCAGATGGGCCACCCCGTAAAAGAGCGCCGCGATGATGCCGGCCGCCGGAATGGTCAGCACCCACGCGATGACGATGCTCCTCGCGACTCCCCAGCGAACCGCCGACAGCCGCTTGGTTGCACCGGCGCCGATCACCGCCGACGTGATCGTCTGTGTCGTGGAGACCGGCGCGTGCAGACCGATCGCCATCACGTACAGCGCGGTCGCGGCGACCGCCTCGGCGGCGAAGCCGCGGGCCGGATCGAGATGGATGATCCGGCGACCCAGGGTGCGCATGATCCGCCAGCCGCCGGAGTAGGTGCCGAGCGAGATCGCCGTCGCGGCGGAGAGCTTGACCCACAGTGGGATGCCGTCGTCCGCGTCGACATAACCGGAGGTGAGCAGCGCGAGGAAGATGACGCCCATCGTCTTCTGCGCGTCCTGCAGGCCGTGCCCGAGCGCCACCGCCGCCGCCGACAGCGATTGCGACATCCGGAATCCGCGGGTGGTCTTGGCGGGGTTGCTGCGCCGGAACGTCCACAGGATCGCGATCATCAGCGCGAACGCGCCGAAGAAGCCGATCGCGGGTGACAGCACCATCGGGATGACGACCTTGTCGAGGATGCCCGACCACAGCACGACGCTCGACGAGGCGACCCCGGCGCCGATCAGTCCGCCGATCAGCGCGTGCGACGAGGAGCTGGGCAGGCCGAAGTACCAGGTGATCAGATTCCAGGTGATCGCGCCGAGCAGGGCCGCGATCACGACCACCAGGCCCTTCTCGCCACTCGGGGCGCTGATGATGCCCTTGCCGACTGTCTCGGCCACCTCGGTGCCGAGGAATGCGCCGACGAAGTTCATCACTGCCGCCATCGCCAGCGCCACCCGCGGTGTGAGCGCGCGGGTGGAGACCGAGGTCGCGATCGCGTTGGAGGCGTCGTGGAAGCCGTTGGTGTAGTCGAATCCGAGGGCGATGACGACGAGGGCGACGATGAGCGCGAGCTCCACGCTCAGCTCTCCTTGACGGCGATCTGCTCGACCGTGTGGGCGACGTGCTCGAACGCGTCGATCGCGGCCTCCAGCAGGTCCACCACGGTCTTGAACTTCATCACGGTCAGGGCTTCGTACTCGCCGCTGAAAAGCTTGGCGATGATCCGGCGGTGCACCGCGTCACCGGTGTTCTCCAGCCGGTTGATCTCGATCCAGTACTCGGCCAGGTCCTTCATCGTCCGCAGCCGGGGCATCGTCTCGGCGGTCAGCTGCGCCATCCGCTGGAGCACCTCGATCTGCTCGGCGATCTCCTCCGGCAACTTCTCCAGATTGAACAGGTGGACGGCGTCGACCGCCTCCTCCATGAAATCCATCACATCGTCGAGAACGGAGGCCAGCCGGTAGATGTCCTCGCGGTCGAACGGGGTGACGAAGGTGGAGTTGACCCGGCGGATGATCGAGTGGGTGGTCTCGTCGGCCGCGTGCTCGGCGTCCTTCATCTCGGCGGCGATCTGGTGACTCGAGGAGAGGCCGGTTCCCGCCGTACTGCCGAGCAGCTCGGCCAGGATCCGGGCTCCGTCCACGAGGTGATTGGCGGACTCGGTGAAAAGGTCGTAGAACGTCGGGTCGTTCGGACGCAGACGTAACGGCACTTCAAGCTCCGGATGAACGAGGGACAAACCGTGAACATGCTAGGGGGAACGTGCGGTTGACGCGGCATCCGCCCGATCAACGTATCGCGTCGGAATGAACTCGCCAGGGGTGATACGGACGGTGGGTGATGGATCGGTTTCAGCGGGTGATCACGGCGTACAGGTCGAAGAGGCCGACGACCAGGACCAGACCGGCGGCGACGCGGACCACTCGGTCGTGGCCGAGGGCATGCACCGCGGACCCGCCGGTACGGCGATACACCGCGCTGACCGCAGCCCAGCAGGACAGCGCGAGCACGAGTACGACGATGCCGAGGCCGGTGCGGACGTCGGAGGAACCGTGGCCGGAGGCAATCAGGAGGATGCCGTTCGCGATCAGGCCCAGCGCGGTCCGGCGCCAGGCGAGCAGGGTGCGCTCGGGCTGGAGACCGGGATCGGGTGCGCTCATCGCCACAGTGAGAAGAGCAGGGCGATCAGGCCGACCGTCGCGATTGTTGCCCCGAGCATCAACGGCAGCCGGGTGACCGGGAGGCTGGCACCGGTGCGCATCGCGGTCAGGTTCAGCTGCCAGCGACGGAAGGCGCCCGCGGTGGTGACGATTCCGGCAGCGACCAGAACCACACCGATGATCCGGGCCGGCCAGCGATCCGGACCGAGGTCGAGGAACTGCACCGCCGACAGACCGCCCGCGTAGCAGGCCAGCGAGGTCCGCAAGTAGGCCAGATAGGTCCGCTCGTTCGCCAGGGTGAAGCGGTAGTCGGGCTCCTGCTCGTCCGTCATCCGCAGCTCACCAAACCGTGGTCCTGCTTCAGCGTCAGCACACGCCTCACGCTACTGGTCAGCTTCGCGGCGAATGCCTTGTCCTGCTGGGCCTTGACGACCAGTGCGTTCACCATGGTGGCGGTCAGCCCTGCTTTGGCATTGATGACGACGTCGCCGCCCGCCGCGACGAACCGGGTCGCCCGCTGGCCCACCGGCACCGACGCGACCTCGGCGGCGGCCCCGACGTCGTCGGTGATCACGACGCCGTTCCAGCCCAGATCGCCGCGCACCATGCCTTGGATGACGGTCGGTGAGAACACAGCGCGGTTCTTGGGATCGATCTTGGTGTAGGTGACGGTCGAGATCATCACCATGGCGGCGCCGGCCTTGGTCCCGTCGGCGTACGGCTGCAGGTCGGCATCACCGCGAACCGTGACGTTGTCGACCACACCGGACGAGAAGTCGGTGTTGCCGCGCACTCGGCCGAGTCCTGGGAAGTGCTTGACCGTCGTCATCACATCGGCCTTCTGCATTCCCCTGACGAACGCCTGCACCGGCGGCCCGACTTCCTCCGGTGTGTTGCCGTACTCGCGGTCGAGACTGCCGATGGGCGCGTTCTGGGACTTCAGCGACGTGGGTACGACGTCGGCCACCGGCGCGAGGTCGACGTTCACCCCCGCCTGCTTGAGTTGGCCGCCCCACTGCTGGGCACGCGCGGTGAGCTTGTCGGTGGACCAGCTGCCTTGCACGGTCGCGGCCGGGATCCGGTCGAAGCCGGGGCCCTTCAGGCGCTGGATCTGGCCGCCCTCCTGGTCAGCGGCGATCAGCGGGCGGACGCCCTTCACCGTGGCGGCCGTGTTCGCTGCGGCCATCGCCGTACGCGTGTGGGACAGGCTTCCGCTGTTTCCGAGCAGGAAGACGCTGCCGGGCTTCTCCTTCTGCACGATGGGACGTTGTGCAGAAGTCATGCCGCTGGCGCTGATGCCGGTCATGATCAGCTGGGCCGCTCGCTCCCGGAGGGTGAGAGTCTGGAGCTTCTGATCGATGCAGCTCGGCGTTGACGTCGGGGTTGGTGTCGGCGTCGGTGTCTCGGCCGGAGTGCTGGGCTGCTCGGTGGTGGGCTGGGTCGTCGGCAGCGGCACCGACGATGACGGCACTGTGCTCGGGCCTGCGGTCGGCGGGGACTGATTGTCGCTGCAGCCGGCGACGACGAGTGCCGTCATCGCGACCAAGGCGACCGGACGCCTCATCTCAGCGACGCCCCCAGACGGCGCGGTCGACGGTGTCGCCGGAGTGCCGGGCCAGCGTGGCGCAGACGTCGTACAGATGCTCGACCTGCTCCTCGGTCAGCGCGTCGAAGATCGACTTGCGCACCTCCTCGACGTGTCCGGGCGCAGTCTCCACGAGCTTCTGCCGGCCGAGGTCGGTGAGGATCGCCACCTGGCCGCGACGGTCGGACTCGATGCCCTCCCGCCTGACCCATCCGTTCTGCTCCAGCCGATTCACCGCGTGCGACAACCGGCTGCGGGAGCCGAGAGTGGCGACGGCGAGCTCACTCATCCGCAGGCGGCCGTCCGGCGCTTCGGACAGCCGGACCAGGATTTCGTAGTACGTGTGCGGGATTCCGGCATCGCGCTGCAACTGCTGCTCGATCCGGCTGTTCACGACTCGCTGTGCCGCGATGAACGCGCGCCAGGCCTGTGCTTCCGTCTGGTCCAGCCACCGGGGTTCCGCCATCCCCGCAGCGTACTGGTTGCCGGACCCTGATCAGGAGTACGGCGATCGCACATCCGAGCATGCCGATCACGGCCAGCAGGCCGATTGTCTCGCCGAACATCAGATAGGCGAAGACCATCGTCGTCGGGGGAACGAGGTACAGCAGTGAGCTGACGCGAGTCGCGCCGGAAAGCTTGAGGTTGACCAGGTATAGACCCCAACCGCCACCTGTTGCCAGGAGCACCAGCCAGACGACGGCGCCATAGAAGCCTGGCTGAGTTGGAACGGTCAGCTGATGGGTCGAAGCAGCCAGTGCGGTGAACAGGATCGCGGACACGAGGCTCTGCACGCAGAGCGCGTCGAGAGAGTTCGTAGTCGGCCTTCGCTGCCGGTCCAGACAGGTGCCGATCACCAGGCCGAGCAGACCGCCGAGAGGGACCAGGAACAACAGCAACGAGCCATGGCCTGCGTTGAGGTCATCGGCGACGACCAGTCCGACCCCGGCGAGGCCCAGGATCAATCCGATCCACTGACGCCGGCTGACGCGTTCCCCGAGCAGCGGGCCGGCCACGGTGGCGATCAGGAGCGGTTGCAGCGAGCCGATGAGTGCGGTGACGCCCGCGGTGATGCCGTGGTCGATGCCGGTGAAGATCAGGCTCAGGTAGACGAACTGGGTCAGGACCGCCATCCATACCTGGGTCACGAGGTCTCTGCGGGAGATCGCCGGTCGTCTGATCAGCAGGACCACTGCGGCAAGCGCACCGGCCAGGAGGAAGCGCCAGGCGAGCAGGTCGAACGCATTCGTGTACTGCGTGCCCCACCGGGCGCCGATGAATCCGCAGCTCCAGAACACGACGAACCCGGCTCCCGCTCCGGCGGCGGCGAGGCGGTGGCGCGGCGTACGTCGTACCTGGAGAATGGTCATGGAGGACAGTAACCACACCGGTCGGTATACTGTCAGTATGCTCGATCAGCAGATGAGACTGTTGGTGGATCGGCAGCTGCCTGAGGCCACCACCCTGACACCGGCCGGTGAGCGCATCCTGACGGCTGCGTCGACGCTGTTCTACGAGCAGGGGATCCGGACGGTCGGTGTGGACACGATCGCGTCGGTGGCCGACGTGACGAAGAAGACGCTGTACGACCGGTTCGGCTCGAAGGATCGGCTGATCGCGGCGTACCTGGAGCGGCGGAACCTTGTCTGGCACGCGTTCCTCGACGAACAGTTGGCAACCCGCGCGCCGAGCACTCCGGAAGAGGTGATCCTCGCGCTGTTCGATGCGCTGACGGATTGGCTCGCGGGGTCGCGGAACGGGTGCGGCTTCATCAATGCGAGCGTGGAGCTGGCAGCGCCGGACCACCCGGCGATGCCGGTGATCGTCGGGCAGAAGCAGTGGATGCGGTCCGAGTTCGAGGCGCAGGCCAGACTGGCGGGGATGGCCGATCCGGGTGAGCTCGCCGACCGGTTGCTTCTGCTGCACGAGGGTGCCCTCGTCAGCTATCGCGTGGCCGCGATGGAGCGCGCACCCCAGGTGGCCGCTCGGGCGGCGGCCGATCTGCTGGCCGGGTGGCCGCGGGTCTAGGTGTTGCTGCTGCGTCTCGCGATGGTGAGTCCGACCAGGCGTGACACGACCATGGCGACGTACCCGAGACCTGCCAACTGCTCGAGCATGACCACTGATCGGGCCCATGAGGTGATCGGGATGATGTCGCTCAGGCCGGTGCTGGAGAGCGTGGTGAAGCTGAGGAACAGCAGCTCCATCCAGGTGCGATCGTCGCCTGGGTCAACGGCCGCGGTGAAGCTGCCGGGCACCAGCACCTGGACGAAGACGTACAGGTAGGCGAAACCCCAAGCCACCAAGGTGAAAGTCGCGCCGGTGGCGTAGAGCTCGTCGGCGCTGACGTCGTGGTCGGAGAGCATGTAGCGGAGGAGACTGTACGCCGCGTAGAAGTAGAAGGCGGCGTGCAGCGCACCGGAGATCGCGATCACGGGCTCGGTCGGGTTGAACGCGTCGACCAAGGAGAGCGCTACTGCCGGCAGGCCGAGGCAGATGCTGACCCAGGTGAGGCCTGGGGTGGCGCGGACGGAGAAGACGGCGAGCGCGAGTACGACGATCCCTAGGATCTCGAACGCGACGCGGCCGCCTCGCGAGCCTTCCATCGCCGGGTAGACGAGTACGCCGAGCAACTGCACGACCAGGAGGATGGCCGACGGGTGCCGACGGGCGCTGCCGAACAGGCTCACCGGGTGTTCTCCTGAAGGGCTGCTTCCTCGGTTCCCGCATGCTCGGCTTGCTCACGCGCGGCCTCTTCGCGGGCAGCCTCTTCGCGGGCGGTCTCGTCGCGGGAGGCGATGATGGCGGCGCGGCGGGCCAGGCGGTGGCTTCGGCGGATCTCGGCCTCGCGCATCCGCCGGCGTTCCTCATCCGTCTGCGGGACGACCTGCGGCACCTCCCGCGGCTGGCCGTCCGCATCGACTGCGACGAACACCAGGTACGCCGACGCCACATGGACCTGAGGCCCGACGGAATCCCACCGATCAGCGGTGATCCGTACGCCGACCTCCATCGAACTTCGCCCGGTCCAGTTCACCTGCCCGCTGAAGTGCACGACGTCGCCGACCCGCACCGGTACCAGGAACACCATCTCGTCCATCGACGCCGTGACCGCCGGCCCACCGGAGTGCCGCGCGGCGACCACTCCCGCGACCGAGTCGACCAGCGTCATGATCACGCCACCGTGCACGGTGCCGAGCAGGTTGGTCTCGTTCTGCGCGGTGATGTGCGACAACGACAGCCGTGTCTCGGAGGTCGGCCGCGACGACGGACTGCTGGACATGCTGACTCCTTCGGACTCACCTGGTGGGATCTGCGCAGACTATCCCGGCGAGTTGTCCACAGGTTCGAAATCGCAGGCTGCGGCGGGTGCCGATCCTCGTACTTTCTCTGGCGAGGAGGTGGCCCCGATGACCATCGACAGCGTCACCGAATATGCCCACAGCAACCACTCCGACTGGGCCGACCCAGTCCTGACCCCCCTGACCCGCAGTCAGGCCGCGCGCTTGGTGCACCTCGGCCTGACCGTCGCGACCCGGCTCGGGCTCGACGTCGCCTACGAGGGCGGCGCGGCTCTCGTCCCGGTCGAGGCGTCTGCCGAAGGCCCGGTCCTCGGCCTGAGCAACCTCGCACGGACCCTGTCGCGCTACGAGGAGCAACGCTGGCCGGCTCTGGTCGAGGAGCACTTCGTCCAACTCCTCGACTGCCTCCGCAACGGCCCGCCGCCTCCACCCAAAGACCCAGAGCGAGAGTTACTCCAACGCCTCGTCCCTCGCGAAGCGCTCCCCATCCACTGGAGCGAGGACCGCTCCGACTTCATACCCGGCCTGATATCCGTCCCCGCCACCATCAACGACGGCACGGTCACCATGTACCTCGAACCGCCCGACCTCGGCCTCACCTGGCCCGAAGCCGAACGCTTCGGCCTGGCCAACCTCCGCCGCCTCACCGACCACGTCGAGTACCTAGACCACGACGACATCCGCATCGCCTTCGTCACCGGCACCCCCTTCGCCGCCTCCCGAGCCCTGGTTCTGGACACCGTCCTCCGCGATTCCCTCCACCTGGACCACCACCCGCCCCACGGCCTCCTCGCCGCTGTCCCTGCCCGAGACCTCCTCCTACTCCACGTCATCAAAGACCTCTCCGTCATCCCCGCCCTAGGCCTCCTCATCAACCTCGCCGCCCGCTCCCACACCCACGACCCCGGCCCCCTGTCCCCCGAAGTCCACCTGGTAACCCCCACCATCCCGACCCCGGAAGCCAGCCCCAGCCATCCGCCCTTCACCTGGCACCCAGCCACCACCACGTCCCCCGACAGCACCCCCCTCCGGCTCTCCCCCCACCTCGAATCCCTAACCAAACTCCTAGCCACCTACGAACCCCCACCACCCCGGCACTAACCGGCTCTCCCGAGCCCACCACCTCCGAAGGCTTTCGACACGTACTCACGCAACCCAGCAGACCCGCGGTTTGCCGAAAGGTGCCCTTGGCAACCATGCGACACATGAGCTGGGCCTAGTAAGGAACACGAAGGGCCCGAGTCGCACGGCGGAAGCAGGTGGGGATCGAGTCGTCGGAACAGATCAGGAGGAACTGTTGGGCACGGTCGAACCGGACGCGTGTCGGGACGGGCAAAGCCGACGTACGCCCGGACCGGACATAGCTGGGCCTGACCCGCGCAGCCCGGTATCCGCGGCACTTCGCCCAGGCGGTGGCGCAACACCACCATCCCTGACCCGGCCGCCGCGCACTCTCGGCTACCGCGGCACCGCCGCCGAAAATACGAGGGACAGAACAAGATCACGAATGTAGTCTCACCAAGTCATGGAGATGTCCGAGGTCACGCGTGCGGTCGCGGCTGCGACTTCGATCGCCGCATCGCTCGACCTGCCAGTCAACGACGCAATCGTTCTTCACAACTCGAACAAGCTGGCGCTGCGGCTGACGCCGTACGGCGTCTTTGCCCGGGTCGCCCTTGTCGGGCAAGAGGTTGCACAGCTCGAAGTCGAGCTCGCTCAACGGCTCGCCGAGGTCGACTGCCCGGTGAGCGCCTTGGAGCCTCGGGTGGACCCGCTTGTGTACACGCGCGATGGCTTCGCGGTGACGCTGTGGACCTACTACGAGCCCGTGACACCTACCGTCTCACCAGTCGACTACGCCAAGGCGCTGGAGCGGCTGCACGCCGGCATGCGCAAGGTCGACGTGGCGAGCCCGCGGTTCACGGATCGAATCGCGGAGGCGGAAGAAATCGTTGCCAACCCGGATCTCTCGCCGGAGCTCGCCGACGCAGACCGCGTGTTCCTCAGCAGCAGACTAGGAAGCCTGCGACGGGCGATCGACGACCGCGGCGCCGCGGAGCAGCTGCTCCACGGCGAGCCCCATCCAGGCAATCTGCTCAGCACGAAGAACGGCCCGTTGTTCATCGACTTCGAGACGTCCTGCCGTGGACCCGTCGAGTTCGATCTCGCCCATGTTCCCGAGGCGGTCTGCGAGCACTACCCGGGCGTTGACCAAGGACTGCTGGACGACTGCCGGCAGCTCGTTCTCGCGATGGTCGCAGCGTGGCGTTGGGATGTTGGCGATCAGTTTCCGAACGGGAGACGATTCGGAGCGGAATTCCTGCGTGCGCTGCGCGAGGGTCCTCCTTGGCCGACACTCGACACGATGTCCAGGCGACTGGATGGTCTGTAGAAATCGCCGAAGGTCACCTGAAAGCAGCACTCTGGGCTACCGCGGCCCCGCCGAATACCAGGAACAGAACAAGATCGCGAATGTAGCCTGACCGAGTCATCAGACCTGTCCGTCAGGGCGGGGCAACCCCACAGCCGGGGTCAGCTGGTGGGCGGTGTGAAGTGGCCTGGCCAGTCGGAGTGGCGGATTCGGGTGATGGAGCGGACCTCGCCCAGGGTCGACCACTCGTTCTTGCCGAGGCGGGCCAGTGGGCGGAGCCGCTGGATCTCCGGGTGATCGCCGACCATGACTGACGCGTCGATGGCCAGGTGGCGGACGCGGCCGATGACGAGGGTGCAGTCGCCGAGTTCGAGCGTGGTGTGGAGCGTGCATTCGATCGCCACCGGCGACTCCGCGACCCGTGGTACGGCGACTGTCCGCGACGGCTCGGTGTGTACGCCGACCGCCTCGAACTCAGACACCTCGGGCGGGAAGTTCGTCCCCGACGCGTTCACCTGTTCGTACAAGGGTTCCGCGGCGAAGTTCACCACGAACTCGCCGGTTGCCTCGACGTTGTTGAGGCTGTCCTTCCGCCCGACCGACGTGAACTGGACCATCGGCGGCTGTACGCACGACACCGTGAAGAACGAGTGTGGCGCGAGGTTCAGCACCCCGTCGGCCGAGCGGCTCGACACCCACGCGATCGGCCGTGGGACCACCACGGAATTCAGCAGGGCGTAGAACTCCCGCCGGCCCACGACATCCGGATCCACATCGACACGCACGGTCGCAGTACATCAAATCCGGTGGACGCCACCGCACCCCGGCACAAGGATCGAACAGACGGATCGCCGCGAACCACGGAGGCACAGCTTGGACGAACACAACAAACCCCCAGCCGATGAACTCCTGAACCAGACGCCGAAGAACCTCGCCGACCAGGTGGCGGAGGTCGATCCGGAGGAGGTGGGGGATGTGGTTCTGGGGCGGGTGGGGGTGGTGGGGCGGCGGTTTGGAGTGGGGGCTGCTGAGGTGGTGGAGGTTGTGGGTGGGGTTGCCAATCGGGGGTTTGTGGTCGGGGAGGGGTTGTTCTTGCGGGTGGCGCGGCCGGGGTTCGAGGGGGATCTGCGGAAGGAGATCGCGGTGATCCCGGTGGCCCGGGCAGCGGGTGTGTTGACGCCGGCCATCGTTGAGTACGACGAGAGCCGGACGGTGATCGATGCGCCGTACGTCGTGATGGAGCGGGTTCACGGCAGCGAGCCGATCGACGTACCGACCGGGCTGGGGGAGCAACTGGCGCGGTTGCATCGGGCTCAGGGGGTCCAGGTGCCGGGCCTTCCGGAGGATGGGTGGGGTGATCCGTGGCGGACGGTCGACGACTTGACGGACCGCGGCTACTTGGATCTGGGGACGGCGAAGTGGCTGGCAGGGTGGTTCACGCGATTGGCGGGTCGGTTCGATCGGGATCGGCCGAAGGTGCTGATCCATGGAGATGTTGCCACGCACAACCTTCTCGTCACCCCGGACGGGCGGCTGACAGGCCTGATCGACTGGGGTGACGCGGCGCTGGCTCCGGCGGAGGTGGACTTCGCCAAGCTGCCGCTCGAGCACGTCGCCGTGATCCTTCCCGACTACGTTCACCACACGGAGTCCGCCGTACCGGAGGACGAACTGGCAGCGGCAACCGTTTGGTTGCACCTCGAGTGGGCGCTGGGGAAGTTGCCCGCCGACCCCTGGCCGGGGCAACGACACTGGACTGCACCACCCGCGAGTCGCGTCCTCGGAATTCTCAGGTTCTTCGCGTCCGCTCCGCCCGCACCATGGTCCGCCCTCACTTGAACGGATCAAGAAGATGGGGTTCTGGGTGTCAGCGATGGGATTTCTGTTGTAAAACAAGGGGGTTTGCACTTGTTGTGACATGGGGCAGACTGGGGTTCCGTGACTGATTATGTGGCGGCCGAGGGCCGGTATGACGACCAGATGGCTTATCGGCGGACGGGGCGGAGCGGGTTGGAGCTGCCCGCGATCTCGCTGGGGCTGTGGCACAACTTCGGCGACGACAAGCCGTTCACCACGCAGCGCGACATCCTGCGGCGGGCGTTCGACCTCGGCGTCACGCACTTCGACCTGGCCAACAACTACGGTCCGCCGTACGGCTCGGCGGAGACGAACTTCGGGGCGCACTTCGCGCGTGACTTCAAGAAGTACCGCGACGAGCTGATCCTGTCGACCAAGGCCGGCTACGACATGTGGCCAGGGCCCTACGGTCAGGGCGGCGGCTCGCGGAAGTACCTGCTCGCCTCGCTGGACCAGTCGCTCAGCCGGATGGGCGTCGAGTACGTCGACATCTTCTACTCGCACCGGTTCGACCCGGACACGCCGCTCGAGGAGACGATGGGCGCGCTCGACACCGCAGTCCGCTCTGGCAAGGCGCTGTACGCCGGAATCTCGTCGTACTCGGCGGATCGGACCCGGGAGGCGGCGCGGATCCTTGGCGAGTTGGGGACGCCGCTGCTGATCCACCAGCCGTCGTACTCGATGCTGAACCGCTGGATCGAGGAGGACCTCCTGGATGCCGTTGGTGAGCTCGGCGTCGGCGTGATCGCGTTCTCGCCGCTGGCCCAAGGTGTGCTGACCGACCGATACCTGGACGGCGTCCCGGCGGACTCCCGCGCCGCGCAGGGCAAGTCGCTGAACCCGGACTCGCTCACCGAGGACACGCTGAAGCACGTCCGCGCGCTGAACGAGATCGCCAAGGAGCGCGGCCAGTCCGTGGCTCAGCTCGCACTCGCCTGGACTCTGCGCGACGACCGCGTCACCAGCGCCCTGATCGGCGCCTCCAGCGTCGCGCAACTCGAGGACAACCTCGCCGCGGTCCGCAACCTGAAGTTCTCCGCCGACGAGCTCGAGGCCATCGACGCCGACGCCGTCGAGGCCGGCATCAACCTCTGGAAGAAGAGCTCCGACTCCTGACCCTCAGCCCCGCCCGGCCTGCTCGCGCAGGCCGGGCGCAGGCGTCAGACCGACTGGTTCTACGCGATCGCGGCCCAGCATCTGGCCGCCGCCGAAGACGTCCTCCTCCCCCACGTACGGCGCCTGCCCGACGGCGAGGACCTGGTCACCAGGTACGTCGGCAACGCGAAGGAGCTGGAGCACTCACTGCGTTTCCTGAAGGGAAGTCAGTACGGCGACAGCCGGTTCATGGACCTGCACCCCGACGAGCTCTGGCCCGAAGCGCGACTCCGCGCTCTCGCACTACCTGTACCGCACTCCGATGTCCCAGGAGGACGACCAGAAGTAGGTGACCGGGCCCGGCCCTCGGATGCCTCCGAAGGGCCGGGCCCGATCTGCCGGCACTCACTGCGCCTGGTTGTGGGGCCGGCATGGTCCCACCTCCGCTGCGCCTGGTGTGCGAAGGTGGGTCCCTTTGCGTCCTCCCCCGCTGCGCCTGGTGTGCGGGAGAGGACGGTCCGTGGGGCTACTTCAGTCCGTCGATCGCCTTCTTCGCGCCAGGGTGCAGCGGCACGGGGTCGGTCTGGTCGGCGTTCTCCAGTGTGATGCCCTTGGCCGCTACGTTCACCGCGACCAGCGCGTCCTTGTTGTCGTAGATGACCTTGGTGAGCTGCTCGGCCAGGTCGGCCTTCATGTCCTTGCGCACCAGCAGCACGTTCGGCACGACGATCGTCGCCACGTCGGCCGGCTGCTTGTACGTCGCCGCCGGGATCGGCGCCTGGACGTAGACGGTCCCGTACTTCTCCTGCATTGTCGGCAGCAGATCCACGATCGGCAAGAGCTTCACGTCCTTGCCCAGGCTGGTGGTCAGGTCGGTGATGCCGCCGGTCGGCAGGCCGCCGGACCAGACCAGCGCGTCGATCGATCCGGACTTCATCGCGTCGACCGACTCCGGCAGGCCGAGCCGCTGCGCGGTGACGTCCTTGGCCGGGTCCAGGCCGGCGGCCTCCAGCAGCCGGCGCGCGATCACCTCGGTGCCGGAGTTCGGCGAGCCGGTCGAGACGCGCTTGCCCTTCAGGTCGGCGATCGAGGTGATCCCGGCCGAGGTGCGGACGGCGACCTGCGTGTAGTTGTTGTACAGCCGGGTCAGTGCGGCCACGTCCTGCGGCGCCTTGAAGCTGTTCACGCCCTTGACCGCGTCGGCCGCGGTGTCACCGAGGGAGAACGCGATGTCGTAGTTGCCCGCCACCAGGCCCTGGACGTTCTGCACCGAGGCTCCCGTCTCGCTGGCGGTCGCCCGGTAGCCGGAGACCTTCTGCGAGATCACCGACGCCAGCGCACCGCCGAGCTGGTAGTAGACACCAGTGGTGTTGCCGGTGGCAATGGTCAGCCGGCCGCCGGCCGCCGTACCGGATCCAGTGGGTTCGCGCTGACCGCCGCAGGCGACCAGCGAGACGACAGCGGCGAGCGCCACCACGGCCGCGGGGAGGCGACGGATTCTCATGAAGCGACGGATCCTTCCGGGCGGGCGGCCTGGCGTTGCCGCCGGACCAGATTGATGACGACGGCAACAAGTAGCAAACAGATTCCGGCCGCGATGGTTACGGGCGCGAGGTAAAGCAGCAGAAGCGCGGCCGGCACGCTCACCAGGCGTTCGAGCCAGCCCGCCGCGACCACGATCCAGCCTCCGGTCACCACCGCGAGCGCGGCAACGGCCAGCATGGACACCAGCGTTGTCCACACCATGCCGGCGAACGATCCCTGACCGAGCAGGTGTGCGCCGTTCTCGGTGAGCACGAATGCGAACGGCACCAGGAACGCCGGCAGCGTGTACTTCCACGCCTGCCACATCGTCGGCATCACCTTGCCGCCGGTGATCGCGGCTGTCGCCACCGCGGCCAGCGCGGTCGGCGGCGAGACCTCGGACAGGACAGCGTAGTAGAAGATGAACATATACGCCTCGGGCTGTGTCACCCCGAGCTGTACCAGCGCCGGCGCGATGATCACCGCGGCGATGATGAACGACGCGGTCACCGGCACCGCGAGTCCGAGGATCAGTACGGCGAGCCCCGACAGCACCACGGTCAGGATCAGTACGACGGTGTGGTTGTCGGTCAGTCCACGGGCCGCGCCGACGATGATCTCGGCCAGATTCAGCCCGAGGCCGGTCTGGGTGGTGACCGCGACGATCACCCCGGCGGTCGCGCAGGTCGCCGCCACCGGCAGCACCGAGCGGGTGCCTTGGGCAAGCGCCTTGAACAGCCGCCCGGCGGTGAGCCGGTGCTCGCGATCCAGGAACGACAGCGCGAACTGGATGATCACCGCGTAGACCACGGCCTTGAACGGCGGTACGTCGACCGCCATGAAGCCGATGATCACGAACAGCGAGAGGAAGTGGTACCCGAACCGCACCAGCAACCGGAACGCCGAATCCGAGGAGGTCTCCGCCGACGTGGTCCCGTGCCGGCGGGCGTCGATCTCGATCGCGAGCAGGATGCCCAGGTAGTACAGGATCGTCGGGATGACGGCGTACCCGAGGACGGTCAGGTATGAGACCTGCAGGAACTCGGCGATGATGAACGCGGCCGCGCCGAGCGTCGGCGGCGACAGGATCGCGCCGATGCCGGAGGCGGCGAGCATTCCGCCGGCCGGTTCGGCCGGGTAGCCGGCCCGGCGCAGGATCGGCCACGACACCGTGCCGAGCGACACGGCGGTCGCCGTACCGGAACCGGAGACGCTGCCGAGCAGGAAGCCGGCCAGGGTGACCGTGCGGCCGGGCGCCGTACGGCTGCGCTTGAAGGCGGCGAAGGACAGGTCGATGAAGAACTTGCCGGCGCCGGAGTAGTCGAGCACGGCGCCGTAGATCGTGAACAGCACGATGTAGCTGGCCGCCACACTCAACGGCGTGCCGTAGAACCCGGCCGTGCCCATGGTGAACTGCGCGATGATCGCGTCGAAGTTGAAACCCTGGTGCGCGAGCGACCACGTGTAGGGCAGATAGCCGCCGTAGTACGCGTAGGCGATGAACAGCAGGCTGAACACCGGCAGCACCCAGCCAGTGGTACGGCGACACGCCTCGAGCAGCAGGATCAGCAGTACGGCGCCCGCCACCACATCCAGTCCGGTCGGCGTCTGCCGTCGTTCCAGATAGCCGTCGAAGTCGAACAGCGGGTAGATGCACACCGCGAACGCGACGGCGGCCAGGATCCAGTCCGTGATCCCGGGGTCGTCATGCGACCGCCCACGCAACGGATTCAGGCGGTGCTCTCTAAGACTGCCAGGCACCTTCCAACCGCGGTAACACAGCAGCGTGATCGGCAGGACCGCTGCGAGAAAGATCACCAAGTAAAACTGCGTGCCTTGTGGTAATGGGAAGAACACCTGCGCGAGCACGCCGACGCTGATGACCGCGCACCAGACCGCGATCGCGAGGTCGAGGGCAGGCCGAAGCCGCCGAGCAGGCCGTTCTTGCTCGTACTCGGCGAGCTCTTCCTCGGAGGGCGTGGTCAAGCCACCCCCCGTGCCGATACCGACAGTCATCGATCGGTTCCCTCCTGTGTCCGGAAGGCTAGTGTCGGCGAACACGGTGTGGAGTCACGTGATTACGTCTTTACCAAGATCTGACACACATGAGCGTCTCCTGGCCTACGATCACCGCATGAGTGGCGCGGTACGGATTCTGTTGGTCGAGGACGATCTCGATATCGCCAATGCCCTGATACCTGCGCTGCGGCGCTACGGCCTGATGGTGACGCATGTCCGGACGGCCGCGGACGCCCTCGCGGCGGACCCCGGCGACCTGGTCCTGCTGGACCTCGGGCTGCCGGACGGGGACGGTATCAACGTGTGCCGGCAGATCCGGACGGTCTCCGACGTCCCGGTGATCGCGGTGACCGCGCGGGGCGAGGCGGCGGACCGGGTCCGCGGGTTGCGCAGCGGCGCGGACGACTATGTGGTGAAACCGTTCGCGATTTCCGAGCTGCTGGCCCGCATCGATGCTGTACTTCGTCGTACCGGCCTCCTGCAGCCCCGCCCCCGGGTGACCGTCGGAGACCTGACCGTGGACATCGAGGCCCGGACGGTACAGGTGGCGGACAAGCCCATCAGTCTGACCCGCAAGGAGTTCGACGTGCTCGCTGTGCTGGCCGCTCACCACGGCCGGGTGGTCCCCCGGGAACAGGTGGCGCTGTACGCCTGGCAGTCCGTGTTCGAGGCGTCGTCGCGGACCATGGACGTGCACGTGGCCAGCCTGCGTGCCAAGCTCGGCCGGCCCGAGCTGGTGCAGACGATCCGCGGTGTCGGTTACCGCCTGGGTTCGGACTGACCGTTGCGCCGTCGTCTGCTGCAGTCCCTCGTTCCGATGGTGATCGCACTCGCCATCGTCGCCGTCGTACCGCTGGCCAACTACATCGCCACGAGTACGTCGCGCACCCTGTTCCTGTCGCGCAGCAACGACGCGGACTGGTTCGCCACGATGGCGGAGTCCCCGCTGCAGACCGGTGACATCGCGAACCTGCGGGAGCTGGCGGTCCGCTACCACGAGCTCTACAACACCCCGGTGTTCGTCGTCGACGTCGACTCGCGCGTCGTCGCCACCTCGGTGTCCGGTGTGAACGTGAAGGAGCCGGACATCGCGGCCGCGCTGCACAGCACGCTGGCCGGCCGCCTGCCGGCCGAGCCGCCGCCGCTGTGGCCGTGGCGCTCCGGCGAGATGGTGGTGGCCCGCCCGGTCGTCAACAACGGCAGCGTGCTGGGTGCCGCCGTACTGCGGGTGCCGACCGAGAAGGCCCGCGACCAGGTGCAGAGCGGCCTGCTGCTGCTCCTCGGCGGCCTGCTGATCAGCATCGGCGCGATCATCATCGGCATCGTCCGGCCGATCACCCGCTGGGTGCTGCGGCCGCTGAAGGACCTCGACAACGCGACCCACCAGATCACCCGCGGCGCGCTCGACACCCGGGTGTCGACCGACGGACGCGCCCCCGAGCTGCGCCGGCTCGGCGACAGCTTCAACTCGATGGCGCTGAGCCTGCACCAGGCCCGGCAGCGCGAGCGCGAGTTCGTCGCGGACGCGTCGCACCAGCTGCGGACGCCGCTGACCTCGGCCCGGATCCACATCGAGGGTCTGTCCCGGCTGTCGCCGACCGCGCGGTTCGCGCTCAGCGACATCGACCGGCTCGGCCGGATCGTCCAGCGGCTGTCCCGGCTGGCCGGCTCGGACCGCCCGGGGGCCGATGCCGAGGGCAACGAAGAGCCGCTGGACCTGGCCCAGGCGGTGAAGGAGCGGCTGGTCGGCTGGAAGGCCGTGTACGCCGCCGACGACCTGGAGCTGATCATCGGCGAGATGGTGCCGGGTGGGGTCGCGCCGGAGCTCGAGGTGGACGACATCCTCGACGTACTGCTCGACAACGCCTCCAAGTACGGCGCTCCGCCGGTGGAGGTCTCGGTCACCCGGGACGGCACCGAAGTGGTGATGTCGGTGCGCGACCACGGGCTCGGGCTCGGGTCGCGAGACCTGAAGAAGGTCGGCGAGCGGTTCTGGCGCAGCGCGCACCACCGGGAGATGCCGGGCACCGGTCTGGGGCTGGCGATCGTCCGCTCCGAGGCTGCCCGGGTCGGCGGCCGCGTGGTCGCCCGTCCGCCGATCGGCGGCGGCCTGGTGATCGAGGTCCGCGTCCCCCTGATCGACGACTACGAGGCCTGAGCGCGCCGCGCCGCAGGCGCGGCAATGTGTAGAGCTTAGATATGGTTGTTGCGGTACCAGCGCTCGGCGGCGGGGTGCAGCGGGATCGGCATCGTCGCGATCGCCGAGCGCGGGTCCAGCGAACCGGCCTCGGGGTGGTCGCTGTTGACCAGGTCGTTCTGCCGGCGGAACAGCGTGTTGACCGTCCACCAGGCCCACGAGTCGGACAGCCTCGGCGTGGCCACCAGGTAGTTCGGGATCGCCAGTGTCGGCACCGAACTGGCCAGCCCGTACTGCGACGGCGGGATCGACGACACCACGTAGCCACCGAACCGCGTGAGCGCGATCTCCTCGGCCACTGCGCCGATGTCGAGCAACCGGAACCCGACGGACGTCTGCAGGGCCTTGATCGGGTCGGTCGGCACGCCACCGCTCCAGATCATCGCGTCGATCCCGTTGGGGTTCTTGCCCTCGGCCTTCTCCTTCAACTGCTTGACCGACTCCTCCAGCGTCAGGTACCGCTTCGTCACCGTGATGCCGGCGGTGGCCAGGATCAGGTCCGCGACCACCCTGGTGCCGGAGGTGGACGGGCCGACGCTGACCACCATGGGTTTCTTGCGCGGCTTCTTCGGGTCCTGCTTCAAATCGTCGAGCTTCGACGCGGACGAGGCCATCGGGACGACGAAGTGGACGTAGTTGTCGTACACCCGGGCCAGCGCGGTGAACTTCAGCCGGCCGCTGTCGAACATGCCGGTGCCCTCGTAGGCGGCCAGCGCGGCGTCCGAGGTGCAGAAGCCCAGGTCCGCCTTGCCGCTGTCGATCTTCATCAGGTTGTCCACCGACCCGTTGGTGATGATCGGCTTGAGCTCCATGCCGGTGACCTCGCTGATCAGCCCGCTCAGGGCGGTGCCGAACGTCGCGTAGACACCGCCCTCGTTGCCGGTCGCGAATGTCGCCGACCCGGCCGGGGCCGGCTCGTCGGCCCGGCCGCGGGAGCATCCGGGCAGCAGCAGGGACGACGCGGCGGCGGCACCGAGACCGAGCACGCTGCGCCGGGTCATCCCAGTCGGCCTGGCAGGGGTCAGCAGGCGGGGGCGATCCATGCAGGACAACCTAGACAACAAGAGGTGCTCCGGGGTAGCCGAGCCGCGGCCTGCAACCGAACCGCTACCCGCAGATACGGCGCCGGGCCCGTGGCGACCCGACCGGGCCGGTGGTCGGGGAAGGTAGATGACCCGACCTGGACGGTGGGGTGGGGAAGGTAGGTGGCCCGACCGGGGCGGTGGGGGGTGCGGACGGTAGTTGAACTGCGTCTGGACGGGCCAGGGGTGGGTGTGACAGCGTTGTCATGCAGCGGCCGCGTGGGTCGCGCGACAAGGCACGGCCCAACCCCCGGAGGATGATTTCGTGCACGACGACCGTCAACTCATCGAGGAGCGGCTCCAGCGCGCCCTGCGGGAGCGGATCCGCCCCGCGATCTACGGCGCGGCGGTCCCGCTGGACATCGAGGTGTGGCACGCCCCCGGTGAGCCGGTGTCCCCCGCCGAGGCCCTCACCCAGACCTTCGAGCGGGCCGCGATCGGCCTGCCGTGGGGTCCGGCCTGGGGGACCGCGTGGTTCAGGTTCAGCGGGCAGGTGCCGGCCGAGTGGGCCGGCAGCGAGATCGAGGCCGTCATCGACCTCGGCTTCAGCGGCGGCCCCGGGTTCTCCGCGGAGGGCCTCGTTCACACCACGTCCGGCGTACCGCTGAAGGGTCTGCACCCGCGGCAGACCTACGCCCCGCTGTCGATCCTCGGCCCCGACGGTACGGCGGCCTCGCCCGGCGACACCATCGAGTTCTACGTCGAGGCGGCCGCCAACCCGGAGATCCCGCTCGACAACGCCTACGCGAAGACCGACATCGGCGCGAAGCTCGGCGAGACGCCGATCTACGCGCTGGCTCGGGCCGACCTGGCCGTGTTCAACGCCGAGGTGTGGGACCTGATCCTCGACCTCGAGGCGCTGGACAGCCTGCAGAAGGAGCTGTCCCTGCAGGAGCCGCGCCGCCGGGAGATCCTGCGAGCACTGAGCCGCGCGCTGGACGCCCTGGACTACGAGGACGTCGCCGCCACCGCGGCGGACGCCCGCGCACAGCTGACCGACGTACTGAGCCGGCCGGCGCACGCCAGCGCGCACCAGCTGTCCGCGGTCGGGCACGCGCACATCGACTCGGCCTGGCTCTGGCCGCTGCGGGAGACCCGGCGCAAGGTGGCCCGGACGGTCTCGAACGTCGCCACCCTGGCGCAGGAGTATCCGGAGCTGGTCTTCGCGTTCTCGCAGGCCCAGCAGCACGCCTGGGTGAAGGACAACTACCCGGCGGTGTGGGAGCGGCTGAAGAAGGCCGTTGCCGACGGCACCATTGTTCCGGTGGGCGGCATGTGGGTCGAGTCCGACACCAACCTGCCCGGCGGCGAGGCGCTGGCCCGGCAGTTCGTGCACGGCAAGCGGTTCTTCCTGGACGAGTACGGGATCGACACCCAGGAGGTCTGGCTGCCGGACTCGTTCGGCTACACCGCGGCGCTGCCGCAGCTGGTGAAGCTGTCCGGGTCGAAGTGGTTCCTGACCCAGAAGATCTCCTGGAACAAGGAGAACAAGTTCCCGCACCACACCTTCTGGTGGGAGGGCCTGGACGGGACCCGGGTGTTCACCCACTTCCCGCCGATCGACACCTACAACTCCGACCTGTCCGGCCGCGAGCTCGCACACGCGCAGCGCAACTTCGCCGAGAACGGCGCGGCGACCCGGTCGCTGGTCCCGTTCGGGTACGGCGACGGCGGTGGCGGCCCGACCCGCGAGTTCGTCGCCACGGCTCGCCGGGTGGCGAACCTGGAGTCCTCGCCGCGGGTGACGATCGAGTCCCCGACCGAGTTCTTCGCGGCCGCACAAGACGAATACAGCACCCACGCGCCGGTCTGGTCGGGTGAGCTCTACCTGGAGATCCACCGGGCGACGTACACCTCGCAGGCCAAGACCAAGCAGGGCAACCGGCGCAGCGAGCACCTGCTCCGCGAGGCCGAGCTGTGGTCCGCGGCGGCCGTGGTGGCGGGCAAGCTGGACGCGTACCCGTACGAGGACCTGGACCGGATCTGGAAGGCCGTGCTGCTGAACCAGTTCCACGACATCCTCCCGGGCTCGTCGATCTCCTGGGTGCACCGCGAGGCCGAGGCGACGTATGCGAAGCTGGCCGCCGAGTTGGAGGCGATCATCGCGACCGCCCAGCAGGCGCTGGCCGGCTCCGGCGACGCGCAGATCGTCTTCAACGCGGCACCGCACTCCCGCAGTGGCGTCGCCGGTCTGGGCGCGGGCATCGCCGTCGGCGAGGGCCAGGCGGTGTCGGTCGAGAACGGGGTCCTGGACAACGGGGTCATCCGGGTCACCATCGACGAGCGGGGTCTGATCACCTCGCTGTACGACGTCGAGACCCAGCGCGAGGTGATCGCGCCAGGTGCCGCGGGCAACCTTCTGCAGCTGCATGTGGACACCCCGAACCACTGGGACGCCTGGGACGTCGACTCGTTCTACAAGAACAACGTCCGCGACGTGACCGAGGTCGACAGCGTCGACTTCAGCACCGTCGAGGGTGTCGCGACCGTGGTGGTGACACGGTCGTTCGGCCGGTCCAGCGTGACGCAGACGCTGCGGCTCCGGCCGGGCGCGAAGCGGGTCGACATCGAGACCACGGTCGACTGGCACGAGGCCGAGAAGTTCCTCAAGGCGGCGTACCCGGTCGACGTGCACGCCGACCGGTCGGCGTCGGAGACCCAGTTCGGGCACATCTTCCGGCCGACCCACCAGAACACCTCGTGGGACGCGGCGAAGTTCGAGATCGCGGCGCACCGCTGGGTGCACGTCGGCGAGCCCGGGTATGGCGTTGCCGTGGTCAACGACTCGACGTACGGCCACGACATCAACCGGACCGCCCGCGAGGACGGTGGGACCACGACCACGATCCGGACCTCGCTGATCCGGGCGCCCCGGTTCCCCGACCCGAAGACCGACCAGGGCGTGCACACCGTGAACCACGCGCTGGTGGCAGGCGCCGGGATCCCCGAGGCGATCGAGGAGGGCTACCGGATCAACCTGCCCGAGCGGGTCGTCACCGGGGCCGGCGGGGTCGAGCCACTCGTTGCCGTTGACAACGACAACGTGATCGTCGAGGCGATCAAGCTGGCCGACGACCGGTCCGGCGACGTCGTGGTCCGCCTGTACGAGTCCTCCGGCGGCCGCTCGCGCGCCACCGTCACGCCGTCCTTCGGCGCGGCGTCGGTGACCGAGGTCGACCTGCTCGAGCGCCACCTGGCGGACCGGGACCTGCGGGACAACGGAGTCTCCTTCGAGCTCCGCCCGTTCCAGATCCTGACGCTGCGCTTCACCCGCTCCTGACCCACCCCGCGAAGGGCCGCCCTCCGGGGCGGCCCTTCCGCAGTTCGACGCCCGGTGTTCACCGACCTGACGTAGCGTGAAGTCATGGCTCCGACACCTTTGCTCGGTTCCCGGACGCTCGACCGGCAGACGGCGCGCACGCTGCCGCCAGGTCCGCGCTGGCCCACGCTGGCCCAGACCGTCCTGTTCGCGAGTCATCGCCGGACGTTCTTCCCCCGCATGCGGGCCAAGTACGGCGACGTGTTCACGATCCGTCTGGTCCCGTCCAGCCGCGTGTGCGTCGTACTGAGCCGGCCGGACCACATCCGAGAGGTGTTCGGCAGCCCGCCGTCGGTGATGCATGCGGGCGAGGGCAACACGGTCCTCGAACCGATCATGGGCTCGCACTCGCTCCTGCTCCTGGACGACGAGGACCACGTCCGGATGCGCCGGCAACTGATGCCGGCCTTCTCCGGCCAGGCACTGCGCGGGTACGCCGCGATGGTGCACGAGCTGGCTCGCGCCGACGTCGCCAAGTGGCCGGTCGGCACGCCGTTCAAGGTGCACGAGCGGATGCGGAACCTGACCCTGGAGATCATCCTCCAGGTCATCTTCGGCGTGACGGACACCGACCGGCTGAACACCCTCCGGCCGCTGCTGGACAAGATCGTCTCGGTGTCGCCGGTGATCATGCTCGGCGGGTTCTACCCGGCGCTGCTCCGGATCCGGCCGTGGCGGACCTACCTGACCACCCAGCAGCAGGTCGACGAGATCCTGTCCGACGAGATCGCCAGGCGCCGCGGGCACTTGGCCGGACGCAACGACGTACTGTCCCGGCTGCTTGCCGCCGGCAACTGGACCGACGAGGAGCTGCGGGACCAGCTGGTCACGCTGCTGCTGGCCGGGCACGAGACGACCGCGACCGCGCTGGCCTGGACGTTCCACGAGCTGGCCCGCCGCCCGGAGGAGCTGGCCTTCGGTCAGCGGGCCGCGGACGCCGATGCCGACGAGGAGCTGGAGGCGATCGTCAAGGAGGCGATGCGGCTGCACCCGGTCGTGTACCAGGTCGGCCGCCGGCTGACCGCGACCGCGGACGTCGCCGGCTACCGGCTGCCGCGCGGTACGACGATCATGGCCGCGATCGGACTCGTGCACCGCGACGGGGAACACTTCCCGCTGCCGATGGACTTCCGGCCGCAGCGCTTCCTGTCCGACGATCCGCCGGCGCCGGGGACGTGGATGCCGTTCGGCGGCGGAGCCCGGCGGTGCATCGGGGCCGGCTTCTCCCTGATGGAAGGCACCGAGATCCTTCGCGCCGCGCTCGCCACCTACGACTTCCAGGCTCCCGACCCGAAGCCCGAGCCGGCTCAGGCCAAGAACGTCACTCTGGTCCCGCGCCGCGGGTCCGTCGTGCGGGTCACGCCCAGGTAGGACTCAGTCCTCGGGGTCGCCGACGTCGCCCAGGTCGACGTTCTCGTAGGACTCGAGGTCCTCCTCGTCGTCGTCCTCGAGCTCGAAGGAGTCCTCGTCGTCGACGACGTGGACGGCCGCCTCCTCGGCCGAGGCCGCGGCGCCGTCGAAGCCGACGTCCTCGGCGACCAGTTCGTCGTCGGCGTCGTCGTGCGCGCCCTCGTCCGGGGCGACCAGGCGGCCGGAGCGCTGCACCCCGACCTCGGGACCGCCGACGTCCTCACCGTCCTCGGCGTACGGGTCGACGTCCGGCTCCTCCTGGGCGATCCGCTGGTCCAGCGTCTCCCCCTCCAGCGCCTCGTCGGCCGTCGTACCGAATCCTTCGCCCGCGGACCACTTCTCCGGCGGCGAGTAGCCCTCGTCGAGCAGATCGTCCACACCCCGGTCGTTCAGGGTGTCCTCTGCCTGCAGCTGGTCCTCGTCGTCGACGCTGTAGCTGCCGTAGTCCTCACGGTTGTTCTCGGTCATGCAGCAACCTTGACCTCCGGGCGCGGCCGAAGCAAGCCGGAGGGCTCGTGCCGCAGAATGGGGCAGGTGGATCCGGTCAGGTTGACATTGGACCAGTTGCGGGAACTGCGCGACGACATCGCGCCGTCCGCCGCCCGCCGTTCGCGCGACTCGATCCGCCGCCGGGTGGACCGCCTGCGGAGCCGGTCCTTCTTCATCGGCCAGTGCGCCCTCGCCGCCGGCGTGGCGTGGGCCATCGCCCGGTACGTCGTCGGCCACCCGCAACCGTTCTTCGCGCCGGTCGCGGCGATGGTCTGCCTCGGGTTCAGCTTCGGTCAGCGACTGAGCCGGGTCGCCGAGTTGATGGTCGGGGTGGCGGTCGGAGTCGGGGTCGGGGACGGGTTCGTCCGCATCTTCGGCACCGGGGTCCCCCAGATCGTGTTCGTGGTCGCGCTGGCCATGAGCGTCGCCCTCCTGCTGGGCGCGGGCACGCTGATGAGCACCCAGGCCGGCGTTCAGGCCGCGCTCGTCGCCACCCTGCTGCCGAACCCGAGCGCCGGCTTCAGCCGCTGGATCGACGCGGTCGTCGGCGGGCTGGTCGCACTGGCCGCCGCCACGATCGCCCCGGCCGCGCCGATCAGCCGCCCGCGGCAGCAGGCCTCCGGGGTGCTGAACGAGCTGTCCGAGATCTTGGTCGAGACCGCCGACGGACTCCGGTCCCGCAACGAGGAGGCGGTCAGCGACGCGCTGCGCCGGGCCCGCGCCAGTGAGTCACTGCTGGACGACCTGCGCAGCGCGGCCGCCGAGGGCGTCGCGGTGGTCCGGCTGTCGCCATTCCGTCGGCGGCACCGTGGCCGGGTCCAGGAGATCGCCGAACTCCTCGAGCCGCTGGATCGCGCGAGGGGGAACATCCGGGTCCTGGTACGACGCTGCGCGGTGTCCATCTGGCGCGACGAGCCGATGCCGGCCGAGTACCCGGCGCTGCTCGAGCGCCTCGCCGACGGCATTCGGCTGATCGGCGAGTCGCTGTTCGAACCGCACGCCGACGTCGCCGCGCACCGCGTGCTCGGCGAGCTCGGCCGCCGTACGGCGGAGATGCCGCTGCCGACCGGACTGTCCGCGGTCGTGGTGCTCGCCCAGATCCGGTCTACCGTGGTCGACCTGCTCGAGCTGACCGGGACGACGTACGACGAAGCCCGCAAACTCGTCCCCCTCCGCCTCGACGGGCTGGATGAGAAGTAGCTCACACCAAAAGATCTGCCGGATTCCCGTCATAGCCGGGGCCGGGGCGCGTCTCACAGGCATGACGATCCACCGACTGATGACCACGATGGCCACCGAGCAGGGCCGCCTGCACGGTGACGAGCAGGTCGTCGAGACGACCACTCGGACCACGGACGACCGGAGCGACGCCGCCGCCGAGCAGTAACTGGCGCGAACCGGACGAACGGATCCCGGCAGCGCACCCGGACGGTCTTGCCCACCGAGCTAGACCGCACGGATGTCGCACACCAACGCAGAGGCGCCCCGTGCGAGGCGCCGCCGGATCCGTCCGGTGCACCACCACAGGGGTGCACCCAACCACCCGCCGGCTGTCCTGACGCCGCTTGCGCGAGGCTCAGGCCGGACCGGCGGGTGGTTTCTGTTTGCAGAGAAGGTTAGTTGCCGTAGGCCACGGTGATCTCGGTGGTGACCGAGTTGGCGATGAAGCACTCCTGGTGGGCCAGGTGGTGCATCCGCTCCAGCACCTCCGCGTCCGGCTCCGGACTGCCCCAGACGATCTTCGGGTTCAGCGTCACCTGGGTGATCGCCAACCGGCCGGCGTCGTTCTTCGCCATCACGCCGACCGCGTGGTCGTCGTACGCGTCGACGACCAGGCGCTTGCGCGCCGCGATCGCGAGGAAGGTGAGCATGTGGCAGGACGACAGGGACGCCACGAACGCCTCCTCGGGATCGACCGGGCCCGGGTTGCCGAGGTACTTCGGGTTGGCCGAGCCGGGCACGGTGATCCCGCCGTCGAAGCGCCACTCGTGGTCGCGGTTGTAGACGTCGTAGGTGAACTCGTGCTCACCGCGGCTCCAACTGACGTCGACCACGTGCTCCGACATGCTCAGCTCATCCTTCCGATAGGGCCGCCTTGGCGGTTGCCGTGACGGGATTGCATCGTACGGGAGTGTGCCCGGGCAGCTTGGCGACGAAGTCGCTGTCGTAGCGGGCGGCCATCCCGGCGACCGGGAAGTCTGTGGTCACCCACTGCGCACCGCTGGCCAGCCCGATCCCGAGCCGGGTGTCGTCCTTGTCGCGGATCGTCGCCATCGGCTCGTCCGACCGGGTCCGGACCAGGTAGCCCTTCGTCACCAGCCGCTGGATCTCGGCCTGGTTCGCGCCACGCGGGTCGTTCACCTCGGTGACCGCGGCGTCCGGCGCGCCTTCCGGACCGCGGGTGAAGACCGCCCGGCCCTCCAGGTTCGGCTTGCCGGCGGTGTAGAGGTCGCGGATCTCACCGGGACCGCCGTTGTCGAAGTAGAACATCACCTGGCCGCGGACGCTGCTCAGCTTCGGCCAGCCCTTGGTCAGCACCGACTGCTCGAGCGTCAGGCCCGGCTTGCGTACGTCGTCCGGCGAGAGCAGCTCGTCCGCGGAGAACACCGAGCGGATCTCGGTGTCGACGCTGTCCAGGTTCGCCGCACCCCACGGCGGCGCCTCGACGCCACCGGCCGCGACCACGTTCGGGTCGGACTGCTTGAGTTCGAGGTTGATCGCGATCGGCACGTGGTTCGGGTGCTGGTCGGACCAGGTCTTCACCTGCTGCAGGCAGAGCACGAACGTGTCGCAGTTGGTGTTGTAGTCGAAGTCCGGGATGTGCATGACCTTGATCCCTGGCTGCGCCATCGCCGGGTCGGTCAGCGGACCTTGGCCGGTCAGCTTCCGGATCAGCGGGTAGGTGTAGAGCCCGCCCTGCGGGTCGGGGAACAGGTGGAGCTCGAGCGACCGGACGTTCTGATCCTCCAGTTGCTGGCTGATCGGGGCGTGCGAGTACCAGAGGTCGACCGAGCCCGGGTTCTGTTGCTGCTGGACCTTCTGCTCGTTCGGGCTGAGCTCACGGTGGTAGGAGTTGTGCGAGCCCACCACCTGCATCTGGTTGAGACGCAGGCTGCTCCCGGCGGCGTGCGGTTCGTTCCGGGTGATCGCCGTACCCGCGACTCCGGACGCCGCGACCGCGGCGGACGCGAGGCCGGCGACCAGTGTTCTGCTCAAGCGCATGTCGTTCCCCTCCTGTGGATGACACCGATTGACGGCAATCTGTCACAGGAAGGTGGCAACATTGTCCCCCCGAAGCATGGACAATGAGCAACATGGTGACATCGGGGGCATATCCCTTGCGCCGGACGCCGACCCAGGACCGGGCCAGCCGGCAGGTCGAGCGCATCCTGGACGCGGCCTGCGCCGAGGTGGTCGAGCGCGGGTACGACGCCGCGTCAACGAGCGGGATCGCGAAGCGGGCCGAGATCGCGGTCGGCAGCGTGTACCGGTACTTCCCGGACAAGCGGAGCCTGATCCAGGCCATCGAGCGGCGCAACCAGGCCCGCTACACCGAGGCGGTCCGCGACCGGCTGGCGTCGGTGACCAGCTGGCGTGCGGCGGTCGACGTCACCCTCGACACCTTCCGCGAGATGCACCGCACCGACCCGGGCTTCCGCGCCGTCGTCCTCAGCGGCCTCGGCGACCCCGACCTGGAAACCAAGCCCGGCGAGTTCGACGACCAGCACGCGGGCGAGTTCGCCGAACTCCTCACCGTCCGCTTCGGTGCCCGCAACACCCTCGAGTTCCGCCTGGCGGTCACCCTCAGCATCACCATGGGCGAGTCCCTTGCCCACCTGGCCGACCGGCTGCCCCTGGACGAGGCGGAGTACGTCCTGTCCCAAGGCCGTCCGGTCCTCTACAACCTGCTGTCACCGCACCTGCCTTCGTGACGGCAGGTGCGGCGGAGAACTGAAAGGCCCCCGCCACTCGGGCGAGGGATAGAGGATCAATGCCGACCGCGGTCTGTTCTCTAGGGCTGTGGGACCGGGTCCGCGCTGCGGGGGCCGAGGGTGGGCCAGTGGCTGACTCGGCCGGCGATGCGGGCCCGGCGGGGCGTGCGGACGTCGTAGCTGACGATGACGCGGTCGCCCTTGGTGTACGTAATGCGGCTCCCCGCGGGAAGTTTGCGAGTGACCTCGAACGGTCCCTCGCCCCGGCGGGTGTAGTACTCGACGGTGACCTCGGTGTATTCAGCCGGGGCCCCGCTGTCCAGCTGGCCGCGGACCGGGCCACGAACCCGGATCACCCGTCCAGCCGTCTTCTCCTCCGTGCCCGACGGAGTCTCGTTCCGCCGGAGACCGGCGATCACGTCCGCCGCGATGCATGCCGTGACCAGCAGCACCAGGCCGAACCCACCGAGCACAACGATCGTCAACATGGCACTCACCCCCGACGCGCCGCCCGCGAGCGACGCGGTCGTCGTAGTCGAACTGCCTGCGCGGCCCTTGCCGCACACTCGTGAGACGCCGCCCGGACCCCATCGGTTCCAGGTCAGGACAAAGAATTCGCCACGTCAGTTTCCGCCCATGCCGAACTGGTATTGCGGGGGCACCGGCCGGTTGGTTCCCAGCGCCTCCTCGGCCGCCCGCCAGTAGTCCGTGAGCGGGTTGGCACCCTCGCGAACGGTGGCCAGCTGGATACCTTCGGCCAGCAAGTCGTGGGCACTCTGCGGGTCGCCGGTCTGGACTGCGTGCCGGACGCGCAGCAGCCGGATCCGCGGGTCGTCGGGAGCACTCTCGAGCATGCGCTCAGCCCGCGCGACGTCCATGTCCAGCGCCGCGGCCACAGCCTCCGCGACCAGCGGCACCAGGTCGGGCCGCAACTCAACCGCCCGCTCGTAGTACGACAGGTCGCCGGTCACCAACCCCAGATTGCGCAGCGCCCACGGGTTGTCCCCGGACTGCAGCCACGCCGCGACCGCGCCGTCCACATCACCGTGATAGTGCCGCGCAACACCCCGGTGATACCAGACCAGCCAGTTGTCCTCGGCCTTCTCCAACAGCTCCCGCCACCCAACCAACGTCCCATCCGGTACGCCGTCAACCGCCGCCAATCGCCCGTCCAGCAACGGCAACCACGCCCGCTCCCGCGATGTCATCGTGTCCTCGGCGAACGGCGTACCCTCCGACACCGACCACCCCGTGCGAGCCAGCTCCAGCGCACCCCACCCCGACCCGACCGCGAGCCGCTCGACCGGCGCAGCATCCACGACCGCCAGCCACTCCCGCTCCCGCACCGGCAGCTCGTCGAGCACCGGACGCAGCGCCTCAGTCCCCGCACCACGCGCCGTCCGCCAGTCGTCCGAGTGCGCAGCCACCGGATCAACCGACATCCGCCCGTAAGCTTCCATCCAGTGCCAAGAAGTTGCCGCAGGCAACTTCAGGTGCTCCATCTGGGTCCGCGCCAAGCCTGCCTGGATCTCGGCGTACCCCGAACCCGTCAGCCCCGGCGCCAACCACTCCTGCCACCGCCGTCCACCGGCGCCTTCACCCCACACGAACAACTTCCGCCCCCGCAACCGCTCCGTCGACACCTGCGCCAGCCCATGGCCGGACGCGTCGACAGATGCGATCCACGGCCGCTCGCCCGCCAGCGGCTCGAAGAAGAAGTCGACCGCCCGCCCGTGCCGCATCGGATACGTCAGATCTGCATCCTCATAACGAGGTACGTCGATCAGGTCGAGCCGGCGGCTGTACCCGTATCGCCACGCCTGATCCGCCGGCACCAGCACCCGCGTCTCCGGAGACTGCTCGACCGCGATGTTCGACCACCAGTACGCCGGGACCTCGCTGTCGGACAGGTTCTGCAGCCGGACCCCGACGTACAGGAACTCCGATGTCTCCGGTAGCCAGAAGTCGAGCTGCGTGACGAGGTTCCGGGTCCGTTCCAGCTCCCAGAGGCGCAACACCGGCGTACCGTCCGGGCCCTCGACCTGGGCGGCGTGCATCGGGGCGCAGGTGCCGGTCCAGTGGCCGGTGCTGCCGACGTTCCACTCGACGCCGCCGGCGAACCACGCGTTGCGCAGCGCAAGGTTCGCGGGCTGGAAGACGGGGTTGCGGTAGAGCAACTCCTGCCCGCTGGCCTTGTGGACGAGCGAGTAGAGCCGGCCGCCGAGGCTCGGCAGGAGGGTCGCGCGGAGGTGATCGTTCTCCAGCACCAGGGCCGGGAACGTGGTGTCGACCAGCGAGCGGTCGTATCCGTCCTGGTTCGGGCACGGCAGCGTGCTGTGCAGGCGCCCGTACTGGATGTTCTCGCGCAGCTCGTCCGGCAGTCCGGCGAGGTTCTCGACCTGGTGGAGTTCCTGCTGGGTGCGCAGCGGGGCGAGCGGGTTCTCCGGTCCGAGGGAGGCAGCGGGCAGGACAAGCTCAGTTGCGGAAAGGATCGTCACATCCCTCATCCTTTCAATTGCGCTATACATGGACACCATGGACGCCGATGTGATCGTTGTCGGGGCGGGACTGGCCGGGCTGGCCGCGACGGCCGAGCTGGCCGACGCGGGCCGGAAGGTGCTGCTGCTGGACCAGGAGCCGGAGGCGTCCCTCGGCGGCCAGGCGTTCTGGTCGTTCGGCGGACTGATGTTCGTCAACTCCCCCGAGCAGCGCCGGATGGGGATCAAGGACTCGCGCGACCTCGCGCTGCAGGACTGGCTCGGCTCGGCCGGGTTCGACCGGCTGGACGACGAGGACAGGTGGGCCCGGCAGTGGGCCGAGGCGTACGTCGATTTCGCGGCCGGTGAGAAGCGCCCGTGGCTGCATGCCCAGGGCGTGCGGTTCTTCCCTGTGGTCGGCTGGGCCGAGCGCGGTGGCTACAACGCCGATGGTCACGGCAACTCGGTCCCCCGCTTCCACATCACCTGGGGCACCGGGCCGGGGCTGGTCGCGCCGTTCGAACGGCGGGTCCGGGAGGCGGTCGCGAAGGGGCTCGTCGAGTTCCGGTTCCGGCATCGGGTGGACGAGCTGACGGTCACCGGCGGTGTGGTCGACGGCGTCGCGGGCAAGGTGCTGGAGCCGAGCGACGTCGAGCGCGGGGTCTCGAGTTCGCGCGTCGAGGTGGGCGACTTCAGCCTCACCGCCCAGGCGGTGATCGTCACGTCCGGCGGCATCGGCGGCAACCACGATCTGGTCCGCGCGCAGTGGCCGCAGCGGATGGGCGAGCCGCCGAAGCGGATGATCTCCGGCGTCCCCGCGCACGTCGACGGGCGGATGCTCGCGATCACCGAGAACGCCGGCGGGCGGTATGTGAACCGCGACCGGATGTGGCACTACACCGAAGGCATCCAGAACTGGGACCCGATCTGGCCGATGCACGGGATCCGGATCCTGCCCGGTCCGTCCTCGCTCTGGTTCGATGCCACCGGCAAGCGACTGCCGGTGCCGCTGTTCCCCGGCTTCGACACCTTGGGGACGCTCGAGCACATCATGACGACCGGGTACGACTACACCTGGTTCGTGCTCACCCAGAAGATCATCGAGAAGGAGTTCGCCCTCTCCGGCCAGGAGCAGAACCCGGACCTGACCGGCAAGGACATCAAGGGTGTGCTCGGCCGAGCGCGCGGTGGTGCGACCGCGCCGGTGCAGGCGTTCATGGACAAGGGTGCCGACTTCGTCGTCCGCGGCAACCTTCCGGACCTGGTCCGCGGGATGAACGACCTGACCGGTGACAACCTGATCAACCTGGACGATCTGGAGCGGCAGATCGTCGCCCGTGACCGCGAGCTGACCAACACGTTCACCAAGGACCTGCAGATCACCGCGCTGCGCGGTGCCCGGAACTACCGCGGCGACAAGCTGATCCGGGTCGCGTCACCGCATCGCATCCTCGATCCCAAGGCCGGCCCGCTGATCGCCGTACGGCTGAACATCCTCACCCGCAAGTCTCTCGGCGGCCTGCAGACCGACCTGGACTCCCGCGTGCTGCGCGCCGACGGTACGCCGCTGCCCGGTGTCTACGCGGCCGGCGAGGTGGCCGGCTTCGGCGGTGGCGGCATCCACGGCTACCGATCGCTCGAAGGCACCTTCGTCGGCGGTTGCCTCTTCACCGGACGTACGGCGGGACGCGCGGCAGCGAAGGCCATCTCTTGACTCGCGTCCCGGGCGCCGAGCACCAGGAGCTCGCCGAGCTGGACGACCTGACCACGACCGGCACCGTCGCGTCCGGCCACACGAACCCGGCGGACTATGTAGGCACCACCCACGCCGGTCTGCCCACGCACTCGGGTGTGCCGGGCATCCAGCTCGACGGCTACTTCCCGTCCGGCACGCACACGAACACCAACCACGGCTGGAACCACGACGCCCAGTTCGTCATCCGGCTGCCGGAGACGTGGAACGGCAGCGTGGTCGTCTCCGGTGCGCCCGGCGTACGAGCGCAGTACGCGAACGACACGGCGATCTCCGACTACGTCCTCTCGCTGGGTTACGCGTACGCCGCCACCGACAAGGGCAACACCGGCGCCGAGTTCTCCGCCGGCAGCCGCGAACCGGGCGACGCCATCGTCGAGTGGAACGCCCGGATGACCGAGCTCACCCTGGCCGCCAAGGAGACCGTCGCGCAGCACTACGGCCGGCCGGCCGACGAAGTGATCGCGGCCGGTGTCTCGAACGGCGGCTACCTGGTCCGTTGGCAACTCGAGAATCATCCGGAGCTCTACACCCGCGGGGTCGACCTGGAAGGGACGTTGTGGACGGTGGACGGGCCCAACCCGTTCAGATCTCTGCCGTTGGCAATCAGGGGCTATGAGCAACAATCCCCGGAGCTGATCACCGCGGCCGGATTCGATCCGCGGTCGGATTTCCTCTGGGAGTACCACTACACGGTCTACTGGCCGTTGACCCAACGGATCTACACCGCCGAACTCGATCCGTCGTACTCGGGCAGCGAAGCCGACTACGACTACAGGCAACGGCCCGAGGCGCACCAGGCGATCGAGCGCTTCGCGCTGACCGGGAAGATCGGTAAGCCGCTGCACACGATCCACGGGACGTACGACTGCCTGCTCCCGATTACGCAGAACTCCGATGCCTACGCGGAGCTGGCAGCCCCGACCGGCCTGCACACGTACCAGCGGGTCGAGGCGGGCAACCATCTCGACGGTCTCGTCGACGCCTACCCCGACCAGCTGGTACCGCTCGTCCCCCTGCTGCAGCAGGCGATCAGAACACCATGCTGAGCAGATCGGCGAACAGCTCCTGTTCGTCGATCTCCAACCCGCGGTTGGTGAACCAGGTCGCCATGTTGTGGCAGTCCCGGAGCAGGAAGTCCATGCCCTTCGGATTGCCGACGATGTCGACGACCTGCGGCAGGTCGATCATCACGATCCGGTCCCCCTGGGCGAGGACGTTGTACGGCGACAGGTCCCCGTGGGCCAACCCCGCCCTGGCCAACTCGCGCATCCCGTGCCGGACCTGCTCGAAGTACTGACCGAGCAGCTCCTTCGACGGCCGGACCTGGGCGAGCCGCGGCGCGGCCCCGCCCTCACCGTCGTCGATGAACTCCATCAGCAACTCGGTGCCGTCGACCTGCACCGGGTACGGCACCGGGACGCCGGCCTTCCACAGCTGGCACAGCGCACCCCACTCGGCACCCGCCCATTGCCCGGCGGCGACGCTGCGGCCGTGCGAGGTCTTCTTCGCCATCGCGCGGGTGTCCCGGCTGTTGCGGGTACGGCGCCCTTCGACGTACGACGTACTGCGATGGAAGGACCGGTGTTCCTCGGTGCGGTACCGCTTGGCGGCGAGCAGCGAGGAACGGGCCGGGTTGCCGCCGATGGCCTCGACGGCACGCTCGACCAGGAAGACGTCGGCTTCCTTGCCGGTTTTGAGGACGCCGAGCTCGGTGTCGATCGCGGCCTGTTCCGTCACGACCCAGTCGGGTCGTGGATCCGGGCCGCGAGAACCGCGCTCGACGTCCAGCCAGGTGGACCACCGCTGATCCGATCCCAGCGTCTCTTCCACTTCCTGGAAGTGAAAGACGAACGCGTCGGCGGGATCGGGTTCGGACTCGTCGCGGGTCAGATCGGCCCAGCGGGAGTCGAAGTCGGGAAAGTTGTCAGAAAGGTCGTGCTCGGTACGAAAGACGTCGGAAGACATCTGGTGTGCTCCTGAACCTTGAGGTGAGACTGACGCGGACATGCCGCAGCACAGTGATGGCCATCCGTCAGCCCTCCTTAGGTCCAGGCAGCGCTCGTCGCCGCTCGGCTGAACCAGCATGCACGCCCGCTCCCGGGCGCGCAACGCATTTATCGCAGCTGCGAACGCGCGGTCGGCCGGAGCCGGAGCTCCTGGGCTGGTGAGACCGACCGGCAGACGAGTTCCGGCAGCACCTGCCGCTGCCACACCTCCGACGCCGCGAGCCGCCGGCGATGCTCGTCGTACGCCGCCTCGTCGTCGAACCGGGCGAACCACGCGAGCACGACCTCGTCCCGCAGCGGCAGCGCCGGAAAGTTGTTCTCGGCAACCAAAGTCTCGAAGGCCGCGACCGGCTCGGCACCGGTGGCCGTCAGCGCCGGTACGACGTGATCGGTGAAGAACTCGACGAAGCCGTCGTCCGGCGAACCACGGTGGTACACGGCTCCGGCGATGATCGAGCCGGGGACGTCCGTCGTACCTCTTGGTGGGCGGGGTGAATCCAGGCGCGGGTAGGCCGGGCCGAGGTGGAGGGGTTCGAGGAGGAGCGCGTTGTCGGAGTCGATCATCGTCTTGTTCGCGGTCGCGGCATGCTCACGCCAGACCGGGCCGTAGTAGAACGCGTTCAGCGCCTCGGCCCGAGTGGGCAGGTCGGCGAAGCCGCGGATCCAGACGAACCGGTCGGGATCGTCTAGATCGCGGAACTGGCCGACGATGTGCATCCCGGCCGCTTCCTGCCCCTCGACGAAGTGGTCGTCGAAGACCTCGATCAAGGTGTCACGCTGTCCGGGATGCAGCGTGTACTGACGCAGGTCGACCACGGCGCAGCACTCGTCCATGGGCGTGAGTCAATCAGGGAAACCTGACAGAAGCTGTCAGGCTTCAGCGCAACTTGCGCACCACCTGGTCGAGCCGTTCGACGCCACGGACGATCTCGTCGGCGGACGCCGCGGCCGCGTAGCTGAATCGCAGGTGCCGGGTCGGACCGCCGGGCAGGTAAAAGTTCCTCCCCGGGCTGACCGAGACGCCTTGGCGAACTGCTTCCGCGACGACCTGATCGTCGACCATTCCGTCGGGCAGTGTGGTCCAGAGGTGATAGCCGCCGGGCCGGACCGCATCGATCGTCAGGTGCGGACTCCGCTCCGCCAGGCTCTGCGTCAACGCCTGCCGTCGCTCCCGTAATGCCGCCGCCAGCCGGCGCAGGTGCGTCGCGTAGGACGGTGACGTCATCAACTCCAGTGCGGTCTCCTGCATCGGCCTGGGTACGAAGAAGCTGTTGATCACATGGGTGTCGCGGAGCCGCGCGTACGCCGCTCCGTGCGCGGTGAGACCGGAGATGCGCAGGCTCGGCGAGGTGGGTTTGGTCAGCGACCGGATGTGGACGACGTGACCATCGGGGTCGTCCGCGGCCAGCGGTTGGGGCAGGTCGGGCGCGTCGTCGTGGACCAGGCGGCGGGTGAAGTCGTCCTCGATGACGAAGGCACCGGCTGCGCGGACCGCTTCCATCAGGCGCGCTCTTCGCGGCGGCGCGAGTACGGCACCGGTCGGGTTCTGGAACAGTGGTTGGCAGACCAGCACGCGGGCGCCTGAGGTTGCGAAGGCCTCCTCCAGGAGTTCGACCCGGAGGCCGTCCGCGTCGACCGGCACGGGGACGGTCCGCAGGCCGGCCGCGGCGGCGGCCGCGAGCGTTCCCGGGTACGTCGGGACCTCGACCAGCACTGCTTGACCAGGATCGGTCAAGGCTCGCAACGCGGTCACCAGCGCGGTCTGGCCGCCGGAACTGATCAGCACGTCGTTCGCACCGAGAGGGCCCTCACGTCCACCGATGTCGGCGGCGAACCAGGCCCGCAGTTCGGGAAGCCCATCAGCCGGCGCACGCGTCCAGGTCCCGGGCCGGCGTCCCGCCCGTCCGATCGCGTCCGCCAGCGCCTTGCTCGGCTGAAGCGACTCGTGCAGGTAACCGGTCGACAGATCGACGACCCCTTCGACGGGAGCCGCCAGCATCAGCATCATCGGCCCGATGTCGGGCCGGCTCATCCTGAGCGCCTCCTCCTGCCAGGACAGGTCAGCCGACGTCGCCGGTCGGCGCTGTGCACGCTCGCTGACGAACACGCCCGCCCCGGGCCGCGAGCTGACAACCCCTTCAGCCATCAGCACGGTGACCGCCCGCGACAACGTGACCGGACTGATCCCCCACCGCCGCACCAACGCACGGCTGGACGGCAACCGCCCACCCGGCCCGGCAGTCGTCACCTCCGCCCGCAACCTGCCGACCACCACACCCAGACTGCTATCGTGGTCCATGACAGGTCACGATAGCGCTACTGTCACCCAGCGGAAAGCGATACCGCCCATCGGGGCCGGGACGTTTGCGGCCTTGGCCGGGGTGGCTTCTTTCTCGCTCAGCTTTCCGGCGACTGTTTGGGCGACTCGGGGGATGGGGCCATGGACCGCGACCGGGGCGCGGGGGCTGTTGGCGGGGGTGCTCGCGGCCGGGCTGCTGGGTGTGCTTCGGGTCAGGTGGCCGGAGCGGCGGGATCTGGCCGGGCTGCTGGTTGTTGCGGGTGGGTGTGTGATCGGGTTTCCGCTGCTGACCACGTTAGCGTTGCAGACGTCGACGACCGCGCACTCGGCGGTGGTGGTCGGGCTGCTGCCGATCGCGACAGCCTCCGCTTCGGCGGTGATGACGCGGAAGCGGCTGCCCGGGATGTTCTGGGGTGCGGCCGGCGTAGGCGCGGCGGCGGTCGTCGTGTTCACGCTGACCCAGCACCACGGCAGCGTGTCGATCGCCGACCTGTATCTCGTGGCGGCGCTGCTGGTTTGTGCGCTCGGATACGCCGAGGGCGGCCGGCTCGCCGGGCATCTGCCGGGATGGCATGTGATCGCCTGGGCCGTGGTGCTCGCTCTGCCGATCAGCCTCGCCATCACGCTGATCGCCGTACCGCACGAACGCTTCGCTCCGACACCATCGAGTCTCGTCGGCCTTGCTTACATCGCTGGGATTTCGCAACTTGGCGGGTTCGTCGTCTGGTATCGCGGCATGGGGATCATCGGCGTCGCGAAGGCCAGTCAGCTGCAGCTCGCCCAGCCCCTGCTCACCCTGGTGTGGTCGGTGCTGCTGATGAACGAGCACCTCCCGCTGACCGCTCCGATCACCGCGGTCGTCGTACTTCTTTGCATCGTCGTCACACAACGCACTCGTTTCAAACACGTGTAACACCTGAGTACTTGCAAGCGGCGGCCGAGTTTGATCTGGTGGAGGTAGTGGCTCAGCCGTGATGCCACCGACCTGCACGACGACACGACGAGGTTTCTCCCGTGACGACCGCAGCTCCCAGCGCTGAGGACTCCAAACAGCGCATCGCCGACACCACCCACGAACTCCTGCTCGAAGCCGACTACACACCGGATCCGCGCCACCAGCAACTCCTGGACGAGGTCGTGATCCTGAACGCCCCCGTGGCCCGCTCGATCGCGTCGCGGTATCGCAGCAAGGGCGTTGACTCCGACGACCTCGAGCAGGTCGCCTACCTCGGCCTGGTCAAGGCCGCCAACGGCTACAAGATCGACGCATCCACAGCCTTCCTGTCGTACGCCGTACCGACGATCAGAGGCGAGCTGAAACGGTACTTCCGCGACTGTGCGTGGACCGTCCGGCCGCCGCGCCGGGTCCAGGAGATGCAGGGCAGCATCGCCGCCGCCGAGCCCGAACTCATCCAGCGCCTCGGGCATGTCCCCACCGACGAGGAGACCGCCGCGGCACTCGGCACTGATCCGGCCGAGATCGCCGAGGCCAGCTCGGTCCGCGGCTGCTTCAGCACGCTGTCGCTGGACGCGCCCGGTGCGCCCGAGGGCGGCACCAACCTGCTCGACACAGTCGCCGACGCCGAGGACGGGTACGACCTGGTCGAGAACGTGCACACCCTGACGCCGGCCGTCGCCGGTCTCGGCGACCGGGACAAGCGCATCCTCGAGCTGCGGTTCCGCAACGGCTTCACCCAGGAAGAGATCGGCCACGAGCTCGGAGTCAGCCAGATGCAGGTGTCCCGCCTGCTGCGCGGCATCCTCGACCGGCTCCGCACCGACCTGGCCGCACCGGACGGCGTACCGAAGAACGGGTAGTCGAGCCGACGACTACCCGCTCGTCGGTGCGGTAGCGTCGGCAGCGTGGACTTCGAGGAGGCGGCGGATGCGCTCTACGCGGCGCCGGCTGCCGATTTCATTGCTACTCGCAACGAGCTGGCCAAGCAGCTGAAGGCTGACGGCGATCAGCTCGGGTCGACCCGGCTGAAGGCGATGCGCAAGCCGACGGTCGCCGCCTGGGTGGCGAACCTGGTCGCCCGGAGCCTGCCGGACGAGCTGGACGACCTGCTCGCGCTCGGCGACGAGTTCCGCGAGGCGACCGCCGATCTCGACGGCGAACGGCTCCGGGACCTGACGCCGAAACGCCACCAGCTGCTGGACAAGCTGTCCAAAGAGGCTGTCCGGCTGGCCTCGGACGAAGGCCAGAAGGTCAGCGCCGACGTCGGTCAGAAGCTGCGCGAGACACTCGACGCCGCCTTGATCGATCCGGCCGCCGGTGACGCGCTGCGCGAAGGCCGGTTGAGCAGCGCGCTGCGGCACGTCGGTTTCGGCGTCGTCGACGAGAACGGCGAACCCTCCAACGTCACCCTGCTCACCGACGAACGCCGGCAGGCTGCCCGCGATCGCCGCAAGGCGCAGCAGGCCGAGGCCGACAAGGAGTCGGCCGCCACGCGCGGCAAGCGGGAGGCCGCGGAGCGCGAAGCGGAAGAACGCGAGGCCGCCGAGAAGGCGAAGGCCAAGCAGGCGTTCGAGGACGCGGTGACCGCGGCCCAGAAAGCCGAAGCGACGGTCGAGGACCTCGACAACCAGCTCGACGCCGCCCGCGAAGCGCTGGCCGAGGCCCAGGAGCAGGTCAAACGACTCGGCGCCGAGCTGGACGAAGCCCGGCGAGCCGCCCGCGACGCCCAGAAACACAGCCGCGAGGCACGGAAGCGATACAACCGGCTCTGACCTGGGTACCGGCCGGGGCGGCATGGAGAGGAGCCTCCGATGGCGCGGTCGATCTGGAGCGGGTACATCACCTTCGGGCTGGTCACGGTACCGGTCGGGCTGTACAGCGCGACCCAGGAGCACGAACTGGACTTCCACCAGTTCCAGAAGGGGACGTCGGACCGGATCCGGTACAAGCGGGTGAACGAGCGGACCGGTCGCGAGGTGGACTTCGACAAGATCGTCAAGGGGCACGACGTCGGCGGCGGCGAGTACGTCATCGTCGAGCCCGAGGAACTGGACAACATCGCCCCCGGCAAGTCGCGCTCGCTGGAGATCGACACCTTCGTCGACCTGGACGAGATCGACCCGATGCATTTCCAGAAGAGCTACTATCTGGGCCCGAAGGACTCCGAGAACGCCTCGTCGTACGGCCTGCTACGGGACGCGCTGGCGAAGACGAACCGGGCCGGGATCGCGAAGTTCGTGATGCGCGGCAAGGAGTACCTGGCCACGATCCGGGCCGACGGCAAGGTTCTGGTGCTGGAGACGATGTTCTTCGCCGACGAGATCCGCGACCCGGACAAGGAGGTCGGCGACCTGCCCCGCAAGTCGACCGCCGGGAAACAGCTGTCGATGGCCGTCGACCTGATCGAAGCGATGAGCGGTGAGTGGAAGCCGGCCGCCTACAAGGACACCTACACCGAGCGGGTCCGCAAGCTCGTGAACACCAAGCGCAAGGGCAAGGAGGTCGTCTTCACCGAGGAGGAGCCGGAGGCCACCACCCCGACCGACCTGGTCGCCGCCCTCCGCGCGAGCGTCGAGTCGGCCCGCAAGTCCCGGACCACCAAGAAGACAGCAGCGAAGAAGAAGAGCTCACCCAAGAAGTCATCGACAAAGAAGAAAGCAGCCTGACGCGCTGGTCAGAGGCTTGTGGGGCCTTCTCCCGGCGTAGGGAGCAGGTAGCTGCTCGGGTTGGCGGGGGCGCCGGCGTCGAGCCAGCGGTGGAAGCCGTCGGGGTTGAGGCGCTCGAATTCGTCCAGGCAGATCCGGCGTACTTCGGCGACCGCCTGGCGATCCCGTGGTCCCGCGCCCTGCGCTAGCTGGGTGGCGGTCTCGGCCCACACCCCGCAGAGCTCCTCGATGCTGAGCGGGCACTTGAGCGACGCGATCAGCGCCTCGTCCTCGAAGAACTGGGACTCACTCATCCGCGTGAGCTTCCGCTGCTGCCGTGACAGTCGCGGCCGCCGCTCCGGTACGACGAGGTCGATCAGTACGAACACCGCCGCGAGGACCAGCGCCGCCGCCAGCCCGAGCGCACCCCAGGCCAGCAACCGCACCAGCCCCGGCAGGCACAGCACGGCGGCCGCGGCCGCTGCCGCAACCGTCACCGGTGATTGGAACGGCGCATCGTCGTTCACGTGCCGGATCACCGCGGCGAGCGGCCACACCAGCGCGAACACCACGGCCAGCAGGATCGACGCGGCGAGCGGACCCAGCAGCAGAACGCCGGCCAGCACCCCGGTGGTCCCCACCCCCAGACCAGCCGCGATCGCCATCCGCCGCACCACCGGGGAAAGACGCATGACCACTACTCACTCACCGCCGACACGTTCACCTCACAGATACCCGGAGAACGAACCACCCCCCGTCACGGTTCCCTGAGCACGCCCCATCAATCCACTCCTGATGGACCCGGGCTGGGTCGAGCATGGGTGCTCAGTCCGTGGGCCAAGCTGTGGTCCGGGCGTTCTTCGCCGATCATGGAACTGATGAGGAGCTTGGAGTGGTGCGCGTGAACGCGGTGGACGAGCGGTTCGCCGAGCGGGTACGTGGGCTCGGGCCGGCCGCGTGGGACCAACCCACCGAGCTGCTGCGGAGCCTGTACGACGCTCAGCTCGGGAGTCGTCATGCCGACCTGGCGGCGCGCTGGATGCAGTCGCAGGGCAGCGGGTTCTACACGATCGGCTCGGCCGGCCACGAGGGGAACGCGGCCGTCGCCGCCGCTCTCCGACCGACCGATCCGGCGCTCCTGCACTACCGGTCCGGCGCCTTCTACCTCACCCGCGCCGACCAGTGCGGCTCGAAGGAAGGCCTCCGCGACATCCTCCTCGGCGTCGCGGCGGCGACGACGGAGCCGATCGCCGGCGGCCGGCACAAGGTGTTCGGCCGGCACGACCTGGCGATCATCCCGCAGACCTCGACGATCGCGTCCCACCTGCCACGGGCGATGGGCGTCGCGTTCTCGCTGAACCGGTCGGGGAAGCTCGGCGTTCCGTCGCCGTGGCCGGCCGACGCGATCGTGGTGACCAGCTTCGGCGACGCCTCCGCGAACCATTCGACCGCGACCGGCGCGATCAACGCCGCCTTGCACGCGTCGTACCAGGGGCTGCCGATGCCGCTGCTGCTGGTCTGCGAGGACAACGGCATCGGCATCAGCGTGCGCACCCCGGACGGATGGATCCGGCAGGCGTACGGACAGCGGCCCGGCCTGCGGTACTTCGACGCCGACGGCACAGACCTCGCGGCGACGCTGACCATCGCGACAGAGGCGGCCACCTTCGTCCGGCGCAACCGGCGACCGGCCTTCCTGCGGCTGCGCACCGTCCGCCTGCTCGGCCACGCCGGCTCCGACGTGGAAGCGGCGTACCGGAGTCCCGCCGAGCTGGCCGCGGACGAGGAGCTCGACCCACTCCTCGGTACGGCGCGCCTGCTCCTCGGCACCGGGCTGACAGCGGACGACATCATCGAGATTTACGAGGACAAGCGGTCCGAGGCGATGGGGATCGCGGCCGAGGTCGCGGGCCTACCGCAGCTTTCGTCGGCGGAGGCCGTCGCCGCGCCGCTGCGCTTCCCCGACCCGGAGGCCGTCGCGACCTCGTTGCCTCAGCGGTCGAAGCCGACGGAGCGGCTGACCCTGAGCCAGTCGATCAACCAAGCCTTGAGCGACGTACTCGCGTCCTACCCGGAGGCGATGGTCTTCGGCGAGGATGTCGGCCGCAAGGGCGGCGTGTACGGCGTGACGCGCGGGCTGCAGAAGTCATTCGGCCCGGCCCGGGTGTTCGACACCTTGCTGGACGAGCAGTCCATTCTCGGCCTGGGGTTGGGCGCGGGCGTCTCCGGACTGCTGCCGATCCCGGAGATCCAGTACCTGGCCTACCTGCACAACGCCGAGGACCAGCTCCGCGGCGAGGCGGCGTCGCTGAAGTTCTTCTCCCAGGAGCAGTACGCGAACCCGATGGTCCTGCGGGTCGCCGGCTACGGCTACCAGAAGGGGTTCGGCGGCCATTTCCACAACGACGACGCGATCGGCGTCCTCCGCGACATCCCCGGGATCGTGATCGCGTCGCCGTCCCGGCCGGACGACGCGGCCGCGATGCTGCATGCCTGCGCGGCGGCCGCGCGATCGTCGGGCACGGTCAGCGTGTTCCTCGAGCCGATCGCGCTCTACCACCGGCGCGATCTGTACGACGACGGGGACGACCAGTGGGTGGCGTCGTACCCGAAGGAGCCGGTGCCGATCGGACGCGGCCGGACGTACGGCGACGGGACGGAACTGACCGTCGTGACGTTCGGCAACGGCGTGCCGATGAGTCTGCGAGTGGCGGCCCGAGTGCCAGGCATCCGGGTCCTCGACCTGCGCTGGCTGGCGCCGCTGCCGGTCGACGATCTGTTGCGCGAGGCAACTACAACCGGCCGGGTGCTGGTCGTCGACGAGACCCGGCGGTCCGGCGGTGTCTCCGAAGGCGTCCTGGCGACCCTGATCGACCACGGCTACACCGGTCGGCTGGCCCGGGTGACGAGCCACGACTCCTACGTCCCGCTGGGCGCGGCCGCCCACCACGTCCTGCTCGGCGAGCAGACCATCGAGACCGCGGCCCGCGAACTACTCAGCTGAACAGCCGCTGCCAAAACGACTTCTTGGCCGGCCGTTCAGGCTCGGCGACCGACTGTTGGCGGGCCGGCTCCGGGCGCTCGGCCTTCCACTGCGCCAGGACCGCTTCCTCGTCGACCGTGCCGACCGGCACGACCGGGCCGGTGGTGTCGCGGATGCTGACCAGGATGCGCTTGTTCAGATCCGCGAGGTAGTCGCGCACCTCTGACTCGCGCCGCATCCGCGCGACGGTCTCCTGCACCTTCTGCTTCTCCTTGCGGAGCAGCACCGCCGGCGGCAGCAGCGCGTCGGTCTCGATCTGCTCGCGGCGGATGAAGTCCTTCACCCACCAGTCCGGGTCGTGCGGGGCGGCCAACTTGGTCAGCGGCTTGCCCGCCAACGCCAGGTTGTCGAACTCGCCCGCGTTCGCGGCCTGCTGGACCTGGGCCCGGACCCAATCCTGGGTACTCATGCCCGGCGGCTTGCGCTTGGTCATGCCGACACCTCACCTGTCCTCATCGACAGTTGCTTCGGGCGGCTCAGTTTATCGGCTTGTGAATGCAATCACAAGACATACTGGGGAGGTGGACCTGACCGACGAAGAGATCGCTGCGATGACGCCGGCCGAGCGACGGGACCTGATCCTGCGGCTGGCGCCCCGCCCGCCCGGGATGCCGTCGCGGCGCGCGTTCGACCGGATCCGCAAGTTCCGGACCGCGCTGATGCTGGTCTGCGTGGCCGCCCTGATCCCGTGGACCGTCTACCTGGCGATCACCCTGCCCAGCCACTACGTCGCCCGGAACTGGGTCGCGACCTGGGTCGGGTTCGACATCCTGCTGGTCGCCATGCTGACCCTGACCGCCCTCGCGGGCTGGAAGCGCAAGCAGTTCGTCTTCCCGGCCGCGTTCGCCTCCGGGGTGCTGCTGATCTGCGACGCCTGGTTCGACGTGATGACGAGTCAGCGCGGCGGCGACCTCACCCAGGCGCTGCTGAGTGCTTGCCTGGTCGAGCTCCCGCTGGCCTTCCTCCTGATCGCCGGCCCGCTCCGCCTGCTCCGGTACGTCGCTGTCCGCCACGGCATGATCCACCCCGAGTCCCGCCTCTGGCGGATGCCCATCCCGATCCCGGATCTCTACCCCGACCGCAAGGTGCCGCCCCGCGCATAAGGTGGAAGCTCCTACCAGGAAGGGGATGCCGCATGGCCGTCGAGGTGCTGTCCGTTGTCGGTGGCGAGCGAGTGGCGGAAGCGGTACGGCGTACTCCGTCGACCAACCCGGCTCAGCTCAGCGATGTCGTGGGGACGGTCGGCAGTGCGGGGCCTGAGGTGTTCGTGCGCGCGGCCGAGGCGGCCCGGGCCGCGCAGAGCGCGTGGGCGGCGACGCCGGCACCGCAACGTGGGCAGGTGATCGCGAACGTCGGCCGGCTGATGACCGCCAACAAGGAGCGACTCGCGGCACTCGTCACGCGGGAGATCGGGAAGCCGATCGCGGAGGCGCGCGGCGAGGTGCAGGAGATCATCGACACCTGCGACTTCTTCATCGGCGAGGGCCGCCGGCTCTACGGGCAGACCGTCCCGTCCGAGATGCCCGACAAGCAGTTGTTCACGTTCCGCCGCCCGGTCGGCACGGTCGCGGTGATCACGGCCGGCAACTTCCCGGTCGCCGTACCCTCCTGGTACATCGTCCCCGCGCTGCTCTGCGGCAACACGGTCGTCTGGAAGCCGGCGGAGTACTCCGCGGTGGTCTCCGACGCGTTCTACGAGATCTTCGCGCACTCCGGCGTACCTGCGGGCGTCTTCAACGTCGTGTACGCCGATGGGCCGGACACGTTCACCGGACTCGAACAGGCCTTGCGGGCCGGGCTGATCAACAAGGTCGGCTTCACCGGGTCGAGCGCGGTCGGCAGCCGGATCGGCGAACTCTGCGGCCGGCACCTGCAGACCCCGTGCCTCGAGCTCGGCGGCAAGAACCCGATGGTGATCACCGAGGACGCCGACCTCGACCTGGCCGTCGAGGGCGCCCTGTTCTCCGGCTTCGGTACGGCGGGTCAGCGGTGTACCTCGCTCGGTACGGCGATCGTCCACCGGTCGGTGCACGACGAGTTCCTCGACCGGTTCGGCCGGGCGGTCGCGAGTGCGGCGATGGGCGATCCGACGCGGGACGTGCTGTTCGGTCCGTTGCTGGACGAGAAGTTCGCGGCCGGGTTCGAGAAGTCACTGGGCTGGATCGCGGCCCACCACCGGGTGATCGGCGCGACCGGACGGGTCACCGCGGAGCACCCGCGGGCCGGTTTTGTCGGCGATCCGTCGGCCGGGTTGTTCTATCACCCGGTGATCGTGGCCGGAGTGCGGCCGGACGACGAGTTGTTCATGAACGAGACGTTCGGTCCCGTCGTCGGGGTCGCGACGTACACGACGCTCGACGAGGCGATTGCCCTCGGCAACAAGTCCGGGTACGGCCTGTCCAGCTCGATCTACACCACCGACCCGAACAAGGCGTTCCGGTTCGCGCAGGGGATCTCGGCCGGGATGGTGAGTGTGAACAACTCGACCTCCGGCGCCGAGGCGCACCTGCCCTTCGGCGGCAACGGCAAGTCCGGCAACGGCTCCCGGCAGAGCGGGATCTGGGTGCTCGACCAGTTCACCCGCTGGCAGTCGATGAACTGGGACTACTCCGGCAGGCTGCAGAAGGCGCAGATGGATGTCGAGACCGTCGAGGCCGACCTGACCTACCAACTGCCGTGATGGCGAGCGGCCGGACCGCGCTGTGATGACGGCCGACCTCCCCACCACCGCCGACGTGGTGATCGTCGGCGGTGGCGTGATGGGCACGAGCATCGCGTTCCACCTCGCCGAAGCCGGCGTGCCGAACGTGCTGCTGCTGGAACGGAACGCGCTCGGCTCGGGCTCGACCTCGAAGGCGGCCGGTGGAGTGCGGGCCAACTTCTCCGACGAGCTGAACATCGCGCTGGGCGCGCGCAGTCTGGAGGCGTTCGCGCGGTTCGGCGAACGGCCCGGCCAGGAGATCGACCTGCATCGTGTCGGGTATCTGTTCCTGCTCGAGACCGCCGACCAGCTCGAACTGTTCCGCGAGAGCACCCGCCTGCAGAACGCGGCCGGCCAGCCGACCCGGATGATCGATGTCGACGAAGCGGTTAGCCTCGCCCCGATCCTCGCGCCGGACGGCCTGGCCGGGGCCTGCTTCTCCCCGGCGGACGGGCATTGCACGCCGGAGTCCGTCGTACTCGGCTATGCGACCGCGGCCCGCCGGCTCGGCGCCACCTTGGTCACCAGATGCGAGGTCCTCGGTATCGATGCCCTCGGCAACCACATCACCGCGGTCCGGACCAGCCGCGGCGAGGTTCGCACCGGCACGGTCATCTGCGTGGCCGGCGCCTGGTCGGCGCCGCTCGCCGAGTTGGTCGGGGTCGAGTTGCCGGTCACGCCGTTGCGGCGGCAGATCGTTGTCACCGAGGCGATCCCGGACCTTCCCGCCCGCGTCCCGATGACGATCGACTTCAGCAGCACGTTCTACTTCCACCGCGAGGGTCCCGGCCTGCTGGTCGGGATGTCGGACCCCGACGAGCAACCCGGCTTCCACCTGAACCGGACCGACACCTGGCTCCCCCGGCTGACCGAGGCGATGACCAGGCGCGCGCCCTCGTTGCTCGACGTCGGCCTGACCGGCGGCTGGGCCGGCCTCTACGAGGTGACTCCGGATCACAACGCGCTCATCGGCGAGGCCGACGGAGTGTCCAGATTCCTTTATGCCACAGGGTTTTCCGGCCACGGCTTCCTGCAGGGACCGGCCGTCGGCGAGATCATCCGCGACCTCTACCTCGGCCGCGAGCCGTTCGTCGACATCACCCCACTCGACGCCCGCCGCTTCCACACGTCCGCGGCACGCGCCGAACGAAACATCGTCTGACACCTCGCAACGTCCGAAGAAGCGTGGCCCATAGCGCTCATTTCTTCGGACCTAACGGGCCTCAGTCGACGACTGCGCCGGCGGTGAGGTTGAGGGCGGTGGCTGTCATGGAGCGGGCCAGGTCGGAGGCGGCGAAGGCGGCCAGCGCGCCGACATCGGCGAGCGTTGCGGCCCGCTGGAGCATCGTGCGTGCGGCCGTGTCCTCGGCCAGGCTTTGTTTGACCTTCTCGCCATAGCTGTCCGGAATCGCCTCGGGGATGCCACCGGTCTGCAGCGTGAGCACCCGGATGCCGTGTGGTCCCAGCTCACAGGCGAGAGTGCGGCGGAGTGCTTCGACCGCGCCGAAGCCGACCTGGAACGCGCCGAGGTTCGCCGTCGGAGGGCCGTACCCGCCGAAGGTCAGGATGACGCCCGAGCCGCGGTCGGTCATGTGCCGGGCCGCCGCGCGCGAGGTGAGGTAGAAGGTGCGGACCATCGTCGACACCGGCAGCTCGACATCCGCGACGGACATCTCGATCAGCGGCGTCCCGAAGAACTGCCGGTGGCCGATCAGGTTGAACGAGATGTCGATGCAACCGGCCGCGGCCGCCACCGCGTCAGCGTGCTCGTCCACCGAACGCTCGTCGAGAGCATCGACGACTCCGGTCTCCGCGGTGCCGCCCGCGGCGCGGATCTCGTCCGCGACCAGGTCGAGCTTGTCCGCCGTACGCCCGGCGAGATACACCGTCGCGCCCTCGGCTGCGAAGGCCTTGGCGACCGCGCTGCCGATCGGGCCGGCCGCGCCGTACACGATCGCATTCTTTCCGGTGAGCATCATGAGTGGCCCTCCTTGGCCAGTTCGGTGACTAGGTCGTCGAGTTGTTGCATCGACGCACGGATGCCGCGCTCCATGCCGCCGGCGACGTACAGGTCGCGGTCCTCGACGGCGAAGAACACGGTGTTCTGCCGCAGCGTGGTGATGCCGTCGGCCTCGTCGAAGGTGATCAGATTCAGATAGACGGTCCCGGGCTGCTGGTCGAACTCGTACGTCTGCACGATCCGCTCCGGCGTGGGCGTCCCGTGGTACAGCCCGTGGAAGACATACCCCTTGCCGTCGGCGTCGTAGTGCGTCCAGCGCCACCTGCCGCCGTGCTGCGGATCCAGTTGGTTCACGATCAGCTCGAGACCGGCCGGGCCGAGCCAGCGCGCCACCAGGTCCGGCTCGGTGTACGCGCGGAACAGCAGCTCTCGCGGTGCTCTGAACTCCCTGGTGATGATGACCTGCGGTACGCCGGGCTCCGCGATCACCTGCATCTCGCTCATGACTCGTCCTTCAGTTCGTCGAGCAGTCCGTCCAGACGGTCGAAGCTCTCCGCCCAATAGGCGCGGTAGTCCATCAGCCAGCCGACGGCCTCCCGCAGCGGTTCGGCCTCGAGATGGCTCAGCCGGGCGGTCGCCCGCTGCGTGCGGCTGATCAGGCCGGCCAGCTCGAGCACCTTCAGGTGCTTGGAGACGGCCGGCTGCGACATCGTGAACGGCTTGGCGAGCTCGGCGACGGTCGCGTCACCGTCGCGGAGCTGCCGCAGGATCGCCCGCCGGGTGGGATCCGCCAGTGCCGCGAACACCCCGCTCAGCTGATCATAACCATCTGGTTTTGAAACCATGTGGTTAAGGATGCGGGCGGAACTCCCCGGGTGTCAACCGGCACGAGGGAACTCAGCGACCCTTGCGCGGAGTGCCGGTCGGGTCTTGGGGCCAGTTGTTCGGGTCGCACCACTTGGGATCCCAGCCCCGCTGGAGGCAGTACTGCCTCCAGATCTCTTCGCGTGTCGGTGGCGTGCTCGTGCGTGGCGGCGTGGGGGTCTTCTTCGCCGTGGTCGTCCTGGTCGGCGTCGGGTCGGGCCGCTCTTCGGTGCGGCGCTCGGTGGTCTTGGTCCTGGTCGGCTGCTGGGTCGGTCGCGGAGTGGGCTTCTGCGTCGGCGTCACGGTGGTCTCCGGCACCGGGGGCGGCGTGGTGGTCTGCAGCACGACGGGCGACGGGCTCGCGGACGGTGTCGGCGTACTGTCGTCGACGACCTGGACGGCCTGCGGGTCACCGGAGTCGCCGCCGAACAGGCCGAGCGCGGACACCGCCCAGATGTTGACTCCGAGGAAGAGGACCAATGCGCCGGCTCCGGCGTACATCACCCGGCGGGCCGGACCGCCGTACCGGCCGATCGGGCCGCGGACCGGTTTGCCCTTGCCGTCGACCCAGAACTGCCAGCCCTCGGGGGCCGGCGCCCAGGACGGATCGGGACGCCAGGTTTTCGGCGGGACCCAACTGCGGCGGGGCGGCGACGGCCAGGTCGGCGGGACCACGAACCGCTTCACGAAACTCCCCCATCTCCGCCTCGGACCCTGGTCAGGCTAGTGGATCGACTGAACACCCAGGCCAACGACACAGGCCCCACGCAAGCTACTTACGGCTTCTCGCCACCGGCGTGTCGCGCTGGCTTTTTCGATCAACCCATGAGTGGGACGGCCATCGAGTCAGGTCGGCCGTACCTGATCGCCGGGGGCCTAGAGCACCTGGTCCAGCAGTCTGGTCAGGTCCTCGCCGAAGGGGCGATCCGCTTCGATCGGAGGTACGACGGCATCGACTGCCCGCATGAGGTTGCGGAGGCCGGCCGGGATCGGGCGGTTCGACAGGGCGAACGCCTGGCGAACGGCCAGGAGTTCGCAGGCGGACGTCTCGCGGGTAAGGCGGATCGCCTCGGCGAGGACACCGACGGCCTCCCAGGAGAACGTCTGGACGTCCTCCTGGCCGTTCGAGGTCTCCGCCGTACTGATTGCCGTGGGCAACGTGAGGCGGCGGAGGTAGTGGGTGGTGGCGACGGCTCGCTTATGGACGGCGACGAGCCCGGCCTGCGGGCCGGGCTCACGGGCCAACTGGGCAGACAGGCCGGTCACTCGCGGGTCGAGCAAGCGGTGCAGCCGGGCGGTCGAGACCTCGGCGGCGTGGGCGAGCGAAGCGGTCAGGTGATCGCAGTGCGCGGCCAGGTCGATACCGTGAAAGCCAGCCGTACCGATGAACTCACCATCCAGGTACGCCGGTGAGTCCGTCACACCGTTGAACGTCCGCTCGACCGCCTCGTCCAAGGCCCGCAGGGTCCGCCGGACGTGCGCGATCACGTGACCCGCAACGCGAAACGACACAGGTGCTTGAAGGGCTCGCGGCTCGGCCTCGGGCCCGGCCAGCTCGCGAATCCGGATGAATTCAGCGGCCAGGAGGTCGTCACCCCGGGCAGCCGCCGGCTGGTACGGCGCGCGGTTGGCGCCGACCACAGCGATCGCCCCGGCAGCAACCGCACTCAGGTTGTCGGCGAGACGGCGTACCCGCGTGGTGTGGAGAGCCGCTCGTCCGGTGGCGCCGGGGATCCCGGCGAGCAAGGCGATGCCCTCCTTCGGGCCGAGCTCGAACGCGCCCGGCCCGGTCACCAACGGGGCGAACGCGTGGGCGAGGGGGATGATCTCGCCGGCTGAGCCTGCTCCTTCGGCGGGGATCTTCGGCACCCGTCCGCTGTTGATGTAGTCGACCACCTGTCCGATGAGCTCGACCGAGACCCCCGCGTCGCCGGTGAGGAAGGTCTTCAGGCGGCCGATCAGGACGGCTCGGGCTTCGTCGGCCGGGAGCCAGGGCGGCCCGCCGACCGCGCGGCCGAGCAGCAGGTTGCGCTGGTGGATGCGCTGCTCGTCCTCGGACAGCCGGACCTTGCTGAGGTTGCCCATTCCCGTGTTGACGCCGTAGACGGCATCGCCGGTCGAGAGCGCCTGCAGGACGCTGGAGCGGATCGCGGCCAGGCGATCCAGGACGGGCTGAGCGATGGTGATCGGCTCGGTGGAGGCCGGATCGAGGTCGGCGGGTTCGTTGATCATCAGTGGAAGCGCAGCATCGTGCCGACGTTCGCGGTCTCGGCCGTGCGCAGGATCAGGTGAGCGATCGCGACGTCGAGCAGCGACAGGCCGCGGTGCCAGAAAAGGTTGCGCTCGGCATCGTTCTCCCGGCCCGGCTTGCGGCCGGCCACGATCTCACCGAGCTCGGCGTACAACGTCGCCGGTGACAACCGCCCGGTGTCCACGTGCCGCCGCAACGACCCGAACCGCCCCGACTGCGCCTCCCGCCAGTCGTCGACGACCACCTTGTCCATCACGTCCAGCAGATCGAGCTCGACCGCGCTGATCGTCCCGTACGGTACGACGAACGCACCCGGCTTCACCGCCGCCGTACGCAACAGCGGCTCCGGCGCAGTCAACCGCGTCGCCTCGACCAGTACGTCGGCCCCGTCGAACGCCTCCTCCGCCGTCGCCACCACCCGCACCGGCGTGGACAACTCGGCGGACAGTTCGGCGGCGAACTTCTCCCGGGACTCCGGTCGCTTCGAGGTCACCCGGATCTCGTCCAGGTCGAGGAGGTCGTCCAGCATGGTCACGTTCCACCACGCCGTACCGCGAGCGCCCGCGTGGGCGAGGACCTTGCTGTCCCGCCGGGCCAGGTAGCGGGCGCCGACCGTGGTCATCGCGCCGGTCCGGGCCGCGGTGATCATGGTCGCGTCCAGCACCGCGAGCGGTACGCCGGTGGTCGGGTCGAATAGGGTCGCCATCGCCAGCTCGCTCGGCAGACCCTTCTGGTAGTTCGGCACGAAGTCGCCGACCACCTTGACCCCGCTGACGCCGTGCTCGCCGAGCCCGTCGAGGTGACCACGCAGGACGTTGAAATGGCCGATGCCGCCGTTGTCCGGCATCAGGTGCACCCGCGGTTCGAAGCTGGTTCGCCCTTCGCCGTGTTCACGCACCGCTTCCTCGGCCGCGTCCACGATCTCCAGCCGGGTCAGCCCCAGCGAGTCGATCTCCGGGCCACTCAGAAACCGCAACCAGATCCCGTCCGTCACCTTCAAGACGGTACATACGGACAGGAAGTAGTCCACCTACCTGCCACCAGATGGGACCGCCTGAGCGTGCCGAGGCGATCTACGTAGAGATGTACGTCCAGTTCTTCGGTCCGCCCAGGCTGTCCTGGCAACCCCGAGCTAGGCGCCGAGGAGGTGAATGACTGCCTTGGCGTAGGCCTGTTCGGCGTCTTCGGCGGTGTGGGTGGAGTCGGTGAGGTCTACCCGGAAGCCGCCGGGGACGGCCTCGAGGGTGTGGAAGTGGTTGCCGAGGAGGGCGCGGAGCTGCTCCTCGCGGGGGAGCCAGATGACCTCGCGCTGCTCGATGCTGTCCAGGGCCCACTCGGTGGTGCCGTTGAAACCGATCACCTTGCTGCCCTGGTAGTCGTGCACCTCGACGGTCATGTCGCTCACCACGAACACGTCCTCGTCCATGTCCCGGTCCGGTACGACGAAACGATCCCCTGCCGCGGGCGCCCACAGCACCCCGGCCTTGCGCAGTCGCCCGGCCTGCTCGATCGTGATCACCCCTCCATCCTCCCCGCGCCGTGCAACCCCCGCAGGTCCGGGCGAGCCGCGGGGGTGGTGGTGCCGGCCGCGCGTCAGTGGCGGAGTGCGGCCCGGAGCTCCTCGGCGCGGTGGGCGATCCGGTCCCGGCAGTCGTCGGTCAGCGGCAGGTCGACGAGTGCGGACGCCTGCAGCTGACTCAGCCCGAGCCGCAAGCGCAGCCCGCTGACCGCGGCCTGCCGGTCGGCAGCGGCGGCCACAACCGCGGCCACCTCGTCCCGCCGTTCGAACGCGGCCAGTACGCCGTCGTAGATGTCCAGCTGGGTGTGCGCCGAACGATCCGGCTCCGGCACGATCGTCTCGCCTCCCGTCTCACCGCCACGAATCACCTGTCGCCACAAGGCGGGGACAGCGAGCCGCGCACGCGGGTAGCGCCGGGGCAGCGGTTGGGCGTAGGTCATCGTCATCGTCAGCTCCCGTTGGGTGTCGGATCAGTCGGCCTTGGCCACCGCGTGGGGTTCACGCGGTGGGCACTTCGTGCCGGGCGCTGTCAGCGCCTCGAAGTGCCAGGGTTCGTTGTCGTAGCGGCGGCACACGCCGTACCGCCAGCCGTTCTTGTTCAGCCAGGTCATGGCGGCCGCCGGACCGATGTCAACGGCCTTGCCCAGCACGTGGGCGGAGTACTTCGGCGGCAGCACCCACCGGGTCGCCAGCTTGTACGAGCCGTACTTCTTGATCGCCTCGTTCAGCAGTCGCTGCTGCTTGGTCGCGCTCCGCCGGGCCGACGTGATCCGGATCGTGACGCCGTCGGCCCGCGCGGCTGTCATTGCCCGCTTCAACCGCGCCTTCAGCTTCGGCGACAACCCGTCGATGCTCTCCTCGGACGACACCTTCGTCGTCTTGACCGGCGGCTTCGGCGGCTTCGGCGTCCGGGTCGGCTTCGGCGGAGTGGACGGCGAGCGGGTCGGAGTGCGCGTCGGCTTCGTCGCGGGTGGCGCGCCGACGGCCGGCGCACTCACGCTCGACACCACAGGCTCCTTGTCTGCGGCGAGACCGAGCATGTCCCCCAGCTGCGCATGCCAGAGCAGCAGCGAACCGACTACCCCTACGGCGATCACACCACCGGTAACGGACAGCAACCGCGTCCGCACCGCGCCGGTCCGGCGCGGGCGCAGGTCGTTCCTCATGGGGTACAGCCTCTCGGATCGGGCGGGGTCGGCACATCGGTCCCAGGGACCGTCCTGACGTCCCATCCGTAGCCCCTGAGTATCAATTCGGACGCCGAGCCTCCTCCAAAAGTTGGAGAGCCTGCCCCTCCGGGCAGATGAAGCTTCGGCGAACGCCGGCTGACTACGCTGGGCGACGTGATGAGTATCTGGCGCCGGTTGACGCAGCCGCAGCAGGATCTGCTGCTCGCTGCGCTCATCGGGCTGGTCTGGTTCACGGCACTGAACCTCATCAACGGCAGCGGGCTGCGACCGCAGAACCCGGCCGTCTCGGTGGTGACCGGCGTCTTCCTGGTCGCCACCGTCGCCTTCGGCCGGCGGATCCCGCGCACGATGCTGGTGATCGTCTCGGTGCTCTACCCCTTCCTGTACGCCGCGGTCGGCACCGGCCTGGCCGCCCAGGTCGGGATCACGGTCTTCGGCCAGCCCGAGATCAGCGACGCCGCACTGCAGTCCGAGATCCACCTGGTCCCGCTCCTCGTCGTCGGATATCTGGCCGCATCGAGCGGCGTACGGCGCTTCACCTGTCTGTTCTTCACCATGGGCAGCCTGGCCGCACTGATGATCGGCCTGCCGACCGTGGTCGCGATCGTCCTCAGCCACGCGAACCGCGCGATCCTGTACGGCGATCGGTACCAGAAGCTGCCCAGGGATCTGTCGAGCCTCTACAGCTACATCGACGTCTCGCTGTTCGTGTTCGCCGAGGCGCTGATCTGCGGCATGGTGCTGCTCGGTGCGGACGCCCGGCGGCGGCGGAAGTCGGTCGCCCTGCTGGAGCAGCGGAACGCCGAACTGGTCCGGCTGCGCGCGGTCGAGGCCGAGCGGGCCGCCGTCGCGGAACGCACCCGGATCGCCCGCGACCTGCACGATGTCATCTCCCACCACGTCAGCGCGGTCGTGATCCGGGCCCAAGCCGCCGACCGGGTCGCCGACCAGCGGCCCGAGGTGCTGCGCGAGGCGATCCGCTGGATCATTGCCAGCGGCAAGGAAGCACTGACTGCGATGCGGGAGACGGTCCGGGTCCTCAACACCGCGTCGCCGGGCGTCGACGGAGCCTCGCCGGGCTCCGGCGGCGGGACCACACCGGTCCCGGATCTGTCCGACGTCGCGCGGATGGGCGACCGGCTGAAGGCCGTCGGCATCGACGTGAGTATGAACCTGCCGTCGCGGCAGCGGCAGCTGACCTCGGCCACCGACCTGACCGCGGTCCGGATCATCCAGGAGGCACTGACCAACGTGATGGTCCACGCCAAGGCGACCGCCGCTCGGGTCACCTGGCAGAGTGGGCCGGAGGGCGAGCTGCTGACCATCGACGACAACGGCAGCGGCGGGCCGCCGCCGGTGAACGTGCTGGAGACGGCCCGGCGGAGCGAGAGCGGCCGCGGCAACGGACTGATCGGGATGCGGGAACGGGCGACGGCGGTCGGCGGCACACTGGCCGTCGCGGCCGGCCCCTTGGGTGGATGGAGGGTGCAGGCATGGCTGCCGCCGCAGAAGTGAACGAGCCGGAGTCCGGGCAGATCCGGATCCTGGTCGCCGACGACCAGGGCGTGATCCGGATGGGTCTGGCGATGATCCTCGACCACGAACCGGACCTGACCACGGTCGCCCAGGCCGGGGACGGCGAGGAGGCGCTCCGGCTGATCGAGCAGTACGACCCGGACGTGGTCCTGATGGACATCCGGATGCCGGTGATGGACGGGCTGGTCGCGACCGAGCGGATCACGTCCGCCAACAAGGCGGCCGGCCGTTCGCGTCCCGCCGTACTGGTGCTGACGACGTTCGACGACGAGGCGTACGTCCTGAGCGCGGTCCGGGCCGGGGCGTCCGGGTTCCTGCTCAAGGACACCGATCCGGACCTGCTGGTGTCAGCGGTACGCGCGGTGTACCGGGGCGACTCGCTGGTCGACCCGGCGTCGACGCGGGTGCTGCTGGAGCGGTGCATGGAGCTCGAGCGCCAGGTCGGCGGTACGGCGGAACCCGCGCCGGCGCAACCGGATCCGCGGTGGGTCGGGCTGCTGGCACATCTGAGCGAGCGGGAGCGGGAGATCCTGGTCTGGATGGCCCGCGGCCTGTCGAACCGGGACCTGGCCACCAAGCTGTTCGTCAGCGAGACGACGGTGAAAACCCACGTCAGCAGCGTGCTGTCGAAGCTGGGCCTGTCCAGCCGGGTGCAGGCGGTCGTGGTCGCCTACGAGGCCGGCGTGGTCCGCCCGGGCGAGGCCGACGTCCGCTGGGACTCCTAGCTGAACAGATAGGCCGCCAGGCCCACGACGGCGAGCACGATCACAATGGTCAGGGCTTGGCTGAGGACCGACGCCTGCCGGCGCCGGGGCAGGAAATCTCCGGTCACATCCTCAAGAGTGCTCCGCGCAACGCCGTCGGCCATCGGCCATCGGAATGGTTCTGTCCTACTACCAGGGGATGAGATGGTTGCCCTGGGCCCAGACTTACGACTCGCCGAAGTAGTCGGCCCGGACCTTCTTCGGGACGCACATCGCCCAGGCGTCCAGGATCAGCTCGCGGAGTTCGTCGAACTCGAGCGCGGCCAGCCGCACCTCGATCCACCGGAACCGCTCGTCCGAGGGCCGCGGCGGCAGGAACTTGTCCGGCTCGGCGGCCAGCGCCGCGGCTCGCTCCTCCCGCGGGAACCCGATCCCGATCGTCTGCTCGTCCGGCGCCACCGCCAGGTACACGATCTGCCCGACCCGGAACTTGATCCGGTCGCGCACCAGCACCTCGTAGCTGCGCGGCAGGTCCGCCGTGACTGCCCTGATGTCCGTGAGATCGACCACGATCCAACGATAGACCGCTATCACTGACACCTGTTGTCAGTGATTCCGGTTGTACCTTGGTCGGATGCCTGCTGTGCTGAGTGCGGTCGAAGGGGCCGAGGTGGTGTTCCGCCTCGGCGACCCTTCGCATGCCTTCACCGGCGTCCGGCTCTGGCAGGAGCTCGGGCTCGCGGCCGAGCTGCTCGAGTTCAAGCCGGTCGACTACGGGTGGGAGCTGCGCCTGCCGCGGCCGTCCGTGCACCGGATGGAGTACCTGTTCGACATCGCCGACCTCGGGATGCGGACCGATCCGACCAACTCACGGCTCGTCGGCGGCGCCTTCGGTGAGCACTCCTGGCTGCCACTCCCCGGGTACGTCGAGCCCGCCTGGATCACGGCTGAGTCGATCGCGTCGACGCTGACCCCGCTCACCGTGGAGTCCCCGCTCGGGCCGGTCGACGCGCAGGTCTGGGCACCGGAAGGCATCGCGCCGACCTTCGAGCTCCCGCTCCTGCTCGCCCACGACGGTCCGGAGTTCGCCACGTACGCCGGTCTGACCCACTACGCCGGCGCGATGGTCGCCTCTGCAAGCCTGGCGCCGTTCCGGCTCGTCCTGATCCACCCCACCGCCCGCAACCTCTGGTACGCCGCCAACCCGCAGTACGCCGAGGCCCTGACGCAGCACGTGCTCCCTGCCGTCCAGGCGCAGTACCGGAGCCGGAAGCCGGTGATGATGGGCGCGAGCCTGGGAGCGCTCGCGGCGCTGCACGCGGAATGGCACTATCCCGGCACCTTCGACGGGCTGTTCCTGCAGTCCGGGTCGTTCTTCACACCGGAGACGGACCCGCAGGAGTCGAAGTTCGAGTTCTACGCCCGGGTCACCGGCTTCGTGAAGCAGGTGCTGACGGCAACCACGGCGCCGAGTACGCCGCTGGTCGGGATGACCGCCGGGACCTCCGAGGAGAACGTGCACAACAACCGGGTGATGGCGGCGAAACTGGCCGAGCTCGGGCTCGCTGTGGCGTTCGGCGAAACGCCGGACATGCACAACTTCACAGCCTGGCGTGATGTGCTGGATCCTGATCTCACGGATCTACTGCGACAGACCTGGGGTGGGGCTGATGGAGCGGGAGCAGGTCGAGTTGGAGGCACCGGGGCTTGACCGCCGCGGGACGGTGATCCGCTACGGGCATTTCGGCCGCCCGGTGCTGGTCTTCCCGAGCGAACAGGGCCGGGCCTGGGACTACGAGAGCAACGGCATGGTCGACGCGGTCGCGGACCTGATCGAGGCCGGCCGGGTGAAGCTGTACTGCGTGGACTCCTTCGACCACGTCAGCTGGTCGGACCGGAGCATCCAGCTCGAGGACCGCGCCCGCCGGCACGGGCTGTACGAGTCGTGGATCGTCGATCAGGTGGTCCCGATGATCGGCTCGGACTCCCCGGGTGTGAGTGACATCATCACCACAGGCTGTAGCCTCGGCGCCTTCCACGCGCTCAACTTCGCGTTCAAACGGGCGGATCTGTTCCCGATCGCGATCTGCCAGTCCGGCAACTACGACGCGGCCAGCTGGCACGCGTGGGGTGAGCGCGGCGAGGCGACGTACTTCAACAACCCGATCGACTACTTGCCGAACCTCGAGGGCGACCACCTGCAGTGGCTGCGCGACCGGATCTTCATCGTGCTCACGGTCGGTCAGGGCGATTGGGAGACCAACCCCACCGGCTCGCTGCCGTCGGCTCGCGCGACCGCCGCTGTACTGGAGGCGAAGGGCATCCCCCATGACTTCGATCTCTGGGGGTACGACGTAGCGCACGACTGGCCCTGGTGGCGCCGGCAGATCGCCCATCACCTGCCGCGGTTCTGCTAGGAGATCGGTTCCGCGAATCACCTGAATCCAGTGATGCCTGCTCAGCTGCCCGGCGGCGACACTCGCAAGTGGCCCGCCTCCCGGCTCCTACCCGGGACCACGAACGACAAGGAGATTCGCGATGAGCGACTGGAACACGAAGACCATCGAGGAGTTCCGGGCGAACGAGGGCAGGGTCGGCGGAAATTTCGAGGGCGCTCCGATGACCCTGCTGCATACCCGCGGTCGCACGAGCGGCCGGGAGTACGTCGTCCCGACGATGTACCTCCCGGACGAGACCGAGCCGGACACGATCTACGTCTTCGCCACCAAGGGCGGGGCACCGACCAACCCGGACTGGTACCGCAATCTGACGGCCGCCGGAGACGGCACCATCGAACGCGGAACCGAGATCTACAAGGTGAGCGTCCGCGAGTTGACCGGCGCCGAGCGGGACCGCATCTACGCCGAACAGGCGCGACGCTACCCAGGATTCGCCGAGTACGAACGCCGGACTGCCGGGGTCCGCACCATTCCCGTGCTCGAACTCAAGCGGGCGTAGCGCGTCGCCGGGCGCCGGTGCGGTCGACGGGCGGGCGGAACGTCCCTACCCTCGAAGCACGCCGACGTACGGAGGATGACTGTGGCTGATCGCTCGCGGCATTTGATCGGGTTGTTGCTTGGAGCCGAGGAGGACTGGCCGCAGGCGTTCGAGGCGCTGCTGCAGCGGGTCGGGCCGGTCAGCCTCGACGGGCACGAGCACGAGTTCGGGTCCCGGCGGCTGACCATCGAGCCGTTCGACCTGAACGACCCGGTCCGGGTCGGGCTGGTGATCGACCGGCTCGCGTACTGGTACTACCACCCGCGCGAGTGGCTGAAGAAGGCCGCGCTGATGAACGGCACCTACCTGCTGAACTCGCCGTTCACGTTCCAGGCGATGGAGAAGCACTCGGCGTACTGCGCGATGCTCCGGCTCGGGCTGAAGATCCCGCGGACCGTGCTGGTGCCGTACAAGAACCCGCTCGACAACGTCCGCTGGGCCTACACGTCGGCGAAGTACAACAAGTCGTTCGACCTGGACGCGATCGCCGCCGACCTCGGCTACCCGCTGTACATGAAGCCGTTCGACGGCGGCGGCTGGCGGGGCGTGTCCCGGATCAACAACCAGGACGACCTGCACACGGCATACGACGAGTCCGGCGAGATGCTGATGCACCTGCAGGCGACCGTCGAGTACGACAAGTTCGCCCGGGCGCTGTCGATCGGCGCCGAGACGATGGTGATGGACTTCCGCCCGGATGAGCCGATGCACAACCGGTACGCCGTCTCGCACGACTTCCTCAGCCCGTCGGCCGGGCACCAGGCGGTGGCGATCAGCCGGATCGTGAACGCGTTCTTCGGCTGGGAGTTCAACTCCTGCGAGATGCTGGTCAAGGGTGACGACGTCTACCCGATCGACTACGCCAACGCCTGCCCGGACGTCGCGGTGACGTCGCTGCACTACTACTTCCCGTGGGCGATCAGCGCGCTGGTGAAGTGGTCGGTGTTCTCACTGGCGACCGGCCGGCGCAGCAAGATCGACCTGCACACCGAGCGGTACTTCGCGATCGCCGACGACGAGTCGCTCGACTACGACGCCAAACTCGACGCGTATCTGGCCCTGGCCGACGAGCACTTCGAGACCGCGAAGTACCACGAATGGTGTGCCGAGCACCTGCCCGACTTCGACGCCCGCGTCCGCGAGTGGGTCGGCGGCGCCGACTTCGACCGCCTGCTCCGGGAGACCGTCGCGGGCACCTACCCCGCCCACGAGCAGGAGGAGTTCCTCATCCATTTCAAAGGGCTCACCAACCTGTGGCTGTCCGATCAGACCTCGGGGAGCCGCGAGACCTGATAGTGCGCGATCAGCCAGGAGTCACCGACCTGGCGCAGGATCACACTCAGGTACAGCGGCAACGTCGGCCGGTCGGTGAACGAGAAGTCGACCGCGGCGTACCCCAGGATCAGGTCGTCGGCCAGCCGCCGGTGCTCGACGATGCGGTACGACGCGCTCATGCCGAGCGGCTGTGAGTCGTAGTACTCGGCCACGTCGTCCGGGCCTACGCCGTACGGGTGCAGGCCCTGGAAGATCGCGTCGTCGGTGAAGGTCGACGCGACCCGCTTCGGCTCGTGGGCGTCGACGCCGGCCTTCCACTCGTCGAGGACGGTGTGCAGGATGTCGAGTTCGGTCATGAGAATTCTCCTGAGTTGGGTTTGGGGGCGAACGAGGGAAGCGCCATCAGTGACCGGCCTGCTGGCCGCCGTCGACGTGCAGGATCTCGCCGGTCACGAACGCGGCGCCCTCCAGGTAGATGACGGCGTCGACGATCTCGTCGATCTCACCGAGCCGGCCGACCGGGTGCAGCGCGGCCAGGAACTCATGCGTCTCGGCCGGGTGCATCGGCGTACGGACGACGCCGGGGGCAACGGCGTTGACCCGGATGCCCCGGGAGGCGTATTCGGTGGCGAGCGACTTCGTGACCGAGTTCAGCCCGCCCTTGGTGAGCGATGCCAGCGCGGACGGCACGGTGCTGAGGGCGTGATCGGCCAGGGTGGTGGTGATGTTGACGATGTGACCGCCGCCCTGCGCCAGCATCGCCTCGGCGGCGCTCTGGCTGAGCTCGAAGAACCCGCGCAGGTTGACCCCGAGGACGAGGTCGTAGTCCGCGGCGGTGTATTCGATGAACGGCTTGGCGAGGAAGACACCGGCGTTGTTGACCAGCGTGTCGATCCGGCCGAACTCGTGCAGCCCGGCCTCGATGATCCGCTTGCCCAGGCCCGGCTCGGCAACATCGCCCGGCACGGTCAGCACCAGCGGGTCGTCCGACGGTGCGATCGTGCGGGAGTTGGCGACGACGGCATAGCCGAGCTTGCGGTACGCCGCGACGAGGGCCGCACCGATGCCCTGGGACGCACCGGTCACGACGGCGACTTTCTGGGAACTCATGGTTCTCTCTTTCTCGAAGGTTGTACTTCGATAGTTGTCGAACCATCTGAGGTTTTCCACGACCGGTTTTCTCTCAGCTGGGAGGCCCGGCCTACTACGATCAGTGCGTGGAACTGCGGCAGTTGCGGTACTTCGTGGCGGTGGCGGAGGAGCTGAACTTCGGTCGCGCCGCCGCCCGTCTGCACATCGCCGGGCCGTCGCTGTCGCAGCAGATCAAATCGCTGGAGCGCGACCTCGGCGTCCGGTTGTTCGAGCGCGATCGCCGTACCGTGACCCTGACGGCTATCGGCGAGAGGCTGCTCCCACAGACGCGCGCCCTGCTCGAGCAGGCCGACGCGTTGCGCCGTACGGCGGCCGGCTTCGCGGCGAGTGAGCCGGTGCGGCTCGGATACGTCAGTTGGCGTCCGGCCGATCTGGCCGAGCGCACCTCGGGGGTCGCGCAGCTGCGGGTCGACGCGTGGGTGATGCCCTCGCACACGCAGGCGGGCCGGGTCGCCGATGGCAGCGTCGACCTGGCTATCTGCTGGGTCCGAGCCACCGATCTGGCCGAGCAGGACCTCGACGGCCGGCTGATCGGCGCGGACCGGTTGTCCGCCGTGTCGTTGGGTCCGGACGAGTCCGCCGTACGCGCGAAGGACACAGCGGTCCTGCTGGACACCGACACCGCGACGTGGGCGTCATGGAACATCTACGCGGTGGAGTTCGCCCGGGCGACCGGCGCCGAGCTGGTCCGGATCGACGATCACGGGATCACCGGGCCGGCGTTCTTCGATCACGTACGACGTCTGCGCCGACCGGTCGTGAGTTCGCCCAAGCGAGACGCGACGCCGCTGCCCCGGGATATGGTCCGTCGGCCGGTGGCCGATCCGGTGCCGGTCTGGACGTGGGCGCTGGTGTCCCGCCGCGATGAGCCGCGCGCCGCCGTACGGGCCGCTCTGTCGGCGCTCACCGACGACGTGGCGATCGACCTGACCGACCCAGGCATCTGGCTCCCCGCCGACGACCCCTTCCGTCCGCGCTGACCTAGACTCGCCATCCGTGGGAAGGGTCCGCGCACTCGCTCAGGTGTATCGGCACTTTGGTGAGGTCGACGCCGCCGGCACATCGCCGCTGTACGAGCGCGTCGCCGTGGCGCTGAGCGAGTCCGAGGAGGCGCTGGGCGCCATCGAGACGGCGCCGGCGCGCAAGCGGCACCCCAAGGTGATCCTCGCCGCGCTGCACGACCTCGCCCTCGCCGGACGCGCCCCGGCACTGAGCGCGTCCTATGCCGCTGCGGACAGCGACGCTGCCGCCGGCGCGGCGATCGACACATTGCTGCGCATGACCGACTCGGTCGTGGCCATCGCCGTACGCCGGAAGCCGTGGACCAATGAGACCGGGCGCGGCGCCGTGCTGTATCCGGCCATCGCCGAGGCAGCGCGCCGGGTCGGCGCGAACGCGGTCGGGCTGATCGATGTGGGCTGTTCGGCCGGGTTCAATCTCACCGTCGATCGGATTGGCATCGCGTACAGCAACGGACAATCGCTGGGCGATCCGTCGTCTCCCGTGCAGCTGTCGGCTTCGATCGTGGGCGACCGGCCAGTTCCGGCGCGGGCGATACCTGAAGTCGTCGGCCGGGTCGGCGTCGACCTCGATCCGGTCGACCTGACCGACGCGGATGAGGCCCGATGGTTGCGCGCCTGCGTGTGGCCAGATCAAGCAGTGCACATGGCGAGGCTCGAGGCGGAGCTGGCGTTGGCGGCGAGTGCGCCTCCGCTGCTCATGCGAGGTGACGCCGTCGAGGTGCTGCCCGACGCCTTCGCAAGCGTGCCCGCGGACGCCCTGCCTGTCGTCACCACGACGTGGACGCTGTCGAAATTCTCGCTCGAGAGCCGTCTGCGCTTCCTGCACCGCCTCGACGAAGCGGCCACCAACCGGCCGGTGGCGTGGGTGTCCGTGGAGGGAGTCGGCGTCGCGCCGGCGATCCCAACCTTCGGCGACCGCCCCGCCTCCGGCCACAGCATCATCGGCCTGGCCGTCTTCGACCACTCAACCCTCCACGCCGAGTCCCTAGGCCGCTCCTGGTCCCAGGGCCGCCTACTCTCCTGGCTCGCAGAGTCCTGACCTCTCGACCTGGTCAGCCGAGCAGCAGCCGCAGCCCGGCGGTCAGGGCGATGCCCGCGGCGACCGCCGGCAACAGCGAAAGTCTCAGAACAGAAAGGATGCCGGCGGCACCGACTCCGGCGAGTTGTGTCCAGTCCAGTCGCTTGCCGCCGAGTTCTGTCACGATGAGACCCGCCAGCAGCACGGGAGCGATCAGACCGACCACCCGGATCGCCGCCGGCGGCAGCCTGCGTTCACCGATCGACAGCGGGCCACCGGCCTTCAGGAGCCAGTTGACGACGGTGACGGCCAGCGCGGCCAGCCAGAGCCTCATGACGGCTCCTCCGTAAGCTTCGCGGGCTCGGAGCCGCGCTCCGGAATCAGGCCGATCAGTGCGGCGGCCGTGGCGCCGAGCAGGGCGTAGCCCGGATCGGTCACCAGCAACAAGGCCGCGGCGATAACGGCACCGAGCAGCGACGCGGCGAACGCTCGACGGGACCGCCTCAGTTCGTCCAGCGCGAGCACCAGGAAGAACGCGGGGAACACGACGTCGAGCCCGAGCCGGTGCATCAGCTCAGGCGAAGGAGCGGTCAGTGCGCCGACCGCGGTCCCGAGCACCCAGGCGATCCATTGCGGCAGGCTGACGCCGATCAAGCGGGACACGTCGTACCGTCCGTCGTCGCGGTGAGCGAAGACGAACGAGGCGTCCACGAGGGCCTGGGCCTGGAGTGCCCGGGACAGCCGGCTGCCGTGCAGGCTGTCGTTCAGGGCGATGCTCATGACGAGATAGCGCCCGTTGATCAAGGCAGCCGAGGCGATGGCGGCCACCACAGTCCCTCCGGACAAGGCCGTCAGCAACGTGAACTGGGCGGATCCGGAGAACGCCAGAGCTGAGAACAGGACAGGCAGCCCGAGTCCCCAGCCCCGAGCCTCGGCTTCGGCACCGAAGCTGAGCGCCAGGACGAACGACGCACCGGCCGGGCCGAGCCCGAGCCGGACTCCAGCGGCGAAGGCGGTCCGGTCGATCGCGATCATGCCGGCGCTCCGGAGTGACGCTGGTAATGCCTGCGTGCCCGGGCCCGATTGCCGCAGTCCGCCGAACTGCACCACCGCCGCGAACCGTTCTTGCTGCGGTCCAGGAACAACCAGCCGCAATCGTTGTCGGCGCACTGCCGCAACCGGTGCAGGTCCTCCTCCTCGAAGAACCGCCAGACGGCCAACCGCACCTGGCCGGCGACGGTCCCGGCGCGCCAGGTCAACGGCCGTGCGCTGACCAGGGTGGCGTTGCGTACGGCGTCCTCGACCACCTCCCGCAGTACGGCGAGATCGGCGGCGCGAGGCTCGTCGCCGGCCGTGAGCGGACGCAGGACGGCATAAGCCGTCTCACGGCATCGCACCAGCGTGCGGCGCAGCTCACCTGGATCTTCCCCGGCCGGATCAAAGCCCGTCGCCGTCAACCACCGCCGGAGGCCGACCGGATCCGCGATCCGGTCGATCCGGCGCCGATCGTCCAACCGCCACGCCATGGTGTTGACCAGATCGAGCGCGAGATGTCCGCCGACCAACTCCGGCCGATAGTCCATGACCCTGCCTCTCGTTTCTAATGCCCAAAGTCACTATGGGTCGTTAGGTAGTCGCCGCGCAACCGCACCGCGTGTCTAGGCTGGGCCCGTGCGCGACGAAGACGTTCCAGGCTGGTGGCAGCGGTTGGGGCTGGACGGGCTGGTGGATGTGCATGTGCACTTCCTGCCGGACCAGGTGATGAACGCCGTCTGGGCGTACTTCGATCACGCCTCGGAGCACTACGGCACCGACTGGCCGATCACCTACCGGACGTCGGTCGAGGAGCGGCTGAAAACCCTTCAGACGTTGGGGGTTCGGGCGTTTCCCGCGCTCGTGTATCCGCACAAGCCGGACATGGCCGCGTGGCTCAACGTCTGGGCGCGAGACTTCGCCGCGTCGACGCCGGGTTGCGTGCCCAGTGGGACGTTCTATCCGGAACCGGGCGCGGCCGCGTACGTGCGCGAGGCTTTGGAGCTGGGCACCCGGATCTTCAAGGTCCACCTGCAGGTGGGCGACTACGACCCGCGGTCCGGCCGGCTCGATGACGTGTGGGGTCAGCTGGCCGAGGCCGGCGTACCGGTCGTCGTGCACTGCGGCTCCGGCCCGATCCCCGGCCGGCACACCGGTCCGGGCCCGTTCGGAGAGGTACTGCGGAAGCACCCACAGCTGACCGCAGTCATCGCTCACCTGGGCATGCCCGAATACGCCGAGCACCTCGCACTGACGTCGTACCCGAACGTCCACCTCGACACGACGATGGCGTTGACTCCGTTCACCGAGTCTCTGATGCCCTTCCCCCGCGATCTGATCTCCCGCCTGGGTGAGTTGGAGGACCGCATCGTCCTCGGCACCGACTTCCCCAACATCCCCTACGAGTACGCCGTACAACTCTCATCCCTCGAGTCCCTGGACCTGGGCGACGACTGGCTCCGCGCCGTTTGCCGAGACAACGGCGCTCGCCTTCTGGGCATGTAGGCAAACCCTGTCACCTCGAGGCTCGACGGGTGCGGGTGAGGACGTACGCGGTCGGGGTGGCGCCGTTGTATCTGAGCAGGCGTTGGCGGATGACCTTGAGCGCCTTCTGACGGTCGATCGCTTCGCGTAGCAGGCGTTTGTCCTCGGTGAGGAGGACGGCTCTCCCGTCGATCGCGAGTACCTGATCGATCTCGGCGAGGACGGTCGGGTAGAGCGTGCGGTTGGCGCAGTGGCTGCCGACCTGTTTGCCGAACGGGAGGTTCGTGACGATCCGATCCATGCTGCCGGGCGGGAAAGGGAGAGCTTCCGCCTTGCCTTGGGTCAGCTGGGCCGAGGGCATCGTGTTGCGCCTGGCGATCGCGATCGCCCGCGGATCGTGATCGGCGCCGACAACGTGCACAGTCGGCTCACGACGGCGTACGGCGAGGAGGATCGTGCCCGTCCCACAGAACGGGTCGAGGACCCGGTGATCCTTGTGTACTTTCGCCAGCCGGACAAGGACCTCGGCAACGAGCGGAGTGGTTGACCACGGCAACCGTTCCAGCCGCCCGAACCTGCGCATCCACGCGAGCGGACCGACCTCGGCGACCCAGCCATCTCCCGTCCGCGTGAGGTTGACGTCCCAGTCGCCGGGCCGATTCACCCACCCGAGGTGGTGTTCGACGGCTGCGATGAGATCGGGCCTGGCCTCGTCAGCGCCGACCCGAAACCCAGACGGTTTCAGCGTCGCGAGTACGCCGTGCTCCATCGACTGCTCGAGGTGTCGCAGCAAGCCGTTTGTCCCGTCTGGCAAGACGATCGCGGCGGTCGAGTAGAGCGGACAGGCCGCGAGTTCGTCGAGCCGTCCGTCCACCGCACACTCCACGGTGACGGCAGACGTCTGACGGATCGAGTGAATGGAAGGCAGTGATCGAAGGTCCTGCACAAGCAGGTCTACCGCCCCGTCCAGCGTGCGCAGGACGAGGCGATCGGAGATTCTGGACACGATGATCCTCTGAAGGTCGCGATCGACAGGTGGCCGAGATCGCGGCGCACGCGAAGTACGGCAGGGATGCATCCACCTGCCGCATTGCGCACACCTTCAGAAACGCATCATCACCACGAACCTTAGGCGACCACCCCCACCCTCGATCACCTGGTTTCCACTCCCCGCGGGCGAGCGGTGGCGAGCGGAGCCGGGTGCGAGGGGGTGACAGCAGTTGGTGGGCGAGGCGTTGCCGGGGTTTTTCCAACGTTGTACTGTGCTTGTCGACCGCCGCGCTTCAGCTTCCGGGAGTACGAATGAGCCAGCCTCGTGCCGAGTATCCGCGTCCGCAGTTCATCCGGGCGGAGTGGGTGAATCTGAACGGTGAGTGGCAGTTCGAGGTCGATCGGTCGGACTCCGGGCTGGAGCGCGGAGTGCGCGAGCGCGACCTGGCACAGCGGATCACCGTCCCGTTCGCGCCGGAGACGCAACTGTCAGGGATCGAGAACGTCGACTTCCTGGAAGCCGTTTGGTACCGGACGACCGTGACGATCCCGGCCGAGTGGTCCGGCAAGGACGCCGTACTCCACTTCCAGGCGGTCGACCACGACGCGACCGTGTGGGTGAACGGCGTCGAGGTGGTCCGGCACCGCGGCGGCTTCACGCCGTTCAGCGCCAACCTGAGCAAGGTCGCCCAGCCGGGCGAGGAGGCCACGATCGTGGTCCGCGCCCGCGACACCCACAAGGGCCCGCAGGCGCGCGGCAAGCAAAGTCAGCTCTACTTCAACCACAGCTGCCTCTACACCCGGACCACCGGCATCTGGCAGACCGTCTGGCTCGAGGCCGTGCCGACCGTACACCTGGGCCGCCCCCGGATCACCCCGGACGTGGCCGGCTCCAGCTTCCACCTCGAAGTACCGGTGTCGGCGAACAAGCCGGACTGGAAGATCCGCGCGACGCTGAAGGACAGCGACGGCGAGGTCACGCGGGCGGAGGTCCGCGCCGACCTCGACCTCGCGCCCCGGCTCACACTGCAGATCCCGGCCAACCGGGTCCGTCACTGGGACACGACCGACCCGCACCTGTACGACGTACTCCTCGAACTGATCGATGCCGACGGCAACGTTGTGGACACCGCGGACAGCTACGCCGGACTGCGCTCGGTGTCGATCAACGGCAAGGCGATCCTGATCAACGGCAGGCATGTGTTCCAGCGGCTCGTGCTGGACCAGGGGTACTGGCCGGAGAGCCTGATGACGGCGCCGTCCGACGAGGCGCTGGTCCGCGACATCGAGTTGAGTATCGCGGCCGGGTTCAACGGCGCGCGACTGCACCAGAAGGTGTTCGAGGAGCGGTTCCTGTACCACGCGGACCGGCTCGGGTACCTGGTCTGGGGTGAGTTCGGCGACTGGGGCTCGGGAGTCGGTGACACAGGCAACGACAATCAGCAGCCGACGGCGTCGTACGTCGCGCAGTGGCTGGAAGCGGTCGAGCGCGACTACAGCCACCCGTCGATCATCGGGTGGTGCCCGCTGAACGAGACACACCAACTCCTGCATGACCGGATCACCCAGCTGGACGACGTCACCCGCGCGATGTTCCTCGCCACGAAGGCCGCCGACACCACCCGGCCGGTGCTCGACGCGTCCGGCTACTCGCACCGCGTGCCGGAGACCGATGTGTGGGACTCGCACAACTACGAGCAGGACCCGACCGAGTTCGCGAAGCAGATGGCCGGCCTGGTCGACGACAAGCCGTACGGGAACACCGGCGGGCACAACGGGCGACCGATCTCCCAGCCGTACGCCGGCCAGCCGTACTTCTGCAGTGAGTTCGGCGGCATCTGGTGGAACGCGGAGGCGGCGGCCGCGGGCAAGAGCGGGCGCAGCGAGGACTCCTGGGGTTACGGACAGCGGGTCGCGGACGAGGAGGAGTTCTACACCCGCTTCGCCGGCCTGGTCGACGCGTTGCTCGACAACCCGCTGATGTTCGGCTACTGCTACACGCAGCTGACCGACGTGTTCCAGGAAGAGAACGGCATCTACCGCTTCGACCGCAGCAGCAAGCTCGACGTACCGCGGATCCAGAAGATCCAGGTCCGCCAGGCCGCTTACGAGAGCGACTGAAGCCCGAGGCTGCCGAGCGCGACCAGGATCCAGAGGATCGCTCCGAGCAGGAGCGGCCTGGGTCCTGCGTCGCGCAGTTCCTTCGGCCGGAGTGAGAGGCCGATCGCGACCAGCGCGGACGTGATCAGGAAGGTGCCGATCAGGCTGAGCGTCGGCAGCCAGGTCTCGGGTACGGCGCCTGCACTCCGGAGACCCGCGGCCGCGATGAAACCGATCAGGAACATCGGGACCAGCTTGCGCCAGGGCAGCTTGGTCTTGGCGCCGGCCACCCGGGAATCGCGGCGCGACTTGAGGAAGACCAGCACCAAAACGATTGGTACGAGCGTTAACGAGCGCGTCAGCTTGACGACGAGGGCTTGGTCGCCGGCGCTCTGACTGTAGGCATACCCGGCCGCGACCACGGACGACGTGTCGTTGATCGCCGTACCGGCCCACAGTCCGAAGGCTTCCGGACTGAGACCGAGCAGGTGGCCGAGCGGCGGGAACGTGAGTACGGCGACCACGTTGAAGGTGAAGATCGTCGCCAGTGCGTAGGCAACGGAGGAGCGTTTCGCCCCGATCGCCGCTGTTGCCGCCGCGATCGCGGATGCGCCGCAAATCGCCGTACCGACGCCGATCAGCGTCTGCGTATCACCGCGGACGCCGAGCAGTCGGCCGAAGAGCCAGGCGCCGCCGAGCGCGATCGCCAGTGTGCCGAGCATCACCGGCAGCGATGAAGCGCCGACGCGAGCCACCTGCTGGAGAGACAGGCCCGTGCCGAGGATGACGATCGACAGTTGGAGCAGGTTCCTCGAGGCGAAGTCGTAGCCCGGCCGGCACCGCTCGGCACGCAGCGCCGGGATCAGCAAGCCGCCCAGCACCCCGAGGACGATCCCGAACACGGGACCGCCGACGACCGGAACGAGTCGACCGAGCGGGAGTGCGATCGCGGCGAGGGCCAGCACAACGAGCAGGCCGACGGCCCGCTGGGTCACTCCGGACCAGGCAGCATGCAGGCGCGGGTGGTGAAGAGCAGCGACCGGGGTGACGGGTGGCCTAACCTCGACCTGCACCATCGGGCCGGCTCCTTTCGCAGAAATGTACGCACATTTAAGCTATGAGATGACCGGACATTTAGCAAGCCCACTGGGAGGACACCCCGAGATGACCGTGCGCAGGCTCGACCGCTCCGGCGGCCAGCCGCTCTGGAAGCAGATGCAGCAGGATCTGGTCCGGCGGCTGCGGTCCGGGGAGTTCGACGAGGCCTTCCCCGGTGAGCTCGCTCTGGTCGAGGACTACGAGGTGAGCCGGCACACGGTCCGGCAGGCACTCGGCCAACTGCGCTCCGACGGCCTGATCGTGGCCGAACGCGGCCGCCAGCCCCGCGTCGCGGCCGCGCCGGAGATCCGGCAGCCGATGGGCGCGCTCTACAGCCTGTTCTCGTCCGTCGAGGCATCCGGTCTGGCACAGCACAGCGTCGTACGGGCGCTCGACATCAGAGCCGACGGCGTCATCGCGGCCCGGCTCGACCTGGAGGCGTCGAGCCCACTGCTGTACCTCGAGCGGCTCCGGTACGCCGGTGACGAACCGCTGGCCCTGGACCGGGTCTGGCTCCCCGCATCACTCGCCGAACCACTTCTCGACGCCGACTTCACCCACACCAGCCTCTACAACGAGTTGTCCGTCCGGACCGGTCTCAGCCTCGACCACGGCCGCGAGGACATCCGCGCCATCAACCCGACACCGGCCGAGCGAGTGTTGCTGCACTGCCCGGCCAACGCCGCGGTGTTCTCCATCATTCGCCAGGGCACCACACAGAACCGCCCGGTCGAGTGGCGCCACACCGTGGTCCGCGGGGACCGGTTCGCCCTGTCGGCCGAGTTCTCGGCGAACACCGGCTACCGCCTCACCCCGGCACCGCGGACCACTGCGCTGGCCCAGGGGTGGTAGCCCTATCAGGGCCCGATACTGACGCCATGACGGTCAAGGAACTGCGGTTGGTCGTGACAGCGGACGACTACGAGGAGGCGGTGGCGTTCTACCGGGACGTGCTCGGGCTGCCGGAGCGGGCGTCGTACTCGTCGGAGAACGGACGGGTGACGATCCTCGAGGTCGAACGGGCCACGCTCGAGATCGCCGACCCGGGCCAGGCCGACTTCATCGACGAGGTCGAGGTCGGCCGCCGCGTGGCCGGCAAGTACCGCGTCGCCTTCGAGGTCGACGACTCCGCGGAGACGACGCGCACACTGGCCGCCGCCGGCGCCTCGGTGATCGCCGAGCCGACCCGCACCCCGTGGAACTCGCTGAACGCCCGCCTGGAAACCCCCGGCGGCATCCAGCTGACGTTGTTCACCGAGCTTGACCTCAACTGAACTAGAAGTGCTGGCGAGTCTGGACGCCGTCCTCAGCGACGAAGAAGTCGATCGCCTCCGGCTGCTCTAGGTGCGCCGGCCGGGCCGGTGGGGAACAAAAGTGTCGGCGAGATCAGGGGGTGGTCGCAACGCGGTGTAGGTCGTCGATGAGGAGGGTAGCGAACATTTCGCGGGGGGTGTGGTAG